>CADACB010000075.1 GCA_902786345.1 uncultured Ruminococcus sp. | reverse complement strand
GCCGTGAGAGGTGATAAAGTCACGGTATGTTTCTTTTACACAACGGTCGATCAGCGTTCTTTCGTTGCTTGTCAGCTCAGAGCCTTTTGCCGTTTCGCAGATAGTCATAATGAATTCTGCTTTGGTAGCAATAGCCGACTGACCTTCTTCTCCTGAGTTCAGATCAATATCAAAGACATTAAGCTTTGTAGGCGAGTTGGGTGCAATCTTTAAGATAGTGCCGTCAAACTCCTTGACCAATGGTTCATACTCACGCTCAGGATCAATGACGATAACTTCATCGTTCGGGAATTTCAGCAGAACATCAAACATTTCAGCCTTTGAAAACATAGACTTTCCTGCACCTGATGTTGCAACATTGTTTGTAACAAGGTTTTTGCCGTAATAGATACCGCTTTTTACAAAGTGTTCGATATGACTGAAAGGAATAAGTACCCCTGCCGCATCGGACAGCATTGAGAAAGATATTTTATTGTCGCTTCTTTTGTTGAACGGTAGCTGTGCAAAGGGCAGAACAGCCCTCAGAGCCTTTGCCTGCTGACCGCCGAGAGTTTCTATCTGCAACTGATGTTTTGCACCGATAGTCTGTCTGATGTGCATTGTCAGGTCTTCAAGTTCCTCTTTGGTCTTTGCGGAAACGGCTATCATTATCGTGACCTCAAACAGCTCACAATCAGAGCCGCCGAGCCTTTCCTGCAAATCGTTGAGAGTTTTTCTTTCATCTGAAAGACGGAAGGGAATGTAGTCGCCGCCGTTTTTATGGTTCTGCTCCATACGCTTCTGAATAGTCAGCTCCAGAGCAAAAATCTTCTTGCGGAGCATTTCCATTCCTTCCGCCTTGCTTATTCTGCTGATATGCTTGCTGACCGTTATTTTTTCGCTGTTGTCGGTCAGATCGTTTATCATTTCGTCGTCAACATAAGTCGAATACTCTTTGATAAACAGCACTCTTGTAAGCTGATCTCCTATCTCAATATCCTGCTTGTTGAAGCGGAAATATGCAGGCGTTACATAGTTCTTTATTCTGTTTCCGTAAGCGTTTTTCGGGAGCATAAACTGCACACCCGAAAACTGATGATAGAATTTATACAGCACCTCATAGACCTGTTCGGGAGGAAGCTGATGTGTTGTTGAGCCGAGACTCTGAAACAACTGCTGTAAGTCCTGATAATACTTGAACAGCACATTTGCATTGTCGATATTTCCCTTCGGCTTATATGACATTGCCATCAGCATTATTTTCTTTGCTTCCGATGATGTACTGCCCGAAATAACACCGTTCATTATATTGTTGTAATCGTCCGATATTTCAGGATAATCGTAAGAAGCCGAAAGCAGAGTTTCAGTCAGCGTTCCCGTATCAATATCGGTATTCATCAGAAATTCCTGAAAATGAATATCTGTAGGTATCGTATTGATGAGCTGAGTATATTTCTTGTAGATCTCCTGCTTTTCTTCGTCACGGTACAGCGAATAGTCGATATTCTCAAAGCTGAATATCAGGCTGTAGCTGCCGTCATAGTTCAGGAACAGCCCGTTTTCATAAGCCTCCTGAAAAGGTATTGTTTTCTGTGCAGTGTTCGGGATACTGACTGTTTTTGCACCGAGAAACTTTTTGTTTATCTTATTTTTCTTCCAAAATAGCATTGTCAAATTCTTCCTCCTCCCGACAATAGTATCTTGTGTCCGGTTTCAGTGAAGTCAGCAGGAAAGAAAAAAGGTTTTTCCCACCCGGACGCACCACCGTACTGCATAAGCCACAGCACCGTCACACCGCCGACAGCCATAGCGATAACAGCAAAAACGATCTGTATCGGTTTCAGACCGAACAGACCGCCGCCATGCTGATTAAAGACATTCTTTGTCAGCTCAACTTTTATCATTTTTTATCAACTCCTTGTGGAACTTGAAGTCCCGGATATTTTTGAAAAGATATTGTTTTTTATGTTCCTCTATGTTATAATCAAACTATCGTTAATGCGATAAATCGGAATTTGTGGAGGAAAAGCATGAATCTGTCTATAAGGAAATGGAGAATCGAAGATAAATCCGATCTCGCATTCAATTTAAATAATCTTAAAATAATGAATAATCTTAGGGATGGACTGCCTTATCCATACACAGAACAGGAGGCAGAGGATTTTATCCGAACGATGTTATCGTCGGACAAAAACAGTACATTCGCATTTGCGATAACACTTGATGATAAGGTGATTGGAAGCATTGGTGTATTTCGACAGGATAATATTCATAGTAGAACTGCTGAAATGGGTTATTACATAGGAGAACCCTACTGGGGAAATGGATATATGACAAATGCAATCAAACAGGTCTGTCAATATGTATTTGAGAATACGGATATTATTCGTATTTTTGCTGAACCATTTGCACATAATACAGCTTCATGCAGAGCGTTGGAAAAGGCAGGATTTGAATGCGAAGGAATATTAAAGAGTAATGCTGTGAAATGTGGCAGTATCATTGATATGAAAATGTATGCACTTGTTAGAGCGTAATTTAAATTCTGATTTTTCTTAGTACCTACGTCTTTCAGGACTGTCAAACGGTAGTCCTTTTTTGTTAAAACCACCCCTGATACTTTCCCATAAAGTAAAACTGAACAGCCAAAGCAACAATTATTATCAGAAGAACGGAAACAGCAATCAGCTTTCTGTTCTTCTTTTTTGCTGTCAGTTTCCAACTGTATCCGCACTTACTGCATATAGCGTAATTGATAGGGACAGGCTTTCGCTTTTCAGTGAACATTGCAAAAAGCAATATCCAACCCAAAACAGGTATGAACAGTAAAAGTATCATCACGATATAGCTCAGAAAACAGCCTTCGCCTGCACCACGATTTTCTTCTAATACCGTACTGAATGATATATCATTGCTCTTGCATTTCGGACAAAGCTTTACCATAGTTTTCGACCTCATCTACGCTGACACAAGGTTTTTCAGCACTTGCGGCGGTTTTATCATCAGGATAAACGCACCGACAGAAACCATAAAGAAGTTCATAATGCCGCCCTCAAGG
>CADACB010000074.1 GCA_902786345.1 uncultured Ruminococcus sp. | reverse complement strand
TGCTCATGCTTTATCCGAGTTAATAGGCAATAAATCTGTTTTTCTTAAGTGTGAATGTGATTCGTGTAACAAAAGGTTTGGGAGAATATATGAGAATCACTTAGCTAATTATTTAGGACCGTATAGAACTTTATGTTATACAGATGGGAAGAACGGAATACCTTCATATAAAACTGGTGACGGAAAGTTTCGTATTGATGTTAACGAGAAAGAAGTTGTGATTCAAGAGGCTCCTGATAAATGTATAGTTAATACTGATAATGAGAAATTTATAGTTAATCTTCCTAGGAATAAGTATATTCCGCTAATGGTATTTAAATCATTTGTTTTTATGGCTTTGTCAATTGTTCCTGAAGAAGAATTGTCAGCTTTTCAAGAAACTATTAGTTGGCTTAATTCAGATCAAGACGATTTGCCGGCTTTCTTGAGCAATGCATCATATGCAACTCATGTTAACGAGAGGTTTGTCGAGGGCAATAAACCACTTCAAGTTCAGGCTTGGGTTATAAGAAGAAAAAAGGAGAAGAAGTGTCCATATGCGTTCTTGATTTTGGAATTTGATAATCTTTTTTATCAGGTTTCCATTCCTTGTTTATGTCAAGATAAAGATTTAGCAAACGAGCCGCTTAGCTTCCCTGGATTCCCTTCTACAATAGATGTCAATCCTAGATTAAAAGATGCAAGACAATGCGTTAATGACATAAACCTCAGTTCTTTAAATCCCATAATCGGAGAAACGGTAGAACTTGAACTTAAATATGATTTTAGAGAAGAAATGCATATTACTTCTCCTGCTGCATTAGATAGTATAGTATCAGAAAAAGGAGTTAAACCGTTAAAGGGGTTGATTGATAACAAATCTGATACAAATGATACAGATAGAGTTTAAAAGGTATTAAGAATAATCGAAAGAACAACAAGAATAAGAATTAACGGGGTAATATATTACTACTCAAGTTCAGGTTATGTCATTCCCATGATGGAGGAGCAGATGGAAGATAAATACACGAATAGGCTGATAGTGTTTGTTGATATATTAGGTTTTTCTAATATGGTAAAAGCATCAAAAAGCTCGCCGGAAGACTCAGAGACTATATTAAAAGCACTTATGCGTATTCATGCAATAAAGGAAAACAATTACAGTCCAACGTTTATGAATATGCAGGATTATGGGTTTGAAGTAATCACTTTTTCAGATAGTGCTGTAATTTCCTGTCCAGCGGAAAACGATAATCTATTTTTCTTAATATTAGAACTAATTCATCTACAAATAGATTTAGTGCCGCTTGGTATTCTTTTGCGTGGTGCAATTACTATTGGAGATTTACATCACAAAAGAGATATTGTTTTTGGTCCAGCGATGAATGAAGCTTACTACTTGGAATCAAAGGTTGCAATATACCCAAGAATAATACTTACAGAGTCTGCAATTGATCAGTTCTATAAATTTGCTTCTACTGATGAAGAAATAAAACAAGAATTTGACTCTTTGATATTAAAAGACAAGGATGGTTATTATTTCATAGATATATTAAGACAAGATCAAGAAATAGATGGTCCAGATATGTATTTAGAGTGGTTATCTATATTTAGGGAAATAATCATAAACGGATTGAAGTATGATGATCCGGCGGTACGAATGAAATATCAGTGGCTCTATTCATACTTTAACGACGTAATAGCTGAAGATCCATTTGCGTTAATACCGCAGAGCGAAATAACAAAAGAAATGATTGAATATAAGAATATGAAATCGAAAATGATAATCGAAGACAATTGATGTTAATACTACAGATTATCTAAACGAAAGATTTCAAAAGAAACAAAACGTGTTTATCGGAAACCACAAAGAATTATCATAAATCAGTTAAGTGCGATTTGGCATTTGGAGAATGAAATGTAATCAGGATTATCATATTAGTATTATCCCACGGATAATTCAGGGATAAGAAACCATAGAAAATATGGCTATTCCTTTCAATTCCTGATAAAATATTTACAATATCTTGTAAATTAGCAAAGCTTGTAATACTACATGTTGTTGCTCTAGACGA
>CADACB010000073.1 GCA_902786345.1 uncultured Ruminococcus sp. | reverse complement strand
AATGTACTGTATATATTATATTCATTTGAATAAATGGTATCAACTATGCAAATATGAACTTTTATATCTTGTAAATAGAGATTTAATATCCTAATACAACTGACATTGAAAAAGCTACCCACAAAAATCGGGTAGCTTTTTCCTATGCTCTGAAATACGAGGTTGTAACTGCGTGATTTGAATGGAATATCTTCTTTAGTGTTTAGAAAAGCTCATTTTAAAATATACTTATCTAAAACCAACTCTAACTTTTTGAAATCACAACATCTTCTTACAAGGCTCCTGCTCTTTTCGGGAGTTTCAGTAACTATTCTATATACCTTGTTTGCTCTGTTATAAATCGTGTCGGAATGTTCTCGACACCAATTCAGTTGCTTTGCTCTCAATCGCTTTTCCGCGCGTTTTTGAGGTGTATCATTTGCTGTAGGTACAATGTTATATTTTTGAATGACTGATGAAGCGACCGGAATCATGTTGTTAATATTCAAAACGCCGATCAGTTTATTACTACCGTTGTTAAGCGAACTTTCCGTATCAAAAATCTTAATAAAATCAACACCGGACGATTTTTGAAATTTCTGTTTCGGTGATGTAAGCGGTATACAATAATTTTTACCGTTCAGCAGAATAATAACGCCTAAAAACGGTCGGGTTTGTTTGCCTGTTTGGGGAGATACTGACATGACGTTATCATCACTTTTAGCTAAAGCTCTTATGTACTTCATATCAAGCAAATAAAAATCCAATTCTCTCATGGCAGATCTCCTTTTCGATAAAAAAGGCTGTGCGTTGTCCACACAGCCTTTTATCCTTTTCGCTCGGTAGGGTTCCCGACTTTAATCGGTTCCATTTATTTTATATGGTAGGACTCCCATCTTTAATCGGTTCCATTTATTTTATATGGTAGGACTCCCATCTTTGATAGCTCCCATTTTTGCACGGTAAGGAATAGACCGTTTGACAAGTAAATTGGTAAAGCCAATTACTTTCATCACTGTTATTATACGCTATAATTCCGAAAAAATCAAGTCCTTTTCAAAAAACAATAATGATATCCCACTTTTACCCGAGCAAGGGCAAAAGTGGGATGTTTGTGCAAAATGCTGTATCAAGATGTGTTCATCGGCTGTGATCGGAAGCATTGTTCGCAGCAAAATGCACAAAGAACTATTCTTAAGGAGGGTCAGAACGGCAAATCTTCCTCGTAAGGAAAAGCTTCCTCATTTTGAATTGATTCATCGTCCTGCGCCGCCGATGAAACGCTGTTGTCCTTTCGCTCGACAAATTCAAGTCTGTCGGAGTGGACATAAAAGGTGTACCGCTTGATACCGTTTTCGTCTATGAAAGAGCCTGTTCGGACAGAGCCTTGCACTCCGATACGTTGTCCCTTTATGAAATACTTGCATAGAAATTCGGCTGAACTTCTCCAAGCGACAACATTGATAAAGTCTGCCTGTCTGTCCTCGCCTTGTTTGACATAAGGACGGTCAACGGCAATCGTAAACCGTGAATAGTAAATGCCTGATCCCGTTTGTAACAACTCAGGGTCGGCTGTTAATCTGCCGACTAATGCTATTATATTCATAAGGCTGCTCCTATTCTTACGTGACTGATATGTACACTGCTGTTCAGCTTTCTTATATGCTTGAGCTTCGTTTTCGCTGTCATCAAATGATGTTCTGAATTGTTCGGAAAAAGACTTTCGAGAAGTCTTACAATTCCATTTGTGTTATTTCCCATTATTATTAATCCTTTCTCAAATCTTACAATGTGACATCGGCTTTTTTGCTTTTATCCTGCTCTACAGAACGCTCCTGAGCCTGTGCAGAAGCTTCTTTTGCTTTGTTGGATAAAATCATTGCCTTGCCGAAATAATGCGTTCTCTGCGGTTTTTCGGCGGTTTGCAGACGGTTTGCCGCTTCTGCATTCAGCTCCTCCGTCAGCTCAGTCAGCCTTTCGTTTTTATCCTTTAGCTCCTGAGCGTGCTCAAACGGTTTTGCTAATATTTCATTTGCCGACTGGATATCAATATCAGCTTGAGCAAGGCTTTTTCTCGCTT
>CADACB010000072.1 GCA_902786345.1 uncultured Ruminococcus sp. | reverse complement strand
ACTGATAACAAAGTTGACGGAGTTTCTTAAGAAATACAATATTGAACTGTATGTTGACGATAGAACGGTGTTTGATCTTCAATGATCTCTGAACATATTCCGGCTGAAAGCTGTAAAATGATTATTGTATGATAGGGGATGATTATTTGAAAAAGAAAACAGTTATTTCGCTGATGGTTTCATCAGGCTTATTGCTTTCAACCACCACCTTGCTTTTAGCATGCCTGAATGTTCAGAATGGTTATGAAAACGACAGAAAAGCTTGCTCGGGAATCAGCAATACACTTTATAATATCGTTGAGGAAGCCTATCTCAACTATGGCAATATAGAATACAGCAAGTATAAGGATATTGTTCCTGAGAGGTTTTATAATCGTTATTTCTGCTATCTGGACAAAACAGACAACAGTAAGCCGTATGATGCGGATGATCCCGACAGCAGGGTTTATTATCTTGACAGAAGCAAGCTTGATATATTAATATCATACCATTCAGAGCCTGTAACAACTCTTGACAGTGCGGATACCGCAACATCAATATTTACAGCAAAGATCTTGAGTAAGGTGACAGACAGTCCGAGCTATCGTGACGATCATACATATTACGGTGATGATTATAGCGGTGGTACAAGTACCTACGTTGTAAAATGGAAGAAACAGGATGATGGAAAATGGCATATTGAAGATGTTGAGGTTCCTTATTTTTGATTTATCCTCTTTCATTTTTGTTGACAGTTCAGAAGATGAAAGAGGAAATAAACGAATTGCCTTAGTTGTGTTTAAAGGAGATGAACTGAATGTTAAAAAATCCAAAAGGCAGGATCATTGTTCTTGATATGATAGCCCTGCCTGTTGTGAATATCGCAGTATCGTTTTATATAATTTTTTTATGGTTTTCGCCTGCCTTGTCTGATATATCGCGTTCATCAAATGTGATTGATCAGACGTCATCAAAGGGCTGGACGATTACATTCTTTACCGCATCAATTATTTTAGGTATTGCACTGTTGTGTGTGATAAATGTATTTTCGGCAAAGAGCTTTTATAAAAAATACAAGGAACAAAGCCTGAAAAAAAGCTATGGTGTTGTATACTGTATTTTAAACCTGTACCCGGCTGTTCAGACGGTTCTGTTTAACCTTGCCATATTGCTGGTCTTTTTTGCAGATGTAATATATGATCTGATAAGGTTTGGTCAGGTGAGATAGTGTGACATAAAGCGAAGGTGTGAAAAACTAAGATGGAAAAGTATGTAAAGTATTTTTAGCCTGCTTTGAAAAATTTCATTATGGGAATGGTGTTGGCACTGATCATAGAGCTGAATCTGTTGTCAATGGGGATGTATTTGCCAAGCAGTGAATTCTGGATGCGTAATGCGACAGAAACAATAACACTCTCATATGCTATGGTGTTGATTTTTGCGGCTGCCTTTATATTTCTTAATACAAGGCTTTATAAGAAAACAAAGCTTAAATATCCTGATGCGGAATTCAGAAATTATATGCTCGTTACAATAACTGCATTGATCCTGCCGAATCTGGTGTTCTATAAAAGGATCTTATCTGCAATTTCTTCTGTATTTCTGTTATTGGAAAGGTGATCAAAAATGAGTTAAACAAAATCTGTAAGAGCAGACCTGATGATAATAATTCACGGCATAATTAATTGTATGCTCATAGCCTCTGCAATAGTCTGTGAATTTGTGTGTATAAGCCGTGATTCTCACTTGTCAGTGCTTACCCTTGACGAATCAAAGCGAACCGAAGAATATTATGTATTTTTTACTTTGAATTTTCTGTTGTTTTTAATACTGGCTGTTATAGCTGTTGTTATCAACATTATTCAGAGCAGAAAAAACAAAAAGATTTCTGCTGAAATATCGGAAAAAAAGCAGAAGGTAAACATTTTAGCGTCAATAATTCCTTTCATTCTGCCAACGTTTATGTATCCTCTTATGTACTTTATCGTTTTTTAGAATATACCGATCATATGATGTAAGAATACAAAACACGGATATTGTCCCCGGAATCAAAGCTTATTAAGGATGTGATCTGAATGCTTAAAAATATTATGGCTTGGATAAAAAAACATAAG
>CADACB010000071.1 GCA_902786345.1 uncultured Ruminococcus sp. | reverse complement strand
GAACTAAAAACAGGATATCTCTATCACACTCGGCTTATTTGTCGGGTGTTTTTCTTTTGAATCCGATATTTTTTCGATATATGCGGTGTTGCCTTAACAAGCTTACAGGAGTCAACTCTGCTCTTGCTAACTCTTTTATCCTGTTTTTCGACTCGGCAATGCTTATGCTCGGAATTTTCCTTTATCAGAACGGTTCAATAGATTTTGACGGTTTTATAATATCACTTGTTGCACTTATGTCGTCCTTCGGACCAGTAACAGCACTTGCAAATCTGGGAACAACGCTCCAGTCAACAGTAGCATCAGGTGCAAGAATTCTTGCGGTTATAGATGAAAATCCGGAAACGGAAGACATAACCGGGGGTGAGAACACAGACTTCAATTCTGCCGCATTTAATAATGTTTCATTCGCATATGGTAAGGATGATGTTCTCAGTGATTTTTCAGTAAACTTTGATAAAAACAAGATATTCGGAGTTGTCGGCAGAAGCGGGTGCGGAAAATCCACTATGCTCAAGCTTCTTATGAGATTCTGGAAAACAAAATACGGTACAGTGACTGTTTCAGGTAAAAATATAGAAAATATCAATACGGATAATTTACGCAGTATCGAAAGCTATATGACTCAGGAAACCCAGCTTTTTAAGGATACAATAGCAAATAATATAAGAATAGGCAGACTTGACGCCACTCAAGAGGAAATTGAACAAGCTTGTAAAAAGGCATCTGTACACGATTTTATTATGACGCTTCCTCAGGGGTATGAAACAGAGGTGGGGGAGCTTGGAGAAACGCTTTCCGGAGGAGAACGTCAGCGTATCGGCCTTGCAAGGGCATTCCTTCACGATGCACCCTTAATGCTTCTTGATGAGCCTACCAGCAATCTGGACAATCTTAATGAAGCGATAATTCTCAGATCTCTTCATGAAGAAGCCAAGGATAAAACAGTGATACTTGTATCACACCGTAAATCAACGGTAAGAATTTCCGATAAGCTTATTACAATGGAAAACGGGAGAATATCATAAAACCGTTTAATGATTCCTCTGTATTACCGGCTGATCAATAAAGCTGATAAATTATATAAAAGGAGAAGTCTGAGCATATGAGGATCAAAAAGATTATTTTCGTTATTCTTGGCAGTATATGTCTTGCACTCGGAACTATAGGAGTTTTTCTGCCGATTATTCCTACAACACCTTTCTATCTTGCAACATTATTTTTGTTTGCAAACAGCTCAGAAAAACTGCATAATTGGTTCTTGGGAACAAAGCTCTATAAAAAACATCTTGATTCTTTTGTTAAAAGAAAAGGAATGCTTTTGACAACAAAGCTAAGTATAATACTATCTGTAACATTTCTTATGGGATTCGGATTTTTTATGATGGCACGAAAGGGAATATGGATACCTTGTATAATACTCGGTGTTGTATGGCTTGCACATATCCTGTATTTTGTTTTCAGAGTAAAAACAATAAAACCCGACAAATGCCGAAAAACAAAACCGGAAAATAGCATTTCGGAATAAATAAAAAGACGGAAACAATAATAAAAATGTTTTCTGTCTTTTTATAAAAAAATTCAATAACATAATCAAAGATTTATACACAGATCTTCAATAGTTTTTTCACATTAATACAATGAATTAAAATAAATATCTAATGATTGGAAATAATAATTTAATCGGAGTTTGTTTAAGTGCGGATAATTTTTAGTCATTGATAAGCTTTCCTTTGTAGTATAGGAGTAAAATCACAACAAATACGTATATTACCGTAACGGCTATATTTACATACATAAACCTCATAAACATTTGTATATGTACACATATGTGTTTGTTGTGTTATAATTTTCTTGAAAGAAGGTGTATATTATGACTTCTAAGTCTCAACTTGAAGCTAATAAGAAATATCATTCAAAGTTTGAAGTTGTTCGTTTTCGTGTAAAGCTTGGAGAACTTGCCAAAATCAAAGCCTATGCGGAACAACAAGGTAAATCCCTGAATGCATATATCAACGATTTAATAAAGGCTGATATGAATAAATCGTCATAAATATGAATAAGAAGATATTTCAAATTTTAAAAAGAAACTTAATAAATCTAACATAATTCAAGAACTATACAATTCATAAATATTGCAGCTCCGGACACTCCGGGGCTGA
>CADACB010000070.1 GCA_902786345.1 uncultured Ruminococcus sp. | reverse complement strand
AATTTCTTCTTTTTCTGTTTCATTTTTGCTCTCCTTTCAAAACGAAATATTCTGATGACCGGTTTTTGTTACAAGTGCCTGCTTGGCAAGCCGCAATGACTCCTCATACCTGCCCTGCATAAAGGCAAGTCTGGAATCGGTAACGATTAGTTTAACTGTGTCTGATAATACTTGTTGCATTGTTCACCTCAAACAGTTCAGCATTGTTAATTTGCTCCCAAACTCTTAGCGTTGTAAATAATACTTGCTAATTTTACTAAGTAATTAAGCTATTTCCGAAATTATTAGATTACTTAACCCCCATGTAATCGTAAGGAAAAAAGTGAGCCCGTTTTCTGACTGTTTAATATATTGCTTAATTTAATGAACGTTTGGGTTTATTTACGTATTGCTAAATTGAACATTCTATCAAACTAATTTTCCTCAAACTCGTTAACTTCTCTTTCGTTTTCTCGTTCAATTTCTTCCTCAATTTCTTTATTCCATTGAATTAAGTTTTCAAGATATTTACAAGTTGTTTCTCTATCATTCTCGTACAACAAGCAAGGAATATCCTCTTTCCTTAATTCTCGATATAGATTAATAATCTGTTTAATCATTTCATCATCTATATGATCACACGACATAATAAATTCTTGATTGTTTATCCTCTTTTTTATATCTGAAATAGAAATGTCTGTATATTTTCTGACAATCTTTACGATTTGAGCAGAAAAAGCAGTTTTCGATATTTTTATTGCAACATATCCCATAATATCTCCTTAAAATTCAATAATGGTTTTTATTGGCTTTCCCGGCAAACTATTTTTGTAATTTCCGCCATGCCATCCATTTATTAAAGTAGCGGTCGCCGTTGTCCGCGTCATATTCGACCGCTTTTTTATAGGATTTGATTGCGCTTTCGTAATCCTCACGCGACATATACGCGTTGCCTGCGCACTGGTGCGCGTCAGGATTTTTGCGGTCGATGTCAAGTGCCTGCTTGGCAAGCCGCAATGATTCCTCATACCTGCCCTGCATAAAGGCAAGCTTGGAATCGGAAACGATTAGTTTAACTTTGTCTGCTAATACTTGTTGCATAATATTCCATCCTTTGTACAATCTTCTAACTATTTTTTGCAATTGTATTCACAAAACCAATCACTTAAATAAATATTTAGCCTGAATAGGTGAAACTTATTTTGTTTTATAATAGATAAACCACATAGCGTTTAAGTTAATTAGTTTTTATGCATCATTATTGCTGCACCATTTAGGTGAAAACATTATGAAAGGCAAACCGTTTTTTGGGTGCACTAACACCGGGCTTTTTGTTTTCAAGTAATATGGGGAGCATCACTGATTCACTTTTAAGTTCTCTCGCTCCCATTCAATTACTATGTTTTCTGAGGAAAGCTTTTCTCTAACATGATTTAGATAATCTAAGCACAGATTTGATATATCATGCAAAAAGACAATAATGATTTTATAACGATAACCAGTAAAATCCACTTTGGGATAAACGAGTTTATACTGTTCAGAATTGAGATACCATAGATAAGTATTAAGTTTATCTTGAATCATTACCATATGATCATATTCAATCTCTTGTTCAAAACCTAGATGATCATAAATATGCATTATCAGCAAATGATTCTCTACCTCATAAGAAATCGAATCAATAATATCTTTGTCAGTTACAGCCATAATTACTCCTTGCCTTTATCAATATTCTTTTCTAATTGTTGTTACTTTAGTACCCTTGGGAATAACTGTATCTTTATACTTTCCACTTGTTATCTTTAAATCTTTGTTAGTTCTTCCTTCAGGAAAACCATTGAGTTTTTGGTTTGTTTGATAAGGTGAATCCTTTCCAAGTTTATATTCTATTATTTCCATTTTACCATCTTTGTTGATAAATAAATCATCAAGATAATTTCCTCCAGCCCGTTTGGCATTACCAAATTCATCCATAGGTTTTACTCTTACCTAATCTTCCGCTGTAGGATTCTTTGATTTTAATTTTTCATGCATCTGCTTTTCAAATTGATGCCCTTGCTCCTGCCTGTCTTGTACATATTGTTTCGTTTCGCTGGAATAATTCCGTCCTGCATTGTGAACAATTATTCCAATATTACTTACATGGTAAGTATGATAGTTGTCAACCTGAAAATTATAAACAACAACAGAGTAGTTGCCTAATTCCTCACGATAAA
>CADACB010000069.1 GCA_902786345.1 uncultured Ruminococcus sp. | reverse complement strand
GTCAGACTGTACAGGGATAAGCACCTTGTCACAGGCTTTCAGGGCATTTGAAACGAGCAAGTCAAGTGTCGGGGGACAGTCGATAATGATATAGTCATAATTATCGAAAGTACCGTCAGAAAAAAGACGGCTGAAAACACCTGTGCTGTCGCTGTCTGTTCCGAGAATAGAGATAATTCCGGCAAGCATAAAGTTAGACGGAATATAGTCAACACCAAGCTCAGACTTGCGGATAGCTTCTGACACAAGCTTCTGTACCTTTGAAACCGTCTGCCAAATTAATTCTGAAATGGTGGGCTTGCCGTCCATACCGTCATAACCGAGAAAACGAGAGAGGTGGGACTGATTATCCGTATCAACGAGCAGTACCTTTTTGCCTTTGAGTGCAAGTCCTGCACCGATGTTGATGACGGAAGTGGTCTTTGCAACGCCGCCTTTCTGATTGGCAACGGCAATAATTTTTGCTTTTGAGTTGTTCATAGTTGTAATCTCCTTACTTGAAATAAAAATTATATAATAAAAAGCCGACTTTGATAGGTGGCTGATTATCCATTGGAACAAAAACAAAAAAGCTCCCTGAGCAAGCCAAGAATGGCTGCCGGCTGGCAGACCAAATTCTCAGCTCGCTCAGGGAGTGGGAACGATGATAGAAATCTCAGTCAAAATTGAATTCGTTTTACAGTGTCACTTCAATATTTAATATGCACAAATATTATAACTTTAATTATAAAAACAGAAATTCTTTTGTGCATATTGACAATCGGCAAAAAGCCTTGTAAAATACAATCTCGTAAGGAAACTTACATAAATAAATTCACTTAAGGAGATTGGAAAAATGGTAGCGACAATGAACTACTACGATGAGAATGCCCCCTTTGAATGGTGGGCAAGAAAATGACTGAAACACAAATGCATTGGAATGTCATTTGTTTACGGCAGAACACTTAACAGTCAGGTATCCCACCTTATCAATGCACTTGGGGATATTCCTGTGAACGAAATCAGAACCATGCAGCTTAACGATCTTATGGAGGATCTTGCAACAATGAATCCTAATACACACCGTCCGGCAAGTAAAAAGTACCTCAAGGAAGTATGCAATGATGCCGTTCAGATTTTCTATTTTGTTGGCGATAACTGCATCGACTTCAATTACAATCCTGCTAAGAGAGTAACCATCCCGAAAAAGAGTGTAAAAAAGGAACGCCGTTCCTTGACCAATAAGGAAATCAAGCTTGTGCTTGAATTACAACACAGAGCAAGACCGGCAGTTCTTTTGATGATGTTATGCGGTTTGCGAGTTGGAGAGGTTCTGACACTCAAGTGGGACGATATAGACTTCAATACAGGGAAAGTTCACCTTAATAAATCTACTCAGCGAGTTAAGGGTAATAAATACGCAGTTAAGCCGGGAACGAAAATCGGTAAAGACAGAACTGTTCCTATTCCGAAAACCCTGTTGGAAGAATTGGCTAAACTGAAAGAAACAAGCACCAGCCCATTGATTTGTACGAATACAAGCGGAGAGTTTCATACTCCCTCCAGTTGGAAAAGAATTTTTGAATCATATATTTCAGACCTCAACGCCTTGAATTGTGCGAAAAGCAAGTATGATCCGAGTTTCAAAAGAACTCTGGATAAGATAACACCGCATATGTTCCGTCATACTTATGCTTCTATGCTTTATTTTTCCGGTGTGGATGTTCTGACTGCACAGAAGCTGCTCGGTCATGCTGATCTTTCTACTACACTGAAAGTTTATACGCATCTTCAAAAAGAAACCGAAGATCTTTCCATAGAAAAATTCGATGTATATGTTTCTGATCTTTATAAATCTTATTTCGATGGTATCTTGCAGTGAGGTAATAGCAATATATTTGTGAGAATGTTCACATTTAACAATATTGCTATTGACATTTTATTAAAATGTGTGTTACAATAAGCTTGCACTTAAAGTGGCACACAATTTAATATAATTGATGCTGAAGTTAGTTAGTTATGCGCCAGTAGCTCAGCCGGATAGAGTGACTGGCTACGAACCAGTAGGTCGGGGGTTCGAGTCCCTCTGTCTTGTGTTTTATATAACAATAAATTAGTATCTATAGTAATATTTAATATAGCTTCCAAAAAGAATATTTATTATATCAGAAAAAGGACTGCTTTGGGGCGTCCGTCATAAAGAAGTTTACAGACCGAAAGAGTATTTTCTCTTTCGGTCTGTTTTCTTTTGTAAAAAGAGAACCACCGGCTTAGCCGGTGGTCTTGACTCCGGATTTGTCTTTACAAATCCTATGCTCGCTACACCCTAGGACATATTTCTTGACTATTAAATAATAATATGCTAAAATGCAAGTGCCAAATACATCACAAATGAATATTTAACGCGAGTAGAAGTATGCTATTTTTATCTCTTGATAAAATGCATGCTCTTAATTGCATACTTTTACCGCGTGTATTATATGTGATGTGTTTGGCGACAGTTAGAGCTGCGTTTTTGGCGCACAGTTCTGACTGTGCGCATTTTTATTATTGAAGGGAGAAATATTATGAAATGTCCGAATTGCGGAGCAGAAATCAACAACTCTAAATATTGTGAGTTTTGCGGTTCACAAATTACTGCCGATATGCAGAAAGAGCAGGAATTGCTAAATAAAAGCGCTTGCCCAAAGTGTGGAAGTACAAATATCAAATTTGCTCGAGAAAAAATAGGCGAGTCAAAAGGAAAAAGAGGCACACAAATCATACGCACAACAACAGGTGTATGCAACGATTGTGGTTATACTTGGCAAACTCAGGATGCTCCAAAGAAAAAGAAAACATGGCTTTGGGTGCTCGGTTGGATTTTTATCTTCCCTGTACCTCTTACAATCATTTTACTTCGTAAAAAAGACATGAATAGTATTCTTAAATACGGAATTATTGCTGTTGCGTGGATCGTTTACTTGGCTATTGGGTTTAGTGGTGGTGTAAATAATGCCGACAACACAACAATGGATCCAACAGCAGAAACATCTGTTATTTCAAGTACAGAGGATGAACAAACGACAACCGAAATAACAACGGCACAGATAACTGAGACTAAAAATACTATTGAAATTATTGACGGCGAAAAAGGTGAGTACGGAAAAGAAATAACAATGAGTGCGGGAACGGATCTCGAGGAAAAACTTATTGTTTATTATGTACCTGCAGGAAAATATATTGTTAAAAATCTTGGCAATTATAGGACGCAAGTTTCAGTTTATGAGGGATTTGAAAAGAATAGTGAAACAGGATATGACGAATACACCAACACAGGTAACATTGTTGTTCTTGATGTAAATGGTAAAGATGAAATTGAAGTTCCTGATGGTTGGTTTATTGAAATTCATGGAGCGCACATTTTACTTACCGAAAAATGATATAATAGTTGCATAAAAACGAGCACGGCATAAATTGCCGTGCTTGGCAGTCCTTTTTTCTATGAGATGGCAATTAAGTTTGTTTATAAAATCAGTAACTTGCACATCCGTTCTTGTATGTAAAAAGCTTATATTATGGTAACATAACTCACCTTTTTAGTATGGTCTTTTATAGGAAGATATTATTTTGTGCATTATTGCTAATTATTGCTTTGCTATAAGGATTAAAGTTGATTGCTTTTGCATCTTGAAATTCATGCATATGTGTATTGCACTGTTTATATAACATATAAACAGTGCATAAAAAGGAGATGATGTTTTGAAAATATATCATAATTCAAATGAACCGATCTATAAACAGATAACTGTACAGCTACGAGAGAAAATTAATACAGGCAAACTTAAAGCAGGAGATCCGCTTCCTTCTATCAGAGTACTTGCACAAGATCTGAAAATCAGTGTTATAACTACGATGAAGGCATATGAGGAGTTATCATCCGAGGGATTGGTCACAGCTTCAAAAGGTAAAGGATATTATGTAAACGCACAGGATGAGCATATGCTCAAGGAACAGCATATGCGTCAGCTTGAAAAAAATCTGACAGATGCGATCCACTCCGCAAGAATAGCAGGAGTCGGACTGGATGAAATTACTCAGACGCTTGAAATGTTATGGGATATTGATGAGTGATAGGGTGAGAAAAAATGGAAAAGTGGTTGATGTTTTTCTTGCTGTTAATTTGCATAGTTATGTACTATTATGGTGTAACTATAAAAAGGAATATACTTGCAAAGAATAAATTTATGAAAGAAAAAGGAGGAAGAGTTATGAACGAACTTATTAAAGGATATATCGGCAAAGATGT
>CADACB010000068.1 GCA_902786345.1 uncultured Ruminococcus sp. | reverse complement strand
AAGCGAGAAAAAGCCTTGCTCAAGCTGATATTGATATCCAGTCGGCAAATGAAATATTAGCAAAACCGTTTGAGCACGCTCAGGAGCTAAAGGATAAAACCGAAAGGCTGACTGAGCTGACAGAGGAGCTGAACGCAGAAGCGGCAAACCGTCTGCAAACCGCCGAAAAACCGCAGAGAACGCATTATTTCGGCAAGGCAATGATTTTATCCAACAAAAGAAAAGAAGCTCCTGCACAGGCTCAGGAGCGTTCTGTCGAACAGGATAAAAGCAAAAAAGCCGATGTAGCAATACAATAGAAAGAGGGATGATAATGAGTGTTTCTGCAATAACTCTACCGTCGTTTTCAGGGGAAACAGCAATAACTGTAAATGCAAGCACCGAAACAATAAAATTTTTTGAAGAATCAAAACAGAATCGCAGATTGTTTGCTTTGGCTGATGAAGAAACAATGATTCAGGGTAAACTGAAAGAGTTCTATCAAAAATATCAGAAAGGTTTAGCTAATCGCAATAATTTCTTTGTTAATACTATCGCTCAATTCACCAAAGTTAAATCCAGACCACGAAGAAAGCCTGACTATGTTAGTACAAAAAACGGAAAAGTCAGCAGTGAATATTGGTACACTTCTGATGGTGTCATAAGAGGCAGTAAGCACTGGGGTGCTGGCATTGCTTCGTGTGATTGGTTTTTGGGCAATCAAAAAACATCCATGTACGGTTATAAGCAGTATGGCAAAGCGAATTGGAGTGATTTTATCCAAAAAACAGAAATCGTACATGATTCAGAAAAAGCGGTATTGTCAAATTTTGAAAACACCATAGGAGGAATTCCCAAAAAACATGGCTTTATGACTCCTATTGTAATTGGCGTTAATGATGAAAGTGATCTTGCCGCAGTTTATGTTCAAAAAGATGAATCAAAAAGACAGTCTGAACAAACTCACTATTTTGGAAAAGCAGCAGTACTATCCTCTGCTGCCAAAAGCAGTATAAAACAGGAGCGTTCTATAGATCAGAATAAAAGTAAAAACGCCGATGTAGCATTGTAATATTTAGAAAGGATTTATGATAATGGTAATTTACTCAAATGGCATGGTAAGACTTCTCGAAAGTCTTTTCCCGAACAAACATAATAATCTGACAGCAAAAACGCAGCTCAGATATATCAGAAAGCTAAACAGCAGCGTACATATCAATCACGTAAGAATAGGAGCAGCATGATGAATATAATAGCATTAGTCGGCAGATTAACAGCCGACCCTGAGTTGTTACAAACGGAATCAGGCATTTACTATTCACGGTTTACGATTGCCGTTGACCGTCCTTATGTAAAACAAGGAGAGGACAGACAGGCAGACTTTATCAATGTTGTCGCTTGGAGAAGTTCAGCCGAATTTCTATGCAAGTATTTCATAAAGGGACAGCGTATCGGAGTGCAAGGCTCTGTCCGAACAGGCTCTTTCATAGACGAAAACGGTATCAAGCGGTACACCTTTTATGTCCGCTCCGACAGACTTGAATTTGTCGAGCGAAAGGATAACAGCGTTTCATCGGCGGCACAGGACGATGAATCAATTCAAAATGAGGAAGCTTTTCCTTACGAGGATGATTTGCCGTTCTGACCCTCCTTAAGAATAGTTCTTTGTGCATTTTGCTGCGAACAATGCTTCCGATCACAGCCGATGAACACATCTTGACACAGCATTTTGCACAAACATCCCACTTTTGCCCTTGCTTGGGTAAAAGTGGGATAACACTGTAAAGTATAATATCATAGACAATACGATACAACATAAAGACAAAAGCTACCCGATTTTGGGTAGCTTTTTTAATGCCAATATTACTTGATTTAGGCAGAATAGAGAACCAACTTTGACATTTCCTCGGCTCTGAGCCTGTTATTCTTTTCGAGTGCTATATACCGTTCTGTGTTGCCTTGCAGAAGTGCAAGCCCCATTTCTTTATCATTTTTGCAAAGCACTTCTGTCTGCCGATCAACAGCTTTTTGATAAGCTCTGGCTCTGCGCTTTACGAATAAGTAAAGGGAACGATTATCAAGAAGCTCTTGAAGCACATCAGGCTCATTATACATGAGCTGATTGATAAGCAAGGCTTCCTCCATAATCAACGTTCTTGAATTATACCACTTGTTTTTTCTGTCCCAAAGATAAAAGATAAACCTCTTTTCGGTTGGTTCGTTGATACATTCCTCAATATAGCACATTGCAAGGCTTGAGTTAGCCATTGTTTTACTGTAAATCTTCTTTGTCTTTTTCATTTGTGTCACCTGATTTCTTATTCTTCTTATTCTTGATTAACAGATAAATGATAACACC
>CADACB010000067.1 GCA_902786345.1 uncultured Ruminococcus sp. | reverse complement strand
CAAACTCATCATTCATTTCTGCCAGTGTCATCTGTCTGTTCATGTTTTTATTATATCATATTTTCAATGACTTCGCAATTATGCGGTGTTGCCTTAAGTTTTATGAGTTTGTCAACGCTTATGATTCCGAGCATTACAGCAGTTTTATCAGCAAATGCAAGGCGTTGTCGTTCTATGAAACAGGAGCATCGGCAAAGCAGGGCGATAAGCTCCTGACACTTGCTACCTGTGAATACACAAATAACAACGGCAGACTTGTTGTTATAGCAAAGCGGACGACAAGATAAGGCGGTGAGATTATGCTGCCACGAATGAACATACAGCAACGCCGCCAAGCTAATAAACTGATAAAACACTTATGCGCTAACTATCAGGACGGAAACTGTCTGCTTCTCGATGACGACGAGCCGTGTGTTTGCGTACAGAGCATTTCCTATTCTCTGTGCTGCAACTATTTTCGGGCGGCAGTTTTACCGACAGAGCCATTACTTGAAGCGGGAATTTTAAGTCCTGTCAATATCAAATATTGTCAGGATTGTAAAAAGCCCTTTGTGCATAAGAGCAAGAGAAATAACCAGAAGTATTGTGTTGATTGCGCTAAACGAAGGCACAGAAAGATTAACGCTGAAAGTATGGCAAAAAGGCGTTTAAAAAGTGTACAAAGTTAGCTTGAAAAAGTCAGTTTTTATGCGGCTTTTCAAGTGCAGTAATTGAGGGGTGAAGGTATTTTTACCTTTACCCCTGATTTTTCAATATTAGCCCGTTACAGGCATTTTAAATGATAGACAAATATAAACTGATATGGTATAATCGTAGTAGAATAAATCGGAATTTAGGGTGGATTATGGATTACAAAAAGATTGCAGAATTTATCAGTAAACAAAAAGTTGCTTTTATCTGTTCTGTCGATGAAGATGGTTTCCCGAATGTAAAAGCAATGCTAAAACCAAGAAAAATTGATGGGTTACATCAGTTTTATTTTTCAACAAATACTTCTTCAATGAGAGTAAAACAGTATATGAATAATTCGAACGCCTGTATTTACTTTTACCATAAAGGCTTGATTAAGTACACCGGCGTTATGTTGAAAGGCAATATGGAAGTGTTGACCGACCAAAAAACAAAAGATATGATTTGGCGCAAAGGTGACACTTTGTTTTATAAGGGCGGTGCTACTGATCCCGACTACTGCGTTCTGAAGTTTAGTGCCGTAAGCGGAAGATTCTATTGCGATTTGCAAACAGAAAGTTTTACAGTTAACTAATACAAATCGGAATTTAGGAGGCCAGAATATTGAAACTTAAAACAGAAAAGAAACCGAAGATACCGATAATTATTATTTATTCTCTCGTTTTTTACGCACTCTGGGCGTTGTGGGAGCTTTTCGGCAGAAGTGCGGTTGGCAGTGTTGTTTCCAACGAGTTTCTGCTTGAATTTATAACAGAAGGAATCATTAAAGTTTCGGTTTGGGTTTTGCCTGCGGTTTGTTTAGTGCGGTATTTCAGAGATGAAGTATATATCGAATTAAAGGATATGTTTACAAATCGAGTGAAGCTCCTTAAATATATCCCTGTATATCTGGTCTTTACCGCTTATTTGATCATCCCCGTAATTATAACTAAGGGCGGATTAGTTATCAGCGACAGCTTCACCTACGCAAAGTTGATTGGCATTCTTTTTGTAGGTATTACGGAGGAGATGGTTTTCCGCGGCTGGCTGCTGAATATTACCGTCACCGAAAACAGAAAATGGCTGCCGATTATTATCAATGCGGTAATGTTTCTGCTGATCCATTTCCCAATTTGGATAGCAAGCGGAATATTTATTGATGAATTCACAAGTCTTAATTTCTTGTGTGTGCCCGCATTGAGCATAATTTTCAGTTGGTCATTTATTAAAAGCAAAAACATCTGGATACCCATTACCCTGCATATGTATTGGGATTTGCTTATGGATTTGTTCTATTAATGGTTGAATCTGTCTATCCGTAACAAGGCAGAGAAAATAGACAAATTCTGATTGTGCGCCCAGACGAAGGGCGGATAGTCTAGCAGGTGGGAATCCTGTTCGGTAAGGTCTAACCAACCACCGATAGCGAGTCTTGTGCTGTAAACAGTAATGCTTGCAGTAAAGCGTAGACAGCGAGGAAGCGGGGTTACAAGGTGATGGAGCCTCGAAATTTTATTATTCGGAGGGCTGACACTGTAATCAGAGTGGAAAGCAAAACACACAGGTCGGTAAGGTGAGAACTGATGTGCCTCTGCGGGGTCAAAGAGCCAATCACGCTTCACATAGTGACTATCCAGTCAACTGGGGAGAGCCTTTGCATAATAAAGGTCTTTCTGAGGACACATTAGCCGTACTCAGGGACGGAGGAACTAATGGAAACGAAATTGGGAAGAATAGCATCGAAGTCAGCAAACACAAAACGCCCCGAGTTTACCTCACTGTACCATCTCATCAACAAAGAAATGTTAACGCAATGCCATAGGGAACTGGACGGTAGCAAAGCTGTCGGTGTAGACGAAGTCACCAAAAGAGAATACAATGAAAATCTCGAAAGTAACATCGAAAACCTTGTAGACAGACTGAAAAAGAAAGCCTACAAACCACAGCCTTCACTGAGAGTATATATTCCCAAAAGTAACGGCAAAATGAGACCGTTGGGAATTGCGTGTTACGAGGATAAGATTGTACAATTAGCACTGAAGAAGATACTTGAAGCGATATATGAACCCAAATTTCTGAATTGTATGTATGGATTCAGACCAGACAGGAGCTGTCATACAGCAGTAAAGTCTCTTTATGACCAGATTAATTTCAGAAAGATAACGAGGATAGTAGACGCTGATATCAAGGGGTTCTTCGACCATATGAAGCACGAGTGGATACTTAAGTTTCTGAATTACTACATCAAGGACAAGAATATTCTATGGTTGGTTAATAAATATTTAAAAGCAGGAATCATAGATAACGGAAGTCTTGTGAAGGGGAATGAGGGAACTGCACAGGGGAATATAATCAGCCCGGTGCTGGCAAATATCTATATGCACTATGTTCTGACGCTGTGGTTCTATATTGTAGTTGCGAAAGAATGTAAAGGCGAGTGCTTTCTTGTGGTCTATGCAGACGATTTCATAGCAGGATTCCAATATCCGTGGGAGGCTGAACGTATCTATGAACAGCTTAAGAGCCGAATGGAGAAATTCGGGCTTGAACTTGAAGAAAGTAAGAGCCGCATTGTAGAAAGTGGAAGATACCTTGCAAACGCAAAAGCAAAACAAGGAGACTTTACTCGATTAGGCTCATTCGATTTCCTTGGATTTACATTCTACTGTGGTAAAACGAAAAACGGTAAACTGTGGATTATGCCAAAGACAAGCAGCAAGAAATTTCGGCAGAAACTTAAAGAAATGAAAATATGGCTTTACGACAACAAAGAGCAAAAGCTTAAAACACTTATGTATATGCTGAACATAAAGCTTATAGGTCACTATAGATACTATGGGATAAGCTTTAACAGCAGAATGATTAGTAATATTAAGCAGCAGGTCAGGGAACTGCTGTTCAGGGCACTGAACAGACGAAGCCAGCTAAAGAGCTATAACAAGGAAGGTTTCTACGAGATGATGAAATACTATCCTCTGGCACTACCCAGAATATATGTTAGTTTGTTTGGCTAAGATGTGAATTTTATTATGAGGAGCCGTATGCGGGAAAACTGCACGTACGGTTCTGTGAGGGGTTTACATTGCGAGGTGTAAGTCTACTCGACTATACAACTAAATAAACTATCAAAGCTCTGATTGGAGAAATCCAGTCAGAGTTTTTCTTTAAACATTTTTATAGAAGGGAGGTAATTATTTGGCTGATATTAAGACAAGAGATACGGTAAAAGGCACAATCCGAACTCTTGATAAAGGACGGATTGCCGCCAGCCGTATGAAGCAAGCGTATATTCAAACGAAAGACAAAGCTGAACATTCCGTAAAAGCCGAGGAGCATAACGAAACAGAGTACGCTTCTGACCGTATGGAATCCGGTACTAAGCGTGTAACGGAAGAAACAGTCCACCAAACTAAGGCAACACCGCATATATCGAAAAAATATCGGATTCAAAAGAAAAACACCCGACAAATAAGCCGAGTGTGATAGAGATATCCTGTTTTTAGTTCAC
>CADACB010000066.1 GCA_902786345.1 uncultured Ruminococcus sp. | reverse complement strand
GCAACAGACTGTGCTTGCAGAAGTGGATTTTTCACAGAGCAAGGCTACGGGAGCCTATGTCTGTTCCATTTGCGGCTATGTTTATGATCCGGCAGAGCATGACGGCACAGCTTTTAAAGAACTGCCGGATGACTGGAAATGCCCGAGATGTAAGCAGGGTAAGGATAAATTTAACAGAGCATAAAAACTCTTGAGTTTGCAAGAAAAGAGACAGAAAAAAGATGCACTGACGTATCAATCAGTGTTCAATTCTATATAATATTCTTACATCACAGCCTTGCTCCGGCGGGGCTGTTTTTGTTTTATAAAAAAGAAAATGTCATCCGTATGTGGCTGTGGTGTGGTATAATATGGTAAAAAGAAATTTGCGGGGGAAATCATTATGATAAATGTAACTGATATGAAATGGACGAGAGAACCGGAAAACTATAGTATTCAACCTGATCGGATAGAAATAACAACCCTACCTCACACCGATCTCTGGCAGAGAACATATTATCACTTTCGCAACGATAATGCGCCGGTACTTCAAATGGAAACAGAAGAAGAATTTTTTTCTTTTATCGTAAAAACGGATTTCACAGATAGTTATAATCGATTCGATCAATGCGGTGTTGTTATGTACCTTGATTCAGAAAATTGGTTAAAGGCTTCTGTTGAATATGAAAACTCATCTTTTCAGCATCTTGGTTCGGTTGTAACTAATCACGGCTATTCCGACTGGGCAACAACTGAAATTCCTGCTGATATTAAGACTATGTGGTATCGCTTTAGCCGCAGAAAAGATGATTACTGTATTGAGTGCTCAAATGACGGAATTACTTTTTCTCAAATGCGTGTATGTCATATGTTGGAAGGTGCGAAAAAAATACGATTCGGTATTTATGCCTGCAGTCCGGAAAAATCCAGCTTTAAAGCGGTCTTTACTGATATGAAAATAACCGGATGTGCTTGGAAAGCACACGATGGACAACAACCGGATTGAAAAATTTTGCTTGTTTCTCAGTCTTGCATTATGAGGTATTTTTTTGTTTTTCTGAATAATTTTTTGGATTGTTGCGGTAGTTCATATGTAAAATTGTAATATATAGCTTACAAAAGCTTTTTGAGTTTATAAGGAGGTTTATTACAAAAGCAAGAATGCTTTTGTAAAAAAATTCAGGGTATTTATTTAGTGGTCTTAATGTATAAAAATAAAATGGTTTTATTGTTGAAGTATACAATTTATGAATTATTTATGAAAAACGACTTGAAAATTATTGAAATGATAAAAAAAATATGATAGTATAACGATAATTAGTAAAATCGGGAAGGAGAATAAAACAGTGCATAAACTAAATAAAAAAAGGATTTTGAGTACATTTTCAGTGGCTGCATTATTCACCGGTATGATTCCTTTGGGCGGCATCAGTGCCAATGCAGCAGTTCCTGCTCTCGCAAAATATTATTCAACTAATGCGTCAGGTCTTGGAGTTGAAAAAACTATAGAAGTGGATGGTGATATTTCCGATTGGAACAGTTCTATGATCATAGCACAGGGCGCTGCAAACGATGATCCGCGTGTGTATCGCACTGATTCAATGTATGAGGTGCCGTTGGATCTTTATACTTTATATGGTGCATATGATAATGATAATCTGTATCTTATGTGGGAGATGACAAACGTTCAGGACGTTGTTTCACCGGATGAGGAATATCCGCTCACAGAAGGATCACTTTATAAGAATATGAATCTGCCGTTTTTTATTGCGGTAAATACAGGTAAGTCTGATGTCATCGGAAATGAAGGAAGGGCTGTTACCGGAGCAACATTGTGGGATTCCGGAATAACCTTCAGCGGTAAATTCAACAGGCTTATTGCCATATCCTCAAACGGAAAATTTACCTCCAGTATATTCACAGGTGACAGTCAGGGTCTGAACCCTATGGCAATGTATGAGTCCAATTCCGGAATACAGCTGAAATATGGCGCAGGTATTCTCAGCAGCAATGTATATGGTATAAACGGAAGCGGCAGTGTAAGAGCAGCCGGTGATATGAGTAATGATAATTCCTCGTGGGTAGACTTCAATACCAAGGGACATAACAGCTCTAAAATGGACTATCATTATGAGATGTCTGTTCCGCTGAAAAATCTTGGAGTAACCAAGGATGATATTAAGAGTACAGGTCTTGGAGTTATGCTTATATCTACTGCCGGAAAGTCAGGTATGGATAGCTTGCCTTACGACCTCTCTATGAATGACAATGCAGGTACAGCTGACGGCGGCTCGCAAACGGGAAGCAGTCTTGAAAGAAGCGATGAGGATTATATAACCTCAGGCTTTGCAAGAATCGGAACTTCAGAACAGGTTGTTTCGGATCTGCAAAATACTTCA
>CADACB010000065.1 GCA_902786345.1 uncultured Ruminococcus sp. | reverse complement strand
TATGGTACACTAAATATAGAGATATCATGAAGAGGTTAAGTTTGATGGAAGTATTATCATGAATGTCTACACGCACCTCGGACTTGAGGATGCAGCAGATGAGCTAAAGCGTATAGAAGCTCTTGAGCTTGCAAGGAAGGAGATAGAGAAAAAGCCGGACACCCCGCCGGAGCAGTTATTATTCAGATCAGTTTAATATTCTGATTCCCGGCCTCGCCTTATGCGGGGCTTTTTTCTTTTGTAAAAATGCGAAAAAGGGTAGCCGTGGGCGGGGCGGGTGTGGTATAATTATTTTAAAAATAGAGATGGAAGTGATGTCTGTTGAAAAAAAGAAAGATGTATTATTCTACCACGCATTTAATTATGTTGAGTTTTCTGATAGTCATCATTTTAGGCAGCATTTTACTATCATTGCCTATAAGCTCAGCAAGAGGAGATCCTGTTGAATATATAGATGCTTTATTCACAGCGACGACTTCCGTATGCGTAACCGGTCTTGTTACCTTGCCTACTGTCACGACATGGAGTATATTTGGTCAAGTCGTTATTCTGGTATTGATACAAATCGGAGGACTTGGAATTGTTACGATTGTTTCAGCCATAATGATAGGTATGAACCGGAGATTAGGACTGAAAAGCAGAATACTTCTACAGGATGCTTTCAATCTTAACTCAATTTCCGGGGTTGTAGTTTTTCTTAAAAAGGTTGTTATAGGAACATTTTTGGTTGAAGGAATCGGGGCACTGTTATATATGACCGTTTTTATTCCCCGATACGGAGTCCGGGGAATATGGATATCCGTATTCAATTCGATCTCTGCGTTCTGTAATGCCGGAATAGATGTAATGTCGGAAAACAGTCTCTGCGAGTATGCTACAAACCCTATGATAAATATTACTACAAGCATGCTGGTAATATTGGGCGGCATAGGCTATGTTGTATGGTGGGATGTGATTCGTGTTGCAAAAAACTTTCGCAGCCTTAAGCTGAAATGCTTTAGTCGCCTTTTTCTCCATAGTAAGATCGCCTTGTCTGCTACAGGAATACTTTTGCTTGCAGGAGCAGTATTATTTTTTGTTTTTGAATATAATAATCCTCTCACACTGAAAGATTATTCACTGTTTGACAAGATTCAGATAGCAGTGTTTCAATCTATGACCACAAGAACAGCCGGTTTTGCATCGATTCCGCAAGAAAATCTGACTAATGCTTCTTCCGTAGTTTCACTTATGCTGATGTTCATAGGCGGTTCGCCGGTTGGAACAGCCGGAGGAGTAAAGACCGTTACCTTTGTTGTTGTTATCTTTGCGGCTCTGAGTGCCATTAAAAATGAAGATGAGGTAAAAATGTTCAGCAGAGGTATTGAAAAAACAGCTATAAGCAAGGCTGCTGCTGTGATTACTGTATCCTTTATGATCATGTTTATTTCAACTGTGCTTCTGTCCGCCGTATCAGATGCAAATATACTTGACATTGCTTATGAAACCGTAAGTGCAACAGCTACAGTGGGACTAACAAGAAACTTTACGCCTTCCCTGAATATATGGGGTAAGATTATCATTATTACTACTATGTATCTTGGCAGAGTTGGCCCCATTTCACTGCTGATTGCCTTTAACCTCAAAATGAAAAAGAAGAACATCATTACTGTTCCTGTTGAGCAAATCAGTATTGGATGACTAAAACGAAAGGAAACTATTATGAATAACAAAAAAAATTATGCTGTTTTCGGTCTTGGAAGATATGGCAGTGCTGTCGCAAAGGAACTCTGTGCCAACGGTGCGGAGGTTCTGGCGGTAGATATCAATGGTGAATTAGTTAATAATGCCGCTGAGGATATCCCATATTGCAAATGTGCGGATGTAACAGACGCTGAAACCATACGGCAGCTTGGAATTTCAAATTTTGATGTTGTGATTATATCAATGGCGACAAATCTTGAAGCAAGCGTTATGGCAACAATGCTATGTAAGGAAGCTGGAGTGGAATCCGTTATAGCCAAATGTTCAAGTGAAATGAATTGCAGGATTCTTAAAAAGGTTGGTGCAGATCGTGTTATCCTTCCAGAAAAAGAATCCGGCATACGTCTTGCAAAAGATCTCATTAGTTCAGGATTTGTAGACATATTGGATCTGTCTGATGATGCTTCAATGGTTGAGCTGGAAATAAAAAATGAATGGATAAATAAAAGCCTTAAGGAATTAAACTTAAGAAAAAAATATTCAATCAACATTGTTGCCGTAATTGAAAATGATAGAATAGATGTAAATATTGATCCTGAAAAGCCATTGCGAAAGGAAATGAGTTTGATCGTTATAGCGGATAAAGCAGGACTTGCTAAATTAAGATAGATCAGAATTGGTATACAACTATCCCAGC
>CADACB010000064.1 GCA_902786345.1 uncultured Ruminococcus sp. | reverse complement strand
CAGGCGAAATAAAACAGAAAACACAAGGTGCAGTCCAATTTGTACAGCAGGCACAACATCTTTTTGAATACTTTGCAAAGTTGGCGGGCAAGGAAGATAATGCGGCGGATAATCTTATCAGTCAGGCACTCGATAACGGAGAATTATCAAGTTTCAGCTTCACAGGGCAAACAACAGATTTGTCGTATTTTTCTCAATCGGACACGATGCCACTTTCGGCTATCCGAAATATCGGTGACGAAAACATCAAAGAAGCCGTCAAGCAGAATTTTGACAAAGCCGCACAGCAAGGTCTTATTGAGCTTGACGACGATAACATCAGAATTACGGCAAAAGGCAAAGAATATATCAGTCAGCCCGATTTTGTCAAGGCGGCACAGGCAGATCAGACGGCGGCATATCAGAAATCAGTCGCAAAAATGGCAAGTGCCAACACAGCAGAGAATGAAGTGCAGATGTGTGTCGGTTTGCGTGGAAATTATTTTAATGACTTTTCCGTATTCAATCATACGGACAGTATTGACTTATCAACCGTTATCAATCACCCTGACAAAAAGACAGCAAAGCAAATTCTGAGCAATGTCAAGAAGTGGCAAAGCGGCGGTTTTGTTACGGTCAAGGACGGTGTAGCAACTATTACTCAGAACGGAAAAGCTGTGCTTGCTTCGGCAGGCTTCAAGGCGGCTTCCGTTCCTCTGACAGAGGGTACGGTTGCGGCAGTGGGTAATGTTCCCGGTGCGGTTATCGTTGCAACGAAAAAGGTTGTTACTGCTGCCCTAAAGGCTGTTCAGACGGCGGCTGCAACGCAAAAGAGATAACAAAAAGGACTGCCGTGTGACAGTCCTGAAAAAGATATTTATTTATGGTATGTTTCAGAAAACTGATACTGCACATATACATTATCTCCAACAAGCGTTATTGCCCTTTGAGGACACTTGCTTATGCAGCGATAACACATTGTACACTTGTTTCCTGCGATGGCTTTGTTATCTTTAATCTCAATATTTTTCATTGGACAGATTTGGCTGCATAAACCACAGCCAACGCATTTGCTACTGATTTTAAGTTTATCAGAGTAATTACTTGTTTTCCTGTAAAACCAAAGTCGTTGACCAAATAGACCAATGATATGTGAGAGAAAACCAATCCCCTCTTGAGGATATTTCCCTTTTTGAATATCCTGTGCTGTCTTTTCGATTTTCTTATCAGCTTCGTAAATGATTTTTTGATTTTCTTCCACCGTTTTTTTTAACAGTTTACTGTCGCATACTGAATCAGGCATATGAATATGAAGTCCACCCAAAATAACAGCTCCTTGTTTTTTCAAAAGTCTTGCTGTACAGCCTGCTCCGTCACCGCTGAATGCTCCCATAGTTGCAACACATAATACCTTTTTTCCATACCATATTTCAGCGTGAGAGATGATAAAATCTCTGACCATATATGGAGCATTTGAGAATTGTGTAGGATAACCAATAATGATAATATCATTTTTTCTTATTTCATCAACTACATTCTTGCTTTCCAATGGCAGAGTTTTGGCAGAGTTATCTAATATTTTAACCAATTTTTCAATACAATGCTTTGTATTTCCTGTTCCACTCAAATAAATTCCAACCATTTTTATCACCATCATACCTATATTTTTGAAATATCAACGGAGTTTATTATTGCTTTGACTTCAGTTTCCCAATCAACATCAATATCCGGCATAGACGACAGAGCAGATAATCCGTGAACTATCGACCACATAGCAATCGTTTTATATCTGATTTTTTCTTCGGAAATACCCATTTTTTCCAATACACTTCCTGCGGTTTTTCTGAATAGTTCAAAAGGAGGATTATCATTTTCGGAAGATAGCCTTATATGAATATTTTTTCGTGAAAACAAAAAATCAAAATAAAGGGGATTATTATAAAAAAACATTACATAACACACGCCAAGTTCAGATAACACTTGCGTATCATCTGAACATTTATCTACACAAGTCAAAAGCGAATCCATAAACGAGTCCATAATATACTGTTGAACAGCATTTATAAAATCATCTTTATCTTTGAAATGTGCGTAAGGTGCAGCACTGCTCACACCACATTTTTCTGCAATTTTTCGTAGTGAGAGCTTTTCCTCTCCATATTTATCAATGAATTCCAATCCTGTTTCAATAAGCGTTTTTTTCAATTCTTTGTGATGATAGGGTTTATTATCCATTATTCATTCCTCCAAACTTAGCACTGATAACATTGTAGCACTTAATTATATTAGTGTCAAGATTATATCTACAAATTCAATGAAAACTCTTTATCTGGGACTTGAAGTCCCACTTCGCACTTTGAGGGGGTGGTTAGTTACTCTGATTTCAAGGAGGTGTTATGCACAACAATTCTTGTCCGTCCATAAACAATAAATTCAAATAAGGAAAAGGAGATAGATAACTATGGCTATCAAAATCATTGAAAACGAAAACGGTACTGTTACCGAAAAAACAAGCAAGCAGATTAC
>CADACB010000063.1 GCA_902786345.1 uncultured Ruminococcus sp. | reverse complement strand
GTAATCTGCTTGCTTGTTTTTTCGGTAACAGTACCGTTTTCGTTTTCAATGATTTTGATAGCCATAGTTATCTATCTCCTTTTCCTTATTTGAATTTATGGTTTATAGACGGACAAGAATTGTTGTGTTGACCACCTCCTGATGATAAAATGGGCTGACCACCCCCTTTAAGTACGAAGAAATATATAGATTTTTGTGTTTTGCTGTGCTATAATCAAAATGTTGTTAATACGATAAATCGGTATTTGCCGAACAGTTTATATTTCGATTTTGTCACAGGAGGAAATTATGGCAAAGCAAAATATTTATGATAACGATATGTTTTATGAAAACTTCAAAAATCTTAGAGCGACAGAGCTCAATTTTAATGATGTTATAGAGACTCCTATAATAACTGAAATGTTACCCGAACTTAGAGCTAAAAGAGTTTTGGATATTGGCTGTGGTATGGGGCAACACGCAATGCAATATGCAAAAAGTGGAGCTTTATCTGTATTCGGAATTGATATTTCTGAAAAAATGCTTGAATATGCAAAGAAGCATAATTCTGCAGATAATATTACTTACCGTAAAATGGCTTTTGAAGATTTGAATCAGTTGAATGACAAATTTGATGTAATTACAAGTTCATTAGCTTTTGATTATGTGGAAGATTTCGGAATGCTGATGAAGATGATATATAGTTTATTAAATGAAAACGGTGTTTGTGTTTTTTCTATGTCACACCCAATTTCTACTGCATATGATGGAGTTTATGACAGATACACACGAACGAAAACAGGAGAGAAGCTATATGCTAACTTACACAATTATGGAATAGAAGGTGTAAGGCATATACAATGGGTTGTAGATGATTATGAAGTTTATCACCGAAAGTTCTCAACTCTTATAAATGAGATTGTTTCCGCAGGATTTATTATTGAAGAATGTCAGGAATCAAAACTACCTGAAGAAATCATAAAAAAATACCCCGAGAAATTTGGTGGTGTAATTCATCATCCTGATTTTATATTTTTTAGATGTAGAAAGTGATTACATTGGAAATTTAAGTGATAAATTCCAAACTATCTTAATAACTGTACTTTTCAGGACTGTCACACGGCAGTCCTTTTTTACCTCTTTTGCGTAGCAGCCGCCGTCTGGACAGCCTTTGCAACTTCTGTAACAACCTTTTTCGTTACAACGATAACTGCTCCGGGAACATTACCTACAGCCGCAACCGTTCCCTCTGTCAACGGTACGGAAGCCGCCTTGAAGCCTGCCGTAGTAAGTAAAGCCTTGCCTTTCTGAGTAACAGTTGCTATACCATCCTTAACACTAACAAAACCTTCGCTCTGCCACTTCTTCACATTGCTCAGAATTTGCTTTGCTGTCTTTTTGTCAGGGTGATTGATAACGGTTGACAGGTCAATACTGTCCGTATGATTGAATACAGAAAAGTCATTGAAGTAATTGCCACGCAAGCCGACACACATCTGCACTTCATTCTCTGCTGTGTTGGCATTTGCCATTTTTGCAACTGATTTCTGATATGCCGCCGTATGATCTGCCTGTGCTGCCCTTACAAAATCAGGCTGACTTATGTATTCCTTACCTTTTGCCGTAATTCTGATATTATCTCCGTCAAGAGCGATATATCCCTGATAAGCAGCTCTGTCAAAAGACTGTTTTACAGCTTCTTTTATGCTTTCGTCACCAATGTTTCTGATAGCTGATAAGGGCATAGTATCCGACTGAGAAAAATACGACAAATCCGTTGTCTGCCCTGTGAAGCTGAAACTTGATAATTCTCCGTTGTCGAGTGCCTGACTGATAAGGTTATCTGCCGCATTATCTTCCTTGTTGGCTAACTTTGCAAAGTATTCAAAAAGATGTTGTGCCTGCTGTACAAATTGGACTGCACCTTGTGTTTTCTGTTTTATTTCGCCTGAAATTTCGTCTAATGTACTCATTTATTCATCACCCGTCCTCTATATCGCTCAGATCGTCATCAGGCAGGATAACCGCATCATTGAATGACATCATTGTGCTGTTGCTGCTGTTGAACAGATCCTTGAGCTTTCGTTTGTTTTCTTCTTCTCTGCTTTCTTCAAATGTCATAAGCTGACTATAATCTCCTTTTTCAAGTGCATCTGAGATCAGATGTGCTTTTTTCTGTATTTCCGCATATCGCTTTGCTCTTTCCTCTTTGACACTTGTGAAATCTTCTGTAATATCCGAATTATTAGCCCAATCCTTTTTGAAGGAGCTGCCGACTTTGCCGATGAGCGGGTGTTTCAGCGTATCAAACTTATCAAGGAAAAAGGGATTGTATTCGTCAACGAACACGATACATTTACCATTCTTTCCTTTTTTCAATGCTCTTGATATTTCATCGGGAGCTAACAAATCACGAGCCGCAAAGCTCTCATTATCCGAGCCGCCTCCCTGATTACCCCTGTTATGACTTCGTGTATCTGTCCGCACAGTCGTTTCTTTTTCGATACATATTCTTTACTTTCCTGATCGTTAGTGCCTAAAAAGGTGAATATTGAGCAGTTGCCTACAATGCCGTCAAAGGTTTTTTCATAGATTGCTTTGAGCTGAGATAAGCCCTGAAGCACAATACAAAGCCTGATATTGTACTTTCTGACAACTGCAAGAGTTTCTGAAAAATTAGGAATTCTTCCGATATTGGCAAATTCATCCAGTTCACAACTGACAAGCAATGGCAGTCTGTTGTTGTATTTTACGCTTGCAATATACATCAGACGCTCAAAAAGCTGACTATAAAAAATATTGGCAACCGCCTTGTAAGTCTGACGAGCCGCCGGAAT
>CADACB010000062.1 GCA_902786345.1 uncultured Ruminococcus sp. | reverse complement strand
TTGAAGTAAAGCTTGATACAACAAAGTCAGCTGCTCCGGATGAATACCCGCTTGACGATCCTGAGGTATGGCAGGTATGGCCTGTAACTTATGAGGTTACAGAACATACAAAAGCCAAAACCGCTGACAACGATGATGACAAGAAAACAACAGACATCAAAGAAGATAACTCAATAACAGTGAACAAAAGCAACACCGTAAAACCAGATAGCAAAAATACATCCGACAACACAGACAAAATCACACCTAACGTCAGCAAAACAAATAGTACATCAAACAACTCTTCAAATAACTCTTCAAATAACTCTTCAAACAACTCAGCAAACAACTCAGCAAACAACTCTTCAGGCATCTCAACAAGCAATACAAATGCAGCCGGAGCAATTTCAACAGGCGACACTTCAGCTCCCACAGCAGTTGCAATTACAGCAGCAGCAGCTTTATGTATAGCATTCTTTGCATTTAAGAAAAAGTCTGTTGAAGAATAATCTTTGAAATCTTTTGTAAATAATTTTAAGCAGGTATATCTACTCTGAAGGGTAGTATACCTGCTTTTTTTAAATCTTTTTCCTGTAGAAATCCAATATTAAATTTACGTGCACTACACTCTCCCCTGCCGGCAATACTTAATAATCATGAAAATTTATATTTATGATAATACATCCAAGCCCTATACACCATTCAAGCTATTGCAGTACCTATGATTAATAATCGTTTATATTTTACAGAACAATACCACTAACCATCAATAGCAGTAAATAACTTAAAATAACTATATTTGTTAACTCTCAATCACAGATTATAAAACTCATTTTATAAATTTGTCAGATTTTAAAATATTTTTCAAAACCTATTGACATTATATGGTTTATATGTTATATTAAATGCATACCAAGCATATAGGTTTTATGTATTGTAAATTTTACTATAAAAGGAGAATTTATATGTCTGTAGTACAAAATGCTTTAAGACACAATTTCAGAAACGGACGAATGTGTTGTAAATTAAACAGGCACTTAATTTCAAAGAACAGTGCTGTTATGGATAATATTTTATGAGCGGCAAGTCCGTACACATTATATAAATAAAAGAGGTATTTATTATGAGTAATTATAGATTTGAAACACTTCAGCTTCACGTAGGTCAGGAACAGCCCGATTCGGCAACAGATTCACGTGCTGTACCAATATATGCAACAACCTCATACGTTTTTCACAATTCACAACACGCAGCAGACCGTTTTGGTCTTAAAGATGCAGGCAACATATACGGCAGACTTACAAATTCCACACAGGATGTTCTTGAAAAAAGAATCGCAGCACTTGAGGGTGGTGTTGCAGCTCTTGCCGTTGCATCAGGTGCTGCCGCAATAACATACACAATACAGGCACTTGCACAGGCAGGTGATCATATTGTGGCTCAAAAAACAATATACGGTGGCAGCTATAACCTTCTTGCCCACACCCTTCCCCAGTTCGGTATTCAGACAAGCTTTATTGATGCACATAACCTTAACGAACTTGAGGCAGCCATACAAGAAAATACCAAAGCAGTATATCTTGAAACTCTTGGTAATCCGAACAGTGATATTCCTGATATTGACGCTATTGCAGAAATCGCACATAAACACGGACTTCCTGTTGTTGTTGACAACACCTTCGGCACACCTTATCTTATCAGACCTATAGAACACGGTGCAGATATTGTGGTACATTCAGCAACTAAGTTTATAGGCGGTCACGGTACAACGCTTGGCGGAATAATTGTAGACAGCGGTAAGTTTGATTGGAAAGCAAGCGGAAAATATTCCCCCATTGCTGCACCTAACCCAAGCTATCACGGCATATCATTTGCTGATGCAGTCGGTGAAGCTGCTTTTGTAACATATATTCGTGCAATACTTCTTCGTGACGAAGGAGCTGCTATTTCCCCCTTTGCGGCCTTCCTGCTTCTCCAAGGAACAGAAACACTTTCGCTTCGTCTTGAACGTCACGCAGAAAATACAAAAAAGGTGGTTGAATACCTTACTTCAAGCCCTTATGTACAAAAGGTAAATCATCCTTCACTCAAAGATCACCCAGATCATTCTCTGTATGAAAAATATTTTCCGAACGGCGGTGCAAGCATATTTACATTTGAAATCAAAGGAGGTCAGAAAGAAGCTCATAAATTCATTGATAATCTTAAGATCTTCTCTCTGCTTGCAAATGTTGCTGATGTAAAATCACTCGTTATTCATCCTGCAACAACCACTCATTCACAGCTCACCGAACAGGAGCTTGAAGATCAGGGCATCACTCAGAGCACTATTCGTCTATCTATCGGTACAGAACACATTGATGATATTATCGAAGATCTTGATCAGGCATTCCACTCACTTGATAAATAAAATATTGTAATAAACATTTACGGGTTCACAATCAATACATTTGTGAACCCGTAATTATTATAAAATCTGACACTTTTAAAGGTCAAAAAAAAAATCCGCACAAACATAACATAAAGTTACTGTTTATGCGGATTCAGCGGAGGACAAGGGATTTGAACCCTCGCGCCGGTTTCCCGACCTACTCCCTTAGCAGGGGAGCCTCTTCACCACTTGAGTAATCCTCCAAAGGCAAAGTA
>CADACB010000061.1 GCA_902786345.1 uncultured Ruminococcus sp. | reverse complement strand
ACAGATACACCGGAGATTTTATTTGCCAGACTTGATGTGAATGAGGTAATGGAACAAGTTGAAAAGTTACAGGAGGAAGCAAATGGACCTAAGTATCCGGAAGTTGAGCCGAAGGCAGAGATCACAATTGATGATTTTGACAAGGTTCAGATAAGAGTCGGAGAAGTACTTGAGTGCGAAAAGGTGAAAAAGTCAAAGAAGCTTCTTGTATTTAAAGTCAGAGTCGGAAAGGAAGTAAGACAGATTGTATCAGGTATCGCGGCATATTATCCGCCGGAAGAGCTGGTAGGTAAGAAGGTTGCAGTTGTTGCGAATCTGAAACCGGCGAAACTCTGCGGACTTGTATCGGAGGGAATGATACTCTCAGCAATGGATGATGAGGATAATCTTTCTGTGATGACAGTTGACAGGGATATTATCAGCGGATCGGAGATTTGCTAGTGGAGAACTTTTTTAAGAAGAGAGTGCATGTTAATCATTGAGTGGGAGTGATATGTAAAACGCCGAAAACCCAGTATTTATGCGGGTTCACGAGCCTTTTGCATTGCTTTTGATAACAATTTGATAACAGCGCTATTACCGCAATTATTCTATGTATCAGGTGGTTGTGGAGTAAAGGAATAATCATTCTTTGGTTTGTGACTGTAAAAAACCATATGATGAAGCCCTTAGCTGTGTGCAAATGCAGCTAAGGGCTTTTTAGCGTGTTTTCTTTGATGATATTTTTATCTAATCTTTTTAATAGGCATAACCGAACAGCTCAAAGCAGAGAATCAAATGCTGTGGGTACGGCAAATGAACAATATCCGCAACCGTGCAACGGAAATCGTAAACGCAGAGTTGATTTACAACTAACCAGCACAGCCGTCAAGAGGGATAATCTCCTGCTTGGCGGCTCTGTTTTTTTGAATAATAACCACTTATCTTCAAAAAACGACCACTTATTGAAAAACGATGGATTTGATTTTCATAGCGTGATATACTGTTGTCAACAAAGGAGGAAAAAACAATGCAGGTAGAAATCAAAATCGACCTGGAAGTACAAAGGATAAAGCAAACATTATATCAAAGGAGGAAAAAACAATGCAGGTAGAAATCAAAATCGACGACAGCTGTATTGAGCCTAGAGTGATTATTATTACTGATAAGGTAAATGATGAAATCAACGATATACTCAATACGCTTTCATCTAAAACTCCTGAGATTATTACGGGCTTTTATAATGATTTGGCGGAAATCTTATCACCCGATAACATTATCCATATTTACTCTGCGGGCGGCAAGACCTTTGCTTCAGTCAGCAAAAAAGAATACATCCTCAGACGAAGATTATACGAGCTCGAGGAACAGCTGACCAAGCACAGTTTTGTGCGCATCTCCAATTCGGAGATTATCAATCTGAAAAAGGTACGCAACTTTGATTTGAGCTTATCGGGTACGATTTGCGTTACGCTGTCCGACGGAACGGCAACATATGTTTCAAGACGCTATGTGTCAAAAATCAAAAAGGTTTTAGGTTTATAGGAGGTAAATTATGAAAAAGAAAGTTATTCTGCGCGGCCTGATCGGTGCGCCCATTGGTTTAAGTATCAGCTTTATCATCACACTTATCATTTCGGTAATAATCAACAAGGGAGAGTATTATCCTGTAGTGCCGCAGTTGACTGCTCTTTGCGGCAATGAGCTGAACGCCGTCGTAATTCAGACGATTTGCTCTTTACTTTACGGAGCCGCTTGCGGAGGAGCATCGGTTATCTGGAAAATTGAAAACTGGAGCCTTTTGAAGCAGACGGTAATTCACTGCCTTGTCATTTCCGTATCAATGTTGCCGATTGCTTATTGTATGTACTGGATGCCGCATAGCTTTCTGGGAATAGCAGGCTATATCGTCATCATCTTCTTCATTTATTTTTTCATTTGGTTTGCTCAGTACTTTGCTATGAAGAAAAGGATTCAGGAGTTTAACGATAAAGTAAAACAGAATGATTAAGAAGAACAGCCGCAGGGATGAATAATACACAGCCCTGCGGCTGAAACATTGTCAAAAGCAGGATATTCAAAAGGACGACAAATGGCAGAAAAAGATGATTTATATTGAAATGAGGGTTTCACAAAATCCTGATTTTCAAAGGATTGATATAAATACCGAAGCTGATCCAGCTATTCAGGCTAGAAAATATGGCTGGAACGCAAAGCATAAGGTTTCTGTATTAACAAATTTTGAATACTTCATTATTTATGATACCACATCAGTTCCTAAAGGAACTGATGATTGCCAAACTTTGCAAAAAGTACGGGATACGTAAACAAGCAATATTGAATAGCGGTGAGTTGTCCTCCGCACACAACACACAAGCAACAAATATACGCAAAAACCCTGTAAACAAGCCAACCTTTACGTTTGAAAAGTTCTCAAAGAGATAATTATTTGGAAAATCTTCGATTCGAAAGAATCAGGAAAAGCCCGATATTACAAGGGTTACAGAGGTTGTGGGTTGTTGTCAGATGTGCTCCGTTTCAAACGGTATGCAACAAGTATGCAACACTAATATCAATGATATGTATAGGACAAAATGTATGATAGAGTTATTATTTAAAGCTGGCTTTACCCATCTCTTCACTTGAACATTATGTGATTATTTCCGTATTCATGCTAAGGAGGTATATTT
>CADACB010000060.1 GCA_902786345.1 uncultured Ruminococcus sp. | reverse complement strand
AAGACTTTTGATATTATCGGTATCCTCGCCGAGTATTGTTTGAAGCTCTGCCAATGCATCAGACATCTTTTCGTAATTCTGAAAATCTCTTAATTGATTGGTCACTGTTGAAAAATCAAAATCATTTGCAAACTCAATTACGCAAGATTTTATTTCAGGTTGCAAATTGATTTTATCACATAAGGTTAAAATATTCATATTCTCCATCTCTGAAATGTATTTATCAAAAAACATATTACAATTTTACCACGAATCCGAGAATATGGCAATAGAAAAACGCCGCCAAGCAGAGAATATCCCACTTGACGGCGTTACCGGTTTAAAAACTATCTTTCATACCAATAGCGGCAGATCTCTTTTTGCTCGCCTTGGTAATTATCAATACCCTTGAATTCCAAAATAAAGCCGCATTTTTCCATTACCTTTTGCGAAGCGATGTTGTCGGCAAGGCAGATTCCCGCCATTTTTGTTACACCGATTCTTTCCATAATGACAGGCAGAAAAGCACTTACGGCTTCTGTAGCGTAACCGTGCTTTGTATATTTAGCGCCGATATGATAACCGATCTCCCATATGCCGCCATCAAGCGGAACAGCCTGCACATAACCTATGTTGGTTTTATCCTTACGCAACACGGGATATACAAACGGCCCCTCGCAGCCGCCGTACCGCGACATAAGAAATTCAATTGTTTCCGAAGCGTCCTCGACGGTTTCAAAAACCTCGTCGGGAACAAAACGGCGGTTATCCTCGTCAAGTGAGTTTTCGTGAACCGACTGCGCCATATCCGGCGTAAATTCTGTAATCATCAATCTATCTGTTTCTATTTTGAACATAGTGTTATCCTTTCATTTAATAGTGTACATACATTCTTGACGGCTCGGGATCACTGCCTTGAATCATACAAAAGAATTCCCAGCCGTATCGCTCATAAAAGCCGATGTGGTCGGTCACGAGATAAACCGGCGAAATTCCCTTTGACCGCAAATTCTCCACCGCCAAATCCAAGAGCTTTCCTGCGATCCCCTGCTTTCGGTATTCGCTTTCCGTATAGACGGCGCAAACGTTCGGAAATAAATCCTTTCTCTCGTGAAAGTCATTTTGAATAACGCCCAAACCGCCGATGATTTGATCTCCGTCAAGGCATAGGTACCAGCCATATTCGGTATTACCGCTTAGATAATCCTCCATACATTCGAGATAAGCGGTAACAGGTACGTTCCATTTTTCACAAAACCACTTGGCGGCTGTATCCTTTAATTCCGGACGCTCACGAAGCGTGATGTATTTATATTTATCCATTGTAAACACCCTTTCGATTTACTGACATCATCATATCACGCATTCCGCTGTAAATCAACCTTGAAAACCATTATAAAAAAGAATGAGCCTGCACTAAGCAGACTCACAAGTTTTCATTTCACGGATAATGCGCTGAATGGATTTTTCGGAAAGGTAATACCGACTTGCCAATACCGAAACTGTCTCGCCGTCAAGGTATTCCCGATAAATCAAAGCGTTTCGTCGGCGCAACTCTTTTTTAACGCCTGTTTTCGCTCCCCAATCGACGCGGGAGCCGTCCTTCTTGGGAATATAAATATTTTCCCCGTCAATGTATTGCTGAATGATTTTAATAATGTTCTGCGGCAGCACATCGTCTGCCTTGATATAGCTCATTGTTGCCTCCTAAAAATTGAAATGCTTTAGGGTAAGCAATGGCTATAAAATATTCAAACGATACCGAATAGCCAATGCTTATACGGCAATAACATATCTTTTCAAAACGCAACCCTCCTGTCTGTCGTATTATAGCATATTCTTTGTATTTTGTCAATTTCAAGAAAAAGCCGCCAAGCAGGAGATTATCCCACTTGGCGGCTGTCATTATAATTCCTAATTAGAATTTTATTCCGATTCCCAGAATAAATCGTCTAAGTTTTTTCCGAGTGTACGGCAAATAGCGATACATAGCTTGATTGTTGGGTTATAATCCCCTTTTTCAATCGCGTTGATTGTTTGCCGACTCACACCTACTTTTTCGGCAAGCTGCTGCTGTGAAAGATCGAGCGCGGCGCGTGCGCTTTTTAGTCTCAGGTTTTTCATTTACTTCTCCGTTCCGCGTTTTTCCAAAATAATTTTAATAACTGCGAGGATTCCCAAAGCAATAAAACAGACCGAAGAAACCAAATACAAAGCGAGGATAGAGAGCCCACTGTTATTCCATAACACATCTCCTTTACCAAGTCCCGACAGGAAAAACATAACACTTACGATTCCGGACGAGAAAAAAGAAATAATAGATTGCATATTTCGTTTCTGCGAGTTTGAAAAAAACGCGTCTTTTAGAATAGATATAGCCAAGAATAACGCAAATGATATGATGATTCCGAGAAACATTTGTATAGAGGTATCCGCCCATTTGACATCAAAAATCCGCAACAATCCGCAGGTGAAGCTATACACAATCAAAAAGAAAAACGCACCCTTGTAAGCGGCATTTCTAGCCAAAAGCTGGCGTTCATCATAATTTGCTTTCTTGTTTCTAAACAAGCAGGCAATTGCGACAAACAAAACCACAACAACCGCAATGATAATCGGGAACAGAACATTGTCTAACACAAAAAACACTCCTCTCAGATGATTTTGACAACTATCATCACAAGCATATTGTATCATATCATTATCATTATGTCAAGTATATTTTACAAATAGTCGCAGATATTTTTACTTGCAGAATCCACAAAAAGCCGCCAAGCAGGAGGGTATCCTACTTGGCGGCGCTGGTTATAATTCTATTTTAGAAATTTATTCCCACTCGATAGCACTTAAACAATTTCGTGTAGGTATTATTATCTGTACTATCTGTGGTTCTTTTGATTATTT
>CADACB010000059.1 GCA_902786345.1 uncultured Ruminococcus sp. | reverse complement strand
CCGCTTTCAAGCTCGGAATAATTGGTGAATACAAAGGCATACCAGAAGCGGAAAAAGTTGTCTGTCAGGCGGTAAAGCCCCCGATTGGTATTTGCCCGCTCCTTCATGCCGTCATCAACGGAAAACTCACGCTTGATAATTTCAAGCTCAATCAGATTTTTCAGATATACGCTGCCACAGCCTCAATGATAGAATTGTAAAGCGGTGTTTCCCGAAGCTCCTGACGAAGCAGGAACTCCACCTCGCTGTACAGCACACAGCCCTTTGTCAGGATATTACGCTTGATATTCTCCTCCAAAGGCAAGTCTGCGTCAAACTGCCGCAGATAATGCGGAATGCCGCCGAGTATGGAATAGGCTATTATCTTATCTCTGTCGGTATAGTTAGGGAAGAACTGCACCGCATCATAAAAGGACATGGCTTCCATTTTGTAAATACCCGTAGCCCTGCCGTAAAGCGGATTCTTCTCCGCAAGCAGCTCTTTTTCTATAAAGCTCATAGCACTGCCGCAAAGCACGATCATTATATTTTCGTCCTTGAACAGCTCGTCCCACAGGTTTTGCAGAACAGACGGGATACTCTCGTTTCCGCGACACATATAAGGGAACTCGTCTATGATAAGCAGCTTCTTTTCATCACCGTAAGGCAGGTCAAGAACGCTTTTCAGAGCCGTTTCCCAGTCCGCAAACTCTTTAATATAGCTTGCCGCAGGAATGTTCTCTTTCAGCAGCTTTTCCGAAAAACTGCGGAGCTGCAATTTATCCGAAACCTCACGGCAGGAATAGAAAATATGCCGTTTGCCCTTGCAGAATTCACGCAGCGTTTCCGTTGATTTAGTAAATCGTGATTTGATATTATTATATATCAGTTTTTGTAAATTATCAATATCATATTATAATTATTTAGCCGTGTTTCCTGTTCTGTCATTGGGAAACACGGCATTTTTGTTGTTATCTGGGACTTGAAGTCCCATTTATTTTGTTTTCAATCTATTCAGTCATTACAAATAGTTATTCTTCTTCCATATAGTTATCCTCGTTTTCAACTAACCACTGAACAAAATCATCAAATGAGATCTCGAAATTGATGCACCTATCCCTCATTTTTCTTGCTTTGGCTGACCATCTCTTAAAATCGTCTTTGTCTATCAGCTTGGCTTTGAGTTTTCTTCTCTGCTTTGAATAGGCGGAATCAAATATCTTTAATAATGAATCTCTTGTTTTTGCAGTGTTTCTATCAATATATGTGTCATGTTCGGAATAATCAAGCCCATTTCCCCGACAAGTCTGCTTTAATAATGAATCATACCTGTCACAAAATTTTGTGTGTTTGTTGATAAAGCAAGGAAATGGTTTTAAGCAGCGTTTACAAATCTTGTATGAAATATCATGATCTATAAGGTGGTATACCAGAAAGTAAAGAATATCACATATATTTTTCGGATATAAGACTTTACACAATACACCATCTATAATTTCAATGCCGACATCAAGTGTATGATTAATAACCGGAGTATCAATCATTTCTTGTTTGCCCTCTATTGCGTTATAAATATATCTATGTGCCAAAGAATACAGATTTTCTATTTCACTAATAGTTCCGGTTTCTTTCGTTTCAGCATAACCGTATGTTATCCATGTGTTTTTGTCATAGGTTTCAAGCAAATCATTATCAAACAGATAATCTATTGAATAATAGTAAAACCAAAAAATGTTTCCAAAAGACATGAGGCTATGGGGACACGCATGCGGTTCATATCTCGGATTCCCCTTGTGTTCGACCAAGCTTCTTATATAATTATAGTTCTGTTTTATCCAAAAGAAAATATCCGTATATTCCGTTTCACGATTAGAAACTAAATCACATAGAGAATAAGTTGCATAGTTTTCCCTATGATCTAATAAGGTTTCATCTTCCCATATTTCAAAATATTCTTTATTATCTCTGATATAAAACTTATACTTATTCATTTCGTGCTCCTAAAGTATTGCTTAAATTATATTATACAGGATAAGATAACAAAATTCAATCAAATTAAAATCAAAATAATAAAATATTAATATTTTGATTGACAAGCACGCTTACCTGTGCTAAACTAAATATAAATCAAAATATAAAACTAACTATATTTTGATTTATAGATTTTTAGAAAAAAGGAGAGTATTTATGCTAAACAAAGAAGAACTAAAAAATCTGCCGCAGTTGCTCACACCGCAAGAATTAGCTGAAGCAATGGGGATCTCACTGACGTTTTGCTACAAGCTCATACGCTCAAAAGGCTTTCCAAGCTTTCGTGTGGGCAAGAAGTGGCTTATCTCAACTGATAAGTTAATGGAATGGATTGACATACAGGCTGATTCTAATGTCTGTAAGAAAACGGAGGTACAAAACGAATGAGTAAAAAACCGGAATTAAAACTGATAAACATGGCAGATGTAGAAGCAACAGAGGTTGAATGGCTTTGGTATCCGTATATTCCATACGGAAAGATAACAATTATACAGGGTGATCCGGGAGAAGGCAAAACTGCCCTCGTGCTGAATTTAGCTGCTATTCTTTCAAGGGGAGATAAATTACCCGAAACAGACAAAGATTCTGATCCGATAGATATAATTTATCAGACGGCAGAAGATGGACTTTCTGATACCATAAAGCCTCGACTGGCTGCTGCAAATGCAAAAGAAGACATGGTTACTGCTATTGATGAAAGTAAGTGTCGTTTATCGCTAACAGACAATCGACTTGAAGATGCAATAAAGATGACAAATGCAAGATTGGTTATCCTTGATCCGATTCAGGCATACATCGGAGGAAGCGTTGATATGAATAGACCAAATGAAATAAGAGATCTGATGACACATTTAAAACTTGTTGCTGAAAAGTATAACTGTGCTATTGTGCTTATAGGTCATCTCAATAAAGCAACAGGTCTGAAAGCGTCTTACAGAGGTTTAGGCTCAGTAGATATTCAGGCAGCGGCGAGAAGCGTTCTGTTGGTTGGCAGAGTAAAAGATAATCCAACAATAAGGGTAATGGCTCCGACAAAAAGCAGCCTTGCACCTGAGGGCGAACCAATAGCTTTTGAACTTAATAAAGAAACTGGTTTTCGTTTTATAGGGAAATACGATATTTCTGTTGATGATCTTCTCAATGGCACAAGCAGTGTTTCAAAAATAGAAAAAGCGGAAAAGTTTTTAAAGGAGTTTCTTTCTGACGGAACACCAAAAACGCAGAAAATAATTCAACAGCAGGCAAGTTACAGAGATATTGGCAGTAGAACATTAAATGATGCAAAGAAGAATCTGAATATTAAATCATTCAAAAAGAAAAACGCTTGGTTTTGGCAACTGTCAAAGTAACATTGCAACATTGTATGTATTAGGAAAATTTGCAACCTTGCAAGGTTGCAAAATCCTCAGGCACATACATTCTTGCAACCTTGCTCAACAATAAATAAAAATTCCTCATTGAATAGCTTTTTCAATTTTTTCTTCTGACGGTATTTTCAGAAGTTGCTATAAGTTACAAAATGAGAAAGATTAAAAATTACACATATTTTGCAAAATACAACTCTGCCCTACTTCGTAAAAATCGAAAAAACATAGAAGAAGCAAACCGAGAGTTTAAGAGTTTTTTGTTTATGGTGAGCGAAGCGATTTCAGGATTTTGCAGATCGGCAAAACGAAAAGGGGTGCGGGGATTTCACCGCCAAGCGATTTCGATATACGAAGTATAGCATAAATCTATGCTTGCTACTCCCCTGATGCTGCAAGTCGTATTCTTGTAAAAAATCGGCTTTTTTCAGGAAGTTTGATGATGGTAACAATAAGAAAAATCGAAAGGAGTGAAAAGTTATATGGACCGGGAAAAGAAAACAGCAGAAATCTGCGTAAGAGTTACACCGGCAAAAAAGAAAGAGTTGCAGGACGAAGCGGCGGCGATTCGCCGACTGCAAGATGGACGCAATCCCGACGATTTTGCAGAACGACGGCTATCCCGACGCAGAGGTGTTTATAGCCGCTTTCAAAAAAGCGACCGAGATTGTCGAGCAATACCACCGTGACCTGTCCGAATGGGAGCGCAAGGTGAAATCCAACCAAGCTCCCCACAAGCAATCCTCACCGCCCAAAAAACAGAGCGTGAGAAACAGGCTCAGACAGCTTCAAGCGGAGAGCAAACAGCGCCGCACCCACAACCGCCATTCCCAAGACAGAGAAAGATAGCACGACAAAGCCGACAGAGTTTTCAAAATGAAAGCTCTGTCGGCTATTCTTAACTAGATATATCACGCTTTTAGACTTTAAAACGCTCTGTTTATGTGTCCATTGAGAATTAAAAGCTTAGTGGTTATCTTGTGCTTTCCATTTTTCAAAAGTGATGTTCAATTATAAGTCCCTTATAATTGAGTATAAAATATCCTTAAATCGTTTTTTACTGTTCTACAACAGTCGATGAGCCCTTGGACTTGTCGCCGTTTAGCCATTGCCATTCTTCGTAAAGCTCTGTTTTCCCGTTTTCCGTAATATGAGGCACACTGTGGCATTTTCCGATTCTTATTACACGGTCAGTATTTATGTGTTGATAATGAAAATTCAACTCTCCGTTTTTTGATACGGTTCCGATCATAAAACCTTGAATAATCCCACCGCCCGAATAATCTGCGGAAAGGACATCTCCGTTTTGATGATAAGAAAAAAACGGTTTTATCATTCACTTCTCCGTTCTCGGAATTGATTTTCGGAACAAATATTTTTCCGTTATAATTGATGGATGAAGTTATTTTTGGCAATGGCTTTTCCATTATCTCGTAAACCAAAACTCTGTTATTATCACAATTCAAAGTGCAGTGTTCTACGGTTTTATATCCTCTTTTTTCATAAAGCTTGCTTGCAGATAATGACGCGTCAAGAATTGCCGTTTTATATTTTTCAGATATTTCCTTCTCTAAACAGTTCATTATGAAACTGCCGTAGCCTTTTCCTTGATATTCGGGAAGAACAAAAAGGCGTGTGATGTGATTGGCGTCACAACATCCGGTTCCGACAATAACACCATTTACGGTTAAAATACCAAGGATTCCTTTTTCAATATCCTTTTTGATATTTGCTTTGTTGTGTAACTCACAGAAAAAGTCCACAACCGTATCGGGATAGTAATTGGGATATATTGTCTTGATAGTTTTTTGAACAATTTCATATATGATTTCAATGTTGTCTGCTGTGGCTTTGATATATTGCATTTTACTCAACCTTTCTATCATTTTATTTCTAAATTCATATCTAAATTCTAACATAAAAATGAATCAATAGCAATAAAAAAACAGCCGCTAAGCAGGAATTATCCCACTTGACGGCTATGCTTATCAAGTATAAATCAACTCTGTATTTACAATCTCCGTTGCACGGTTGCGGATATTATTCATTTTCGCAACCCACAGCATTTGATTGTCCGCTTTGAGCTGTTCGGTTACGCCTTCCTTTTCGGCGAGTTGTTTTACTAACCGAAAGAACATATTCTCTGCCTGCTCGTTAATGTCAGCAATGTAAGCGGTCAGCTTACAGCTCGTCAGCAGATTGGTATAACGGATTTTGTGGTGCTGCTCGATATACCGTAAATGCCGCTGTCTCGCCTGTCGGCTCGGTCGGTGCTTCTGCCTGCGGCAGAGGTCTCCACCGGAGACCCGCACCCCCTTATCCCGATTTCTACCTTTGGCTGTTCGGGTAATCTCAGGTCGGGCAACAGATAATCGCCCTGTTGTGTATAGCTGATTTCAAAATTGTGTTTCATTATAGAATCCTCCAAAAATATATTCGCACATATATCACAAGCACCCCGATTGCCACATTTTGTTATAACCTGTTATCAGTTTTTCTTTCCCTTAACTTTGCCCTTGCGAGCTGTCGGGAACCATATAATAAAATGTGAAATCCTATGTCTGCATAAGGTGAGCAAACTGCGAAAAATCCACTGTTTATCAGGCTTTTGGAGGGCTTTACTAACAACCTATGGTGTGCTATAATAGCCTTAGATTATTTCAAATTCAAATCGGAATTTATGAAGGGGCAAATTTATGATAAAGAACTATGTTAAGAAAAACAGCATACCCATAATTTTTGAGATATTCTTCATCATTTCATGTTTTTTGGTACCTAAAGAATATATCATATATACCAATTGCTTGTTTTATGTATGTCTCTTTATTTATTTTATTTTGAAGAGAGATCTTAATCTTAAAGATTGGTTTCTCAGTTTTAAGAGTGGAAAAAAGTATTGGGAACAAGTTGGATTGACTCTTCTGGGGTTTATGCTTGCATTTGGAATAACAATTGCATTGGAAAACATCTTTCCAAATATTGATACAGGATTTATAGGGTTAAGAAGAAACAGTTGGCTGACTTTGATTTTATTCTTTATCTCCACAATAATTCTACCCGCAGTCACAGAG
>CADACB010000058.1 GCA_902786345.1 uncultured Ruminococcus sp. | reverse complement strand
GATATTGATATAACCGAGGTACAGATAAACGGTCAGACACAGCTCAACTATACCCAAACAGAAAACGGAACAGATTTAAACACTCAGCTGCAATCACAATAATGATAATATGCAGTGTTAAAAAATCTTGTTGTGATATAAGACGAGGCAAGGATGTTTAAAGGAAAGGCTTATCAAGGAGGTAAATATGGAACAAGAAAAACGAATACTGCCGTTAATAATAAATCTGATAATGGGAACGGTGTTTGCAGTCGGAATAAAACTGCTTATTTCAGTATCGCTTATGACAACAGCTGTTGTACCAAAAGACTGGCAGGCTGATGCACTTTCTATGACAGCATTATTTTACGTTTGTCTTTTTGTAAGCGTGCTGATATTTATAGCTGTCAACCTAAAGGGCTACAGCTATGTTAAAGAGGGTAAGCCTGATATAACATTCCGCACTTATATGCTGATGTATGTTTCAGTAACGGTAATTCCAATTGTGCTGTCGTTTCTTCCAATATCCTGTTCGATACTGAGTATTTAGGGATGTCTGACAAAAGAGGTAGATATTTATGAAAAAAACAAAAAAGCATTTTGACCTTATGATTGTAATATGCAGTCTTTCTGAGCTTGCCATTGGACTTGCAGTAATATTCTTCGGAAATCTGCTGATAAGAAACAATGAATATTTTTCGTCGCTCAATTACGCATCGGCAAAAAAATGACGGGGTATATTCTATGTACATATTGAGCTTTATGCTGATATTTGCAGTAATGACAGCGGCGGCAATTGTTGTAAATGTAATGCAGTTCAAAAAGAATAAGCAGTTGTATGACGAACGCAAGCAGCTGACGCGAAGAAATATTAATATGCTTATATCAATCATACCGTTTGTATTAATAGGATGTTTCCTTTTTGTTGAGGCTTATCTGATACTGTAAATTAAAGATATAACCGCACAAGGGGATTTACCCGTACTTGTGCGGTTATATTTTGAGGTAACCCTTATGAAAAAGCTTATAAAATTTATATCTCAAAGTAAAGTGCTTTCTATTCTGAGTCTTTTGTTTGTCTTGTTTGTTGTTATTCCGGAGTGCATTTTTGGTGTGCTGTATGCTATTGCTTATTTTGTTGAAAAAGATTCCTATAACCGAATATTGGAAAAATATTCGGTTATAGCTGAGGAATATGTTGTGGGTAAGTATGGTGACCACTATGAGATAGTAGGTTCTAATGAGGTAAAGGTGAGTTCTATACTTATGCCATCATTTGAAGGTATAAGATCTGTGTTTACGGATAAGCAGAAGCAGGAAAATGATTTTGTGGTTTATGTCAGAACAGATGAAGTAGTCAGTGATGATCACGACATCAGAAACCTGCCTGAAGAATCAAAAAATATATTAAACTATTTAAATGTTTAGTAGAGGTGATTTTATGGATAAACGCAGATCGCTTAATTTAACCATCTTAAACGCATCTGTTATTATGATATTATTTATTTTGGTTTATGTCATATATGTATCCGTAGACGCATCTTTTGATATTTCTGTTTTCGGAAGAGGTGAATACCTTAAATATTCCGATACAAGCGGATGTATAAGCTTTTTTAAAAGTCAGTATTATAAGCTGACCCTTGCGGTATGCATTGCGGCTTTGATATTGCTGTTGGTGAATTATATATATTTTGCGGCAACAGATAAGAAAATCAAAGTCCCGATGTCTTTTGATAAAAAAGCAAGTATGATCATAATTGCAGTGATTATCATAATGTTTGTGATAAATGCTGCTGTTGTTTCGGCATTTTGTCTGACATATTTACATCAGATTGGTGAGTATGCACAGCGTGAGTTTACATCAAGAGAACGTATATATTCAGATGTTCGGGAATATTATCACAATCTTTTGTGGCTCGTACCAATATTTTTAGCAGAGCTGGTTGCTGAAATAACAGTTGTTGTAAAAAAGAAAATGAAATCTACAGCGGCTCTTGTTTTCTATATTGCCTATGTTCCGTTTTTCAGTGCATTGTTTTTGCTTCATCCGTTCTTCTGATGAAACTGCCGCAGACTCTGTTTTTTAGGGGGTGAATTGAAATGAAAAAATTATACTTTATTCCTACAATATGCAATTTTATATTTGGCTTGATAATAAGCTTTTTTGTATTTACGTTTAAAGTCTTCACGGGAAACTTATATAGTTTTCAGGGAAAATCACCGTGGATTAAGGATGCTGTGGGCCTCCTGTTCGGATATTATTTTCTGATAATTTTTTGGGCTTCGGTATATCTGCTGGTTAATTTGTTTTTCTATAAGTTTATAAAAAAACGTTCGCAGGACAATTGGTTAAAATATATTAAGACAGTATCAGTGCCAACTCTTATACCGATTGTCTTATTGATTGTCATAAACATAGCTGAGTTCTTTATATGGGGGATGGTTATATGAAAAAGCTGTTGTCAAAATCAGATAAGCCTATTATGTTTTTCAGCCTTATAAATATGATTATAATGATAGGTATTACAATTGTTGAAAGTATAGTGCTGAGAACGGACGGATATTTTGGAAGTCTGGAATACAGGAGTTCTGTTATAAACGGTGTATATTTGACATATATAAAACTGAATATATCGGCTTTTGTATTGCTTGTTTTAGCTGCAATAGTGATTAATATTATACAGTATGGAAAAAATGAAAAGAAGTATGATTCATACGAGCTTTCGGTAAGGTTTATAACTGATGTGGTTATATCCTTGATACCGTTTCTTCTGACCTTTCTTACGTTTCCTGCTGTTATGTTGATTATGTAACGGCGCTGAAAAATGTACGTTTCTAAAAAATCAGGAGGAAAAAATGAAAAAAATATATATTATTCCCGGTGTATGTAACTTTATATTAGGATGGCTAATAGGAAAATTTATATTTTCTTTATTTCTTCTGCTTTCTATGAGTAGTGTCCGACCTAAAGAATACTGGTATAGTGATGCATATGGATTGTTGTACGTAATATATATACATATGTTTGTTTTTTTTGGTGTATATCTGACAATGAATATATTTATCTATAGATACATTAAAAAGAATAAAGATATTCAATTTTCAGAGTATATAAAATATATATTAGCTATAAATTTCCTGTCTGCAATTTTTGGCATACTTATCTAAGGAAAGGAGAGGTATATGAAAAAAACAGTGAAAATCAATTTATCTATCATAATATTAAGTGCAGCAAATACGATTTTGTTGACAATGATTATCGTTTTTGACAGTATCATACTTGGAAGAAATGAATATATTCGTAGTTTGAGCAATCATGAAGCTATACAAATAGGTGTATACTCAAAATTCATTATTATAAATACATTGGTATTCTTTCTGATTATTGGTGCGACAGTTGCTGTAAATATCATAGTGCATAAACTAAATGAAAAAAAATATTCTAAAAATGATGTATATGTCAGACTGATAGTGAATGCTGTAGTATCGTTTATCCCGTTTGTTTTTCCTTTATTCCTGTTTCCAATCTTATTATCTGCTATTTAATTTTGTGAGGTGGCTATAAAGTAAGGATTTATTTAGCATATTCCGGCTGAAAAATGTGAAATGAGTATAATTGATTGTGAGTGATTATTTATATGCAGGATAAAAAACATAAAATAAGAAACCGTATATTGATCATCGTTGCCATTGTTATCGTTGTTACACTGCTGTTCAAAATAGGATATTACTTGTTAAGCAAACATTACGCTGATAGAGCATTATCCGAGAGGTATGGCAACATATCGTATTCCGTCAAAAAATTCAAAGAAGAAAATATTCGTGCAGCTTGTGGAAAATGTATAGTCTCTTTACCGGGTACATCCTATGATAGATTTTTAATGTATGATGATAAGAATGACTTCTATTTTCACGTGAATTTTAACTTTTCTTTTGTTTACGATGATTATCTTCATAAATATGTTGGAAAAAAACTGAAG
>CADACB010000057.1 GCA_902786345.1 uncultured Ruminococcus sp. | reverse complement strand
GCTTTTTATTTATATCTTTATTATAGCATAGTCATTGTCTATTATAATTCATTATTCTAATATAGAATTATATTTTTGATTTAATCAGTGTTTCCTTAAAAGATATTCTTCAAACAGCTTGCGTTTAATAAGTCTTTTGTTTCCTACCCACAGAACAAAGGTGCATTTGTCGCTGTCAGATATTTCTCTGATTTTATTAATGCCGATATTAAAATACGCTGCTGCTTCTTCCAGTGTGAGACTTGATTTTTCGTAAATTGTGACTTCGTACATCATGCTATTTTCACCTTTCTAAGTATGACCATCCTCAATGGTCTTTACTGTTTTTAATATTTTGAACATAAGTGTGATCTCCTTAGGTGAAATTATCTTCTGAGCGTTGGTTTATTTGAACTGCTCAGAATCGTGTCTATCCTCCCCTCATCCTCCTCCTTGAATGCAACATTGTATTTTTCTTCCTGCCCGTTTTCGCTTTTGCTGAATACCGCGAACATCTCCTGACCACCGGTTTGTTTATGCAGCTCCTCAACTTCTGTTCTTGTGAGCGTCCTGTAACGCATCTGTTTACCGCCCAATGCTGCTTCAGATTTCAGCCTTGTATTGACCTTTGAGTTTCTTGTTACAGAAAACAGATCGTCACTCTCTTCTTGATTCTTGTCAGGATAAAGACAGTGCAGCACATAATCCTTATTCTGATGAAGAAATGCAAGCTTGATCTTTCCGTTCTCCGGTGCAAACGCAACATAGCGCTCTTTCTCTTTCGTAAGCTTATCAATATCATTCTCATCTATCATCAGAAACTCAACCTTCACACCAAGAAACTCTGCCCGCTTTTTCATTTCTTTGTAATCAGCTAATGGATTGAAATAACGACTATGCTTTTCTGTGATCTGTTGGTTTTCAATTTCCAATGCTTTCTCTAAAAGATGCTTATCTTTTTCTTTGACGGTCACTACAGCGTAGTTGCTGAATATTCTGACAGAAAAGAAAAACGGGTATGAGTACAGCTTTGGAATCAACGACAAATCAAGCTTTATACGGCAGTTTTCACCAGGCGAATTGATGAGTGTACGGTATGGAATATTGCCTACATCATGCGGTTTGTCATCAAACCTATCCATGATTTTCTCAGCATCAGCCTTTTTTGTTTTATACCGCTTCTGAGGTTTAAGTTTTGTGTGAAGTGTAAAATATCTGCGGTCAAGACCGTTTCTGTCTTTTCTGCGAAGCATTATCTTAGCGAGCACCAACAGAAGATAAAAAAGCGGTTTGGTTGAGTTTTTTATCAGCAGTTTCATTGTTGCTGCTTCAATAGGTTTTACCGGAGGCGGATTTTTCTGAAAATACACTTTTTCGTATTTTTCAAATTCACTGACAAAAGACTTCTGCGGCTTCGGCGCTTCTCTTGGTGTCAAAGGCTTCGGAATTGAATAGAAACCCATTATCCTTTCCAGGTTTTCTTTTTTGTAGTAATCACCGAATTGCTTTGCAAGAGTATCTGCTCTGATCTTCTTTTCCTCTCCGATTTTCTGAAAGGTTATATGTCTGTCAGTATATCGGGTAATGATAAACCCTTTATTCCGCATAAATTCAATAAACGCATCTTTACTATAACAAAGTTTTTTCGCTTCATCGAGCGCATGGCACAATTCTACCTTCCAGGATTTTCCTTGTTCTGCTAATTTCTGCGTTGCCTGATCTATACCACGCAGTTCTGTCGTTTCATCAATCACAGATAAGCCGTATTGTCTGCAAATCCTGTCACTTTGTTCACGCAGATTTTTAAGCGTTGCCTGATTGCCGAGCCACTTACTTCCGGTTTCCAAGCTGACAGAGTTTATCAGAAAATGATTATGTATATGGTCTCGGTCAACATGAGTTGCAACTATTAACTGAAATCCCGGTGCAACACATTCCGCTAATTCCTCGCCGATCTTATGAGCAAGCTCCGGCGAAATATTCTCATTAGGAGAGAAGCTCTGAACATAGTGGTGCGCTAAGATTTTATCATTCTTGTGATATGCAAATCTTGTGATATCGAACTCAGTCACAAGACCGTTTACACTGTTATAGCAGCAGTTGATAAAACTTGACTGCACGCATTTTTCACTTCCGTTTTTTGTTTCCGGCGAGAGAATGTAGGAGATCGACTTTGCAACATAGTCAGAAGATTTTATCGCGGACTTTACCGATTTAACCGTTGCCATAAACATCCACCCTCTCCATGAGCTTGTCGATTTTTCTTTCAAGCGTTTTTATATTCGCTTCCTTTTCGTCGTAAGTTGCCTTGAGTATCTTTTTTGTTATTTCAACAACCGCATCCATATGACGATTAAGAGAAACCAGATCGCTCCTGAGAATAAATCTCTGCCCGTTAACAACGTGAGCTATCTGATTGATGTTTATTCCGATTTTCCTGATCTCATAAATCAGCCTTGCGATGTTTTGTGTCTGGAGCATCTTATGGTCTGATCCTGACTTTACCAAATATCTTGAAAGGCTCAGATGTACGGCATCCGCTTTTTCTTGCAATTCTTTTTTCTCTGTCGGTGTAACTCTTACGCAAATTTCTACTGTTTTCTTTTCCCGGTCCATATAACTTTTCACTCCTTTCGATTTTTCTTATTGTTACCAATCCGCTTTTTTACAAGTATATGACTTGCAGCATCAGGGGAGTAACAAGCATAGATTTTGTAAAGCGTGGTGCTTTACAAATCAGCTTGGTAGTGAAGTTCCCACACCCCTCAGATTTTGCAAAAATGCAAAATCAAAAAATCGCTTCGCTCACCAAAAAAACAAAAACATTCAGAAAAGAGAAATATGGCAAAAGGCATTTTTTCAATTTTGCTTGGGGAGAAAGGCTGTTCCGCAGGATTTGAAATTATTTCTGCCGGAGGTGTTATCGGTGCTTCGGGCAATTCAGGCTTTTCGCTGCTATCGGAAGATGATCTTTCTGCAAGAAGTTCTGTAATTGTTTCGATAAGTGCCTGACGATCTGTAAGGCACGGGATATGTCATTGAAGCTGTTCCACATATCATTTTTCTTTGTTACTGCCCTGCATACAAAAAGGTACATTCTGAGCTGAACACCGTTCAGCTTTTCAAGAATGTGCCTTTTCATTTTGAAGAAACCTTTTGAAGCGATCTCTTTCAGCTTGTAAATGTAAGTTCCGAGCCGACACTTGGTCTTATGCGGACGGCTCACACGCTCTATTATGCCTTTTCTTTGAAGCTGACAAATGATATTTCCGACTGTTTCTATTTTCTTTATTCCGCACTTCTGAGCAATCGTAGCCTGCTTTATCTGCACGACACAGCGATTATTGAAAACGCAGCTATAAAGGCATACAGCTACCTTCAATTCGTTTGGTGTAAGACCGCTATCGAGAATACTGTTGTTCAGTTTAAAAAACGCCTTCATTGTATGGTATCTCCTTAAGTGAAATAAAAAAAGCCGTTCAGATGAACAGCCTGAATAAGTACGAACATCCCGTACTGTTATTTGTAATTTGGTTTGTAATCCTCAAAGCGTTTCACGCTATGAAAGATAAATTTGCAGTTTACCCACCTTTGAATTTCCCTGTGCTTTTTATCACAGGCTTCTTTTTGGTAGATCATTACATAAGGGCTATAACCCAAGTCACGCAAAGTATATATCCGATATAAGTCCTCCTCAATGGTACTGTTATAGTTTGTCAGAACATAGACGGTTTTTCTCCTGACATCTTTGACATTGGTAAGCTCCGAAAAGGTTTTGAAGTGTTCTGTCAAATCCTGTCGGGGATTGTCCCACGCAAAATGTATGTTCTTGATTTTCAACTTGTTCAGCCAATAGACATTATCCTTGTTTATCAAGCGAATATCCAAGCCTTGTGTGAAGTCGATAAAGCTGTACTTGCAGAAAGATAGCTGCTGTAAGATTTCTTCGTGTTTAGGACAGGCAAGCAGATTAGGATCAAGAAGTTTTATTTCCTGCTGTCCTCTCCAAAATTCATCAAGGTCAGCAACCTGACGGGAGAAACAACCCTCTTTTTTACCGACAACACAGAAACCGCATTGTCGGGGACAACCTCTTGTCAGAAAACCGACTGCATAGCTGTAATCAGGATAGAGAGAATAGTCAGGATAGATATGTTCAATCTCTTTGGGGAGCATACTATCCTTTGACTTGTCATAGACTTCTCTGCCATTTATAACGCTGATACAGTAGCCCGTACCGCCTTTGCGTACCTCATCAGCCTGCACAGGATAAACACTGTCAATATCGGGAGAGAAGCTGAACACTTTTGAAGCATACACCAAGTCATAATGTTTTGTGTGATCGTAGAGTTCAGCATCATCACCGATAGATTTATGATATGCCGACAACTTCATAATCGGGAGATTAGGAAAGTTATGGCTATCAGACCAAAGACCTATTTTCATACCTTTTATTTTCCTAATATTTTGCGGAACCGCCGGAGTTGCACCGGCTTTTATACTCTTGTTCCGATAAAAAAAGTAGTGCGATCAGTAAACCGCACTACTTATGTCCTATCTGTTGAATTTTTTAGCAGCCATTGACTTGTATATTTTCTTTTGCACTGCTTTCCCCACAGGATAGAAAAAAATGCCTGCCACCAAGCCTATTATCCATACAAATTTCCATGTAACGAAAAGCCCGAAAAGCACTATCAGAATTACGGCAATTAGCCAATATACAGCATTGAATTTACCGCTTGCTTTATTTACCTCTTTGAGAAAGTCATAACCGTTTGACTTGTTGGGAGCGTTTTCGATAAATTCTGCTGCCCCTGCCGTGCCCGAACAGGAACGAAAATCTTTACTGCACTTATCAGCGGCTTGTGCATAATCCTTTTTGTTTAAAACAGTCTTAACGGCTTTTGCAATACCCTGAATGCTGTCATCTGTAAGCATTTCGCCGGCACCTATCTCTTTGGCACGTCTTGCAACGGCATACTGTTCGCCCGTCTGGGGATAAAGTACCATAGGTGTCGCCATGTACAGACTTTCCGAAACGCTATTCATTCCGCAGTGAGTAATAAACACATCCGCTTTTGAGAGTATGTCTAGTTGGTTTACATAAGGATACATCTTGATATTTTCGGGCAGTTCACCGAATTGTGACGGTGAAACGACATTTCCGCATGAGATTATCACATCAATCTCCATGTCTTTAAGTGCAGATATGCACTTGCTGTAAAAATCAGGCTTATCGTTTATGACCGTGCCCATTGAGATATATACAAGCGAACGGTCTTTTGTCTTGTCGGGGAGGACTTTTGAAAACACGGACGGTCCCACAAATTTGTAATGGTCTGAAAAGCTTTCGGAATACGGTTGGAAATTCTCCGATGTATACACGATACTGTCTGTATCATTGTCACTCTGCACAAGCGACAGCGTGTTTTTTACATGATAGCCGAAAGGTTCAAGTGTTTTAAGTTCCTTTGTGATTTTCGGCAAGCCGAATATCATATCTGCGAGTTCTTTCGGGGAGTTCTTCATATACTGCGAGGACATCTGATTGAAAGCAAACGTGCTTGTCGAAACGACCATAGGCACATTGAATTTCCAGGCGTTGAGTTTGCCCCAAAAGCACACGGAATCCGTGTATACAACATCGGGCTGAAACTCCTTGAACTCCTTTTCAAGAAAATCATTCATTTTAAGAGTTATACGAATATCTTGTATACTCATTTCGGTTTGAGATACTTTTTTCAATTTTTCTTTTTCGGAGTTGGTGAGTTCAGGCAAAAACTTATCGCATGAGATAAACTCTGCACCTGTTTTTTCGATTTTCTCTTTGAACTCATCAAACGAGTAAAAACGCACTTTATTTCCACGTTTGACCATCTCCGCCGCAACAGGTAACATAGGATTTGTGTGACCGTGTGCAGGAATGCAGAAAAATGCTGCTTTTTTCATTCGTTATCAACGTCCTTTCCGTTGAAAGCTACACCGAAAAGCTCATTAAAAGCCGATTTAGGCGGTATTGCGATACCTCTTTCCTCGTCCCCAAAAAGTACAAGTGTATCACCGGGCTTTATGCCGAAAAGTTCTCTTGCCTGTTTGGGAATGACGATTTGACCTTTTTCGCCTACTGTGGCAGTCCACGCATATTTACCTTTTGGTGCTGACATATTACATCACCTCATCAAGTATGATTTATTATACAAATTATACTACTCCTACTTTTGATTGTCAATACCAAGCTATAAATCCGCAAATAAAAAAATCACTCAATATCATTCGGCATATTATACTATTGAAAGATGTATTTTTAGCTATAAATGAGCAAATCTAAAAAGTGCACAAAAAAACAAATAATTTCATTCAAGTGTAACAATAAAATCATCCTAATGATTCACTGTTTTTCACCTCCTTGTTATTCGTTTCGTCTGTTTGATTATTGTTCTTTTTCTGCCAAGATCTTTCTTCTTCCTCATCCTGCTTGCGGCAGATTTCATCAAGATCAAGGAATGGGGGAAGCTTAACTTCCACCCATCCGTCAGAAGTGTACATCATTGCCATATCAAAAACCTCCTTCAAAGAATTCAGGAAACCTTATTCTGAGAGCTTCAACATAAAACTTTGCATACTCACTGCAAAAAAGCTCAACAGGAGTGAAGCTGACACTTGGCAGATCATTTTCAATGCTGTCCGAGCAAAAGCTGTTGAAGAGATTGAAAGCAAGTCTTGTTGTTCGTTTGCTTGTGCCTGTATGCCAACCTTTATCAATTCCACTCAGCAAAATGCGATTATCGGAGAAGTCATAAAGGTCACGGATATGCTCAAAGCAAACTGTATCAAGTGCGAACAGATAGGCGAGAGCTTTTCCGCAACCGCAGAATGTGGGACTTCAAGTCCCACTTGTGCAGTCGGAGCAGTCGGTTTTCCTTCATACGCACTGAATAATATCTTTTCGATATTTGCTGAAAATTCATCATCACTCAAGTTATCCGCAACCGTATGTATTCTTTTAGTTGTTGCAACTTTGAAATGTCGGGTGATAACATTATAGGCTATATTCATCCCGTTGATATGCTCAAAGATAATATGCTGTTTTTCTTCGGAGATAAAAGACAGTTCAACGGCGGCTTCAATGGTGATTATGCCCTTGTCAACCCATTCCTGAAATTCAGCTATCAGCTCATTGAGCCTGATATATCTGTAAATCTGCTTGCGGCTCATATTGTTATTTTCTGCAATCGCTGATACGGTTGCTTTCTTTCCGAGCTGTTTCAACAGTTCAAGCTGTTCTGCATAGGCTCTTGCATAAACTGTCGGAGCATACTCATTGTTTCTGTCGGTATTTGTTGCAAGCAGGATAAATCTTGCTGTCGGATCGTCAGCAGAGTAGTCTTTAATAAAACAGGGTATCTCAGTCTTGCCGAGTTTTTGACAAGCTCTGAAACGGTGTCTGCCTGAAAGGATACTGTATCTGTCACCGTTTCTTGCAACAATAACAGGCTCTAACACACCGACTGCATCTATGCTG
>CADACB010000056.1 GCA_902786345.1 uncultured Ruminococcus sp. | reverse complement strand
TTATCCAAACCAAACATACGCTGATCGCAATTCTCCCTTCCACGCACTCCTTGCGTCGTGCTTTCGGAAGGGTTCTGTATAAACAGGCAGTTAAAAATAAATAACTCCAATAATTATTTACCAACGGCGAAAATACACAAAATCAATTTTGAAGGGAATTTACTCGAGGAAAAACCTTTCATAAAACCACTGAATATTTTTTCTATAAACTCACAAGACAATTTACATAAAGATATGTTTTAAAAATCTCAGTTGCCATAGTTATTTAAAAAAGAAAAGATGTATCTTTATCAAATACACCTTTTCGTTAATTTCTTTATTCGGTTATATCCTCAGCCTGTGGATGCTCAGTTTCTATACTCTGGGTTATGTCAGCTATTCCCTCAGCATTTATAATCTCAGATTTACCAGTTATATACTTGGTTTCTATATTCTCTATTTCATCCGAGCTCTCTGTTTCATCCGAATTTTCAGTTTCGTCTGCCGTTTCATATATAACAGGCGTGTAATCCAGACTCAGCATATCCGGTTCTTCACCTGACGTTATTATGAATCTTATCTTATCAATAAGCCACTTGATTATTATTCCTACTATTCCACCAACAAGATACAACAACATATCATCGGTATACACAGTGGCTGTATTGAGGGAGAATTGTAATATTTCTATTGTAAGTCCAAACGCAAAATCAATGATAAGAATATACCACCATTTCATTTTTGGATTGAGTATCAGCAGGCTGAATGTAAGCGGCAGCAAAATAAGTGAATTCCATATAAGGTATGCTATAGTATTGCCCTCAACGCCATTCAGACAATCCGATATTTTAGCAAACGGAATATAGTATATAGCTCTTGTGGTCACAACATTAGGCTTATTGGGCATAATTTGTTTAAATATTAGAACTACAATATATATTATCATCAATGCTCTTAAGCTCAACGACAAAAATCTTGTAAACCCAAGACGAAAATCATTTGTATCACGCCTGCCAACCGTAAACAATCTGACAAGCAAGGATATAAGAAACGGCACGGTCCACAATACAAACATAGTTATAAGCTGATAGTCTGAAATGGTGGGCCAATAATCATTGTTCTTTGAAAATATCCCATTGACAATTGAAAATCCAAACGATATTACCGTTATTACTGACTTTGTAAGTATTGCAGCACCTATCGCTTCAAAACGCTTTATGGTCACAAAAAGCACTGCGGTAATTATTGTTGCAAGAACAACAACCAATAAGATAGATGTAGTATTTGTTCCAAACTGATTTTTTAAATCAGTTGGCAGAAGAAACAAGATAAGTCCCACTGCCATTGAAACATATAGCTCACCTATTGTTAGCTTTTGACTCGGAAGAACACTCATAGCTTATTCCTCCTGTATCTTATATAGTCCTCAAGAATGATAACAGCCGCTACACTGTCTATCACTTCTTTTCTTTTTTTTCCTTTAGTATCTGTAATATTCAGATAACCGTGTGCACTTACTGTAGTGCATCTTTCATCATGCAAGGCAACCTCAAGACCGGTTTTTTCTTTAAGTATTCCGGCAAACGCTCTTACGTTTTGTGCACTCTCTCCTTCACTGCCATCCATATTTCTTGGAAGTCCCAGAACAATAAGCTCAGCCTGTTTTTCCTTACAAATAACAGATATTTTTTCCGCAAGGGATTCCTGACGAAACTCCTTAATAACTGTAACAGGAGAAGCAATTATTTCGTTTTTGTCGCATACCGCAATGCCTGTTCTTACCTTGCCGTAATCAACAGACAAAATTATCATATTCACACTCCGCTTTAATAATTAAGACTGAATCCCTCCTGAAGATGGTCAGTATAATTTTCTATAATTATTGTTGGTTCAAGGTTATCATCAAATGTCAGCACATTTACCGACATATTCGTTCCTAAAGGTACTTCTTTAATATTTTCTATACCCCAGCCATGTGCAAAACACATCATATTCTTGATTGCACAGCCGTGAGATACAATACAAACAGTTTTATCTTTATTATCGGATGCTATAGAAAGTAATGCAGGCTTAACTCTGTTATAAACCTCAACCATACTTTCTCCATCCGGGGCTGAAAATTTTGCAGGATTATTTCTCCAATTAAAGAATTGCTCCGGATATATCTTTTCAATCTCAACAAGAGGAATTCCCTCCCACTTGCCTGCGTCTATCTCAACAATTCTGTCATCAATTTTTATTTCAACCTCGTGATAAATATTTATTCCCTCAGCCGAAAGTCTTGCCCTCTTTTTTGGACTTGAATATATTACGTCTATCGGTTCATTACTCAAAAGCTCTGCGGTCTGAGCTATCTGCTTTGAGCCAAGCTGTGTTATATCAGAATCAATCTTTCCCTGAAAAAATCGTTTAAGATTTCCTTCTGCCTGACAATGTCTGACTAAAATAATTTTTGTCAATATTAACCCTCCGCACCTTCGCTTGATTTATTACAGGATTATACGATAACGGTTTTTGTAAGCTCTGTTACTGATTTCATACCGTGGTCGTCAAGATATTTGTTCAATCCGTCTGCTATTTTTATGGGTGAATAAGGATCAGTAAACAAAGCAGTACCTATCTGAATAGCGTCAGCTCCTGCCATCATTATTTCAACCGCATCCTTCCACGTTGTTATACCTCCCATACCTATAACCGGAATGTTCACGGCATTCTTAACCTGCCACACCATTCTTACAGCCACCGGAAATACAGCAGGTCCGGACATTCCGCCTGTGACATTTGCGATTATCGGTCGGCGTGTATTTATATCTATTCTCATACCTGTAAGAGTATTGATAAGTGAAACCGCGTCTGCACCCTCGCTTTCAGCCGCCTTTGCTATTGAAGCAATATCAGCTACATTAGGTGAAAGCTTTATAATAAGCGGTTTTTTACAGTATGCCCTTACTGCCTTGGTTATTGCAGCAACAGATTCACAGGATGTTCCGAATTGAACTCCTCCCTCTTTTACATTAGGGCAGGATATATTCAGCTCTATCATATCAATATCTGTTTCTGAGAGAATTTCTGCCATTTTGCAATAATCCTCCTGTGTACTTCCGGCAACATTTGCTATTGCAACCGTATTCTGCTGCTTAAGCCACGGAAGATCCTCCTTTATAAAATGATCCACTCCCGGATTTTGAAGACCTACTGCATTCAGCATACCCATTGGTGTTTCGGCTATTCTCGGCGGCGGATTGCCCGCACGTTCTTTAAGGGTCGTTCCTTTGCAGGATATTCCTCCGAACACAGACAAAGGATAAAACTCACTGTATTCGTGCCCGAATCCAATTGTTCCTGATGCTGCTATTATCGGATTATTAAAATGTACTCCTGCAATATTAACGCTTAAATCTGCCATTACCATGCCACCTCCTCAGCATTGAACACAGGACCGTCCTTACATACGTGCTTATAATATTTTGTACCGTCTTCTCTGTTCACAGCTACGGCACAGCCAAGACAGGCTCCCACTCCGCATGCCATTCTTTGTTCAAGAGAAATCTGACATTCAACATTATGTTCTTTTGCTATTTTTGCAATATTTTTGAGCATAGGCATAGGGCCGCACGCACATACCATATCTGCACCGTTTATTTCTTCTTCAAGGGGCTGTGTTACAAAGCCGTGAATACCAAAACTTCCGTTATCGGTGGTTATAATAACCTTATCAGCACTTTTCTGAAAATCATCAGTAAGTATAACAGCAGAGATGTCACGAAAGCCGTTTATTACTACTGCATTTTTTCCACATTGTCTTGCACTGTATAACATAGGTGGAACACCTATTCCTCCGCCGATAAATATTGTCTTTTTATCGGGGGATATTTTAAAGCCATTTCCAAGAGGGGCAATTATATTGAGCATTTCACCAGCCTTCGTTTGAGAAAGAATTTCTGTTCCCTCACCGCGAACCTCAAAAACAATGCGTATAATATCATCATATACGTCACAAACCGAGATTGGTCTGCGGAGTGTTTTACCCGGAACATATATCTGAACAAACTGTCCCGGCTTTGTAATTTCAGCAAGCTCCTTATTTTGTAATCTGAAATCATATATTGAAGAGGTAAGCCTTTCAGCATAAACCAGCTTACAATCCTGTGCATCATACTTCAAGCGAATCATTCCTTCCGGATTTTATTACACTATAAGCATTATAACACAAAACAGACTGACTTTGAAGAATTTTTTTTAATCTTTTACAAATTTTTTAAAATATCAGATATTCATTCAGAAAAAGAATTAATAAATAAATTGAAATACTGTGTAGAAAAATCGTGGAAGTTTTTTTGTAATTATCTTCACATTTACACAGAATCCCTTCCGAAAGCACGATGCAAGGAGTGCGTGGAAGGGAGAATTGCGATCAGCGTATGTTTGGTTTGGATAAACAGAGTGAGCGTTAGCGAACGCGATCGCGAACTGTCCTGTGCGG
>CADACB010000055.1 GCA_902786345.1 uncultured Ruminococcus sp. | reverse complement strand
GTGAGGCGTTCAGCTTGGCAGTACTAATAGGTCGAGGGCTTGTCCAAGGACTTTCTTGGTTTACTTTTGCATCAGCTTTATTCAGTTTTCAGGGTGCGAACCCTTTTATATAAATCCTGTCTTGACGGACAGGATTTTTTTATATCCTGAGTTTAAATCTTAGCGTATGTTGAAATTTGTATTATAATGGAGTATAATGAAGTTCATATCAAAAGTGGGGAAATTGATGTATAGCTAACAGGCTCGAGTTCGGTTTGATGGTTTGTGAATGCAAATAGGCTCAAAAACAGAATGAAAGGCCTGATAATTCTATAGAATGACAAGGAGTGAGAAAATGACAGAAAGCGAGTTTCAGGAGTTTATGATAACCGTGGGTTATAGGTATAACGAAAAGACCAAAACGGCTTTTAACAGCTTCGAGGGTTTTCGCAATCTGATTGTGTTTAACGAAAAGGAAAACAGATACTCGCTTGCTCTTGACTGCGTTGGAAAAAGTGCCGAAGCATTCAGCGATATTACTATTGAACTCAAAAAGTTTCACAACGAGCATAAAAATAATGTTTTAAAGGCAGAGTATAATGACAAGAGGATTGTTATAATATTGAAAATGACGATAGATTCTGATATAGACAAGGAAGATCTGAAAGCACTCGTTCATTTTATGACTGTGCTTTGTAAGAACGGAAAACTTGCACCTATATGCAGAGTGTGTTCAAGAGAAAGAAAAACAGGGTTATATGTTGTCGGAAGAGAAGTGATGGCAATGTGTGAGGCTTGTGTCGGCAGAAAACGCCGATTATATGAAAAGCGTAAAAATGTTTTTCTTAATAAAACACAGAATATGCCGGGGGGAATTCTTGGAGCTGTTTTCGGTGCTGTGCTTGGCGCTGCCATATACGTTTTGTTGTATCAGCTTTTTCCGATGTATGGGGCAGGCAGTGTATTTATAGGTGTGCTGACATTTATTGGTTTTGTTATAACCGGAAGCAGGGCAACAAAAAAAAGCGCTGTGATATGTGAATGCATTTCGTGTGTTTTTTTTCTGGCTGCTGAATATGTTTCACTTGTGTTAGGCTCTGCAATATCAATAGAACGGCTTGGAGGAGGAATTGCAGTTTCAGAGGCAATAGATATTACAAATACCGGACTTGAAGACGGTGGTTATATTATGTCGCTTATTCCGGAGCTTTGTGTTGGTATCGGAATCATAGTTGCCGTTGGTATTGTATATTTTCTTAAAAGAAAATATACAAGGCCTATGAAGATCTCTAAGAATATTTTGTAAGTTCTTATACTATGATATGACGGTGAAATTCAGGTATTCTAAATTTAAAAGAAAAAAATTCAGGGACATCGAATTTACTTCGATGTCCCTGAATCTCACCTTCAATTTTATTTAAGAAAGAGTACCGTGTTGACAAATTAAGAAGTACTATATATTGTGTAAAATGTCTTAAACTCATAATGTATTGTGTATATTATAAACCCAGTAAGATTGAATGTCAAGAATGCGTGAAAAAGAATTATAAAAAAAGTTAAGATTTGCATATTTAGGAAAAGAGTCCAATACCTACAGAAGCAGGTTCGGACATCCAGTCTTTCTAAAATAAGGGGAATTAAGGAGGGTGGAACATTTTGTACTCAAACGGTGCGGCTCCGTCTCTTTGAGTACAAGTATATTATAATACAATTTTCGGTATTAATTGTTAAAAAGCTGTTAATAACTTTTAAAGTTTTCATTTATATTTTGTTGAAATATAAAATTTTTATTAATAAATATCGTAATGTGAAAAACAGATGCGGCGAGTTGAATAAAGGAATACAGGAAAGCAATGGTGTAAAATAATAATGTAAATTTTTCCGTTTATTTGTCGGTTTACATAAAGTTCCTTCCGAAATCACGACGCACGGAGTGCGTTGAAGGGAGAAACGCGGTCGGTGTATGCTTGGTTTGGATAAAAAAAGTGAGCGTTAGCGAACGCGGTTGGAAAGGGTTCCTAATGTAACTTCCCGTAAAATTGATTTCTGTGAAATTATGCGGTGCACCCTTGATTTAAGGTATGCCATAGTGTATAATAAACTAAAATAAAATCGAAAGAGGTAAAACCAATGTATAATGATTTAATGGATACAATAGGCTTTGTCGGAAAGTATGATAAAGATGTTGCCGACGCAATGAATGACGAGCTGAAAAGGCAGCAGAGAAACATAGAACTTATCGCTTCTGAAAATATTGTTTCTCCTGCGGTTATGGCTGCAATGGGTTCTGTACTTACAAATAAGTATGCAGAAGGTTACCCCGGTAAAAGATACTACGGCGGCTGCCAGTATGTTGATGTGGTTGAGGATATTGCAAGAAAGCGTGCGTGTGAGCTTTTTGGTGCAGAGTTTGCCAATGTTCAGCCTCATTCCGGCGCACAGGCAAATACAGCAGTATATTTTGCAATGCTTGAGCCTGGTGATACGGTAATGGGTATGACACTTTCTGAGGGCGGTCATCTTACTCACGGTTCACCGGTCAATATTTCGGGAAAATACTTTAACTTCGTATCATACGGCGTTGATCCGGTGACACACGTTATAGACTATGATAAGGTTTACGAGCAGGCTATGAAGTCTAAGCCGAAGATGATAGTATGCGGTGCGAGCGCGTATCCGAGAATTATTGATTTCAAGCGCTTTAGAGAGATCGCAGATGCGTGTGGTGCTTATCTTATGGTAGATATGGCGCATATTGCAGGACTTGTTGCAGCAGGTGTTCATCCTAATCCGGTTCCTTATGCACATTTTGTCACTACAACAACACACAAGACTCTCAGAGGTCCCAGAGGAGGTCTTATTCTTTGTAGTGAGGAATATTCAAAGCAGATCAATAAGGCTGTATTTCCCGGTACACAGGGCGGCCCACTTATGCACGTGATTGCTGCAAAGGCTGTTTGCCTTGGTGAGGCACTTAAGCCTGAGTTCAAGACATATGGTGAAAATATCGTAAAGAATGCCAAGGCACTTGCAGACGGCTTACTGAAAAGAGGTAACAAGCTTGTTTCGGGCGGAACTGACAATCACGTTATGCTTCTTGACCTTACACAAAGTGAGGTTACCGGTAAGGAGCTTGAACACAGACTTGACGAGGTTCAGATCACGGCTAACAAGAATACTGTTCCGAATGAGCAGAGAAGTCCGTTTGTAACAAGCGGTGTGCGTATAGGAACACCGGCTGTAACAACAAGAGGCCTGGGTGTTGAAGAGATGGATAAGATTGCTGAATATATCACTCTTGCGCTGAATGATTTTGAGGGTAGTGCGGATAAGATAAGAGCAGGCGTTAACGAGATCTGCGATAAATTCCCGCTCTATAAATAATAATAACATTAAGAAAATTACTTACAGCACCGGGGGTTATTTCCTGGTGCTGTTTTTGAAAATGTCTGGTATGATTTATACATTTGTAACATAAAAATCAATTGCTTGTAGTTCAAAACCGCTGAAAATTTGCGATTTAGTTGATTTTATTATGTTTGATGATAAAATATATTATAAGGGGAAGACTCACTGCGGCGGTGAGTCATGAAAATAATATAAGGAGGAGAACAATATGACGATCTTAAAACGAAAAGCCTGCGGCAAAAACGGCTTTACGCTTGTAGAGCTTGTTGTGGTAATTGCAATTCTTGGTATAGTTGCGGCAATTGCAATTCCCGGAATAGTCAATTTGTTAAGCTCGGCATCAAAAACTCAGGACGCAACAAATGCAAAGGCACTTGATGAAGCGTGTAAAGACTATTACAGCGGTATTCTTTCGGGCGCTATCACTAATCTGAACCACGGTAACTCAACACAAAGCGGACTTCCGGCGGCTAACTCAACTGCGGGCACAAAAAAAGCAGCGGCAAGGCTTGCAACTGCTGTAAATGCATGTGAATATTCCGGTTTGTCAAGCATCAAGGACAGCATTAGCTCCGGACAAAACGTGTATGTGTATGATTCGGAAGGAAATATATATTCTGCGGATGAAAGAAAAGATCTTTTAAACAATGTTACAGGATCAACAAATTTTGCGACACTTTATAATATTTAAAATACTTGCAGGAGGCTCAGCTTCCTGCACTTTTTCTGTTAAAATTATTTAAAAGAATATAATTTTTAAGGTTTTTTAAAAATTATGAACTGATTATGAACTGAAAACAAATTTGTTCATAATTAATACATAGTTAAAATCCATAAAAAAATATTAACCATTAAGTTATAACTTACAAAAATAGGCTTTTAAAAAGTTGACGTTGAAATGTTATGGTTATAATGCACAAAAATCGCAAGCTTTATTTTAACTTTTAATTTAAAAAAATTCGAAAAAAAGTATTGACATTTTGTTAATAAAGAGTTAATATATATTCAACAAATGAACACGGTGCTCCACCCTTCAGAGCATCCGGTTCAAAAAAAATTTTTTAAGAAAGAGGTAATCTATCATGACTCTCCAGCAGAAAATGCTCGCTAAGCAGAGCAAAAAAGGTTTCACACTCGTTGAACTCGTAGTTGTTATCGCTATCCTGGGTATCCTCGCAGCTATTGCAATCCCGGCAGTTATCGGTATCATCAACAGTGCTAACGAATCACAGGCTAAGTCTGACGCAGCAAGCGTTGACGCAGCATGCAAGGACTACTATGCAGAGGTTGTTGCAGGTACAATTAAT
>CADACB010000054.1 GCA_902786345.1 uncultured Ruminococcus sp. | reverse complement strand
CAATAGTATGGCTGTCAAAATAAGTAGCTTCTTCGCCTGCATCCATTGCATCACGAGCAGAAACTGCTACAGTAGCCATTGAACCAACAAGAGCTGCTGTAAGAGATATACCAAGAATTTTTTTTGTGTTCACTGTTTTTCCTCCTTGAAACATTATAGCAATTTTATTTGCTACAGTAATTATACATTATCATTTTATGAAAATCAACATAAAAATAATAAAACAATTTTAAATTTATGTAAAAATAGCTCGTTAAAGCATAGACTTGATCATTTTTTGCTTGGTGTTATTGATAATTTTATTTTCATAAAGCATAGTGGGCATTATATGTTATGTTCAGATAAGGCAAGACAGGAAAGCCGATCGAGTCTGTTGGAAAGATAGAGAAAACCAAACAGTGCTTCAAGACCTGTTGCTGTATGATAATCTGCACTTGACGCGTTTTTAGGAGTATGGGAGGTGTGAGCATTTCTGCCGCGTCTGAAAATTTCAGCTTCTTCCTCAGTAAGAAGGGGTTCGATCCTATCATAAAGGCGAGCCTGCGCTTCACATCTTACTCTTTCAACCTTAAGCTTGTTTAATTCCTTAACAGGTCTGTTTGCGGCACATACTATTTCTTCACGTACAAGAAGATCAAAAACTCCGTCTCCTACAAATGCAAGCGTCAGCGGACTGAGCTGTTTTGGATCACAGTTATATAATGTTAAACGTCCCAATTTAATCCCTCCGCTGAATTATTCTACAAAATCAAATTCAATATCATACATACTTACTGTGTCACCCTCATTTATACCAGCCTCTTTGAGAGCATCAATTACTCCCGAATTGATAAGCACTCTCTGAAAATACTGCAGTGATTCAGAATCATCAAAGTTTATTGTTCTAAGAATTCTCAAAAGCCAATCGGCTTCAACAAAGTATATATCATCGTGCTTTATTACTGTAACCTTCTGTTTTTCTATTTCTTCTTCAGGTATAACCGGAGCCGGTTCCGCCTCATAGCGTGTAATGGGGGGGAGCTTTGAAAGCTGTTCCTGAATTTCCTTTAGAAGAGGTTCAACCTGATATGATATAGCTGCCATTATGGGGAAAAATTTATAACCTTGTTCTTCAATATAATTTTTAAAATTTTCGACAGTCTCATCGTCAGTGAGATCGCATTTGTTTCCGGCAACGATCATCGGACGCTTTGCAAGTTCAGGATTAAAGCTTTTAAGCTCATTGTTGATAGTTTCAAAGTCTTGTTTGGGGTCACGTCCTTCACTGCCTGATACATCAACAATATGAACCAGCAGTCTGCAACGTTCAACGTGACGAAGAAATTGATGTCCGAGTCCGTGACCGTCGTGTGCACCCTCAATAAGTCCGGGTATATCCGCCATTACAAAAGAGGATTCTTCTCCCATTCTGACAACACCGAGTACAGGGGTTATAGTTGTAAAATGATAGTCGGCAATTATCGGCTTTGCTTCGCTCACTACCGATATGAATGTTGACTTTCCTACATTCGGAAATCCGACTATTCCGACGTCTGCAAGCAGCTTAAGTTCCAACTGTACTTCATAGGCTTCACCCGGCATCCCAGGCTTTGCAAAACGGGGAGTCTGTCTTGTGGGTGTTGCAAAATGAATGTTTCCCCAGCCGCCCTTGCCGCCTTTTGCTACAATAACAGGTTTGTCGTCTGAAATATCAGCCAGTATCCTTCCGCTTTCAACTTCTCTTACAACAGTTCCTTTTGGAACCCTTATAATAAGATCTTCGGCTTTTTTACCGTTACAGCGGCCGCCTCTGCCGTTTTCTCCTTTTTTTGCAGCGTATTTTCTTTTATATCTGAAATCAGCGAGGGTAGAGAGGTTGGTATCTGCGATAAATACGATATTACCGCCGCGACCACCATCACCTCCGTCAGGGCCTCCTGATGCTACATATTTTTCTCTGTGAAAAGCGACAGCACCGTCACCTCCGTCACCAGCTTTTATTGAAATCTTAGCTATATCTACAAACATATTTTTCATCTCCCGTAATATTATTTCATACTGTATCGGGGGCAGTATTATTATTAATTCAATTCTTTTACCGATTCTTGTAGCTGAATTTTTATCTACGAGCCGGTTGATTTTAAGTTTGAATAATGTGTTTATCAGATTCACTGTATGTGTGAGCTTATATGTGATTATCTGGAGTTCTAAGTTAAACTGTAAGCGTAAAGATGTGTATTATAATTGAATGAAACTATCAGCATACAGAGCTTATTTTACAATACTGTTAATTACAGACATCAGATATTATTCTGAATGGTTGTGTTTGTTGTAATTTGATTGATTTTTAAATAAACCAAACATAATAGTACAGTGAAGTCTGATTGTGGGGGAAAGGTGTTTTACTAATATATTTTATGCGTACCTTTGTATATTTTTAAAGTGTCAGTTGGGTCGTGGAACTGTTAATAGTGAATGATGAAATTTCCATACTAATAATATTTAATATTGCTTTCTTCCGGTCAGGTGTCAATAATAAAAAGGACTTCGACATACGCCGAAGCCCTGCTTGTGTTGTGGTTATTACTTTTCAGCAGCGTAAACAGAAACCTGCTTACGATCACGACCTACACGCTCAAACTTAACGTTGCCGTCGATCTTGGCAAAAAGTGTATCATCAGAGCCGCGGCCTACATTGTTGCCGGGATGAATATGTGTACCACGCTGTTTAACAAGAATATTACCTGCAAGTACAAACTGACCGTCGGCACGTTTTGTACCAAGACGCTTTGATTCTGAATCACGGCCGTTCTTTGTTGAACCGCCGCCCTTTTTATGAGCAAACAACTGAACATTGATTCTAAGCATTACATTACACCTCCGTATAACTTACCTTTAAAAATTCCGGGTACTGCTCCTCTGTATTGATAAGATGGAGCTTAAGTCCTTCAAGTATAGTTCTGCATTTTACGGCATCTTTTTCATCAACACAAACAAGCATATCACCATCTTTGTCTTCGGCTTTAGCTTTAACACCGATAACTTCCGTTATCGTATTTGCTGCCATATATGCAGCCGACGAAACAAATGCACATATAATGTCCCTGCCATTTTCGGCATATCCGGAATGACCTTTTATATGAAATCCAATGAGCTTTCCGTTGTGTGAGTTAAAAAATTCCGCCTTTATCATTATGCTTCGATAGACTCGATCTGAACTTTTGTGTAGAACTGTCTGTGGCCCATCTTACGTTTCTCACTCTTTTTGGGTTTATAGGTGAATACGGTGATCTTCTTACCCTTACCGGTTTTAAGAACCTTACCTGTTACCTTAGCACCCTCAACATAGGGAGAACCTACCTTGAAGCCGTCGTCAGTGCTGACTGCAACAACTTTGAAATCAACAGTTGCGTCATTTTCGGCATCAAGCTTTTCAACGAATACAACATCGCCGTTAGCAACCTTGTACTGTTTACCGCCTGTTTCAATTACTGCGTACATACTGGCACCTACCTGTTTATAAACTCGCTGCACAGGGCGGAGTAAAACTCACTTAAAAAAGCCCATAGCATGCGGCTATATAATAATAACATACAATATCTGCTTTGTCAACCGTGAATTTTCTTTAAAGTTCCTTTTTTAGCACTTAAAGTAAATGCTGTTCTGCTTTACACACGAATTGCAGAGTAGTTTCTATTTACAATATTTAGTTTACTATGATACAATAAGAGTGGTAGTATTCCAAAGCAGCTATGTCACCAATAATCTTTAATTGTGTAATTTAAAAAAGTGGCAAGCAGGAATCTATCTTAACATTTGTTAATGACCAGTTTTCCATAATGTATTATTATCATCTTGAGGTGATGATAATGAATAATATAAAATACCAAAACGCAAAACAAGCAGTTTCTGTGACAATAACTTTGACTTTTATTATTGCAGGATACGAGGTTTTAAGGGCATGTGAAAGCTATCTTCCGGGAATGAATCTGCTTGATATTGCGAGCTTTGCCAATGCCGATCTTAATACCTATTGTCTTATCCTGATACTTGCGAATATCGTTTTACTGCCTAAGGCAGTTCTGCTTTATAAGGAGAACGGCATAAGCCTAAAAAAAGAAATAATTGCCAAAGAAACTCTGATAAAAGACATTTTGCTTGGAACGGCTCTTGCAATCGTGTCTTCTGTTGTTAGCTTGTTTTCTCTGTTTATCAGTATGGGAAGAACGGAACTGGCATTTCAGGGCTGGAGCAGGCTGTCTGTTGGTGAGATAATTCTAATGATTGTATCTCTCGGATTCATAAGTGGTATCTGTAAGGAAATATATTTCAGAGGATTTGCAAAGCTTTTCTGCGGGGATGTGTTCGGAGAAACAACGGCACTTCTTCTGTTCAATGTTCTTTTCGGAATGCTTGACTGGTTCAATATGGGACATTCCTTTCTTGTTGGGCTGCTTTGGATATGGGGATATAAAAAGAGTGGACGTCTTATCGTTCCGATGATCGCACATGGCGGTATGAATATTATTTCGGTAGTATATTATATTTTAACTGTATGAGAGGGATTATGAATAAGCACACAATTATTGAGCAGTTGACAGCATTGGCTGAAAAATATCGGATAGCATTAGATGTCGGGATACTTGAACGGATAGTAAAAATATCATCAATCCGTATCATTGAAAATGGCAGCATAATACAGCATATAGGAGACAAGGCTGATACTGCCGCCTTGATTCTTGAAGGAACGATAAGGTGCTATTATATTGATGATGACGGAAATGACATCACCCGCGGCTTTTCTGTAAAAGGAACATTATGTATGGACGAGGGAATGTTCGGCTATGATGAAAGTTTGACCGAATGGGAAACTCTCACTGATACGACACTTATGATTTTCAAAGTTGATGAGATCAAAAAGCTGATAAAGCAAAATGATAGGTTGAATGAAGCATACATACAGTTGCTTGAAAATGCTCTTAAATACAAAATATACAGAGAGAATGGATTTCTTATGGAGAGTGCTTCAGAAAGATATATTCATTTCAGAAAGCTTTTTCCTGAGATATGCCATACAGTCAAGCAACAATATATTGCGACCTATCTAGGAATAGCACCCGAGTCGCTCAGCCGGATCAAAAAAGGTCTTAAAGACGGATAAGGATGTTATAGTATATCAATGGAGAAAGAACTATGCATATACATCGTGAGGGCATTGAGAAAGTATCCGATCGAGGGAGCGATTCTTAACAGCGACAGAGGAAGTCAGTATACCAGCGAAGCTTTTAGAAATACATCGAAGGATATGTATATGCTTTAAAGCCTGAGCGTAGTGGCACATTTTTATGACAACAAAAGGATGGAAAGCTTCTTCGCAACCTTAAAGAAAGAATTACTCTACCGTATACCCACTTACCGAATGACAATGGAAGAAGTAAAGTCAGCTGTATTCAGATATGTTTTTATTTACTACAACCGGATCAGGCTATATACCGGAAATCCATAGGGATGGACGCCGATGGTATAACGTAAAATGAGGAAAAGAATGGCGGTATCATTTATCATAACATCGTTTATCCTTGCATGCGAAAGGTGTATTTTTCTTAACAAACACTTTCAAAAAGAATTTCGATTTTGTATTTTTATCAAAATTCTATGTTTTTATCAAAAAACATATTGACAAAAACACGCAGCTGTGGTATCATATTATATGCAAGTGACACGCGTTCATTTGCAGCGACAATATATTTAGGGGTATAGCTCAGTTGGTAGAGCAGCGGTCTCCAAAACCGCGTGCCGAGGGTTCAAGTCCTTCTGCCCCTGCCA
>CADACB010000053.1 GCA_902786345.1 uncultured Ruminococcus sp. | reverse complement strand
ATGTTAACGTCCTGATATTTTTCGTAATTATTTACGATTATAACAGTATTTTTTGATGATGACTGCTTTGTTATTTCTTTTGTTGATATTAAATGTTGACAAGATGTTCTTGTTTGCTGTAATGTCAGCCCTGTTTCTTCTGACAGGTGTTTCAGGCTTGTCATTCAGGCTTATGCCTCCCTGATAATTTTTTCTGCGTTATCAACGCTTTATAATGCAGTTTACTGCTGTTTTATGAAAGCGCCCGTGTAGATCATTTAAAATAATAAAAATAATTCAGCCTGCTTTTATAAAATTTAAGATCAGGCTTTGTGGGGAAAATAAAATAATTGTGGGATGCATTAAAAAATGCTCCATGTTATTCGTAAACGACAGCTCTTTTTCATAGCTAAAAAAAACCCCTTCATAAACCCCCTCAAAACAGAAAAAATTCGACCTCTTAAGGTCGAAAAACCGAAAATTTTTTTAAAAAATTTATAGTCAGTAATTTTCCTGTGTAACAATTATAATTACTTATTTATACAATTTGATATTGTATTCAACAAGAAATTATGGTATAATTTTCAAAAATAACTCAGGAGGTAGATCTGATGAATATGAAATTTCTCACCTGTAAAAAATGCGGCAATATTATTGCTATGGTAAAGGACTGCGGTTCACCAATAAGCTGCTGCGATGAAAAAATGACAGAAATAATTCCCGGAACTGTAGAAGCTGCAAATGAAAAGCACATCCCTGTATATGAACTTAAAGGCAATACCGTGTGTGTGACTGTTGGTGATGTTAAACACCCAATGCTTGATAACCACTATATTGAGTGGGTAGCAATACAGACTTCATCAGGCAATCAGCGTAAGGCTCTTACTCCCGGAGGAGAACCCGAAGTATGTTTCTCACTTTGTGAGGGAGACGAACTGCTTGCAGTTTACGCATACTGCAATCTTCACGGCTTATGGATGTGTACACCTGCAAAATAAGCTTTACCTGATCTGACGCCGCAAATATTCAGCCGACCTCACAGCGTATATTATATACGAATGAGATCGGCTGATTTTTTATAACCTTTGACAAGTCTGCGATTATGGGACAAAAATACTGCCTTGTATGGTTTTTGAGATCTCTACTTTTACGGGCTTATCCTCAGGGTCGGTAGGATGCATATGAACGCTTTGTACAAGCCCGACTCCTAAATACAAACAAGCTACTGACGAACCTCCGGAACTGAAAAAAGGCAATGTTATTCCTACAACCGGAAGAATGCCCAATACCATTCCAAGATTAACAAGAACCTGTATTCCTAAAAGTGAAAAGAAGCCTATACAAATACTTTTTCCAAGTGAATTACACGCCTGTGAGGAAATCTTAAGAAGCCTTAGCATAATAAGCAAAAACAAAAGTATGATTGCCGCACAGCCTATAAATCCCAGTTCCTCGCCTGCAACGGTAAAAATAAAATCATTCTCCTGATATGGAACAACGTCATTTTCTACACGAGGTCCGTTAAACAGACCCTTACCAAAAACTCCTCCGGATGCAATTGAAACTTTTCCCTGATATTGCTGCCACCCATATGTGCGAAAGGCTGCGTCATCAGAGCCGAATAATACCATAAGGCGGTTTTTTTGATCATCATTTATCATCTTTGTCCAGATAAACGGAACTGCGCATACAACCGCTGCAAGCAATACAATAAAATATCTTATCTGCACACCGCTTGCAAAACACATAACTATAAACATTACCGCAAATACAAGCGCTGCACCATCATCTCCCTGAAGATGAATGAGAGCTATGGGTATGAGGGCGTGAAGCACAAGGGTAAGTACGCCTGCAAAGGTTTTTAGTCTGTCCTTTTCAGTCAGATAAGAAATATGTTTTGAGAAGGTTATAATAAAACAGATTTTTGTCAGTTCAGAAGGCTGAAATGTTATTCCACCCGGAAGTCTTATCCAGCCCACGTCATCTGTACCGCTTACCTGTATGCCGATAAAAAAAACAGCAAATGTAAGCAGCAGCGCAAAGCCTGCAATAAACCACGAAAGCTTTGCAATATAATTATAATCTGTCAGTGAAATAATCACTGCGGCGATATAACCAAGACAAACTGCAATTATCTGTGTTTTAAGAAAATCGACATCACCGTCACGCTGTTGACTTGCAATAAGCAGGCAGCCATAAAACGTAGCAATGACAGTAAGCAGCCAGAAGACTTTGTCAGTACGTTTGAAATAATCTGCAACCGCAGAAAATATACTTTTTATTTTCTGCACTCTCCTTTCTTTTATTTCTTAAGCTATTATATAATCTATCGGCTGAAAGTTCAATAGCCAAAATACACTTACTTCACTTGATTGCGTAAACCGTTTTGGTAATAATTATCGGATAAATTTTACAAAATTATGCTTATGCTTATATTATAATTTATTTTATAATCAGCTGAAAAAACTCAGTCATTAAAGAATCTGAAGCAACACAAACTCCAATCTAAAATTGATACATTATGAACTATAGCAATTTGAAAAGCAGAAGGTTAAAAGAATTGAAACCACAGAAGAGCGGCTGAATGCCTGACGGAAATCAATTTTTAAAATCTGAAAGCTGAAATTTTGCAAACTGATTTTTCGGGTTGTTATGTGAGCTTACAACTACAAATCCGAAAAATATTCAGCGGTTACAGGAAAAGAGTATGGGAAATGACCCTTTTGCTGCCGTAAAAATTGTTGTAAAAAAAAATTGTTAATAAATTAATGTTGACAAATATTAAAATTGGTGTTATTGTTTAATTGTAATTAAATTAACTGCGTTGAAAAGGAAGCAGATGTCACCCACCGATATTTTCAGAGAGCGGCGGTCATAGGCTGAAAGCCGTCGTAAATGTCTGACTTCTGAAACCGCCTTGGAGCAGTACGGCGAACTGTTTTCATTAAGCCGTAACGTATGCCTGCGTTAAAGGTGTTGAGTTTATCTCGCTGAGTGACGGTCTTGTGCCGTTTAAACAGGGTGGAACCGTGGAGCATTTGCCCCGCCCCTGAGTCGTTTTATGACTTGGGAGCGGGGTTTTTAGTTTTTACGGGGCAAATATACAACATTAGGAGGTAATAATTATGATCAGGGTTGAACTTAAAGATGGAATTATCAAGGAATTTGAAAGCGGAACAACGGCTGCCGATGTGGCAAAACAGCTTGGCGCAGGTCTTTACAAATCAGCGTGTGTGTGCAGAATAGACGGTGAGGTGTGTGATCTGAGAACCCCCCTTGAAAAAGACTGTAAGCTTGAGATTGTTACGTTTGATGAAAAAGACGGTAAAAAGGCATTCTGGCATACAAGCTCTCATGTTCTTGCTCAGGCTGTTAAAAGACTTTTCCCAAATGCAAAATTTGCAATAGGTCCTGCAATTGACAGCGGTTTCTATTATGATTTTGATGTTGATAAACCATTCTCCCCCGATGATCTTGAAAAAATTACGGCTGAAATGAAAAAAATAGTAAAAGAAGGCTTTGCAGTAGAAAAATTTATGCTTCAGCCTGACGAGGCAGTAAAGCTTCTTGAGGATATGAATGAACCATATAAAGTTGAGCTTTGCAGGGAACATTCAGACAAGGGTGAACCTATCAGCTTCTATAAACAGGGTGAATTTACAGATCTTTGTGCCGGTCCTCATCTTATGACTGTTGCAAATATCAAGGCAATAAAACTCACAGCCTGTACAGGAGCTTATTGGAGAGGAGATTCAAAAAATAATCAGCTTTGCAGAGTGTATGGCGTTTCTTTTCCTAAAGCTTCTATGCTTGAGGAACATCTTAAAATGCTTGAAGAAGCTAAGCTTCGCGATCACAACAAAATCGGCAGAGAGCTTGAATATTTTACAACTGTAGATTACGTGGGTCAGGGACTTCCTGTTCTTCTTCCGAAGGGCGCAAGAGTTGTTCAGCTTCTTCAAAGATGGATTGAAGATGTTGAACAGAAAAAAGGATGTCTGCTTACTAAAACTCCGCTCTTTGCAAAAAGAGAGCTTTATAAAATTTCAGGTCACTGGGATCATTATCTTGACGGTATGTTCGTGTTGGGTGATCCTCATGACGAAACAAAGGAATGCTTTGCGCTTCGTCCTATGACGTGTCCGTTCCAGTATCAGGTATATCTCAACAAACAGCGTTCATACCGTGATCTTCCTATGCGTCTGACAGAAACATCTACTCTTTTCAGAAATGAAGCGTCAGGAGAAATGCACGGTCTTATAAGAGTAAGACAATTTACAATTTCAGAGGGTCATTATATACTCCGCCCCGATCAGCTTGAGGATGAATTCAGGGGATGTCTGGAACTGGCAAAGTATTGTCTTGATACTGTAGGCTTGCTTGAGGATTGTACATTCCGTTTCTCTCAGTGGGATCCTGCAAATCCGAACAACAAATATGAGGGTACGGCTGAACAGTGGGAAGAAGCTCAGGCAACAATGAAAAAAATTCTTGATAATATCGGTCTTAAATATGAGATCGGCATTGACGAGGCTGCTTTCTATGGTCCTAAGCTTGACATTCAGTACAAAAATGTATTCGGCAAAGAGGATACTATCGTTACAATACAGATAGATATGCTTCAGGCTGAAAGATTCGGAATGTATTATATTGATAAGGACGGTCAGAAAAAACTTCCTTATATTATTCACAGAACCTCTCTTGGATGTTATGAAAGAACACTTGCCTATATGCTTGAGCATTTTGCAGGCGCACTTCCGCTCTGGCTCAGCCCTGAACAGGTAAGAATACTTCCGTTAAGCGAAAACCTTGCAGACAAGGCAAAGGAGACAGAAGCTCGGCTGACGGCTGCCGGACTGCGTGTTTCGTGTGACCTTCGCAGTGAAAAAATCGGATATAAAATCCGTGAAGCTCAGCTTGAAAAAATACCTTATATGCTGGTTATCGGCAACAAGGAAGTTGAAAACGGAACTGTTTCTGTTCGTTCACGCAAACAGGCTGATCTTGGCAGTATGCCGCTTGACGAGTTCATCAGGCTTGCTCTTGACGAGGTTGAAAGCAAGAGCAAATAATATTAAATGTCATTCTGTGATTTAACAGAGGTGATATTTCAGACAATTCAAAACAAGTTCTGTATAACAGAATGCCATACCGATCAGAAAAAAGACCGGTATGGCATTTTATTTTTTCAGTATATTCTTTTTGATATAAAGCAAAGCAATATCTTCTCCGTTATCTCTGAGAAGCTTTAGCATAAATTCAAGAAGCTTTGCAGTTTCAGGATGTATGATATAATGACTTTCAGATCTTTTATAGTAGTTATAGGCATCTGCATCGGTGTATTTCTCTTTACGGTAATTTTTTGACGCGGCTACTCTGTCGCAAAACATCTCTGCAACATATTTTTCCGGCATTTTCATCCCGGCCATTTTATGTCCCTCTCCAAGACCATAGTCTATCCAATATTCAAGATGATGTTTATTTCTTCCCTTGTGGTGAAGCCACGCAGAACTATAACCCTTGTTCTCACGTTCGGCATCATTCGGGCTGCGTGTTCCCTGAAAATATTTTGCTCCTACAAAAAACTCGGCAGGAGAATACTTTGACAGATCGTGCAGCACTCCCTGTCTGTAAAGCCCTAACTTAAAGCACAGCTCCATTACAAGCCTCTTATGATGATTTATTGTTTTAAGGTGCTCAATCAATTTCATAAAGTGCTCTCCTTTTCTATAATGTTGCTCATAAATTTGGAATCAGCATTTTCTCAACTTTTATTATACCACATTAATAAGATCATTGCAGTATATTTTTATAAAGTTGCAGAGCTTTTGCTTACTTGTTATTTTTCTGCTGCAATATTGCAATTTTTCCAAATTTATATTATTATTAGGTTGTATAATTGTTTTACGGAGGAATCGCTTTGGATAAACTAAAAAAGCTTGTACAGAAAAAATACTTCTATATGATCTTTTTTGCAATTTTACTTATAACAGCTTCTGTTGTGCTGTACTTCACTATTCAGCACGATGTTGAAAATTCAACAATTACTGATGATATGTTCAGGGTATATGGAACAGTTAACGAAGTTTACGGTCATACAGAACCGGATGATCAGGGCAATTCAAAAATGCAGTATGACGTAATTATGTCAATCGAACTTGAGAACGGTAAAAAGTATGATGAATACCCTATGAATAATGTTCCTAAATGCAACGAGGGTGACAAAATAAAGCTTAAATACGACAAAGACTTTGACAGTGTTTTCTACCTTGCTGAAGATCCTGAGCCCAATTACAGGATAGGGAATTATATAATATGTGTCACCTTTATTCTGATCTCACTTTCAGGTCTTATAATGGCTTCAAAGGTACTTGATTACCTGAACCACAGAAGACTTATGGCTCTTAAGGCTATTGAGGATAAGAAAAACACCTCTCTTGATTCCCACGGGATAGACTATAATTCTACAGATGCATATAATGGATATGACGGCAGTGAAAGC
>CADACB010000052.1 GCA_902786345.1 uncultured Ruminococcus sp. | reverse complement strand
AGGGCGGATGTAGAAAAATTTGATGTGCCGTCCGCCGCGGTCGGCGTATGCTTGGTTTGGATAATCAGAGTGAGCGTTAGCGAACGCAGTCGCGAATTGGGTGCAGCGGCTCGCTGCCGCGGTCGGCGTATGCTTGGTTTGGATAATCAAAGTGAGCGTTAGCGAACGCAGTCGCGAATTGGGTGCAGCGGCTCGCTGCCGGCGCTCTTGACATAGTATTAATTAATGTGTTATAATTTTAAAAAACAGGGGAGCTTGTGAACAGGCTGAGAGGAAGTAGTTAGCTTCGACCCTTTACCTGATGCGGATAATGCCGCCGTAGGAAGTTATATTTCGGCTTTTTCGGGGACACTGCATATATCAGGTGTCCCCTTTGTTTTTTGGAGTTCAGCTTGATAAAATAAACCTTGTCCGGTTTGCTGTGAAAATTTTGCTGTTCTCCGACGGATGGAAGGGGAGCTCCTTTTATCTGAAAAATTCTGCGATGGGAAGCCGTGTTTCGGCGTGAGAGGAGAAAATTGATTCTCGACCGTGCGTATATGCTTATATATACGTATTATTTTATTTTTATAAAAGAGGTAATTAATTATGAATCACAAGAACCAACTTCTCAAACTCACTGTTCTGGCTTTTCTTATCGCGCTTGGTGTTGTAATTTCACCAATATTGCGATTTGAGGGTATGTGCCCTATGGCACACTTCATCAATATTACGTGTTCGGTATTGCTTGGACCCTGGTATTCACTTGCGTGTGCCACAATAATTGGAATTATACGTATGACTTTGATGGGAATTCCGCCGCTTGCACTTACCGGAGCGGTGTTCGGAGCGTTTCTTTCAGGTGTTTTCTACAGACTGTCAAAGGGTAAAATAATCTTTGCCGTTCTTGGCGAGATAATAGGAACAGGCATTATCGGTGCAATAGTCTCTTATCCCGTTATGGCATTTTTAGTTGGTAAAACAGGGCTTACGTGGGTATTCTATGTGCCCTCGTTTATATGCGGTACGCTTATCGGCGGAAGTATCGCTTTTGTGTTCCTTAAAAAGCTTGCAGGGGCAGGTCTTCTTAAAAAGTTTCAGACAATGCTCGTTTCAAAGGCTTATGAGGATAACAGCGGAGTTATCAGCAATGCTGTATCAATTGCCGCATTTGGCGTTATTTGTTACCTCGTGATAAGCATTCTTACAAGTATATTCAATATCAGCTCACCCGTCTGGACATATGTGGCATTTTCATCAATGGGTGCGTTCATTGTGGCAGGTTTAGTGTACTTTATAGTTAAAACAGTCAAGAAAAAACAAAAGAGGCTGATGTAAATTGACGGCTGATGAAATCAACGGGCTGCGTTCGGCAGTAAGAGAAAAAAATCCGCTTATACACTGCATTACAAACCCTATCTCTATTAATCAGTGTGCAAATACGATACTTTCTGTGGGGGCACGTCCTATTATGGCTGAGCATCCGGATGAGGTTGCTGAGATAACACAGACCGCGTCTGCGCTTATGCTGAATATTGCAAATATAACAGACGTGAGAATGCAGTCGATAATGCTCTCGGCGGAAACTGCAAAAAAGAATAATATACCATTCGTGCTTGATGCTGTAGGAATAGCGTGTTCAACGCTGAGAAGAAGGTATGTTTACAAGCTTGCAAAGAAATTCACCCCTGTTGTAATAAAGGGAAATTATTCTGAGATCTGTGCTTTGTATGATGAAGATTATAAAAGCAGCGGCGTTGATTCACACAGTTCGGCTGACATTTTCCGTACAGAAAATGCAGCGGTATGTGCGGCACGAAAATACTCTGCTGTAGTTCTCGCAAGCGGAAAAACGGATATTATAACAGACGGCAGAAGACTGCTGTATATCAATAATGGTACACCTTCACTCGGAAGCATAACGGGAACAGGCTGTATGCTCGGAGCTTTGACAGCTGCTTACCTTTCGTATACACAGGGTTATGAGGCTGCAGCGGCTGCGTGTGTTGTTTTAGGCATATGCGGTGAGCTTTCTGAGGGTGCAAAGGGCACAGGCAGCTTTATGGTTGAACTGCTGGATAATCTCTCAACACTCAGCAGTAATGTGCTTGAAAAAAGAATAAGACTGGAGGAAGGTCATATTGAAAAAGCTTGATACAAGTCTTTATTTTATAACCGACAGTACAGGATGTGACGAATACAGTTTTCTTGAAAAAATAGAAAGTGCTTTGAACGGCGGAGTCACTATTTTACAGCTAAGAGAAAAAAATAAAACAACAAGAGAATATATAAATCTTGCGGAAAAGGTACATAAAATAACTGTGAAATATAATGTTCCGCTTATAATAGACGACCGTATTGACGTGGCAATGGCTGTGAATGCGGAAGGAGTTCATCTGGGACAGGATGATATGCCCATAGATACCGCAAGAAAAATTCTCGGCGATAATATGATAATCGGGGCAACAACAAAAACCACACAACAGGCAGCCCAAGCCTGCAAAAACGGTGCGGATTATCTTGGAGTTGGCGCAATATATCCCACAACAACAAAGGTGAAGACTGTGCTGACGTCTGTTGATACACTCAAGGCTATCTGTGAATCGGTCAGCATTCCTGTGAATGCCATAGGCGGTCTTAACAAGGACAATATACATATACTTAAAGGTACCGGTATATCGGGAATATGCGCGGTATCTGCAATAATGAAAAGCAGCAATGCTCAGACAGCGGCCGAAGAGCTGAAAACTGCGGCTGAAGGTCTTGGTATAATAAAATAATAAAATAAAAGCGTTATGTCGGGGACACCACTTCATAACGCTATATAAAAATAATGCTAACATTTATCTGAAAGGAAGTATTGCAATGAAAACAGCATTATCAATCGCAGGAAGCGATTCCTGCGGAGGTGCCGGAATCCAGGCAGACATCAAAACGATCACGATGAACGGAGTATATGCAATGAGTGCGATAACTGCACTCACCGCTCAGAACACTACCGGAGTTTCGGCGATTATGGAGGTAACAGGGGAATTTCTTGCAAAACAGATAGACGCTGTGTTTGAAGATATTCCGCCGGACGCAGTGAAGATAGGTATGGTTTCTTCGGCAGGTCTGATAGAAATTATAGCCGAAAGGCTGAGTTGCTACAAAGCAAAAAATATTGTAGTAGATCCTGTTATGGTTGCAACAAGCGGTGCAAGACTTATAAGTGAGGATGCAATAGATGTATTGAAAAATAAACTGTTTCCTATTGCCGACATCATAACACCGAACATTCCCGAAGCAGAAATACTCTCAGGAATAAAAATCAATAACGCAGAGGATATGTACAGGGCTGCTGAAAAAACCGGCAGGGAATTATCATGTGCAGTTCTGGTAAAGGGCGGACATAGTATAAATGATGCTGTTGATGTGCTTTACACACAGGGCAGAATTATTGAATTCAAGGGTAAAAGGATAGACAATCCGAACACTCACGGAACAGGCTGTACACTGTCTTCTGCCATTGCAGCCAACCTTGCAAAGGGTAAGGATATTATACAGGCTGTGGAAAATGCAAAGCTGTATATTTCAGGAGCGTTGTCTGATATGCTGGATCTGGGCAGAGGATCCGGACCGCTGAACCACGCATTCGACCTCAAGAGTAAGTTTGCAGACTGATTTGATGAATGAAAGGATTTTTGATATGAGAAATTATAAAACACAGATGGAAGCAGCAAAAAAGGGTATTATCACCCCTGAAATGAAGATAGTTGCCGAAAAGGAATATAAAACTCCGGAAGAGATTATGGCTTCTGTTGCCAAGGGTGAGGTTTGTATTCCCTGTAATATAAACCACAAGTCAATTTCACCCGAGGGTATTGGCTCAGGCTTGAAAACAAAGATAAATGTAAATCTGGGAATATCGGGCGACTGCAAGAATTATGATGTTGAAATGCAGAAGGTTGATATGGCTTTGAAGTTCGGTGCTGAGGCGATTATGGATCTCAGTAACTATGGCAAGACGAACACCTTCCGCCGTGAGCTGATCGAGAAATCTCCTGCGATGATAGGAACTGTTCCGATGTATGATGCGATCGGCTATCTTGAGAAGGATCTGCTTGACATAAAGGCAGAGGATTTTTTAAGAGTAGTGCGTGCTCATGCCGAAGAGGGTGTTGACTTTATGACGATACATGCAGGTATAAACCGCCGTGCAGTTGAAGCCTTTATGCGTGACAAGCGTAAAATGAATATCGTATCAAGAGGCGGCTCTCTTTTGTTTGCCTGGATGATGATGACAGGAAATGAAAACCCGTTTTATGAATATTACGATAAGGTTCTTGACATACTTGAGGAATTTGACGTTACAATAAGTCTTGGCGATGCTCTTCGTCCGGGCTGCATTGACGACAGCACTGATGCCGGACAAATTTCCGAGCTTATTGAACTTGGAAATCTTACAAAGCGTGCGTGGGATAGGAACGTTCAGGTTATGGTTGAAGGACCCGGACATATGGCAATGAACGAGATCGCGGCGAATATGAAACTTCAGAAGCGTATCTGCCATAATGCACCATTCTATGTGCTTGGTCCTTTGGTTACGGATATTGCACCCGGTTATGATCACATCACATCTGCAATAGGCGGTGCAATTGCCGCAGCAAGCGGAGCGGATTTCCTGTGTTATGTTACTCCTGCCGAGCACCTTCGTCTGCCGGATCTGAATGACGTTAAGGAAGGCATAATTGCAAGCCGTATTGCTGCTCACGCAGCGGACATTGCCAAAGGTATTCCTCACGCAAGGGACAAGGATAATGAGATGGCTGAGGCAAGACACGTTATGGATTGGGACAAGATGTTTGAGGTTGCTATTGACGGAGAAAAGGCAAGGGATTATTTTGAAAGCACACCCCCTGCTGACAGACACACCTGTTCTATGTGCGGTAAAATGTGTGCTGTAAGAACTACAAATATGATACTTGAAGGCAAAAAAGTAGAGTTTTGTTCAGAACTATAAAATATTCCCCCGCCCTGTGGTGGGGGAATATTGCTTTGAGAAAGGAAATTACCTGTATGAGAAAATTTATTTGTATAATTTCTGCGTTTCTTATAATGTGTTTAACAGGATGTTCGGGTCAGGAAGAAAAAAACAGTTCTTTTGTGCAGACTGAAATCAGCGGTGTGGATATTTCAGCTGCTTATGATACTTCTTCGGGTGCTGCCGATATATCATCTGAAATAAAAAAGGAAGGCAAGACATTTTCCAAGGAACTTTTAAGAGTGAAGGAAGAGTATAAACAGCCTGTTAAAGGTTCAGTAAAAACCCGGAAAGTGACTTATACGCATAAGGATCACACTAAAAATGCGATAGTTTATCTTCCGCCGGAGTATGATAAATCACATAAGTACAATATTGTGTATATTCTTGGAGGAGTAACTTCAAATGAAAGGGCTTTTTTTGGTCAGGAGGGCAGGGAATCAGAATTCAAGAACATTCTTGACAATATGATCCTGAACGGTGACATTGATCCGTGTATAGTTGTAAATCTTGCATTTTATCCGTCAGAGGATATACAATTTGGCGATGAAGCACTCTCTGTATTGCTTGAGGATTTCAACGAAGAACTCAGAGATGTTATCATTCCTGCTGTTGAAAGCAAATACACTACCTATGCGGAAAGCACTTCACCGGAGGGTATCAGGGCATCAAGAGAGCACAGAGGTATTTCAGGTTTTTCTATGGGAGGAGCAGTAGCATGGAATACCTTAGCGGAAGACATTGATTATTTTTCTTTATGCATACCGATGGCAGCAGGGAGCTTTGAGGACTACGACAACAATAATTATAACTCAGGCATTGCCGAAAGGCTCAAAAGCAATATGGCATCCTTTGGATATGACAGCAATGACTTTTTTATATTTGCATGTGAAGGAACAGAAGATGTGACCTATGAAAAAATGGAGCAGCTGATCTCACGCTTCAGAAATTCATACACTGACATTTTTAAATTTACAGACGATGATACATCAAAGGGCAACATCACATACAAAGTAAAGCAGGGTGCAAAACACGAGTATTCAAACGCATATGAATATTTTTGTAACGCTTTAACAGCCTGGTGATTATGCAAAACGACCGAACCGCGGCAATCTGCCACAGTCCGGTCGTTCTTTAGTTTGATGACGCTGGTTCTGTATATTTTAACTTTATGGTGCAGTATTTCTTATATTGGCAAGTGTGCAGCGGCTGCTGTCAGTTAACCAATCTGAAAAAGCCGATGAATGGAATTTCTTTGGCTTTGCCGGCAAGAATGTTGCGAATGCAGTTGTAAAGAATGAAAATTGGTATAGCATAGCAAACCGCAAAGAAAAAAATATCCATTATAATTCCTATAACACTGAGACTTGTTTCCGTACTGCCAAGGGTGGGTGCGGTGGTGCAGGCAATGCCAACCATACCGCTGAACATAAGATATAAAAGTGAGAAAGGAATATATGCTATAAGCATCAATAATCCCTGATTTGCATAAAAACGTGAGTAACGTGAATTTGAACTGAATACAAACGGAACCCAGAAGGTTATTCCGAAAAGTGCAATTATAGATGTTACCTTGTTTGCAGCAGCATCCTCTTTCTCATAATCCAGGGTATGATCCGGAGTTTCTTTGAACATTGCCATTATTTTTGCAAAGCCCTTTAAGCCGTCGTCCTTAAGAAAATCTTCGCCCTTTTCACTGTCGTCAGTTTTCTCGAATTTGAAATTCTTCGATATTTCATATGGATTTTCTTCCGGCTTTTTTTCCTCTGTCACCGAATCAGCCACATTGTTTTCGGTTTGTGAATCTGTCTGAGAATCAGAAGCTGTACTATTTCGACTGTGATTCAGCAGTCTGTGTATATTGAGTTTGCTCTTGTTGTGTATATTGAGTTTGCTCTTGTTGTGTATATTGAGTTTGCTCTTGTTGTGTATACTGAGGTTGCTCTTGTTGTACATATTGAGCTTGTTCCTGCTGTGTGTATTGAGGCTGTTCTTGTTGTGTATATTGAGTTTGCTCTTGTTGTGTATACTGAGTTTGCTCTTGTTGTGTATACTGAGGCTGCTCTTGTTGTACATATTGAGCTTGTTCCTGCTGTGTGTATTGAGGCTGTTCTTGTTGTGTGTATTGAGGCTGTTCTTGTTGTGTATACTGATTCTGATCATAGCCGTAATCGTCCTGCTGAGCATATTGGTTCTGATCATAGCCGTAATCGTCCTGCTGAGCATATTGGTTCTGATCATAGCCGTAATCGTCCTGCTGAGCGTATTGGTTCTGATCATAGCCGTAGTCGTCCTGCTGAGCGTATTGGTTCTGATCATAGCCGTAGTCGTCCTGCTGAGCGTATTGGTTCTGATCATAGCCGTAATCGTCCTGAGTATACTGGTTCTGATCATAACCGTAGTCGTCCTGCTGAGCGTATTGGTTCTGATCATAGCCGTAGTCGTCCTGCTGAGCATATTGGTTCTGGTCATAACCGTAATTACCCTGCTGAGCATACTGGTTCTGACCATAGGAGTAATTACCCTGCTGAACATAACCGTTTTGTTGTCCATATTGTATTTGCGGTGCAGGAGCATTGAATTCCGTTGAGCCGCAGGAAACACAGACCGAAGCCTGATCCGGCAGTGATGATCCGCATACTGCACATATCTTCATACTTTTATCCTCCTCTGTTTAAGTATAAGATTTATACAAAATAATATAACTATATCTATTTCACTTTAACTATTATATTATATTTTAATCAATATTGTCAATATGAACTCATAAATTATTGATGTATTATCTCAGCACAAAAATAAAAAGCTCCCTGAACCAAAAGGAACAGAGAGCCAGATAAATATTTTATTACAGATTCCAGAGTGTGGAATATCCGGACACAAAAGCACTGCCAAAACAAATCTCATAAAAATCATCATAGCTTGGTCCTTTATAGTCTTCTATTGCCTTTGCAATGGATTCTTTGGTAACAACTCTTACGGGAACATCCTGAATCTCAGGAAGCTTTTTTCCTCCAAGTGCCCTCAAAGCGTAATCCACCATAGCATAAGCATTCCACTCATAGCTCTGAGCAACCATCATTTCAACAGTACCTTTTTTTGCGGCATCAAATGCCTCTGTTGTACCGCCGGTTGCAACAACCTTGACCTTTCCGTTAAGCTGAGAAGCAACCGATACAGCATCAGCAATTGCATCATCGTCGAACACGAAAACATAATTTATGTTAGAATCATCATTAACAGCCTTTTTTATCTTGTTTGCAAGACCGTTGCCGATCTCTATGGAAGTAACGTTAAGTGTTGTACAATATCCGCTTGAGGACGATACATAATTTTCAAATTCCTTTTTAAAGCCGTTGAATATCGTATTTGAAAGAGTTGAATCCGTACAGTTAACTGCAAGGGCGTTGATTTTTCCGTTAGATTTCACTATTCCCCAGTCAGCCATCAGCTCACCGATAAGCTGGTAGTTAACAGGGACGGTATAGTCAACATAGTGATCATTTTCGTTGACGCCCTTACTGCCTGCGGAAAAAACTTCAATTCCGTTCGCCTGAGCGTTTTCTATAGAAGCCGAAATAATATCTTTATTTATGTTGCCTGCAAGCATAACAAGATCAGTGTTTTCCGTCACCGCAGACAGAATGCCGTCACTGAGCTTTGAAGCCGACCCGTCTGTTTCAGGAAAGCTTATAGACTTGAAGCCGGCGGATTTTGCTGCATTTTTGAACGTACTCTTAAGCAGAGAGCAATAAGAATTTGAATCATTTTTTGTAACAAATGTCAATGTCTTATCCTTTGCGAGCTCTTCTGCGTTTATTGTCTCCGACTTACAGGTAAACTCTGGCACGCCCTGATTATCGGCAATTTTTTTATTTATTTCTGCAAGCTGACTTTCGGTTATTTTAGGCTTACTGCTGTCAACACTTACCTCAGGCGGGTTTTCCTCAGACGCCTTAGTGCTGCTCTCTTTAGAGCTGCTTTCTGATGATGTTTTTGAGGTATTGTTTTCACTATTATTCTGATTACAAGCAGACATTGCAAAAGCAGAAGCTGCCACTGTCAAGACAAGCAAAGCCGATAATATTTTCTTCATACTATCCTCCGATAAAGTTCTTATAATAAAATATATCAATTTTCTTTACAATACTACTAATTAATTATACTTCTATAAACCTCAGGTGTCAATAATTAATTTTCTCCGGCTGGTTTTCAGAAAATTTTTGTTCTGTTATTTAAAAAGTTACCGTGCCTGTTAATTAATAATTGTGTTCACATTTTACTTTGACATTCAGCTTTGTTTTGCTTTTAACAATGAATAAAGTTTCGCTCAAGCCTTTACAAAGGCTTGCGGGGTCAAGGGGCAGAGCCCTTGTCGCACTCCGCAGAGTGCGAAATCCCCATACAACGTGCGCTCGGCAAGGGGTGAATCAAAAAACAGTCCTGTGGACTATTTTTGGAGAGGGGAAGCCCTGAAAGAGAGGGCGTCCCCTTCTGCCGGTTTTAGTAAACCGACCTGCTGTCGAAAGGCAGCACGCCGGCAAGCTTCCGGTGCGTGACCGCACTGGACAATTCGCGGCAGCGAGCCGCTGCGCCCAATTCGCGACTGCGTTCGCTAACGCTCACTTTGATTATCCAAACCAAGCATACGCCGACCGCGCCGGCAAGCTGCCGGTCCCAATTCGCGACTGCGTTCGCTAGCGCTCACTTTGATTATCCAAACCAAGCATACGCCGACCGCGGCGGACGGCACATCA
>CADACB010000051.1 GCA_902786345.1 uncultured Ruminococcus sp. | reverse complement strand
AGGGTGCGAAAAATCCTTTATTTTCAACGGTTTCGGAGGTCTTTATTAAATCCCTATGAGGCGGTATAACTACCTACACAATTTGAGGTTTCAAATTATGATTGTAAACATATTGTATCAAAACAACCGATGTGTTATAATATAAATTGGATTATTAGAATTTAAGGAGGTGCTCCTGTGGCACAAAACAGTTTATTACCTGAAGAAAGAGCTAGGATAAAAATAGACAGGCAGTTAACTAATGCCGGATGGGATATTGTATCCAGAGATGAATATATTCCGAGGAGCGCGTCCGCTGTCAAAGAAGCATTGATGCAAGGCAATACCGAAAGTGATTATCTGCTGTTTGTTGACGATAAGGCGATTGCTGTTGTCGAAGCAAAGCGTGAAGAAAACCCTCTCGGCGGTAACGTGCAAATTCAGGCGGAGGATTATGCTTGTAACCCACAGGACTGGTACGGCGTATGGTTCCCGAATCAAATCCCCTTGGTATATCTTGCAAACGGCAATAAGATTTACTTTAAGAATATGCTGCAATCGGACAGTGACTACATTGAGCTGAGTGAAATGCACTCTCCGAAAAAGATGTTAAAGCTTATCGGTCAGGTATCGGAATACGGTGCTCTGCCACGTTTGGACAAGCGCGGTTTGCGTGATTGCCAGTATCGTGCAGAGATGAAGTTTGAAGAATCCATCAAAAACGGTGAAAAGAAAAGCCTTGCGATTCTTGCAACCGGTTCCGGTAAAACATATCTTGCTTGTTTAGCGACATATCGTCTTTTAAACTATACTAACGCCAAAAGAGTACTCTTCTTGGCGGATAGAAACAATCTTGCAAAGCAAGCTAAAACAGAATTCTGCACCTTCAATCGTACTGAAAATCAAGAAGAAATGAGCTCTTTATATACGATCGAAAGGTTGAGAAAAGATTCTGATATAAAAGCTGATATCGTAATTTCCACGATTCAGAAGCTTTTTGCGGTTCTCACCGGTAAACAACTCACCGATGACGATAGTGAGGATGCCGAAGATGAAAAAAATGCTGTTAAAGAAGAAGCAGAAGAAACTAAAGAAATACAGCTTGGTGATAGCCTTTTCCTTCCCTCCGATTATTTTCAACTCATTATTGTAGATGAATGTCACCGCTCGATTTACGGTAAGTGGAGAGCAGTTCTTGATTACTTCTCGGATGCTCACGTTCTCGGTTTGACCGCAACACCGACTCCGGAGGCGTATGCGTTCTTCAATTACAATAAGGTTGAAGAATATTCATACGAAGATTCTGTTGTAGACGGCGTTAATGTTCCGTCCAGAATCTATAGGATCAAAACAGAAAAAACGGAGTACGGCGGCGTAATTGGCGAAGGAACGCGCGTGGTTGAAACTTCTCGCAGAACAGGCAAGGAAACCGAATACGAAGCGCATCACAGAATAGATTATGATTCTTCCGCACTGGACAGATCGGTAGTAAATCCCGACCAAATCAGGGAAGTTCTGACAGCATACAAAAAAGCGATATACGAAGACTTATACCCTGAGCGGGAAAAGAAATGGGAGTATATTCCCAAGACCTTGATTTTTGCAAAGGATGATTATCACGCTACTCAAATCGTAGAAATCGCAGAAGAAGTATTTGCGGGAGAATTTGAGAACGGCAAAGTTCCCGAACAATTCGTGCAGAAAATTACATATACCGCAGAAGATTCTAACGGTCTGATTCGTGACCTAAGAACAGAAAAGGACTTCCGAATCGCCGTTACTGTTACACTGGTAGCGACCGGCACAGACGTAAAACCACTTGAAGTTGTTCTGTTTATGAAAGACGTCCGTTCGGACACCCTTTACACTCAGATGAAAGGACGCGGCTGCCGAGTGATCGACGACGATAAATTAAAAGAAGTCACTCCGAACGCTGTCACAAAGGAATGCTACTACATTGTTGACGCAGTGGGTGTAACAGAGTCTGATAAGGTGATTCCTCAGCCCGTAATCGGTCACGGCAAAGACAAAAAGGTTCTTCCGCTGGACAAGCTGTTGGAGCACCTTGCTCACAACGAAGTCAGCGACGAAAATCTCTGGCTGCTGCGCGACTACTGCTCAACGATCAATCGCCGCTATGAGAACAACGTCCTTTTCGGCAAACATCTTGACTATTTTAATAACACCTTCGGTTTTTCTCCCAAAACAATCGCATTTCGCATTCAGGAAGCTTATGACAAGGAGCTCCTTCCCCCGTACATAAGCCCGTCAAACGACAACACCGAGCGAATGGATTTGATTATTGATTTGATCGGCAACATTCCTGCGCGGCGCAAGCTGTTGGAAATGCAGCGCGGTTATTTTGTAACAACCGAGGATGATCCCGATAAGCTTATTTACGCAGGATTTTCCAAGGAAACCGCACAGTCCTTCATTGATAATTTTGAAAAGTATCTTAATGACAACAAAGACAGCATTGAGGCTTTGCGTATTATCTACAATTCCGAGGATGTTGTGATCACTCACAGTATGCTTGTTGAATTGCGTGACAGTTTACTTTCGGAAAGTCGACAGTACAGCCCCTATCAAATATGGCGCAATTACAAAGTAATCGACGAATTTGGTAATGTTGATGAACTGGATATGAAGGCTAACTTTAATGCGCTGACAAATCTCATTCAGATCGTGCGTTTTGCTTATCATAAAAACCAAAAGCTCACCGCATTGATCAAGGGCTACACGCAGCGCTTCAACCTGTACTGCGGTCAGGCGCAGCGTACTTTATCAAATGACCAAATAGAAATTATGCGGCAGATTGCGGAGTTCGTTATCAACGACGGCGCAATCACCGCAATGGAATTAAATGAAATCGACACAGACCTCTGGCGCAGAGGAATAACAAGTTTTACTGCTCCTGTTTTCAACGACGAGATACAAACGATGTCAAGATTTTTACTGAGAGCAGCATAAGAGGTGTAAAGAATGGCAACCACGCAAAAGACCGAATCCGCCTTGCTATCAAAGGTATGGAATATAGCGAATGTACTGTCGGCGGCAGGCGTCGGCTTCACGGATTATATCACGCAGCTTACCTATATCCTGTTCTTGAAAATGGATGATGAAAAGGAGTCGATGGGACTAAAAAGCCATCTTCCCGAAGGCTGCAAGTGGAAGGATTTAAGCTCGTTAAGCGGCGACGACCTTGTTGAAAAATATGAGGAGATTTTAAAAGAGCTTTCCAAATGCGACGGCTTGATCGGTACGATTTTTACAAAGGCTACCAACAAGCTGTACCGTCCCGTTATGCTCAAAAAGGTCATTGATATGGTTGATGAGGACAACTGGTATATGATGGAAGGCGACCTTAAAGGCGCAATCTATGAAAAAATTCTCGAAAAGAACGGACAGGATAAAAAGAGCGGCGCAGGTCAGTACTTTACACCGAGAGCATTAATTTCCGCTATTGTGGATGTTGTCGATCCCAAGATCACCGAAACGGTTGCCGATCCCTGCTGCGGAACGGCAGGCTTTCTCCTTGCGGCTTATGAGCATATGAAGCCCCAGAGCAAGGATGTTGAAAAGCAAAAATTTCTGAAAAACAATGCGCTGTACGGAGCTGACAACACCGATTTGGTCGTTACCCTTGCTTCGATGAATTTGTATCTGCACGATATCGGCGTTAAGAAAAGCCCGATCGTCTATCAGGATTCGCTGATCGATACCTCGGACAAAATGTATCAGGTAGTCCTGACAAATCCACCTTTCGGCACACGTCCGCAGGGTAGCGTGGACGTGTCCTCCAACAGACCGGAATTTATTAAAACATCGGATAATCAGGTCAATTTTTTACAGCATATTATGTCAATTGTCAAAACAGGCGGACGAGTTGGCGTTGTTATGCCCGACAGCGTTCTGACCGACAGCGGTTCTACGGCGAAAGTCCGTGAAAAACTGCTCAAGGATTATAACCTGCATACGATCCTTCGCCTGCCCACAGGTATCTTCTATGCGAATGGCGTCAAGACAAACGTGCTGTTTTTCGACAAGGGCGAACCGACAAAGGATATTTGGGTATATGATTACCGCACAGGCGTAAAGCATACATTGGCGACAAAACCTATGACCAGAGAACACTTGCAGGACTTTGTGGATTGCTATTGCGTCGGTCATATGGATGACCGCAAAGAAACTTATGATGCGGAAACCAACCCCAACGGAAGATGGCGCAGATTCACGGCGGAGGAAGTGTCAAAGCGTGAAGATTTAAACTTCAAGTGGATCGACTTCACCGAGGAAGATGACCGCACCGTTTCGGAAATCCTCGACGAAATGCAGGAAGAAGCAAAGAATATTTTGTACTCAATCAGAGTTATTAATAATCGTTTTGGATTATTAGTAGATAAAGACTTTTTCGAAAGTGAAAACTTCACAGCAATATATTCAATTTCTGAACTTCAAATGCAACTTAGTGATAACCTTACTACTCTGAAAAGCAAGCTGATTGACGCCGCAATCCAAGGCAAACTGACCGAACAACTCCCCGAGGACGGCACCGCCGAAGAACTGTACAAAAGCGTACAAGAAGAAAGAAAGCGACAAGAAGATGATGGCGTTATCAAAAAAGTTGAGTTGCTACCTGACGTTGATCCCTCCAATATGCCATTTAGCATTTCTTCAAGCTGGAAATGGACGCTTCTTGGAAATATGTCATATATAGTACGAGGAGGATCACCTCGTCCAATCAAGCAGTATATTACTACACAGGAAAATGGTATTAATTGGATTAAGATTGGTGATGTAGAAAAAGGTGGTAAGTACATCTATTCAACAAAAGAGAAAATTATACCCGAAGGTGAATCGAAAAGCAGACGAGTATATCCCGGCGACTTTTTATTAACAAATTCTATGAGTTTTGGTCGTCCTTATATTTCAAAAATTGAAGGTTGTATACACGACGGATGGTTGCTGATTAGAAATCTCAATGGGTTTGATTCTGACTATCTTTACTACCTTCTGTCATCTACTTATCTATATAATCAGTTTATTGTTAAGGCGTCAGGTTCAACAGTAGATAACCTCAACATCGATAAAGTTAAATCTGCTATTATTCCCCTTCCACCCCTCTCCGAGCAAAAACGCATCGTCCAAAAACTCGAAGAAATCCTGCCGTTGTGTGAAAAGAAATAGTGATATGATAGGAGGCTAATTGGTTTATCAATGAAAATCGGACGTAATGCTCCATGCCCTTGTGGTAGTGGAAAAAAATATAAAAAATGTTGTCTTGGAAAGGAAAATAATCCTGATTATTCGATTCCTGAAAATATCTCTGTTATATATAAACAACTGCGAAAATCAGCACAGTTCAAAGAATGTCTTTATCCTGATCATTCACGCTGCTCTGAAAAGATAATAAAAGCTCATTCTATACAAAACAATAAAATACTTTCTAAGATTTCTGATAATGGTAAAGTATATATGCCTGTACCAAAACCTGAATTGTCTTTCGATATTCAAAAAGAGTATGGAAGAAAGGAAGCGTCTATATTCACAGGTTTTTGTGGATTTCATGATACAACAGTTTTTGATCCTATAGAGAATTATGATTTTTCTGCAACCACAGAACAAATATTTCTGTATATTTATCGTGTATTTGCATTAGAGTATCATAAGAAACAAGAGGCAGTAAGAATGGAACAACAGTTGTTTTATAACAAGCCTTCTGTTGTTAATATGCAAGGGTTTATGAAAGTTGGAAAAACTGGTTTTGCTTTGGCTGTTAATGATTATGAAGAAGAAAAGAAAATATTTGATGAAGCTTTGTTAACTGGGAAATATGATGATGTTCTTACAAGTATAGTATGGACTTTTGATAATTTTTCTAATTTTGCTGCAACAGGTGCAGAGGCACCATATCTTGATTTTGAAAGCAAAAGAATTCAAGATCTACGTAATCCTGAAGTACCGGTAAGACACATTTATATTTCAGTTTTTCCAGAGAATAATAAAACCTATGCGATTATAGCTTGGTTAAAGCGATTCGATAGTGTTTTTTCGTCTATCTTTAAAAAACTAAATAAATTAACTGAAATTGAAAGACGTAATTATATCAATAATACTATACCTATAATTGCCGAAAACATAGCAATAAAACCAAGCTCTTGGGAAGCAATTTCAGAACAAGCCAAAGAAGAATTCTCAATGATCTTTTTTGGACTTCCGGATTTTATGGAAATGGAAGGTAAGAAATTTGATAGATTTCAAAAACCAACATATGATTTATTCTCATTATAAAAGGGGGTGCTTCTCAACCAAATTTAACATAAATAAAGAATATGATCGTTTCTCTCGCGCCCATCTCCGAGTAAGATATATCGTCCAAAAACTCGACAAAATCCTGCCCTTGTGCGAAAAACTGAAATGAGGTGAAATAATTGGCTGAACAACTAAAGGGTGTAAATGGCGAAATAATACGTTGGGCAAGAGAATTCTATAATATGTCTCCTGAAGATGCAGCCCTTTCTATTGGGGTTAGTAATGAAACGTATTCCGCTTGGGAATCCGGGACTGAATTCCCTACATACGCAAAACTCAAAAAAGTCAGTGACGTATTTCGCAAACCATCAGCTGTCTTTTTCTTTTCAGAACCTCCAAACATTCCTCCTATCAAGGGCGATTTACGTACATTACCGGATACAGTAGTTGATGGATTCAGCAAAAATGTGATGGTACAACTAGAAAAAGCAAAGGCGTACCAGCTTAATTTGATGGAATTGTATGAAACGTCAAATTGTATTTTTACGAATCGAACGACAATCCCAACTGAAACTAAGCAGTTATGTAACTACTTGCGCAATATTATGGGGTTTACAATCAATGCTCAAAAAGGCAGAAAAAATACTAAGGTTGTTTTTGAAATATATAGAGAAAAATTCTACGAATTAGGGATCTATGTTTTTAAGGATTCTTTCAAAGATAACAATGTATCGGGACTATGTATCAATGATGATTTGTTTCCTGTGATCCTCATTAACAACTCTATGTCT
>CADACB010000050.1:7194-8544 GCA_902786345.1 uncultured Ruminococcus sp. | reverse complement strand
TATTGTTTGTCTTTACGTTGTTTAATTTTCAAGGTCCTTTTCGTCGCTTCACTCAGGTTTTTCTTTCGTTTGGCGACTTATTTATCTTATCACACTCTTCAGCTTTTGTCAAGAGTTTTTTCAAACTTTTTTTATCTTTCCTCAAGACCGCCGGTTTCATTCAAGTCCGCTTTCGCGCCCCAAGTCCTTTATTCAAGCTTGTTTCCGCTCTTTTTTCTTAGCCGCTCCGTGCGACAGCTTTGTTATAATACCACCTTCTTTCCTTTTTGTCAACACCTTTTTTCGATTTTTTTCTCTCTTCTACAAATTGTATATTTTCTGTGCGTTTTTAATCACTTTTCACTTCTTGCTACAGCAAATTTATACTGTACGTATTTTCTATTCCGTCTTATGAAGATTGCACAGTCCTACGCAGCTATTCAGAATCATCTCAACAAACACCATTTCGTTGCTTGACAGATGAGACAGCTTCTCAGATATTGTATTTGCAAGCACGGATGTGGATTCACCCGTAAAAATATAATCGGTAGACACATCAAGAATTTTACACAACTTTACAATGTTTGCCGGCCGGAGCGTCTTTACACCCTGTTCCGTATATGAAATAGTCTGAACCGAAACAACTGTAATCAATAAAATCAGTAAATGTCCTGCATATAGAAAAGAGGTGTTAAAATGAACCCTGCCGCTTCAAGAATCAAAAACAAAACTATTCTGAAAGCTGTTGTTTTGCCACTGCTTGCAATATTACTGTTAGCCTTTACTATATTTAGCAGCGGGTGCTCCGGATATTCAACTTCTTCATCCAATTCTTACTTATCGGAGTCTTCTGAATCAAGCTATTATTTATCAAAGTCTTCCTCTTCAAGATACAGCACTTCTTCATCCTCTAAAAGCTCCAAGAATAAGAAAACACGCATAGCCTGTCACGGCAGTGTGACAATAAAGCAATACGCAACCAACGACCCTTGGGCCGAAGGATATTGGATGGAATGTCTGACCTGTCACGGAAAAGGCTGGTATTATAACTGACTTTACCGTTTATTAATTCGTAACATTTTAAAAAATACAGGGAGGTTTAACAATGACAAATGCAAATACCTCAAAACCCAAAAAAGAACTGTTTTTAAAATTTACTTTAATAATTACGCTTGCAGTGATGCTGTCCGTTTTTGTTATGTCATCGTCCGGCTGTATAGGATGTTCATCGAGCAACTCTTCAGGTAAGTCTTACACCGACGCTGAATACTAAAAAGCAAAAAGAGCAGTTATTAACGCCAACGATAATTATTACCGTAATAACTGAACAACCATTTTCTACCGCCGCACATCCACTGTGCGGCGTTTTTT
>CADACB010000050.1:0-7186 GCA_902786345.1 uncultured Ruminococcus sp. | reverse complement strand
GGCGGATAATAACTGCCTTTTACTTTTGTTACAGTCGTAACTTCCCTACTTTTTGACACAAATAAGCGTTGATATTGATTTGTCAATATTGTATAATTTAGTTGGGGTCTTACCCCTAATTTATACGAAAGGCGGAATAATCAATGACTGATTTTAAAACACCACTTGACTCACAGGTAAAAAAGCTTATTTCAAAGCCTGCTGTAACAGTTCTCGGCTGCTCACTGTCTGCAATATCTTTGGTTCTGCTGACAAGAGCTATAATTTCAGCTGTCAGCTCTCAGCGGCTTGATATTTACGCATCACTCTACTATCTTTTCGGCAGTTCATCCATATTTATTGTTAACATTATTATGGGAATCATACTTGCCGCTGCCGCATTATTTATGGCTGTCGGTATTTTTACGGCACGCTCAGGAGTTACAAACTCCTCACCGATGTCTTCATCTACATTCACTGTTATGAAAGCTTCGGCGATTTTTGCTGTGATAATCACAGCTGTTACTATTATAATTTCTTTTGCCTCAGTAAGTGTATTGAACTATAACTATGTATCAAACACTGCAAATCTTAAACCAACAGACAGTATGTATTTCTATTATAATTCAAATGCCGACTCACTTTTCTGGGCAACTATTTTGCTTGGTGCAGCTGCCGTTATGTCAGAATGTGCACTCATCCGCCTTTCTTCATCATTGCAGCGCAATATCAAAAAAGCCGAACCTGTAAAAAACGGGGCTGTATTATTGAGTATTTCTTCAATTATAGGTACAGTTATTTCATCCGTTATTTTCTGCATAACACTTTATTCTCTTGTTGTGCCATCACGAAGCTATCGTGAAAGGATATATAACGACCTTCCTGCAGCAGGGTTAGAACCATCAACCCTTGCACTTAATACACTCAACATTGTGATATATGCCGCCGCAGCAGTTGTTTTTATATCCGCTGTCATCTCAGCATTTTCATATGCGGTTTCAATAGACCTCATCAACAAACGAATCAGACAATCCGCCTACAACAATATACATACAGCAGTAAATCCGCAGAATTATCCTGATTATACCGTTCCCGGAAACTACAATTATAATCAGCCTCCGGAGTTTGTGCCCTATTATGATCTTAACCGTTCACACCAATCAACTTATAAGAACATCTATACCGGTGAGGTCCCTCCTGCTCCGGAAACACCCGTCAATCCTTTTTTACCTCAGCAGCCGACCATTCCAAGAACTCAATATCCTGATCAGCAGGCTTCAACAAACAGTCCAAAAACGGAGAATGCTGCACAAACCTCTGGGGATAATCAAGCATAACCGAGCTAAGGAGATCAATATGAATCAGTATACCCACCCCACAGCAAATTTAAATACCACAGAAGAAAAACGACAGATGCTGCGTAACATTGGCAAAAGCCCGGCTATGCTTTCACTTATAATATCAACAAGTCTTATCACACTAATTTATCTTTTTATTGCTGTTGGATATTTAATGTTAAAATCCGAAATTATGAAGATCTTTGACCAGTTTAATATGGGCAGCATAAAAAATACAATATCCGATAATCTTACAATACTTATAATTGTTCTGAGTACTATCACCTTAGCAAGAACTGCTGTTTCTGTTTCCTGCATTACAATATATGTCAAGTCAAAGCGATATGAAGCAATCGAAACAATGCGTATACCCCTGATAATCATATCAGTTTATGCAGTTCTTGCTTGCATCGCATGGAGTATTCCCACATTCTTTTACATCAAAAACATCATAACACCATCTGCAATAATAAGCACTAATTCTAACCAATTTTTCTGGATAGTCATTATAGCTTTACTTATGATTTTCAAAGTCATTGAAGGACTTACCCTGTTTACATTTACGCTTAAAATAAGCAAAATAATAAAAGAGAACACACTCCCTTCGGACAAATTTGGAGGACTTAAGCTTTCTGCCCTGATGATCAGCCTTGTATTCAGTATACTTCTTGTAACCATAATAGGCAATCTGATACAAATAAGCTCAGCTATTCACACGAATGTACTCGAATCCAGCTTTAGTCATATGTGGCTTTTGTATCTTTATATGATAAGCTATATTGTAAGCAATTTCGTTTTATTCAAACTGCTGAACTCATTCACTATGCACACCTCACTTTTAAAACATAACCTTACCCCTACACCTGACCCTGCAATGTTTACATCCTCTTCATCACAATCTCAGAATAACTTTTATCCTCAAAACAACTCTTATCCTCAGAACAACTCTTATCCACAAAACAATTCTTATCCACAAAACAATTCTTATCCACAGTACAATCAACCATCTCAAAATGTACAATCCGAAGGTGCATACTATAATTCACCGAAAGACACAAAACCTGAAGTTTCATCAAAGCCACCATCAAGCCGTACTTCATTCGGCGGCTTTACCTTCAATGAGCATTTGGACAACTAAGTTAAAAAACTATTAAAACAATAAATAATAGTTCACCAAAAGGACCTCTATGGAGGTCCTTTTATTATATCTGAAAACGAATTTTGTATCCAACAATTAATATATTTGTCTAAGAAGTGTCTTTATTGATTTGTGTAAATAATAGTACACAGAAATTAATTTTAAAAATATTACAGTTGAAATTTTACAAACTCATCTTTTAGAGAGCTGTTTTGTGAGCTTATAATTATAAAGCCGGAAAAGTTCAGCGGTTTTAGGAAAGGGGTATGGGGAATAACCCTTTTTCCGCTGGAAAAGGGGTTTCCCCATATAACTGCCCAACCAAAATTGATTTCCGTGATAAAAGCAAATAACACTTGAATTACCGGATAAAATAAGTTATAATAGCCTTGTTCTCAATTAAAGATATAGCTAACGGAGGGTATATATGAAAAAAATCGTTGTTGCTTTTATGTGTGCACTGACGGCTTGTTCATTTGCAGGATGTGCCAGTGCAGGCGTCCAGTTAGAAAATATAGATTCAACTAAAACCGTCAAGCCAGAAGATATTAATATCACCGACTATAAAAATGATCTTGACGGTCTTGAAAAATATTTCATCAAGCTCAACTATATTCCCGATAAAACCCAACCTACAGAAATGATGTATAAGGTTATAGGTGCGGTTGACGGTGACAGATACATATTCAATGTCAACAATTCAAATGTCAACATTGAGCTTTATGAGTATGATCCGGATAACCTTAATGAGGACGCCAGACGTGTTCTCGGCGAAATAAAGGAAAACGGAGAATTCCACGTTTTTAAGGATAAAAGCATAAATGGCGATACAACATATCCCGGAGTAATCTCTGACAACGGTAAATATATGATGATATACATAGATTCCTCCAACTCAGAAGCAAACACCGAACATAAAAAGCTTGTTGTCGATACCTTCAAAGCCTTCTACAGCTCAGACATTATTGGATGAAATATCAAATAATTACTGGAATGCTATAAGTGAGGTTGCTTTCCATACAGCAGGACAAGCTGTGGATGTTTTGATCACTGAAATTGCCGCAAAAGCTCTTTCTAACGGCAATCCGGCTCTCTTAGCTATCCTTATAGGCAGAGATCTTATATATATGGGAACAGGCGTTTCAGAAAGTATTGAACAGAAATTCCAGATGGTAGCATATTATGAAGCCGGAATAGCTGTTAAAAAGCTGTTGAATCCGATACTCACAAGAACAGAAAATGACTTTTATTATGTAATTGATGAAGAATATGTTTCAGACTTTACAAGATTTATAATGCATCTGGCACAAATAAGACTGCTTGGACAGAAAAAATGGGGAGAATATGCAAGCCAGCAAGACTTTGTCATATGGATTTATAATCTGTTTACTAATCCGAATTATGAGCAGGAAATAGCTGATTCTGTTCAGAGTCACGTTGATTTAATAAAGAATAACACTGAAAAAATAGCAATCATATTGTCAAGCAATCTGCTCTGATGGACTGTAACTTATAATTTCAACATATTTAACACTTGTTAACGAACACGACAAAATTCTCATTCTGTATATCTCAATGAGAATTTTGTCTGTTTTTATAATCATTTACCAGGAGGTGAACAAAATATGTCTCGCTCCCGAAGTCCGATTTATGAACGCTGCGGATATAGCAAAACACAATGGAATATGTTGAGCAGTGCAGAAAGAAGATCGGAAACAATAAAATATACACTAAAGTCGGTAGCTGCTATTTTCGGAAGCATTGGCATTCTTGTCGGAATTATAGCCGTTGTATCCATATTTCAATATAATGAAACAGAACAACAAAACAATTCAATATGCAGAACGCTCAGAATAGCTTCGATAAAATGTTTACAACATATAATTCACTGAAAATCTATGATAAAAAATACAGCTTAGCTCAGGCAATATGGACTGATAACAGCTTTGATTATAATACATACAACAACGAAACTAACCTGTCAGCATCAAATGCTAAAGAGCTTATCAAGTATTATGTTGGTGATATATACGCTGAATGCAGCGGGTTTAAAAACGACAGCAGCGGATGGTATTTTCAAAACGGTACTGTACGGCTCTCCAAAGAAACCGTAGAAATCACAGACAAAAAGAAACACACAACATACATAAGATTTGAAACCACAGAAGGGACTTTGTCCTGAAAGAAATACACCAAGCCTGAACTGATCAGTTTTTTCTGACTTATTTATAAGCAGTAAAAATTACTATTTTTTTAAGTTTTTTTTGAGATAAAATTTATACGCTAAGGTTATATATATTTCTGTAAGAGAATTATATTTTATTCTTTTATGGTATAATGAAATACTAAATAAACGACTGTATATGAAAATAATCAGAATGGGGGATTTTATAGGATGCTGACCACAGACTATAACGAGAAATTCGGAAAAGAAGGACTTACATTTGATGATGTTTTGTTGATTCCCGGCGAATCAAACGTTCAGCCTAAGGATGTTGATGTAAGTACATATCTTACAAAAAAAATCAAGCTCAACACACCGCTTATGACGGCTGCTATGGACACCGTTACCGAAACAAGAATGGCAATCGCAATTGCTCGTGAGGGCGGTATTGGTATTATTCACAAGAATATGTCAATCGAACAGCAGGCTGATGCGGTTGACAGAGTCAAGCGTTCGGAAAACGGCGTTATTGTAAATCCGTTTTTTCTTTCACCTGATCACTATGTCAATGATGCCAATAAGCTTATGGCAAAATATAAAATATCAGGTGTGCCAATATGTGAGGACGGAAAACTTGTCGGCATAATCACCAACCGTGATCTTCGTTTTATGGATGAAAGTGATTACAGTCAGAAAATCGCACAGGTTATGACAAGAGAAAATCTTGTTACAGCACCTGTGGGTACTACACTTGAAGACGCTCAGCAGCTTCTTAAAAAACATAAAATAGAAAAGCTTCCTTTGGTTGATGATGACGGTATCCTCAAGGGCCTTATAACAATTAAGGATATAGAAAAATCTGTTCAATATCCCAACAGTGCAAGAGATGAAAACGGCCGACTGCTTTGCGGTGCTGCAATTGGCGGAACAGCAGATGTTCTTGAACGTGTAGAAGAGCTTGTAAAGGCTCAGGTCGATGTTCTTGTTCTTGATTCCGCACACGGACATAACAACAATATCATAAACTCTGTTGCAAAAGTTAAGAAGGCATTCCCCGATGTTCAGCTTATTGCAGGAAATATCGCAACAGCCGAAGCTGCAAAGGCACTTATTGACGCAGGCGCAGACTGTGTTAAGGTTGGTATAGGACCAGGATCTATCTGCACAACAAGAATTGTTGCAGGAATTGGTGTACCTCAGATCACCGCAATATATGACGCTGCTTATGAAGCCTCCAAACACGGCATTCCTGTAATTGCGGACGGAGGAGTTAAATATTCAGGAGATATAGTAAAAGCTCTTGCCGCAGGCGGCAGCGTTGTTATGATAGGCTCTCTTGTTGCAGGCTGTGAGGAATCTCCCGGAGAAAGCGAAATATATCAGGGCAGACAGTTCAAAGTATACAGAGGAATGGGAAGCCTTGGCGCAATGGGCAGAGGCAGTGCAGACCGTTACTTCCAGTCAGGAAATAAAAAACTTGTTCCTGAAGGTGTTGAAGGCAGAGTGCCTTATAAGGGACTTCTTTCAGACACAATATATCAGCTTATGGGCGGTCTCAGAGCTGGTATGGGTTACACAGGCTGTGCAAATATACAGGAACTGCATGATAAAGCAAGATTTGTAAGAATCACGGGTGCCGGTCTTAAAGAAAGCCATCCTCACGATATTCAGATAACAAAAGAAGCACCTAACTATTCCTATAACGGATAAAAACTTAAACGGCAGGTACATTTTGTGCCTGCCGTTTTTAAAACAATTTCGCAGATTTAACGGAGAGTGACAAGAATGATTGAAAAATGTTTTTATACCGATCATCTTTATATAAGAGAATATAAAAAAACAGACCTTGATTCGTTTCTGCACGTTATAAGACAGCCAGAAATATATGATACAACATACGGCATACCAAAAGAATACAGCAAAGCAAGAGGTAAGCGTTGGCTGAAAACAATTAAATTCAACAAGCATATTGGAACTGCATTTGAATTCGCCGTTTTCCTGAAAAGTGAAAACAAATATATAGGAAATGTGGGACTTATAAATATCTCATATACGCATAATAAGGCGGACATTTCATATTATATAGACAGAGACTATATGAATAATGGCTATGCCACAGAGGCTGCAAAGGAAATGTTAAAATACGGTTTTGAGGTGCTCGGCTATAACAAAATATCAGGTGTATGTATGAGCCGTAATCCTGCTTCAAGACGTGTTATGGAAAAAATAGGTATGATATATGAGGGAACTCTCCGAAGCGATTTACTGAAGGACGGAGTTTATTGTGATATTGACAGATTATCAATTCTCAGAGACGAATATTCTACTAACTGTAAAGTTTAAAACATAGTTTTCAACATCGAAATGTTGAATTGGTTTAAAACAAATTACAATTTGTAATTTTTTTCCGGGATATTACAAAAAAATATGACTTGATTTTTTAAAATACAATATATATAGTATATTTTCTTACAAATAATTTCAAAAAGACAATATATGTGTTTCAACAGGGCTGTTGATAAGTTTTCCACATTTTCAACATTTTAGTGTTGAAAGCTTTATTTTCCC
>CADACB010000049.1 GCA_902786345.1 uncultured Ruminococcus sp. | reverse complement strand
AATACTTATAAAAAACAATCTTACAAGATTATTTTTGTATGTATATTGATTAAATGCTGTTTGATTTTATGATATTATTTTATTTGTACCATTTAACACTGTTATGAAAAATAATTTAATATTTAATAAATATAAGCTGTAATTATTTAAATAAAAAAACTCTGCACCCCTGTTGGAGTGCAGAGTAAATGAACTCATATTGATGTTATGAGAAAATTACATACTTCTTTCGTAAGCCTCTATCATCTTTTTTACCATCTGTCCTCCCACAGAACCTGCCTGACGGGAAGTAAGATCACCGTTATAACCCTGCTTGAGGTTTACACCTACCTCGTTTGCACACTCCATCTTGAACTGTTCCATTGCCTGTCTTGCTTCAGGTACATTAATAGAATTTGAATTGTTAGACATAATATAATTACTCTCCTTTTTCTTATATTTCAGGCGGAACTGCCGCAATTACGGTATTTCTTATTTCCTCTGATATATACCGTAATGCGGCATAATACAGCAATGAAATAATGTTAACGGTAATGTGCGACTTTTTTCGCCGCCTGTGATAATATTGTTATCATTTTTTTTATTTATATTATGATTTTTTTGTGGTAATTTTTGTTTTATTATAAAAAATCCGCGCAGCAATAAACTGCACGGATTTAATCATATTTTGATTATTTATATTGTTCATAAATCCTTGAATACCATAAATGATTCGGATAAGATCATACACTGAAAAGCAGTGTTCCATATGACGGATATGGCCAGAGCTTTGCAGACATATTTGATTCCATTTCATCAGCTACGGCTCTTAACTCCTGCATTGCAGAAAGAACGTTATCCTTATAGTACATTGCATTTTCAGCAATACCTTCTACTTCTTTTGCACCTACAACCGCCTTATCCAGAGTATCTATCTTTTTAAGGAAGCAGGAAAGCAAGTTAGTAAGTCTCTTCATAAGCTCTGTTTCATTCGCAGTTACTATCTCTGGATCAACACTCTTTATAAGACTTGCTGTTTCTGCAAGCTCTCTGATATATGCGGCAACAGCAGGAACAATGTCTTTCTTAGCCATATCAAGTGCTGTGAGTGCTTCGATATTGATGATCTTTGAATATTTTTCAAGAAGAATTTCTGTTCTTGAACGAAGCTCAACCTCGGTATAGATTCCGTGTTTTCCGAAAAGCTCAATATTCTTTTCGGAAACATACATCGGCATAACCTCAGGAAGTGTGCGAAGATTAAGAAGGCCTCTTTTCTTAGCCTCTTCTACCCATTCCTCGGAATAGTTGTCACCATTGAATATGATTCTCTGATGTTTTTCAAGAGTTTCTTTTACAAGCTTTTCAGCTTCTGATTTAACATCATCCGCTTTTTCAAGCACATCTGCAAAATCCGCAAGCACATCTGCAACTATTGTATTGATAATTGTATTGGTGCAGGCAATATTTTCTGATGAACCAACCATTCTGAATTCAAACTTATTTCCGGTAAATGCAAACGGTGATGTACGGTTACGGTCAGATGTATCCTTTACAAAATTCGGGAGCACTTCTGCGTTTGTCTGCATAATTTGTGCATCCTTATTTTCATACTTAACCCCGTCAACAATCGAATTCAGCACTTCAGTCAGGTCATCACCAAGATACATTGAGATAATTGCCGGAGGTGCTTCATTTGCTCCAAGACGATGATCGTTTCCTGCACTTGCAACAGACAGTCTGAGAAGATCCTGATGCTCATCAACAGCTTTGATAACAGCCGCAAGGAAAACAAGGAACTGAGTGTTCTCTCTTGGGTTTTTTGAAGGATCAAGAAGGTTTTTTCCGGTATTGGTTGACATTGACCAGTTATTATGCTTTCCTGAACCGTTGACGCCTGCAAAAGGTTTTTCGTGAAGAAGGCAAACGAGTCCGTGCTTATCGGCAATATCCTTCATAGTTGCCATTGTAAGCTGATTGTGGTCAGTGGCTATATTAGAAGAATCAAAAACAGGAGCAAGCTCGTGCTGAGCAGGAGCAACTTCGTTGTGTTTGGTTTTAGCATATATTCCATATTTCCAGAGTGCTTCATCAAGTTCCTTCATATATGCAGAAACTCTCGGCTTGATTGTACCGAAATAATGATCGTCAAGTTCCTGTCCCTTTGGAGGTCTTGCACCAAAAAGAGTTCTTCCGCAATAGATAAGATCCTTACGCTTTTTATAAACTTCTTTATCTATCAGGAAATATTCCTGCTCAGGACCTACAGTTGTTTCAACTCTTCTTGATTCAGTATCTCCGAACACTCTCAATATTCTGAGTGCCTGCTTGCTTATAACTTCCATTGATCGAAGAAGCGGTGTTTTCTTATCAAGTATCTCACCTGTATAGGAACAGAAAGCTGTTGGAATACAAAGAGAACCATCTTTTATAAATGCATATGAGGTAGGGTCCCAGGCTGTATATCCTCTTGCTTCAAAGGTAGCACGAATTCCGCCGGATGGAAAGCTTGAAGCATCAGGCTCACCTTTTATAAGCTCTTTACCGGAGAATTCCATAATTACACCGCCGCCGGGAGTAGGTGTGATAAAGCTATCGTGTTTTTCGGCTGTGATACCTGTCATTGGCTGAAACCAATGTGTGAAGTGAGTTGCACCCTTTTCCATAGCCCATTCCTTCATTGAATGAGCTACAACATTAGCGATATTTATATCAAGAGGTTTACCCTCTTCGATAGTTTTTTTCAGTTCTTTATAAGTTCCTTTAGGAAGACGCTCTTTCATTGTGGCATCATTAAAAACCAGACTTCCGAACATTTCAGGTACATTAACCATAGCTTTTACTCCCCATTCACAAAAAATATAATATAGCACAAGGGTGCAGTAGGTCATCAAATTCAACCTACAGCACCCTTGCTGTTGTTGACAAAATTATAAATCTTTTTGAAATCAAAGTCAACACCTTTCGGAATCCTTTTTTCATTTCGTAACATACACCATTTTTTATCAAATTTCAACATTGTTTTTATGCATAGTGAGTCAACTGACATAATGGGACAACTAACCTAAAGCACGACTTAAGGAGTGCGGGAAAGGTAAAACCGCGATCAGCGTATGTTTGGTTTGGATAAACAAAGTGAGCGTAAGCGAACGCAATCGCGAATTGTCCTGTGCGGTCACGCACTGCGAATTGGGTACGGCAGCTTGCCCGCCTGATTGACTTTTGGAAGGAATTGTAATATAATTAGGAAAATCAGATTAGTGTAAATTGTTCTTCTGTGGTGTTTGTTTTTGGCCTGTTATAAGATGGCTGAAAATTGAATGCAAAAGAAATTAAATAGATTGATTTATCCGGTGAGTGCTATGCCAAAAAAATTTTTTTTCAGTATTAATCTTTTGATAAAAAGTGATTCACATCTTGAAAAATCCATTGCATCGGTTATCGGTGATGAAAGCTTTTTTCTGGAAAATGTTCAGCTTATTCTCATTGATTCATTGTGCAGTAAGCTGAGTCTTGATATCTGCACTAAATATAGTAAAAAATATCCTGAAAATATATATTTTGTAGATGCTTCAGATAAAAATGAATATGAGTGCTATAACGATGCAAAGCCGCTGTGTACCGGTATTTATCTATCTTATATGGATAATTATGGAGAATACTCCAAAAAAGCACTGAATACCCTTTCAAAAACACTTAAAAACGGCAAAATTCCAATATTGTGCGTTCAGCCGGTAATATCTCCGTCAGGAGACGAACCATATAAGTATTCTTCCGATATTCAGCCGGGTATAGTTGAGCTTAAAAGTTCCCCGGATAAATTTATCCTTATGCTTGGCTGCTATTTCTTTCATAGAAGGATCGCTTCGCAATTGCTTTTTGATCCGTCACTTAAATTTCACGGCGATGTTAAATTCATAACCGAGGCTCTGCTTGGTACATATTCATATATATTTACCGATTCCTGTGATTATACTACTACCTCTCCGTCTGAGCTTGAGGTTTTCAGATATGCACCTCAATATAACAGAGTGTTCTATACACAGACTATCAAGGACTTTATCATTCCTATGCTTATTAGCTGCCCGGGATCAATTTTGGCACAATCAATTATGATGTACCTTATTGAGATCAGATTTGCACTGAATGAGGATGAAAGATATAAGCATGTGATAATAGGCAATTTTGTTGATGAATTTTTTGATAAGGTATCGGAAGCACTTAAATATATAGATGACTGCGTAATACTTAACAAAAAAATCTGTAGACTTTGTCAGCTTGATGAAGAAGCAGCCTTCAGACTTCTCAGACTTAAATATAAAAACGAAAAGCTTAAAGCAGCGGTTGACTGTGCAAGTCCTAAGGAAAATATCGAAAACAGTTACTACAATTCAGACGGCAGGCTTGATAAAAAAACGCTGTCGGGAGAATTCGTTGCTCATATAAATCAGGCTGTTGTGGGTACATCAAAGGAAATATGTGCCGATCTTGCTGCAATAAACTGTGATTCAGAAGGTCTTTATATTGATGCTGTGCTTCATAACTGTTCGTATTTAAACGAAAATGAATTTACCCTTAATGTAAATATAAACGGTGAAAAATCAAAAGTTATCCCATCGGGAGTATATACTCTTAAAAAGTATTTTGACAAACCGTTTCTGAAAAGATATGCGTTCAGGTTTTTTGTTCCTGTGAGCAGCGGCAAAAAAATGGATACTTTCTTTATTTCAATGAAATATGGCAGACTGTCCTTCAGAATCAGTCTTACCTTCAACAGCTTGTTCTCACGTTTGTCAACCAAAATCAAAAACAGCTACTGGCATTTTCTTGACCGTGTTATGACTTATGACAGAAAAACAAGATCTGTTGTGATAAGACGTGCAACCGACAGTCTTTTGAGAAGATGCGAAAGCAAGTTCCTTTCGGAGGCTTCTGCCTTTGCTTCATTATCTGAACTGATCTATTACCGTCAGCTCAGAAAAACCGCTGTTAATACTGAGCTTGAAAAGCTTGATCATAAGTATATTATGTTTTATGACGAAACAGGTATCAACTGTAACGGCAATATACTTTTCAGATATTTTTCAAGATTTAAAAATAACGATAAACTTGAAGTTTTCTTTAGTGCAAGACGAGGTTCTGATGAACAGGAATTTCTTTTGGATTCGGAATATGAAAACGTTCTTGAAGCAGGCTCTAAAAAAGCTAAAATAATTGCTTTGTGCTCTGATATTATAATAGCTTCGGACTGTGATGTATATGAATCGCTTGCATTTACCAAGAAGGATATTTTGTTTTTAAAGGATATGTTCAACGCAAGGATAGTATCTGTCAAAAACTTTTTTATGACATATGCAACGGCACAGTTTGACAACAGGCTGAGAGATAATATACAAATGTTTTTCTGTGCATCCGAGGTCGAAAAGAGACATATACTCAAAAATGTATATGATTATGATGAGGCTATGATTAGAGTGACGGGTTATCCGATGCTTGACGCTATAAGTGACAAAAAAGAAAAGCTTATACTTATTGCCCCGGGTGAACGACGTCAGTTCTGTATTTATGAAAATTCTGATCATTACAGATTTTCTGAAAGCAGATTTTTCAAACTTTATAATGCCTTGCTTACAGATACAGAACTTTTGAGAAGCCTTAAAGAAAATGGTTATGAGCTTGCACTGCTTATACCTCGTTCTATCGAGAAATTCAAAAGACTTTTTTATTCCGATAAAGCAGTACGACTTTATGGTATGAGTGAACAGTCTGAAACTCGTCTTATCGAAAAGGCTTCACTGCTTATAACAGACCATTCCGACATACAATACAGATTTGCATACCTTAATAAGCCTGTTGCCTATTACTTTCCTCACGGACTTCCTATACAACCAGAATACAAAAATGAAGGTCTGGCAAAAAACAGCTTCGGAGAGCTTTTTTTTGATCACGAAAGGCTTGTTGAATTTTTGAAAAAAAATATTGCTGAGGATTTTCCTCAACCGGATAAATACTCGGCAATGTGTATGGAATTTTTTAAATATCACGATACCATGAACTCAAAGCGTATATTCCATTCTATAATAAAAACTTTTTTTGAATGATCAGATGAATATATACACAGTAACGTTAGTAAGAGATCATTCACCCCAAATAAAAAATCATACTCTGCCCCCTTGAAGCATAAAACACAAGCTGCTTTGGGGGGCTTTTTCATATTCTTAAAGCTTATTGAGCAGCATACTTGTTGTGTATTGTGACAATACTAACATCATAAAATGATGGAGGTATTGAAGTGATATATAACAAGGTTGAAATATGTGGAGTTAATACGGCAAAGCTGCCGGTACTTTCGGAGAAAAAAAAACAAGCACTCCTGAAAATAATGCAAGAAGGTAATGAATCACAGAAGAAACAAGCAAGAGATGAAATGATCAACGGAAATTTAAGACTTGTGCTCAGTGTTATTCAGAAATTTTCAAACCGAGGCGAAAATCCTGATGATCTGTTTCAGGTTGGATGTATAGGACTTATAAAAGCAATAGATAATTTCAACTGTGAAAAGGATGTTAAGTTTTCGACCTATGGTGTTCCTATGATAATCGGAGAGGTAAGACGTTATCTGAGAGATAATAATTCACTGAGAGTGAGCCGTTCACTCAGAGATACCGCATACAGGGCGATGCAGGCAAAAGAAAAGCTGACAACTGAAAATAATCGTGAACCAACAGTGGAAGAAATTGCAAAAGAACTGGATCTGCCAAAGGAAAACGTGGTTATAGCTCTTGAAGCAATCGTAGAGCCGGTTTCACTGTATGAACCTGTTTTTTCCGATGGTACTGATACCATATATGTAATGGATCAGCTCAGTGACCCCAACAGCGGCAACAGCAAACTTGAGGAGCTTGCAATCAAGGATGCAATAAACTCACTTGATGAACGTGAACAAAGAATTCTGTCACTCAGATTTTTTAAAGGGAAAACCCAGATAGAGGTTGCCGAAGAGATAGGAATAAGTCAGGCTCAGGTCTCAAGGCTTGAAAAAACAGCTCTTAAAAAGATTAAAAAAGAGTTATAATTTTTTTCTTTGATTGATGAACCATTTTTTTTAAATGACGTATTATGTAATGTAATCAATCAAAGGAGGAATTTCTTATGTGTAACAATGGTTTTTTTGGTAACAACAGCTGTGCTTGGGTGATCATCCTTATCGTTATTCTTTGCTGCTGCTGCGGCGGAAACAACAACGGCTGCGGTGACAACAACTGCGGTTGCGGCTGCTAAGCCACATTGTATAAGAGTTGTTGGGAATGCGGCTGATTTCTGACAAATATGCCGCTGCCCGACAACAAAGTATGTTAACATTATAAAAACGGTCCGTACAGCAGATAAAAAAGCTGTACGGACCGTTTTGTGTTTAATGAAATTTATTTAGGCTCTATAATAAATGTTGGGGTAACAAATAGAGCCTACAAAAAAATATAAAAAAAGGGCTCTATAATAAATGTTGGGGTAACAAATAGAGCCTACAAAAAAATATAAAAAAAGTAGAGCATATTTGCACCAAATCCGTTAAAATGGAATTGACGA
>CADACB010000048.1 GCA_902786345.1 uncultured Ruminococcus sp. | reverse complement strand
ATGCTGTTTTTGCTCTGTTTTGTATGGATTTAGTGATAAAAATTAGCGTTATAGTGATTTGAATTAGGAATACATTGATTTATTCAGTGTTTCCTTAATTTCTATAATCCTATATTGTCCATAATGATATATGTCTGCTCTGTTTCTGCACTTTTGGAGTGCATATCCCATTTTTTCAAGTCTGCGTCTTGCTCTGTTTTCTCTTGATTTTTCAAATTTTTCTGTCATGACAATCTTCTCCTTTAAAATAGTTCGCTCAATTTGTTTACATACTGTCTTATTCTTGTTTCTTTTTCGTCCGAAAGTCTAAGGTCGCCCGTCTGCTATCTGTAGTATGCCGTCTGCGAGATTCCAATTTTCCGGCAAAACACAGAAACAGGAATACCAATTTCTTTCAGTGCTTTTTGCGTTTGTTCTTTAATGTTAATACAATATCACCTCCTAACCATCATAGCAAAAAAAAATAAGGCTGACTAATCAAACAAGGTATGAAAAACAAGCCTACTTTCTTTAATGTGTAAGCTTTTATACCTTATTTAATTAACCAGCCTTCAACGCTCCGAAAGGAACGCAAGGAAATTGTTGCAATTATTATGCAACTGTAGGTTATGTGTTATAGCAGACGAATACACATAAGTATAGTAGGGGTGTTCCGTATTGTACACCCTGTCAACTGTATTCGTCTTTAGCTCCGTATGGGTGGAGTCGATTCCCGTAGCCCTTATGGCAGCTATCAACCTTCATGGGATTTTCTTAATACTCTATTGTTGTACCACACCCAAAAACAAAAGTCAATAGGTTTTTGTCGAAATTTTCTAAAAAATTTATCATCAAGGCAAATTTATAGTAAATCATTTACTATAAATGTACATATTGCACAATATATCATTGATTATTCTGTGCATAATTTAGTGATTTTACATCTATATTTTGCTTATAAAATTAAAATATCAACAGTGTTTAGGCTAAATGTTAATAATATATTGTCAGTATTGATAATAAAAAAGTTATTTTATTTTTCAGGAGGAACGGCGGCATACAATCGCCATAAGAGGCTCTTTAAAGCTCTACAATCGTTTTTGTGCTTAAATCAATGAATTTTATACCATAATAAAACAAACACTTACAAGGGCAATACCACCCCATTTAAAAATAGCGGTCAAGCTGCGAATGCTCAACCGCTGTCATTGGTTTATTTCTTTCTCAAACTTTTCAAATACTTCTGCCGTGACTTCACATCCGGCAAGCTCAAAACTTTGTTACAATGTTCGTGAATATCTTTGCTGTCAATCGGCGGCATCTTCGGCTCAAGTTTTTCCTTCAATCCTGCGACAATCCAAACAACAAGTATTCCCAAAACAATCAGTATATTCATTCTATCATCTCCCAAAAACTACTTATTGATATTATTGTACATCTATGTCATAGTTTTGTCAACCTCAATAATTATTTTTATGAATAATTAACTATGATTTGAGTTCTTTTTTGTACTTATAATAAGTGTTTCTTGCAATTCCTACCATCTGCATCAACTCCGCATCCGTAAGACTTCCACCAAAATCAATAGAGTGTTTCAAGATAATCTGTTTCGCTCGTTCGGATTTCTTTGTTTTTATTATCGTTCCGGCTTTTCGCCCTATTTGTTTTCCGTTCAGCTTTGCCGTTTTCAATCCTTCTGCCGTTCGCTTATGAAGGTCTTGTACTTCCTTTTCCGACTGTTCAAAAGCAAGCTCAACCTGTTTTCTTGCAAGTATCATCAATACATTATTAGTCGCTTTGATATATTCATCCGCTATTTCATTTCCTGTGAGTGCTATTTGTTGCGTTAAACTATCCCTATATACTGACGTGTTTATCTGTGGTTCTTTTATGAATACAAGCGAAACACCTATATTATATAATTCTTCATACTGTTTTACACCTTCAGCGGCATTTCTGCTCATTCTGGAAACAGAATCAAAGATAATGGTAATATCCTTTTCTCCTTTGGCAAGAAGTTTTTCAATCTGCTTTAATAGCCTAATCCATTCTGGTCGGTCTGCCTTTGTTCCGGTATAGGCTTCTTGATATATTATTGCTGTGCTATCACATTCTCGGATATTTCTGATTTGTCTTGAAATGCTTTGCTTCTGTGTTGATATTCTTGCATAGCCGAAAACCTTACACATATATATCATCCTTTCAAAGTTGATACAGTACCAACATAAACGAACGTTCAATATAATACTGATTTATATATATATTTTAGCCCTTTTCAGAGTTATATTGATATATCGTTTAATTTGATACTGAGTTTTTCTAATTTTAGCCGCCTGCACCTAAGATACAAGCGGCTTGTTTCCCTTAGATTCTTCTCAGTATTTGTACATCAATACATATACTGCCATTCTTGAACGTGATATGTAATAGGTATCTTTACACATTCGTTGATGAAGTCCACAAGTTCTGATAACTGTGTTTCTTTGTTCTCATCTGTTCCGTAATCCGGTAAGCGTTCAAGATTTGGAATACATCCGGGAATTCTTTTTCCCATGCTAACGAAACGAGAACCAAGTGTATTGCCACACTGTGCAAGTTGTTCTCTTGTTATCCTGTCGCTACCGTCTGCAACGAAACTTGCATAATGGATACCGTCAGACATGAGAACGGAATACAAGTATTCGTGTTTTGCGTTTCTGCCATTACATTTTGTTTTCTTTGTAAAAATAATCATGGTGTTGTCCTTTCTCTCCGTATTGCCGATAGGTCAGCATTTTTATGCGTTTATCTAAAAATTGCCCTTGTTGATTCAAGCTCCATCTGTAAGCCTTTTATCTGCTTTTCAATTTCTTTGATTCGTTCCTCCGCTTCATCACTCTTGCGTATTTCATCGTTTCGCTTTTCGATGATTTCTTTCAGATTGTCAAAACTAATTGGCTGTGCATTGAGTGCATTATATATGAATTGGTCATACTTCATTGTTGTTTCATCATAAGCTATGCAATTAGTCACACCGTATGTATGCTTGCCGCAAATGCTTAAATCAAGGACTTTATGCTCTGCACCGCCGTTTGAATCTGCATATACCCTTGTGAGATAATCCATTGCATTTACCCTTGCAATAATCATGTAGGCTTTCATATTGAATACCTCCTCGCCTGTCTTGCCGTTAGCACAGCGGATTCTATTTCTTATCAAACAACTGTTAACTTCAATGGCGGCTTACTTGTTATCGTCTGAGCACCGTATAACTCCCTAATCTGTTCAAGTGTGAATGTCTTTTTGCTTGTCTTGCGGTATTCATCGGTATGATAATACCAAGCCTTTTTTGAGTTCGCCCACCTAAAGCCTATCGCTTTGATTCGTTCTCGGTGGATGTAGGTGTTACCCGTCAACCATAGCCACGAACCAACCACTTCAATAATAACACCTTCAAGCGTTATCAGCTTTTCAATGATGTTTTTGAATTGGTCAGGTGTTTCACTTGTGGATGCTTTGTAGGTGTTACCATCAGCGGTTGTATGTATGTCTTTCAACTCATTAAAGAGTATGTCATACTCTGAGTTGATGGACTGCATATCAGCGGTATTACCGCCACAATCTGGATGATGTTGCATTGCAAGTGTGCGATACTGCCTTTTAAGTTCTTCAAGCGTTCTCGGTACTGGATTAAACCATTTCAATAAGATAACCCCCTTGATTTTATATTGACTTTCAAGGGCGATTATCATATACTATATATGTAACCGCCCTATTGCGTTTAGTCCGGTTGCTTGCCCTTGCTTAATTGTGGAAGGTTGAGCAAGGGCGTTTCATTAGGCGATACTAAAGCGGCGTGAGGTTGTCTGTTTTGTGAATGCCTTGTAAAGCTCGGCATATGATTTTTTAAAGGATGTTGAATCAAAGCGGTTTGTTGTTACGGTTGTGAAGCGTACTATTGAAGTGCCGATTACCATTTCTTCTGTGTTTGCTTCGTTAAGAGCGGCTTTCAAAGTGTCTTTCAGGGCTTCAATCTCAGCTTCAAGCTCCTTCTGCATAAGCTCCATCTCACGGAGTTCACGGATAGTTCTTTCAAGTTCTGTTCTGTTTGTCATAGTGATGACCTCTTTTTGATTGGTATTCAGTCAGCGGCTTGTGTTGTTCGCTTGCTTGACTGTATCTATATTATATACTAACGTCATTATATTTGCAAGATGTAAAATGCACAAAGATATAATGACGTAATTATGCAATATGTATAACAACGTCATTATAAGATTTATATTGACGTTATTATGGAATTATGATATACTTGTTATAGTAGCAAATACTATTATAAGGAGATGTTTATATGTCAGTATCAGAAGCACAAAAAAAAGCAAGTGCCAAATACAATTTGAAAGCCTATGACCGGATTGAATTAAAAGTAAAGAAAGGCGAAAAGGATTCTATAAAAGCACACGCCGAAAAGCAAGGCGAAAGCCTAAACGCTTTTATCAATCGTGCTATTTCGGAAGCAATAGCAAGGGATAATCTTGCAACCGAATAATCAGTTTATTTTTTTAACCTGTAAAGTCAGTCAGAACAACACGATTTTGAATAATAGGGGTATAGGGGGTACTAAACATCGTGGTAATAACTGCCAACTGTTTTTTACCTTCATGTGATGCTTTTCACTCTCACAGGAAATATTTACAACCGAAATATGAATGATAAGGAGGACATTATGCCAAAACGAAAATTTACTGAAGAAGAAGCAAGAGAACGCAAAAACGCAAGGCAGAGGGAATACGCTAAAAAGACAGGGTATAAGGTAAATAACGATTATAACAAGCGAACATACTCACAGATTGTTGTACGAGTTAAAAAAGAAACAGCGGAACAGTACAAAGCAAAATGTGACGAACTTGGAATATCTTATGGTGCTATCTTACAAGAAGCAATAGAAAAATTTTTGGAAAACCATTAAATCCGGTTGACAAATCACAATGATATGTTATAATTACAGTGTAACCATAAAGAGTGCGTGAGGGACAAGCCCAGTGACCGTACACCAACCTACAATATGCAAGGTGGTAATGCTTGACCGATGGGATAATATGACTTTTCAAATCCTGTCGGAAACGATGGGATTTTTCTTTTGCACTCTGAAATAAAAATGAAAGGATATGGTTTTATGTCAGTAAGAACAATCAGGAACATTTCAGAGATGGATGGCAGAACTTATGTATATCTTGCAAACGATGAGATAGGGAATAAGTTTATGCAGATGGCAGAGGATGAGGGATTTACATTCGGTGACGGTGTAAAGCCAACGGAAAGACAGTACGCAGAAGTTATGGCAGTAAATCATCATTCTACTATTAACTATGTAGGAGTAAACGGCAGAATGGCTTTTGGTTCAGGTGTAAAGACAATAGGTGATGAAGTTCTTATTCGCATTGATTTTGGAAAGTATTTAAGCGGTGATGAAAGTTATCTTATTGATAATGCGAAAAGAACAATTAAAAATGCAGTTGCCGGAAGAGAAAAGGCTTATTTCTATCTTGAAGATGATAAAACGAAAAAGCTCTTTGTGGAAAGTCTGATTGCTGAAGGTTGTAAATTTGGTAATGCTCCTGTTACAGCAGACTTTAAGGCAGAAAGCATTATGTCAGTAGATAAAGATATGAATGTGTTTTTTGTCGGTCAGGCTGGTTATATGATTATGAATAGCAAACTGGTAAATGATAATATCGCCAAGATTGATTTTGAAAAATATGTTGATGGTGATTCTGATTTCTATATAGAATAAAGAAAATGAAAACGCCGCCGTATTCCTCTCTGGAGTACAGCGGCATATTTCTTATATCTTATATCTTATATATAGATGGAGTGTAAAATATCATATAGCCTTTCGTATTCTTTTTGTAATTTCCTTGTTTCGTCTGCAACCTTCAATTCTTCAATCTCTTTTTGCAATTCAGATAATTGTGAATCAATTTCTTTTTTCTTAGAAAATGCAAAAAAGCCTAAAGAAGAACGTTGTGATTTCAAGTCGGTTTCTTTATCTTTCAATTTTTTGAGTTTCTTGTCATAATTCTTTTTTGCACAATCGTATTTTCGTTTCGCAGAATCTACCTCTAATCTATATTTTTCAACATTTTGACGCAGTTCAATTATATATTTCTTTACCATTTCGATAACTGCATCTATGTGTTTTTTATCATCCTCACTATCTTTGATAATTCCAATATCTATAAATAACATAATAGCTTTATCAGAAATACTCTTTTTGTTCAGTACGGATGTAGCTGAGTTTATAATTGCATTGTCTGACATTTCACACAATTCTACTGCATCTTTCGTAATATTATCTCCTAACCAATCAATAAGACTTTTACGTTTACTAATAAGATTATTCAAATAATCATAATTATTTAAAAGCTGCGTATATTCATTCTTAAAGACTTTTTTCCAAACAGCTAATTCATCTTCGGAACTGAACATAGAAAGTATTTTTACAAGAATCTTTTCAGCCTCTATATTATATTTACAGCTATTAGCATAATCATTTATTACTTCCAAAAGAATACCATCCTGCATAAAATACTTTGCTGTTTCAAATGTCGGAATATCTGCTAAACCATTTATTAAAACAGCATTATATACATCCGGGTTATAAGGGCAGTATGAAAATGCTTCTTTAAGCAATCCAGATTTATCCTCAACTATAGAAATGTTTTTCAATAAGTCTGATGACCTCTGTAAATCAAATTTTTTAACTTTCGAGTAGTCAAAAATTCCTTTTTGTTCGAGCTTTGTTACATAATATTCCATCATTTCAGAAACAAACAAGCCTAATGCTTCTGCTACACCCGGATAGTATTTATTGACAAGTAAATCTCTTTCTGCTTTTTCCTGTCTATCGAAAACTTTGGTGCTTAAAGCTGACATAGCTGCTCTGTATTGAATATCTGCTTTATCGGTTTGTTTTTTCAATGTACTTGCTTCAAGTGCTGAATATATTAACGCTGATGATAAACTATTTGTCCATACTGAAACACCTGAACCTGTAATGTTTGAAGCAGCAGAAGAATATGCTTGATTATACCCGTCAAGCCAACTTTGCATTGAATCACTCAATATTTTAATCATTCCACGTATTGTCTCACTGCAAACTGTATATAACTGTGTATATCCTTTATTATTGTATACCAAATCATTCAATGTAACATCATATATACCATTCTCTGCTAATTTTGATATCACTTTTTCACCGCTTTTAGATAGCGGTGTTTTGAAATATTCAAAATCTTCATCAGCATTGCCGGAGTACTCTTTTTCTTTAATCTGATTTGTCAACAGCGGCATAAGCTCATTGTGTAAGTTTTCAAAATAATGCAAGTAACCGACAAATACTTTTAATTCTTCAGGAACACTATACTGTTCACCACAAAAATAAACTTTAACATCTGACATAAAAATCGCTCCGTTTACTTAAATTATTCTCTATGTAACAAGATAAAATGTTAAACTATCACCAATAATTAGACTATACTCAATATATTAAGTGTAGTCAAGAGGTTGAGTATGATAATCTTATAAATGGTGAAGTTAGTTATGATTTCTTATAAACCATTTTATGATACGCTTTTAAAGAAGAATGTTACAGAATATCAGCTTATCTTCAAGGAAGGTATATCCGCTAATACTTTGCACCGGATAAAGAAAGGACTTCCCATCACAACGAAAACGCTTGATACTTTATGTTTCATATTGAATTGTGAAGTTGAGGATATAATCAAGCATGATAAGACTCAATGATTTTTCTGTCGTACAGTATTGTACGGCAGTTTTTCATAACAAGCGGCTGTATGCGTTATTGTTCTGTTTATGGTATATGGTAAAACTGTGGTAAAATAATCGTATGATTATTAAAAATATACAAGATATAGTGCTTTATATAAAGATATATCACTATATATTGTGGCTTATTTATCCAAACTTTTCATTGTCGGGAGCTTATTTCTGCATATATGTAACGTTTTACAAGTGATTATTTGCCTGTAAAACGGAGTTCTCGTATTGATTGCGATACTATTAAACTGTACTTTCCTTTGTAATTGGTCGTAAATCAGTCGTAAGTTGGTCGTAAGTTTTAAGCATCGTTTTCCTGTTCCTCTTTCAGTGCGTTGAAGTAATCTTCAAAGTTGATAAGCTCAGACTTTTTCAATTCCTTCGTAGCGTCTGCGTAGATCTGCAAGGTGGTCTCCGCATCGGCATGACCGAGTATATCCTGCATCGCCTTGATATTTACGCCTGCTTCGCACATTCTTGTTGTAAAGGTATGTCTGAGTGTATGATTGCTGATCTTAGGGAGCAGAACAGGATCCTTTTTGCCTGTGTCCAGAACTTTATAATTGCAGTCCCTGACAATACGGCGGAGTGCCTTATTCAATGTGCTTTGATTCTGCGTATTGCCGAAACGATTGATAAAGATAAAATCGGTATATCCATCCACAACGGCATTACAGGAAAGCTCAGCTTCCTCCTGATACTCTCTTTCCTTGATAAAGGCTTCCCTAACCTTCGGGAGCATCGGTATCGTTCTTTCGCCTGCTTTGGTCTTTGGTGTGTTGATCGCAAATCCGCACTTCTCAGCACCGCCCTTGTCAAAATAAACAAGCGTGTGATTTACGCTGATCGTACCTTCTTCAAAATCAATATCCTGCCAGCGAAGTCCTGTGACCTCTCCTACTCTCATACCTGTGTAAAGCATAACGGTGAAGATCGGATACCATCTGTGATACTGACCTTGCCTTGCAAGAAAGCTCTCAAGCAATCTTTGT
>CADACB010000047.1 GCA_902786345.1 uncultured Ruminococcus sp. | reverse complement strand
GAATTGGAAATCTCTTCGCGAGGTTATCAATCACTTTCTAGAAACACGCGAAATTGATGCTATTTAAAACATGTGTAACACATCATTGACAAACCAACACAAGTCGTTTTTCAATAAAGGCAACTTAACACCTCAAAGAAATTGAGCGTAATATTCACCAACGAAATCAGCCGCAAATACTTGCAATCCGCAAGATAATGTGGTATAATTATATTGAATATGAAGTTTAATTATCCCGCTTTTTATGGGCAAAAATTGCTCTTTTTTTTCAATAGCACGAAAATAGCAACGGCTTAAAAAAGTAGCATAAGTTGCTTTGTATGTGATTGAAATTGTACATGTTTTTGACCGCTTATTGTCACCAGTTCGAATCTGGTTATCAGCTCTCAAAAGCACTCGGGAAACCGGGTGCTTTTTTGTTGTGTAAAATCGGCTGAAACGCTGATGATTACTGGGGGTTTACAGACATAATTGATCTTGATATCATAGTCAAATATTATTCAAACACATTCTAAATCAAAGACGCTTTATCACAAATGCTTTGGGTTACCCCAAAAATAGCACGCTGATAGCACGAGCAGCCAAAGCGCTTGTATTAAGCTTATAAAATCGGTTCTGCTACACCGTTTTTTTCAGTGATAAACATATCAAAAGGCACGGATCGCCTCTCAAAAGGGCTCTCCGTGCCTTTCCAGACTAATATTATCGTCTTCATTGTTTTCTTGTGTTTCTTCTTTAGTTCCTATAATATTGTTGATTTGATCTACATATTCACGGTTAATGAATTCTGTTGATCTAACATAGCTTTCAATTGTGGTTTGCAGAGACTTGTGTCCTAAAAGATGCTGTGCAGCTTCGTAATCATACGTTTCAATAGCAATGTAGGTGCCTGCCGTTCTGCGAAAGCTGTGCATTGTATGCTTAGGCAATCCGTAATACTTAAGAAGCTATTTGAGTTTCTTATTAGGAGTGCTTATATCAAATGGAATTCATATAGCACGGTTTCCTTCCTTATGACACCCTGTGTTAATAAATACCCAATCAACTTTTTCTTTGATTGATTTACCATACTGATTAATGAAGCCATCATTTTTTTCAAAGTCTGCAATAAAGATATCATGTAATGACTCATTGCTTTATCTTGTATAATTTTTGTTTTGAACACCAGAAAGTTTAAAAACAATTGACTTTTTTGTAAGGCAAATATATAATGAATTTATATATTAAAGTTTTCATCGGTTCAGGAGGAAATTATGAATAAAATACAACAGCTTATAAAAAAATATCCTCAATCAAAAAATGATATTATACACGAGCTCCAGCATCAGGATAGCCTGTGGATTGCTTACTCTCCGGTAACAAAAAACCATTATACTGATTTTTACAAAGGCATTTCGACTGCTTACATATTTTCTGAAGAAGACTACTGCAATTCCTATAAAAAATATCTTTCTGCAAAAAAAATCAACATTGAACCTATGGAGAATCTCATCGAAAACAGAATTACGCTATTCAGTGACTTTATACGCTGCGGCATTGAACAGATCATAGTTGACAACGGACAGACATTCGTGATCCTCACATTGCCTGATATTATAAACAGTCCTGATTTTTCATCACTGCCAGAGGAAGAACGTCCTCTCACAAATCCTTCTCTCGTTATGCATACTAATATGTTCTTTCAGAATATCAGTGCAGGAAATACGGAAAGCAGTATTGAAAATGATATGATGAAGGATATTTATGAGGCCAAATATTTAATTCCGCTTCTGCCTGAAGACCGTGTTTCAGAAGATATTGTTATTAAACAATTCAACACCGGAACTGCCATATTAAATATTCCTGCAGTAAAGTTCGGAACTGATCGTTCTTGTATTCCTGTCTTCACAGATTGGTTAGAACTCAGCAAACTCGATACCAAAAATATGTTTGCTGGAAACATTGTCAGTTTTGATGATATTGATAAAATCTGCTCTTACGGTGAGGTTGTTACAATAAATCCGCTGGGCTTCAATATGATAATAGACAGTACGACGATTGCTTCAATAAAGAGCAGATTCAGCACACAATATGAACAAACTGCTGCTTTTGCACAGGAAAACTATGAGCAAGCCACCTGCTCAGGAGAACTATGAGAAAACCAACGTTTCCGCTCAGGAGAACTATGAGCAAGCTAACGTTCCTGCTCAGGAGAACTATGAGAAAACCAACGTTCCCACTCAGGAGAACTATGAGCAAACCAACGTTCCCACTCAGGAAAACTATGAGCAAGCCAACGTTCCCGCTCAGGAAAACTTTGATCAAATCGCTACTCCTGATCAGAATGTACCAGAACAAAAACAATCTCTACCGAAACATCAGGAAATCAACCTTACATTTTTTGAACTGCAATCCGTACCGGATGTCCTCATCCACAAACTTATTGAATTATTTGATATGACCGAAGGAATACGGAATGTATATCTTAAAGGATTCATTCAAAACGACCGTTCAGGTTATCTGTGTGTTGTTGATTTTGAGGGCACAGACCCAGAAGTATTCCAGAAAATTGCACAGGAAACAGTTCCTTTAACCGGAGGTGTTCCGCTATCATTTGTAAAATATGACAGCAATATCGGCAGAACCGCCGCTGAAGGAGCATACCCCTTCTATCAAGGAACAACTTTTTAACAGTAAAAAAACAAGCACCATTAGAATGGCGCTTGTTTTTTTACATCTTTTGGAATCGCACAAAGACGATTCATATATAACCAATTTTACCTAACAGCCTTGCTCTTTTTCTTAAGCTCTACAATAAACACCACTGCAAAGAGAACTGCTGCTGCAAAAACAGAACCGAAAATGATAACCATACTTGTAAAATCACTGTGATTCTGTGTTTTTATTGAAAGCTCAGCTGTTTTACCGTCAGCAACACCTGCAAGAGCATTATCAGAAATTGTTGCCGTCTGGAGGATAAGCTGCTCACCAGCATTAGCGCTTTCTCTCTGAGCCTCTGTTTTGATAGCTTCCTGTGTCTCTGCATCTGCAAATCCTGTAGCTTTAAGACCATTGTCCTTCTGGAAGTTTTCAACAGCTGCTGCAACAGCCTGGCTGTATACTCCGGATGTCTTTCCGTCATAATACTTAAGTGAAGCAAGTCTTGACTGAAGCTGTGCTACATCCTCGCCCGCATAGCCGTACTTAAGCACGTCATACTCAGGTGACTTAATTGCATTCTCAGAGTAGAGAACCTCAAGCTGCTCAGCTGTGAGCAGATCTGTTTCTTCAAGACCAGATGCCTTCTGATAAGAGTGTACTGCATCTAGAGTAGCATCATCAAATTTCTCGCTTACTATCCCTGAAAGGTATCTCAGCTCAATAAGTCTCTTCTGGAGCTTTATAACCATCGCACCGCTTTCGCCGTACATAACATTGCCTGCATTAGGATTCTCTTTGGCATCCTTACTAAACACTCTAAGCTGTGTTTCAGGATCAGCAACACCTGTTGCATCAAGCTCGTTATTCTTCTGGAACTGCTTTACAGCACTTGCTGTAAGCTCACCGTAATAACCTGTAATATCATCATAATAATACTTAAGCTCTGTAAGTCGTGTCTGAAGTGCTGTGACAGGCAACGAAGCACCGTCGTCAAATGCTCCTGCCTCAAGCACGTTGAAGTTTGAAACAGCCTTTGTGGACTTAAGAACCTTATATGTTTTGCTGTTAACAACACCTGTTACTTCAAGGTCGTTTTTATTCTGGAAAAGCATTACTGCATCAATTGTTTCTCCGCCGTAATAACCTGTTGCTTTCTCTGTAAGATAGCCAAGCTCATAAAGTCTTGTCTGAATTGCAGAAACTGTCTTGCTTTTCTCATCGTCCTCATAATCATACTCAGCGATGATCTTAGCCTCCTCTTCCTCCTGCTGTTTTTTAGCTTCATCCTCTGCCTTTTTCTTAGCGAGAGCTTCAGCTTTTTTCTTAGCAGCAGCTTCTTCAGCCTTCTTCTTGGCGGCAGTCTCTTCCTCTGCCTTCTTCTTAGCAGCTTCCGCCTCAGCCTTCTTCTTGGCAGCGGCTTCTTCCTCAGCTTGTCTCTTAGCTTCCTCTTCTGCCTGTCTTGCAGCCTCTTCCTCTGCTCTTCTTGCAGCCTCTTCCTCTGCCTGTCTTCTGCTTTCCTCAGCTGCAATTGCTGCCTCATCTACAGAAGGCTCATCATAGTAAGAATAATTATCATCATCGTCATCATAATATGAGCCCGACTGACCTGCTGATGCAGTAGAATAATCAGTTGCCTGATATGCATTTGACGGGGGAGCTATATTTGATACACCCGCACTGTCAAAAGAATATGTAACACCATCAAGAGTTCTTGAGGTATCAACTACATACTGTCCGTTTTCGTAGTAATATGAATCACCGTCAAGGAGCACCCAACCGCTGTAAGGATAGGAAACACCTGCTATTTTAAACCACTCATTCCAGTTTTTGTTATACACGTTATGATAAACAACACCTGAATATTCATCTCTTGCATCCACTGCAACGCCTGAGCCGATATATACACCAACATGTCCCGGATGATGAAGTCCAAGACCGTGAACTCTCGGAATACCGTCGCTCACATAACCCCAGTCGCTTGATGAACCAAGCATATCAACTCTGTTGCCGCCTACTCCATAATATGAATAAATAAGGCCCGAGCAGTCAACCGCACCATATGAGGTTCCTCCCCATACATAACTCCAGCCTTCCCTGTAAGCCTTAAGTGCATGTGCTGCAAGACCAACGTTAGTAGGCACCTCAGCTGATGCAACAGGAGCACCTGTTATAAGCATCATTGCAGCTATCATCGCCGTAAGCACGAGTGCTATTGTCTTCTTGACAACCTTCTTAGTCATTTTAAATTTGTCCCCTTTCAACTTCTGCGTAACAACCTTAAAAAACTTAAACACTTTGATTACAAAAATATAAAAATACGATTTATAAAAGTTTAACAGTTGAAGTAATTGTTTCAATTCTGTAACAATTTTCTATATAATACCATCTACATCCGAAAAAATCAAGTCTTTTTCGGATTTTACAATAAACATTTGTAATATTCAGCATTTTGCACAAAAGCTAAATTTATATTTCAATAAGTTCTAAACCGCAGAGTGCCGGCACATTTAAAATAGAATTGCACGAAAAAGAAAAATATGTTATTATTAGATATTGCAGGCAACAAGGTGAATAATGTCAAAAACAATAATACCAACACACATTACATTATATAATATAACATAAACGACATTTACACCGGAAAAAGCTTTTATAACCGTAAAAATGGAGAGTGGTTGAAGTGCAGAAAAAGCGTATAGCCGTTATATTCGGCGGAAAATCCTCAGAGCACGAGGTTTCAAGAGTATCGGCTTCTTATGTTATCAGCAATATCCCTACAGACAAATACGAAATCGTAACTATCGGAATAACCAAAGACGGCAGATGGCTGCTGTATTCAGGTGATACAAATAAACTCTCAGACGGCAGCTGGGAAAATGACGAAAACAACAAGCTTGCTTTTATAGCGCCTGCTCCAAGAGTGGGCGGTCTGGTTATAATTGACAATGGCAGCTATGAGATTGTCAAGCTTGATGTAATATTTCCCGTCCTTCATGGCAAAAACGGTGAAGACGGAACAATACAGGGACTTTTTGAGCTTTCCGGCATCCCATATGTAGGCTGCGGAGTACTTGCCTCTGCCAATTGTATGGACAAGGCTGTTACCAATATATTATTGGAACATTTCGGCATAGATCAGGCGGCATTCACGTGGTTTTATGCATGTGATTATAAGAAATCTCCGGAAAAATATCTTGACCAGGTCGAGGAAAAGCTTAAAAGCTATCCGGTTTTTGTAAAGCCTGCAAATGCCGGCTCTTCAGTAGGCATCAGTAAGGCTAAAAACAGAGAATCACTCAAAAAAGCCATTGACATTGCTTCACGTGAGGATTCAAAAATTGTTGTCGAGGAGTGCATTACAGGCTATGAAGTTGAATGTGCCGTACTGGGAAACAATGATCCTGTGGCGTCCATTCCCGGTCAAATAGCTCCGGCAGGTGAATTTTATGATTATAATGCAAAATATAACAATTCTCAGTCAGAGCTTTATATACCGGCAAAAATCAGCGATGAACTTATATATAAGGTAAGAGCAACAGCACTCAAGGCGTATCGTGCACTGGGCTGCAGCGGCCTTTCAAGAGTCGACTTCTTTGTTACTGATGACGGACGTGTACTGCTTAATGAGATAAACACTCTTCCGGGCTTTACATCTATCAGTATGTATCCAAAGCTTATGGCTGCATGTGATATTGAGGGCAGCAGCCTTATAGAAGAGCTTATAAAATATGCGTTTGAAAGGGCAGGTAAAGATGTCTGAAAATGCAATAGGAATTTTTGATTCAGGTCTGGGTGGACTCACAGCCGCAAAAGAACTTGTAAAGGTTCTTCCTCACGAAAATGTTATATATTTCGGCGACACTGCCCGTGTACCCTATGGCAACAAAAGCCGTAAAACAATTATCAGATATGCAGAACAGGATGCTGACTTTCTCCTTTCAAAGGGTGTCAAGATGATTATTGCAGCCTGTGGAACAGTAAGCTCGGTGGCAACACAGCTTAACGAGGAACTTCCCGTACCGTTTACCGGGGTTGTTATACCCACAGCCTCTGCTGCCGTAAAAGCTACACGAAACGGCAGGATAGGTGTTATAGGAACGTCTGCAACAATTAACAGTGGATCTTATAAAAAGGAAATTCTACGCCGCAACAGTGACATTACTGTTTTTCAACAGGATTGTCCGCTGTTTGTTTCACTTGTTGAAAACAGCTTTATATCCAAGGATGACGGAATCGTCAGACTGACGGTAGAGCGTTATCTTGCTTCACTCAAAGATCAGGGCATAGATACTCTGATACTCGGATGCACACATTTCCCTATCATTTCAGAGGCTATCTCCGAATATCTCGGAGACAGTGTAACTCTTATTGATTCAGGCAGAGAAACTGCACTATATGCAGCCGAGATATTAAAGAATAAAGGACTTCTCAACAAAAACGAAGTTCCCGGATCATGCAGGTATTATGTCAGCGATACGGTTGAAGATTTCAGTAAGACCGCTGAAATTTTTCTTGGTAAAAATGTCAGCAGCGAAGTATCTCACATAAACCTTGAGCACGCAGTGATTCACTAAGGAAAGGAAATAAAATGGAAGAAAACTACATCCTGTCTGTAACCGGAAAACAGACGGTTGACGGACAGTCCGACACCATAGAGCTGAAAACATCTGCTTCTTATGTAACTAAAAACGGAAATCGGTATATTACATATAAGGAATATGATGCAAATTGTCCCAATCAAGTTTTCCGCACAACAGTCAAAATTGACAAAGAAGGTATCGTAACTATATTAAAGGGTGGTACAGAAAGACATCATCTGGTTCTGGAAAAGGGCGTGCGTCATAAGTGCGAATATTACACAAGCTTTGGAAGTCTTTCACTCGGAATATATACAGACAGTGTAAGGAACGAGCTTGATGATAACGGAGGCGAGCTTGAAGTCCACTATTCAATTGACATTCAGGCAGAGCTTGCCAGCATTAATGAACTTCATCTTAAACTCAAGGAGGCAAACACAAATGTCCACAGCACAGCAAACAGTCAGTGAGCTTAAGATTGCTATAATAAACGCAGTAAAAAAAGCTCAGCAGCAAGGGCTTCTTCCTCAGGCGGATATGCCCGATTTCACAATAGAAATACCTGCCGACCGTTCACACGGAGATCTCGCCTCAAATGCGGCTATGGTTTCCGCAAGAGCATTTCATGCAGCTCCGCGTAAGATTGCAGAAATAATAACTCAGAATATTGATCTGTCCGCAACCATGCTCAACCGTTTTGAGATTGCCGGACCGGGATTTATGAATTTTTTCTATGACAGCACATTCTATTCGTCTGTTATTAAGGAAATAAAATCACAGGGCGCAGAATATGGCAGATCTGATTTTGGCGGCGGTAAGAAAATACTTGTAGAATTTGTATCCGCAAATCCCACAGGTCCCATGCATATCGGCAATGCACGTGGCGGCGCACTTGGTGATTCGCTTGCAAGTGTCCTCGACGCCGCAGGCTATAAGGTGTCAAGAGAATTCTATATAAATGACGCTGGCAATCAGATAGAGAAATTTGCCACATCACTTGAAATTCGATATATGCAGCTCTATAAAGACGGCTATGAACTTCCTGAGGACGCTTATCACGGTCAGGACATTGTTGACCACGCAAAAGGATTTGCAGACATAAACGGTGACAAATATGTAGAAGCATCACCGGAAGAAAGAAGAAAAGCCCTTGTGGATTACGCTCTGCCTATCAACATTGCAGGACTTGAACGTGACCTTCTCAAATACCGTATAAAATACGACCGTTGGTTCAGAGAGAGCACACTTCACAACAGCGGTGCTGTCAAAGGGATTGTTGAACAGCTCACAAACAAAGGCTGTACATATGAACAGGATGGTGCCGTATGGTTCAAGGCATCGGAGTTCGGTGCAGACAAAGATTTTGTACTTGTACGCTCCAACGGACTTCCCACATATGTTGTACCGGATATTGCATATCACTATGACAAGCTTGTAACAAGAGGATATGATAAGGCTATTGATGTCCTCGGCGCAGACCATCACGGATATGTTCCAAGACTAAAAGCTGCTCTGACTGCACTTGGGGTTGACGCTTCAAGACTTGACGCTGTTCTTATGCAGATGGTAAGACTTGTAAAAGACGGCGAAACAATTAAATTCTCCAAGAGAAGCGGCAAAGCAATAACGCTGGTAACACTTCTTGATGAAATACCGATTGACGCCGCAAGATTCTTTTTTAATCTCCGTGAAGCAAACAGTCACTTTGATTTCGACCTTGATCTAGCAATTGACAAGTCATCACAGAATCCTGTTTATTATGTTCAGTATGCGCACGCTCGAATATGCAACATATTAAAGACACTTGAATCCGAAAGCATATCTCCCAGAGAATGTACAGATGAAGAACTTGCGCTGTTAACAACAGATGAGGAAATTGAACTTATCAATAAGCTTGCAGCTCTTCCCGATGAAATTATTTCGGCAGCCAAGGATTATGATCCCTCACGCATCACCCGTTATGTCTACGAGGTTGCCACATTATTCCATAAATTCTATAATGCCTGCCGTGTAAAAAATGATAACGAGGCTCTTATGCAGGCACGTCTTTCACTCTGTATGTCCGTAAAAACCGTAATCTCTAATATTCTCTCACTTTTCAAGATCACCGCCCCCACCTCAATGTAACAAAAAGCCGCGGCGCAAAGCTACTGCTAATAAGGGTAATTTGAAATCACAAGAGCAAAAGCCGATTGGGAGCACAATTCTCAAGCAAAACAATCCGCACAGATGATTATAAAAACATCTGTGCGGATTATTTTGTAGTAGACTTATTGGGTTCTATTTGTAGCCTAATAGAATCAATAATTTTATTTGGAGCAAGCGTTCCTTCTGGCAAATCAAATAGGTATTTAATCTCTTTAGTGTTAATGCTTAAATCATATGCATCGGATAATTCTTCCATAAATTTCTTAGGAGTGAAAACTTTGGCAATGATATCTATTTTTACTATCTGTTCATTACGGTATTTTTTGTTAGTAGTTAACAGAGAATGAAAATAAACAGTACCGTTTGTGTTGTATGATAGAAGAGTTCTTTAAGAAAATTAAGTGTTTTTGATATATTATCAATTATGTTTTCGTATTTCGGCTGACTTTTGTGATTTCATACATTGACAAAGTCTGTCGTTTGAAACCAACTGGTTCTGCTAATTCAGTAACCGGCATTTTTCGGTATATTCTCGCTTTTTTCAGTGTTCACCATTAAATCGTCTCATTGTTTTTCTCTAACACAATGAAAATTTTCTACGGTCCCCTTTATGCTTTACAAAACAGAACAATCCTGTGTTTTTTAGATTAACGGCTTGCCGGAAAAAACACTTTTGATTTCGTAATGATATTTTGCTAAACTAATCTAAGCAAGAGCTCTGCATTTAATTTATTTTAAATAAAATTATCGTTATATTATATCTTGAACTCGTAAGTATCCTTATTGCCTTCGGATCATCATTATGACAAGTAGGTTTGTCAGATTTTTAAAAAAGTATATTTTTCACAGAAGCGGAAAGATGTTCCTTCGGACAGAATAGCTTTAATTCGTCTTTTCTTTACTCCAAAAGTTTTTACCATAACTCTATCTTCTTAATTTCAAAATCTATAATAATTATATCACAAACATTTTTTAAAACAATCAAAAGAGAAAAATATCTGTACTTTCCCATCTTAAACTATTGTGAGTTTATACAACTTTTTATATTTATTTGTAATTTTCAAGGTTGTAAAGAAAAAATACTAAATTAAGGCAACACCGCATATATCGAAAAAATATCGGATTCAAAAGAAAAACACCCGACAAATAAGCCGAGTGTGATAGAGATATCCTGTTTTTAGTTCA
>CADACB010000046.1 GCA_902786345.1 uncultured Ruminococcus sp. | reverse complement strand
CCTTGTGAACTAAAAACAGGATATCTCTATCACACTCGGCTTATTTGTCGGGTGTTTTTCTTTTGAATCCGATATTTTTTCGATATATGCGGTGTTGCCAAAAATACCGTTTTCCCTTTATCTGCATGTTCCCGCATCATTTTCTTTAATTCAAACGCCGACTGCGGATCAAGTCCGGTCAGAGGTTCATCAAGAATCCAGACCGATGGGGCGTGGATAAGTGCACCCAATATCATGATTTTCTGACGCATTCCGTGAGAATACGAAAGAATGGAACTGTTGAGCGAGTCATAGATACCGAAGCGATTGGCATATTCTTCGATAAACGCATCCCTGCCTTCAACAGGAGTGTCATAAATATCTGCCATAAAGTTCAGATACTAAATCCCGTCCAACCTTAAAAAATGATCGGAACTGTCAGACACATATCCAAACTGATATTTGGACATTTTAGCCTCTTTAACAACATCGACACCGTTGATTGTTATCATCCCTTCTGTTGGTCTGATAACACCGGTGATTGCTTTGATCGTAGTGGATTTTCCTGCACTGTTATGACCAATAAACCCCGTAATGGCACCATCCTTTGCGGTGAATGAAATGTTTTTCACTACATCACGATCACCATATTTTTTGGTGAAGTTCTGCACGCTAATCAAAATAAATTCTCCTTTTCGTTTCTGCTGTGAGTTGCCCGGTGTGCTGTGGGACAATCTATGAAAACGCAGAGATACCATCGAGTGATACCTTTCCGACCTTGCCGCAAATGCGATTTGTATATGATTTATCCGGTCATCGTTAAATTGGATTTGCTGCATGATGTCCGATATAGCCCATACACTTATATGGAGTAAAGAAGTAATGTATCATAATTCACAACATATAGTACAAAATCACTTGATTGTAGCAAATTTTGCCGTTATTGTCAACAAACTCTCAAGTAACTGCCAGGGCAACACATGTCTTCAAAACTAAAACTTGAACGACTTGATTTTTTTCTTTTTTTAGGTTACACTTAAAGGCGTTAGAATCACTCTCTATTTTGAAAGGAGAAATGAATATGGAAATGATACAAAGCTTTTCCGTAGATCATACAAAAATTATCCCCGGAATTTTTACCAGCCGTGCAGACAAGGTCGACAAGGGTATGGTTACAACCTATGATATTAGACTTAAAATGCCCAACAGAGAACCTGTCATTGATGTGGCGGCGATGCATTCCCTCGAACACATTATTGCTACTTTCCTTAGGAATGATACCGAATGGAAGGACGAAATCATTTACTGGGGGCCGATGGGCTGTCTTACCGGTTTTTATCTTATTCTTAAAGGAAGCCGCTCCTCAAGGGAGATTTATGATCTGATTCTGAAGACATTCAAAGCCGTAGAAAATGCAACGGAAGTTCCCGGTGCAACTCCGGTCAACTGTGGACATTATCTGATGCATAATCTGGATATGGCAAAATATTATGCAAAGGAATTTGCGGATTATCTGGAGAAAAACGCTGACAATCCAAAAATCCTTGAGTATCCCAAGACTGAGAGGCTAATAACAGACGAAGGAAAGCATTTCTACGATTCGTAAAGTTATTACTTATGAAGGGAGCCGGTTGATGATCGGTTTCCTTTTCTGCTTTGAAGAAAAACCAGAATGCCGATACAGCAGAACTGAATTGATGATTGGTTTATTAATTGCAGTTGCGTTTATAGATATATTTTATTCTTACATTGCAGCAAAAAATACACTGAATCTAAAAATTAGATTTGGACACACAAGACCTGTGCCAGCTAAAAAATAAGATAAAATGGCTGAATAAATTTATTGTGTTATTATATCATTAATGGATGTTCTCAGTTTTGATGAAAGTGAAATCAGAAAACGTCAATCTATAATTGATAACAATGTGCATTTGATTATTGAGCTTTCGCAAAACGGTTAATTACCTTGATAATGTGATTGAATCAAACAAAGATATTGTTGTTGATAAATGGCTATGTTTCTTCGGAAAGATTAATTACTATTGCTGATAATGAATCCGTTATAAACACACGCACCATATTTATAAAAAACAGATTGTATTTCTACAGTATCAATGTACGGTAGTTTTTATAATTTTGTTATCAGTAGATATAAACCGGCATATTGACATATGAGATCTTATACAGCTTCTCTGCTACAGACAAAGAAAGATTCACGCAGCCGTGAGAGCCGTTATATACATACTCATTTCCGCCAAAATTATCCTGCCAGACAGCATCGTGAAAACCTATATCGTCATTGAATGCCATCCAATAAGAAACCTCTGTTTCATAGCCCGGTCCATAAAGGGTTGCAGGATGCTTTTTCTGATAAATATAGTAATAGCCTGTTGGAGTATCGTTTGAACCGGGAGAACCTGTAATAATATCTGATTCTAGAATAAGCTTTCCGTTTTTATACACCCACATATGTTGAGCGTCTATGCTGACTTCTGCATAGCTGTCACCTTTTTTATCTTCTGTATCATAGTCTGATGATATTCTTACCCACCATCTTTTGCTTTCTGCACTTTTGTCTGTCAGTCTGACTGTTACGGATTCACAATCATCAATATACTGCTTGAGTATTTCAGCGGCATAAGAGTCATCGAATATCCATCCGGTACTTTTGTTTTCGATAGTTTTTTCTTCACCGTCACTTGCTGTGAAGGTTATATAGCTTTTATAATTGCTGTATTTATCGCTGAGCTTTTTTGTATATTCATTCAGCTTTTCATCATTAACAGTATAACTGTATACATTACCATTTTTCTTAACATCAAGCCAATCAGCAATCAAATCTATATCAATGATTTCTTTGGAATTTCCGAATATCAATTCTATTTTTATATCTGCCAATGAACCATATATAAGATGCATTGAATCAAGTTTTTTTTCGTGCTGTTTGTTTTGCTGTTCTTTTTCGCCATCAGAAACAGTTATGGTATTTTCGGATGAATTATTTTTACATCCGGAAGACATAACTGTGAATAATACAACAAGAATGACGAATAAAGAAAATACAATGATTATTTTATTGTTAGCTTCAAGCCTGAATATTTTCATAGTCATCTTCATCCTTTTTTTGTCTGTCCGACATTAAAACACTGACAAATTATTTAACTATTAAATTGTATCATAAGATTTTTTATTTTTCAATGAATATTATTCATTTTTTGCATAATTTATATACAGTTGAAATCAATCCGGATCAGGTTTATTTTCAGTCAGTCAAAGTAAATGTATGCAAACGAAGCGTAGGCTGTTTCGTATGATCATGCGGATGTGTTTTCATAAAAATGATATTGACATTATCGCCGGAATTGTTTATAATGGTAACAGGTTAATTGTTCAACTATCTAACTGATGATTATACAAAGGAGACAAAGCTATGAATGTTATTAATGAAAATATACCAATATTTGCAAGAATCGCCGAGGGAATCAAGGACCACATACTGTCAGGTGATATTAAAGAAGATGAACAGCTGGCTTCAACAACTCAGATCTCTAAGGAATATGATATAAACATAGCTACAGTGAATAAGGGAATTAATGTTCTGGTTTCAGAAGGAATTGTTTACAAAAAGCGAGGTATAGGGATGTTTGTTGCACAGGGGGCTGTTGATAAGCTTATTGAGGAACGCAGGAAGAGCTTCAAGGAGAGATATGTTCTGGCAACTCTTGAGGAGGCAAAACGTCTGCGTTATACTGCTGAGGAGCTGCAGCAAATGGTTGCTGATGTTTATAAATCATTTAAAAGCTGAATATTCTTATTTATTATGCAGTGCCGATGTGCACTGCTATTTTTTGTTGAGGTAATTGATTTCTGAATTATTCTTTCGGGCATTCACGTTCCATAATGCTTTCAGGATAGGAATTATAAATTTTTTTAAGAAATGATGAACCAAATATGCCGCTAAAATATCTAATTAATGAAAAAGCTTAAAATACTGTTCGGATTCTTAAAACTAAGTCGAAAATAGTATAAAGCTTAAAATGACGTATCCCGGACGGTCGTATAATATTCAGGGATGCGAGTAAATTATTTAAGGATGTGTGCTTTATGAAACAGAATAAATTAATGATAGCTTACGGAGAACCTACAGATGGATTTCATCACAGTGTTATGAATGCTCTTTATCATCTTGATGATAAGAGAAATGTAAAATACGCAAAAAGAAGAAAATGCATAAGAATTGCAGTTGCGTTTGCGGCGGTTGCGGCGATCGGAACTACATCTGTTGCTGCTGCGGCTACAAACTGCTTTGGATTGTTCAGCCAGACTGTCGGCAAATATGGCGTTGAGGTTACGGTTGATAATAATAGCACATCTTCAGAGTCTTATGCTGAAAGGGCAAAAGGTGTAAAAATTGTAGCGGAATATGCCCCCAAGGGGTATGAAGCAAGCGGAAGTTATTTTAGCAAATCATACCGCTATGACGGTGAATATTATAGTGATAAATGGTACTACAGTATGGATGTATACGAAGCTAAGGGCTACAAACAAACAGAGGTAAATGTTATAGATACAAAAGAAACGGAGTTCAACGGAAACAAAACCATTATAACAACACACAAATATTCTGAAAACAGTGACAAGATATATTATTGTGCAACTGAGTTCTTTGAGGATATGGGATGTGTATTACAGTTCCGCTTTGCGAGCGATGCAGAAGGTGACTCGTATTCTGCTCCTGACTATGATGAGGTTATAAAAATTATTGAAGGCACTCACCTTGAAAGAACCGGAGATATATCCTACAACAGTGAGACCGGATATACTGCCAAAGGTGCTATAGCAGGTTATGATACGCTTGAGATACTCTCTGATTCAATTGACAACAAGGACTATATTACTGTAAAACCAGGAGAAAAAACAACGGTAACTGTAGCTGATAAAGATGGAAAAGAAAAAACAATAAGCGTCAGAATAAAGTTCTTTAAAGAGCTTGAAGATAAAGATAATCTGAGCAGGGATGATTTCCACAATGCAGGAAGCAGCATTAACCTGTCTGACAAGTATTTTGATAAGGACGGCAAGCTAATAAAAACTTATACAAATACAATAACCGACGAGGCAGGAGACGGTATTGACAGTCTTGGAAAAACACACGAAAAAACTTATAACAGACATTTTTATACAGCAGATGTTGAGATAACTGCAAATGAAACAATAGAGGATCTCAATAATATACTTTATCTTGGGGCGTTTGGATTTAAAAATGGAAGATTGTATATGATGGACGAAAATGACGGAGAAGTAAATATGATCTATTCTACAGCCTACTATAACAGTGTAAAGACAGAAAAAGATAAGCCTGTTACAATAACCGTAGGACTTATATGTGATAACGATTCAGTTGAGAACGCACGTATTTCTTTACTGACTGTCAACGATAAAACAAAGAATTCGGAAGTTGACCTGTTTGAATTGAACTGATGGGGTGACAGCTATGACAAAGAAAAAATTTACAGATCTTGTTCTCGAAAGTGAAAAAACACTCTATAGGGTATCTATGTCAATGCTGAAAAACGAAAGTGACTGCGAGGACGCCGTGCAAACGGCGATCCTCACAGCTTACGAAAAGCTGTTTGATTTGAAGCGTGAGGAATTTTTCAAGACATGGCTTGTGCGTATATTAATAAATGTTTGCAATAAGCAGCTGCGTTTTCGCAGCAGACACAGTGAAATGACTGATGATATAGGTGAAACCTCATTAGGATCAGAGCAGATAGAAGTGCGTCAGGCTTTAGATAAGCTTCCCCCGAAAATCAAACAGACAGTAATTCTTTACTACATAGAACAGTTTTCTGTAAAGGAAATAAAGCAGATACTTAAAATTCCCGAGGGTACAGTCAAGAGCCGCCTTTCAAAAGGAAGGGAATTGCTCAGGCTTGAACTTTCCTGAACTATAAAATTACAGGATTTTTTTGCAGTAGTTTTTAGCTGTAAAATGCTTGACTTTTTTGCTTGAGTGTGGTAAAATAATGAAGTCGCAGAAAGTGATAAGGGTCCACCCGTTCCCATACCGAACACGGAAGTTAAGCTCAATGGTGCCGAAAATAGTTGCCTGGTGACGGGCTGTGAAGATAGGAAGATGCCAACATTAAAAGCAGCCATCCAATAGGGTGGTTGTTTTTTTATATTCTGATTCATCAAAGGGTGAATGTATTATGATAAAAATAGATCTTATTACAGGTTTTCTGGGAAGCGGCAAAACAACATTTATCAAAAAATATGCTGAATACCTTATGAATAAGGGCTATAGAATAGGAATACTTGAAAATGATTTCGGAGCAGTGAATGTGGATATGCTGCTGCTTCAGCAGCTTCGGGGAGATAACTGCGAGCTTGAAACCGTTGCAGGGTCGTGTGATGCTGATTGCCATAAAAGACGCTTCAAAACAAAGTTGATTGCAATGGGGATGAGCGGTTATGACAGGGTGATAGTTGAGCCTTCGGGTATATTCGATACTGATGAGTTTTTCGATACGCTCCGTGAAGAACCGCTTGATAAATGGTATGAAATCGGTGCGGTTATCACAATAGCAGATGCAGAACTTGATATGGAGCTTTCGGGTCAATCAGAATATATATTCGCCTCTCAGCTTGCAAACGCAGGAAAGATAATTGTAAGCAAAGCTCAGCTTGTTTCAGAAGCTCAACTTGAAAATATGCTTTCTTATATGAAAGCAACTGCCGAAAAGTATTGCGGAAGAATACTTGATAAGGAAATAATGGTTAAAGCATGGGATATGCTGAATGAAAATGATTTTAATGAAATATCCTGCTGCGGTTATGTAAAAGCAGATTTTGTAAAGCGATTTTCGGATGAAAACAGCTATAGTTCTCTTTATTATATGCATAATGATATTTCAACGGAGACTCTTAAGGAGATTTCCGAAAAAATTTTCATTGATCCCGAATGCGGAAATATTTTCCGGATAAAGGGATTTGTAAAGGAAAATGATGTGTGGTATGAATTCAATTCAACTGCAAATAACACCTCAGTGTCACAGGTTAAAAACGGACAGGACATTATTATAGTTATAGGTGAAAAGCTTAATAAACCAATGATAGATAAATATTTTTTGTGAGTATATAACTTTATATTTTAAAAAACTTAAAATACGACAAAATTATATATGAGGTTGATTTCAGGTAACTGATTATTATATAATATCACTATAAATTGTTAGTAAAGGAGAGATTAGGATGATTGGTATAATAGGTGCTATGGATATAGAGGTTAACGGTATTATCGAAAAAATGACAGATAAAAAAATAAAGAAAATAAGCGGGATAACCTTTACCTCAGGGATGATAGCAAATAAGGAATGTGTTATTGCAAAATGCGGTATAGGTAAGGTAAATGCAGCTGTTACTGCACAGACGATGATATTGACATATTCACCGGAAATGATCATAAATACAGGAGTCGGCGGAAGTACAAGCAGGAAAACTCACATAGGATATGTTGTGATAGCGGAAAATGTTGTTCAGCACGATATGGACACAACCGTCATAGGTGATAAGCCCGGAGAGCTTTATCTTCCGGAGGAAAATATTGTATATATTCCATGCAGCAAAGAGCTTGTTTCAGGACTTGAAAAGGTGTGTATAAACAGCAGTGAAAATTATGTTATCGGTACTGTTGCCACCGGAGATCAATTTATAAGCGGCAACGATAAGAGAATGCTGCTCAATGACAAGTTTGGTGCGGTTGCCTGCGAAATGGAGGGCGGAAGCATTGGACAAGTTTGCTATATTAATAAAATTCCATTTGCGATACTGCGTTCAATATCTGACAGTATGAGTGACGAGGATGATGCCGTTGAATATTCAGTTTTCAGTAAGTTAGCCGCTCAGAAATCAATTGATATAATTACTTCATTTATATCGGAATAAAATGCAGTTAAGGGTTTTGTTTGCAGCATTTTATTTAACGTAAGACTTTAGTTATATTGTTAACCGCAATTATTAGTGACTAAGAAAATAAATTGAGATAAGGAGTATGTTCCTTGACAACACTTAAGAATGCAAAAATCGGAGAGACTGTTATTGTAAAAAGACTGAATGGTGAAGGTTCACTAAGGCAGCATTTTCTTGATATGGGTGTAATACCCGGAACTGAAATAACTGTAGTGAAATATGCGCCTATGGGTGATCCTGTAGAACTTATGATCCACGGTTATAAGCTGACACTCCGGCTTGAGGATGCCGACAAAATTGAAGTTGTAACTGCACAGGAAAATAAGAAAAATACTGAAAAAAAATCAAATAGAAAAGTTTCTTTTCATCCAGGATTAGGCGAAGGAGGAAAATATCATCCGAAAGGCAGCGGTGATCCTCTTCCTGATGATACGCTTCTTACTTTTGCACTGGTTGGAAATCAGAATTGCGGAAAGACAACTTTGTTTAATCAAATTACAGGTGCTAACCAACATGTCGGAAATTTTCCGGGAGTTACGGTTGATCGGAAGGATGGAGTGATAAAGGGACATCCTAATACACTTGTAACTGATTTGCCGGGAATTTACTCTATGTCACCATATAGCAGCGAGGAAATTGTTTCCAGAAATTTTGTGCTTGAAAATAAGCCGAAGGCAATTATAAATATTGTGGACGCTACAAATATAGAACGCAATCTGTATTTGACTATGCAGCTTCTTGAAATGAACGTGCCTATGGTGGTGGCGCTGAATATGATGGATGAAGTAGCTTCAAACGGCGGTACTATAGATATAAATGAAATGGAAGCTGCTTTGGGTGTGCCTGTTGTTCCGATTTCAGCAGCAAAAAATCAGGGTATTCACGAGCTTCTGGATCACGCGATACACGTAGCGCATTATCAGGAAAAGCCTGTTCGTCAGGATTTCTGCGATGAGAATGACTGTGGCGGGGCAGTTCATCGCTGTCTGCACAGCATTTGTCATCTGATTGAGGATCATACAAAAAAAGCCGGAATCCCGCTTCGCTTTGCGGCAAGCAAATTGATTGAAGGCGATTCATTGGTTTTTTCAAGCCTTAATCTTGATCAGAATGAGAAGGAAATTGTAGAACATATTGTCTTACAGATGGAGAAAGAACGTGGCCTTGACAGAAGCGCAGCTATAGCTGATATGCGGTATTCATTCATTATGAAGGTTTGTGAAGCATGCGTAAAAAGACCTAAAAAAAGTAAGGAAAGCATCAGGAGTGAACAGATTGACCGCATACTGACAGGTAAATGGACAGCTATTCCCATATTCATTCTTGTGATGGGATTGGTTTTTTGGCTTACATTTGATGTTATCGGAGGAACTCTTCAGGGTTGGTTAGAGCTTGGTGTTGATAAATTGACTTACATCACGGATCAGGCGCTTACCAACGGAGGAGTTAATGAAGTAATACACGGATTAATTATTAACGGTGTCTTTGCAGGTGTAGGTTCTGTTTTGAGTTTTCTTCCGATCATTGTTACGCTTTTTCTGTTCCTTTCGCTGCTTGAAGACAGCGGATATATTGCCCGGGTTGCTTTTTTTATGGATAAAATTCTGCGCAAGATTGGTCTTTCGGGAAGAAGTATAGTTCCCATGCTGATAGGTTTTGGATGTACGGTTCCGGCGGTTATGTCAACACGCACTCTGCCAAGTGATCGTGATCGTAAAATGACAATACTGCTTACGCCGTTTATGAGCTGTACTGCAAAGCTGCCAATATACGCTTTTTTTGTAGATGCGTTTTTTCCGGATTATAAGGCGCTTATTATGATAGGTCTGTATCTGCTTGGAATTATTGTGGGTATTATTGTAGCCTTTATTTTCAAAGGAACGCTGTTCAGGGGAGAGGCGGTTCCGTTTGTGATGGAGCTTCCGATATATCGTATGCCTGGTGTAAAGAATGTAGTTCGGCTGTTATGGGAGAAAGCAAAGGATTTTATTACAAGAGCATTTACGGTAATTCTTATTGCAACAATTGTTATCTGGCTGCTGCAAAGTTTTGATTTACAATTTAATTTAGTGGATGATAAGGAGAAAAGTATTCTTTCTGTGATTTCGGGATGGTTTGTTCCTGTTATGTATCCATTGGGACTTGGTGACTGGAGAATTTGTACGTCGCTCATTAGCGGCTTTATGGCAAAGGAAAGCGTTGTTTCTACACTTGAGGTTTTGTTTGGTGAGAATACAGCCGGTGTTATGTCTGCTGCTTCTGCTGTATCTCTTTTGGTTTTCTCACTTCTATATACTCCCTGTGTTGCAGCTATTGCTTCAATTAAGCGTGAACTTGGAAGAAAATGGGCAGTCGGCGTTGTTTTCTGGCAATGTTTTGTTGCCTGGGTATGTGCTTCCGTTGCACATCTGATCGTTATTTTATTATAGGAGTTTTATATGAATTTTTGGGATATTATTATAATAGCAGGTATTGTAGTCATTGTTGTTTTTTCGGTTATTAAGATTGTAAAAAACCGGAAAAAAGGCAAAACCAGTTGCGGTTGTGACTGTTCACGGTGTAGTGGAGGCTGCACACGCGGCAGGTAAAATGCAGGGAAGTAATATTCCGGCAAGCTGTTAAATACTCGTTGTATTCTGTTGACAAAAAACGGATTCTGTGGTAATATGTAATTGTATGTTGTGTACTTAACTATACAACCTTTGGAAAAGTAATATTAATCTTATAAGGAGGCAATTATGGACTATATTATGACAACAGATGGTCTTACTAAGACATATGGAAGTAAGGATGCTGCAAAGGACATTAACATCCATATACGTCCCGGTGAGATCTATGGACTGATCGGCCGTAACGGTGCCGGAAAAACAACCGTTATGAGAATGCTGAGCGGACTTTCCAATCCAACCAAAGGCTCTTTCAGCTTGTTTGGTAAAACCGGTTCAGAAGCACTCAAGGAGATGAAACACGTTGGTGTTCTGATAGAGCATCCCGGACTTTATCCGAATATGTCAGCTTTTGAAAATCTTAAGATAAAAGCAATAGCTATGGGATGTGACACAAAAGGTAAGTATATCGAGAACATACTGGAGCTTATAGGTCTTGAAAATGCAGGAAAAAAATATGCGGGGTCTTTCTCTTTGGGTATGCGTCAACGCCTTGGAATAGGTCTGGCACTTATCGGTGAGCCTAAGCTGATCATCCTTGATGAGCCGATCAATGGGCTTGATCCGCAGGGTATTGTAGAGGTAAGACAAATGCTTGCCAAGCTCAGAGATGAACAGGGAATTACGGTGATGATCTCCAGCCATATTCTCGGAGAGTTGGGTAAGCTTGCAAATTCATACGGAATTATTCACGAGGGTAAGCTTATTGACGAATTTACAACAGAAGATCTTCATAAACGTTGCGGGCAGTACATAATGGTGAAAACAGATGATAATGCCGCTGCTGTAAAGGTTATTCAGAAGTCAGGCTTCAATGAGGTAGAAATTGACAATGATGGTTTTGTCCGTATAAGCGAAAGACTTGATGACGTTAAGCTGGTTGTAAAAAAGCTTGTTGACGCCGACTTGGTGCCGAGTTATGTTTCAGTATCTGACATTTCTTTGGAGGATTATTATCTGAGTGTTACAGGAGGTAATCACAATGGGTAGACTGATAAGAATGGATTTTTACAGACTTGTTAAATCAAAGTTGTTCATAATTTCATTGATTGTATTATTTTCATTGCAGCTCGCAATTGCCTTTGGAATTCCGATTCTGACAGATATGCTTGCACACAGTTTTGGAAATTCGGAAGAATTAAAAATGGATACTGTTGTCAAGGTTTCAGATATACTTTCAAATCCGATGATGTCTTTCTTTATGATTATTATGTTTATATCGGCAATAAGCTTTCTTTTTGAGGATATAAGAAATGGTTATATCAAAAATATTGCAGGTCAGATTTCAAAAAAAGGCTACACAGCAATTTCTAAGTTTATTGTAGTTTGTTTCCATAACTTTGTGTTTATGGTGGTTTCTGTGCTGGGAACACTGATAGGTTCAGCGGTTTGCCCAAAAACATATTTAAGCTTTGATAATGCGGTATTTTCAGGATTGGTCATATTCCTTGTAAAAGTGCTGCTCAGCTTTGCAATGATAGCTATAATTTTGTTTATCACTACAGGTCTTCGTAATAAGACTATTGCAAGTGTTATTGGTGTTTTGTTCAGCCTTGGTGCTTTGGGACTGTTATATGCAGGTCTGGATCAATTGCTTTCTACAATTGGTATAAAAAATGTAAATGTTGAGAACTATATTCCGGATCAGCTTTATAATCAAAGCTATGATGTTGCAGCTTTCAGTGCGGTTATCAACTCTGTTATTGTTTCGGTAATATTTATCGTTGTATTTTTGTCACTGACAGTTATGATTTTTAACAAGCGTGACGTTAAATAAAGTTTTTATACTTAAATACTTTTCAGATTATCTTGTATATAGTTTGCAGTATGGAATTAGAGGTCAGCCCTTTGAGTAATTTGCTTGAAGGGTTGTGCTTTTATATCTAAGGAAAATAAAGCGGAGCATAATTATTTGTGTTTTTATTCAGGTAATATGTAAACAAGCTGAACTGGGAAAATTTTATTGTAAAATTTAAAAGAATGTGTTGACATTCTGAAAAATAAATGGTATTATACATACAACAAGTTAATCACTCAACTATGTAACTCGTAACGCTTATGCTCCGGAAAACATAATATGGTGTTTAAAAAAAGCGGTTTTATAAGCTTGTTATAAAATTAACGATGTGAGGTTTAATAAAGGAGGATCTATTATGAAAAATGAAAATGCCAGACAAAGCGGATCATTTTTCCGTGCAAACCCTGTAATGAACAGGATAACGAAAATTAATGAGCATACAGATGAGAGCAGCAGTGCAAGTTACAGCGGTATTACAATTAAAACAGGTTATTTTCTGTTGATGACTGTTGTTGGCATAGCGGCATATCTGTTTGCACAGATGACTTGGTTTCAGCATCAAGAGATGATTGAAGGGCTTAAGTATGAAGGTTTTGAATTTGCAGTTTCCATACCGCAGGCAATTACAATAGTTGCTGCTTCAATTGTGGCAGTAATCGCTCAGCTTTTGGCTGCTTTTGTGCCAAAGACAATTCCCGTTACAGGAACATTATATTCACTGACTCAGGGCATTATTATTTCAGGTCTTATCTTCACAATTCTGGGCGGGGCACATATGGAATATCTTGGACTTCTGGCTTTGGCTATAACCGTGATTGTTGTTGTAACAATGGCACTTCTCTATACTAAGGGTATTGTTAAGGTCAACAACAAATTCAGAACTATTATGATGACATTGATATTTTCAATGTTAGGAATAAGCTTACTGACACTTATTTGTGCATTCATTCCCGGTGTTAACGGATTTGTATACAGCATTCTTGGTAACTTTTGGGTTTCTGTTTTTATTACATTGCTTTCTATTGTTATTGCAGCTTTGTTCCTTATTTCTGAGTTTGCTGCGGCAACACAAATGGTAGAAAATCAGGTTCCGGCAAAATATGAGTGGTATGCTGCTTTTGGACTGTCGTTTGCTATTCTCTGGCTTTATGTAAAAATTCTTGATCTTATAATTCAAATTGCAGGAAACAACAGAAAATAAAAGCTAATGAAATGCGAACACGGATGCAGCAGCTGGCTGCTGAAGATTTAAGGCTTGACTTACATAAACTCGTATTTTATAATGTAAGATGTAAAAAAAATGTGGTATTTGTAAGGTTGGTAGTCTTTTCTGAGAATTCTGATATGGATTTTTATAATTCTACAGGTATAAATGAATTTTAAACAAAAAAGGAGATTTTATTATGAAAGAGAAAAACGTAAAAGGTATTATTGCTCTTTGTCTTGCATTGGCTTCGGTTTTGCTGAATATTATAGCATTTATTCCGATGGAAAAGCTCACAGGTTTCGACATTGGCGGCAAAATAGCCTTTTTTGGCTCTGTTAATGTAACGCTTTCACAATTTGCATTGATTTTTGCAATAGCTGCAATTGTGCTTGGTATTATGGCAAGAAAGCACACAGATAAGAAAGGCCCCAGAAAATCCGGTCTTATCATTGGTATTATATTCATATTTGTCAGCCTTATAACACTTGCTATTACAGCGGGTTTATCAACTATTACTGAATATATAAACTCTGACGGTAAGAGCGGTGTTATTTATGAGTCAATTAAAAATGATGAATCAAAGCAAAAAGAAATGAATGATTTTATAGATCAGTTTAAAAAGCAAATTGACGTTAAATCATAATCCTTTAAATTTGAAATAATAAGTTTACACACCACAGGTTAAAAAAGAACCGATGAAGTTATAGCTTCATCGGTTCTTTTGTTATGTTATGCTTTCATATATGAACAATAGTAGAGTTATTTATTTTGCAAGTTTATGTAGTCTGATTACAATACAATTTTACAGATTGTAATATTTTATGGAGAATTTTGTTCTTTTT
>CADACB010000045.1 GCA_902786345.1 uncultured Ruminococcus sp. | reverse complement strand
CTACATCCGCCCTCGCACCCCTTACGGGCTGCTGTTTGGGCTGATTATCTTATTAACATCAATTTTATTTTCTATTTCACTTTACCGTGCCTGTTAATTCAGTTAATAATTGTATTCGCGTTTTCTTTGACATTCAGCATTACTGTCGCATTTCATAGCATTATTCATTTTATTACACGTTGTGAATTTCGTGAGTTACATTGCCTTGAGAATCGGTGTATATTTTGAAATCTCCGTTTTTTGTGTGTACTGTGAATTCGTAAAGATCTCCTTTTTTTTGAGAAAATACCGCACTGTCTGCGTTGTCAAGTATGCCAAGAACTGTTGGTATAAATGAACTGTCTGATGTAAGCTTAAAATCGCTTTTGCATTGCAGACTTCCTAAAGATAGGGTTATGCCGCTGTCTGATCTCGTGAATTTCATTCCTTTAAGCGTTTCGGGAGAGTTTATTGTGATTGAGGCAGTCTGGGGGTCAATGTAGTTTATACTGCAATTGTATGTGCTGCCTGAATACGTTATATCAATGTCTGAGTTCATAGCGGCATTGATTGTGGGTGGGGTATCCTGTTGTGTGCAGCCTGCCGTTATCATTAACAGGGCTGCAGCTATTATTGCCAGAATTTTTTTCAAGCTATCACCACTTATTTAAAAATGTATTTCAGCTCCGATATAATATCGCTGGGCAGCATTCCGCGTGATGAATATTTTTCTGCACAGCTGTCACCTGCAAGTCCGTGGTAATAAACAGCACTTACTGCGGCGGCTTCTGCATTCATTCCCTGTGCAAGAAGTGACGCTATCATTCCTGCAAGTATGTCTCCGCTGCCGCCCTTTGCCATACCGTTGTTTCCTGTGAGGTTTACATATACCCTGCCCTCGGGTACGGCTACAAGTGTGTTTGCTCCCTTAAGCACAAGTGTTACATTATACTCCTGTGCAAAGTTTTTGGCTATATTATATCTGTTGCACTGAACTGTGTTGACATCAGTTCCGATCAGCCTTGCCATTTCTCCCGGATGGGGGGTCAGTATGATCGGGGCAGATGCCCTTTTTAATACATTTATATTCGAGCTTATTGCATTTATGCCGTCCGCATCTATCACAACCGGTTTTGTTGAACCTTCTGCAAGAAGCGCTGTAAGACTTTTTATATTATTGTTTAGTCCAAGCCCGCAGCCTATCAGTACAGCCGATGCACTTCCTATTGCATCATATATTTTTCCGTATTCATCAATGTCTGTCATACCGTCGGGGGTTTGTTCAAGAGGCATAAATACAGGCTCTGAAAGCTTTGACGCGAGTATTACATATATTGATTTTGGGACGGCAAGCTTTAAAAGTCCTACACCGGTTCTCAGTGCAGCTTCTGCCGCCATTGCAGCAGCTCCGGACATTCCATAGCTTCCGCAGAGGGCAAGAAGCGTACCGTTAGTTCCCTTGTGTGCGGAACTAGGCTTTTGCGGCAAAGGATATTCTGCCGTGAACTCATCTGTGGTTTTCATTATAAAATTGCTCTGTCTTAGTATTCTTCGGGGAATTCCTACGCTTTCAACAATTATCTTTCCGCAGCAGTCAGCCGCAGGATATAATACGTGTAAAGGCTTGAGTGCAGTGAATGTAACCGTGTAATCCGCAAAAAAACATCCGCCGCCTATTTCTCCGGTATCACACACAGTTCCGCTTGGCAGGTCAACAGCAATTTTTATGGCACTGCGGTTTTCGTTGCAGAAGGCTATTATGTCGGCAATATCTGCTGATAAAGAGCCTCGGAAGCCTATGCCGTAAATTGCGTCTATTATCATTTCGGCTTCTTTTATTATGCCTATGCATTCATAATATCTTGACGCATAAAACAGTGCGTCTATGTTATCGGGAAGAAGCTCAAAGTTCATTTTTGCAAGTACGGTTTTAGGCTCACCCGACACCATAATTACCTTGACGCTGCATAGTCCCGAGAGCAGTCTTGCCGTAACAAAGCCATCACCGCCGTTGTTTCCTGTACCGCACAGTATGCATACCTTTTTGATTTTTCTTTCGGAAATTATTTTCGCTGCAAGCTCAGCTACCTTAGCGCCTGCGTTTTCCATAAGCTTTTCCATACTTATGCCGTTTGCTTCGGCGGAATTTTCTATGCTTCTCATAACATCGCTCTGAGTTACGATCATTCGTATGCACCTCATTTCATAATTTGTAATATTATATGTCGGTAAAATAAAAGCTCCGCCCTTTCAGGAGAAGCTTTTTTATATCATTTTTTTGATTTGCCTATTTTCTTTCCACTCTGATTTTTCTTTGAACTTACTTTGTCTGCCGATGTGTTTTTGTTTGATATATTTTTGCTGACAGAAGTATCTGCTGTTTTTTCGGTTTTAGCTGAAACATCTTCTGACTTTGATGTTTTTTCGGTATTGCTTGATGTATCAGTGGAATTACCGTTTAATTCAGCCAGACGTTTATCTTCTTCCTTTTTAAGAGCTATGAACTTCTTTTTGAGTGTAACGGAAAGACAGGGCTTGATCATTTCAAGAGTTCTTTCGTTGGGAGTAAAGAGAAGCAGACCGGGCTTCTGACGAACCTTATCGTGTATTACCATATAGTATGTGTCGAGGTTTTCGTCATCAACGGCAGCGTGGAGCTTGTTAGGATATTTAGAAGTATCCACATTTTTTCTGCCTGTTTCAGGATCAATATATTTACCAATGTCATCTATTGCTTTAACATCGAAATGAGTAACCTTTTTACGTCTGGACTTTCCCTTGATTTTTGAGATTCTCATTTCACCGAGCACGAAGGTATATTCATATTCCACGCGTGAATTTTTAAGGATAAAATAGACCAGATAAATACCAACGCCGAGCGTTATGATTGCCAGAGGGAATAGCCATTCTGCAACAGTCAAAGACAGCCAGACACTCAGTACCATAACTGTAGCAACGGCGATAAGACCCAGAACTACGGCAGAAACGGTGCTGCTTGACATTTTTCTTTTAACTACCTGTTCGTAGTATGAGTCCATATTTCCGACTTCCATATATTTTTCCATAGAAAATGCACCTCTTTTATAAACTGATATACATTATACCACAACGTCCTTCAATATTCAACACAAAAAAACCTCGCCGCGGCAAGCTGCCGCGCCCGTGTTCACGCTTCGCTTCACTGCGTTACGCTTTGATTATTCAAACCGAACATACGCCGATCGCGGTTTTCCCTTCCCCACCACGCCTTACGGCGCGCTTGCGGAAGGGGTTTGCAGAAACAGGCAGTTAATTTTAATAAACTTCCATAATTACTTTGCACTAACAAAACCGACGGTGCGTAATTTCACGGAATTCAGTTTTTAAAACCCGGCTGTAGAAATTTTGCAAACTCATCTTTTGGGAAGTTGCTTTGTGAGCTTACAACTGTAAATCCGGAAAATGTACAGCGGTTTTAGGAATGGGGTATGGGGAATAACCCTTTTTCCACCGGAAAAGGGGTTTTCCCATGTAACTTCCGGACTAAAATTGATTCCCGTGTACGGCGGCGGTTGCCGGTTGACAGGGGTGTGTTTTGGTTTTATAATAAAATGGGAGATGAGGTAAAATGGATGTAAGAAGAATTGATGCAGAACAAATAACATCTGTAGTAAGAAAAATGTTTATGGATATGAACTATTATATTGGAGAGGATATTCTTTCGGCTCTTAAAAAGGCAAAAGAAAATGAAAAATCCCAGACGGCTAAGGATGTGCTTTCACAGCTCATCGAAAACCATCATATAGCCTCGGAAGAAGAAATTCCTATTTGTCAGGATACCGGTATGGCAGTGCTTTTTGTTGAATATGGCGACCACGTTGTGGTAGAAAACGGAAGCTTTAATGAGGCAGTTCAGGAAGGCGTAAGACAAGCATATGTTGACGGCTACCTCAGAAAATCTGTTGTTGATGATCCTGTGTTCGACAGAATAAATACAAAGGATAATACACCTGCAATAATTTATACGGAAATAGTAAGCGGTGATAAAATACATATACTTGGGGGCTGTAAGGGTTTTGGAAGTGAGAATATGTCTGCGATCAAAATGCTTACACCGTCAGCCGGACCGGAAGGAGTCAGGAACTTTATTCTTGATACGGTAAAATATGCAGGTCCGAATCCGTGTCCACCTATAGTTGTGGGAGTTGGTATTGGCGGAACATTTGAAAAGGCGGCCATGCTTGCAAAAAAGGCTACACTCAGACCGATAGATACTTCTAATCCCGACAAGCGATATGCTGAGCTTGAGGATGATTTGCTGACAGAAATAAATAAAACAGGCTTTGGTCCTGCCGGACTTGGCGGAGTATGTACGGCGCTGGGGGTAAATATAGAAACATATCCCACACACATTGCCGGTATGCCGGTTGCCGTGAACATCTGTTGTCATGCGGCAAGGCATAAAGAAACCGTGATTTGAGGTGTTGATAATGAAAAAAATAAAGCTGCCGCTGACAGATGATGTCATAAAAGAGCTTCACGCAGGAGAAAGTGTATTGATCTCAGGCTCGGTGATAACAGGCCGTGACGCTGCACACAAACGTTTATATGAGCTGATTGAGAAAGGTGAACCGCTGCCCATAAGCATTAAGGGTGAAGTAATATATTATGTTGGTCCTGCACCTGCAAAGCCGGGTCACGCAGTAGGTCCTGCCGGACCGACTTCAAGCTATCGTATGGACAAATACACGCCTGCCTTGCTTGACAGAGGTCTTAAAGGAATGATAGGTAAGGGCGCAAGAAGTTCAGAGGTCATAGCTTCTATGATAAAGAACGGTGTTGTATATTTTGGCGCAATAGGCGGAGCTGCCGCACTGATCTCAAAAAGCATAAAAAGCGCCGAAATTCTTGCCTATGAGGATCTTGGTACGGAAGCTGTCTACAGATTTCAAATAGAAGATTTTCCTGCCATTGTCGTAATAGACTCATACGGAAACTCCGCTCTTGCAAACACCTGACTCAGAACGCAGTCGGTTTGATCAAAAGAGAAACAATAAATAAAAAAGCGGAAACAGATATGAATTTCACGCATAAGCCCGAACGTTTAATTTTATTTTGAAAAAAATTAAAGTACGTTTGAAAAACAGAAGAGAATGTGTTATAATTAAAATGAAATATTATTGGCGGTGAAGGATATGCTTGAAAAAATTCAGGCTTGGGACGACAGAATGCTTATGCGGCTTGCAAAACGTCACAAGCCTTGGCTGAACAAAATAATGATTTTGGTTACCACAACCGGTAATAACGGATACATATGGTTCGCTTTGTGTATACCATTCCTCGTAATGAACAGGTGGAGGCTTACAGGTTTTACCATGCTTTTGAGTATGGGTGTTGCTTCTCTTACAGGTGAAATTACGATCAAGCATATAGTCAAAAGAGTACGCCCCTGCAATAAGGCGTATGATGAATATCTCCTGATAAAAAATCCGCCCCATTATTCCTTTCCGTCCGGTCACACAACAGCTTCCTTTGCCGTTTCTTCGGTAATCTATTTTATGTGTCCGATGTGGTTTGTTCCCGTATGTCTTTATGCCCTTCTTATGGCGTTTTCGCGGCTGTATCTTCTTGTGCATTATCCTACGGATGTTTTAGCCGGAATTTTTATAGGGTCTGTTTGCGGAGCACTTTCAATACCGCTTTCCGCATATATCCCATTCTTTTCATTTTAATCTCAGATATTTAATTATATCAGGTACGGAATTTTGTTTAAAAAAACCGTACCTGATTTTTTTGCGTGAAATTCTCATTTTAAACATTGTTCTCAGCGGTTTTGATTTTCAGGAGCTTTCTCATTCAGATAATACAAGATAGGGACAGCTTCCGGTGAGGGCTTGCCTGAGCATACAGGAAAAGCGTGATCTGATGATATTGTCAGCTTGAAGCTTTCGTTTATCAGAGAGGTGCGTTCCATAAGTTCAAAAATAAAAAACTTGTCTATAAGTTCTATGGCATAAGCTTTTTCTTTGGCACTGCGGCATTTTGTAAGTATATCAAGATATACAAACACAAGATCATTGCTCCTCAAGAGCTTGTTTATTGCATTAACGGCTGTTCGTTTAAGCTTTATGGGCGACAGGGTTGACTGTGTTCTTGTAACGCTTATACCTGCACTTACTGCAATGCCGCTGAAATAGCTGCTTGTTGAAACAGCACAAGCCTTCAGTCCGAATCTCTTTCTGAATTTTTCAAGCTCAGGCTTTGATGATACGCACCACAGCCATATTGAATTCAATGCTTTAAGACCTAAAGCTCTTCGCTTTTGATTTATAGGATGTGTTTCAAGTATCTCACGGCTGCGTTTCATAATATTGACGAGCACAGGAGTAAAATCTCCCTTTGGAAGACAGCTGCCGGCTGTTTTTCCGATTATTCTCCCGGGTGAGAGCAGCTTTCCCGGAGCAGGCTCTCCTTTATGCCACACAAGAAAAGAACATCCGTTTTTTGCCGTCAGGAATTCAAAACACCTGTTTTTATTCTCCGACTTTACTGCTTCAATAAGAGCAGCTTTTTCTTCTGAGCTTATGTTCTGTGGATCGGCTTCAAGTATAGTGCTTTCTTCATATACATCATTCTCCGAAAGACATACAAGGCTGCAAAAAAATACAACATCATCCTTTTTCATACTAAATCCGTTTCCCAGAAGCTCAAAGCCTGCTCTGCCGGTATAATATTCCTGAGGCGGATAGCCTGCTGCTGTTAACGCTCCTGCATCGCCAACTGGTGTGAAGCTTGTCGGAACAGTCTGTATGAGTCCTGTAACAGAGCTTTCCGCAAGCTTGTCAAAATTTGGCGTATCAGCCTTTGAAAAAGGTGTTTTTCCGTCAAGCTCCTTATATGTACGGTCGGAAATTCCGCTTAATATTATTGAAATATATTTCATATATATCTTCCTTCTGAAAGATGACATAATTGTTCATATCAAGGCTTTTTTCTGACTATCTTTAACAAGCTGCAATAAACTGCAAAAGGGCAGTCCTAATGAACTGCCCGGAATATTCCAGTATGTTTCTGTATCAGTTTTTCAGACTTTGCATAGGTGCAGGGATACGTCCGCCTCTTGAGATGAATCTTGCAGGTGATTTTGTATTGACATCCATTATCGGACCTTTTCCGAGAAGTCCGCCGAAGTTAAGCTCCTCACCGGCACATTTACCTATTGCCGGAATAAGACGTACTGCTGTTGTTTTTGAGTTTACCATACCTATTGCGGCTTCATCGGCTATAATACCCGAGATTATATCAGCGCTTGTATCTCCGGGAATAGCTATCATATCAAGTCCAACGGAGCACACTGCCGTCATTGCTTCAAGCTTTACAATTGAAAGAGCCTTGCTTCTTGCAGCCTCTATCATACCTGCGTCTTCCGTTACGGGAATAAACGCACCCGAAAGACCGCCAACGTGTGACGAAGCCATAACGCCGCCTTTTTTTACCGCATCATTAAGAAGAGCCAGACAAGCCGTTGTTCCGTGTGCACCGCACTGTTCCAGTCCCATTTCTTCAAGTATATATGCTACCGAATCACCTATTGCAGGTGTGGGAGCAAGTGAGAGGTCTACAATACCGAAGGGAACACTGAGTCTTTTTGAAGCCTCTTTAGCAACAAGCTGTCCTGTACGTGTAATCTTGAATGCTGTTTTCTTTACAATATCGGCAACCTCGGTTATATTACAGTCGCCTGCCTTTGCGAGTGCTGCTCTTACAACACCCGGACCTGAAACGCCAACATTGATCACACAGTCAGCTTCACCCGGACCGTGAAAAGCACCTGCCATAAACGGATTATCCTCGGGAGCATTACAGAACACAACAAGTTTTGCAGCGCCTATACAATCGCGGTCTGATGTAAGCTCTGCCGTTTTGCGTATGACCTTACCCATTTTGGCAACGGCGTCCATATTTATACCTGCCTTGGTACTGCCTATATTGACTGACGAGCACACCTTTTCTGTTGAAGCAAGAGCCTCAGGTATGCTTTCAATCAGTGCATAATCACCCGGAGCAAAGCCCTTATGAACAAGAGCCGAATATCCACCCACAAAATTAACTCCCACGGTATCCGCAGCCCTGTCAAGAGCTTTTGCAAATTTCACAGGGTTCATTGAGGGGCAGGCTGCCGCCAGCATTGCTATAGGAGTAACGGCTATTCTCTTATGGATTATCGGAATACCATATTCCTTGCTTATATCCTCACCTGTCTGAACGAGCTTCTGAGCATATCTGCATATTTTATCATAAAGCTTTGTACACGCCTTATCTATATTTTCATCAATACAATCGAGCAGCGATATTCCCATTGTGATAGTTCTCACGTCAAGATTTTCATTATCGATCATATTGATTGTTTCAAGAATATCATGTGAATTTATCATTATACATACAACCGTCCTTTATGCTTCAATTCAGATCTTATGCATTGCATTAAAAATATCCTCGTGCATCACGTGAACCTTAACGCCCATTTTTTCACCCTCTGCTGTCAGAGAATCCACAAACTGAGAGAACGGCACGCTGCATTTTGTTATATCCGCAAACATTATCATTGCAAACATTCCCTGCAATACAGACTGAGTAACCTCTATTATATTTACTCCCACTGCTGCACATTCACCCGACACCTTTGCAAGTATTCCAACGTTATCTTTTCCGAGAACGGTAATTACTGCATTCATATTACAACCTCCTGCTATTTACCTTTAATCTTCGATATATGAATTATCCCATTTTTTCATTATCTTGTCAACCCCCGCCGGCAAGCTGCCGGTGCGTGACCGCACTGGACAATTCGCGACAGCGAGCCGCTGCACCCGTGTTCGCGGCAGCGAGCCGCTGCGCCCAATTCGCGACTGCGTTCGCTAACGCTCACTCTGATTATCCAAACCAAATATACGCCGATCGCGGCGGACGGCACATCAAATTTTTCTAAATCCGCCCTCGCACCCCTAACGGGCTGCTGTTTAGGCTGGTTATTCTGTTAACTTCAATTTTATTTTCTGTTTCACTTTATTGTGCCTGTTAATTTAATTAATAGTAACGTTCACTCAGCCTTACTTCTGCATTTCACAATGAATAAAGTTTCGCTCAAGCCTTTACAAAGGCTTGCGGGGTCAAGGGGCAGAGCCCTTGGCGC
>CADACB010000044.1 GCA_902786345.1 uncultured Ruminococcus sp. | reverse complement strand
TTGTATAGGGATTTCGCACTCTGCGGAGTGCGCCAAGGGCTCTGCCCCTTGACCCCGCAAGCCTTTGTAAAGGCTTGACCGAAACTTTATTCATTATGAGCACCAATAGTTTATTTTTAAAATTAACTGCATGTTTAAGCAAAACCCTTCCGCAAGCGCGCCGTAAGGCGTGTGGGGAAGGGTAAATCGCGATCAGCGTATGTTCGGTTTGGATAATCAAAGCGTAACGCAGTGAAGCGAAACGCGAACACGGGTGCGGCAGCTTGCCGCCGCGATCAGCGTATGTTCGGTTTGGATAATCAGAGTGAGCGTTAGCGCTTGCCGCCTAGCGGACAAATTCGGGATATTTTTCGAGGGTTTCCTGCATTGTACCGTCAAAGATGACCTTGCCCTTCTGAAGATAAATGCACCTTTCACAGAAATCCTGTATGTCCTTGTTGTGGCTTACATAAAGAACTGTGATGTTGTTCTTGATAAGCTCTGATATTTTTTTCTTACATTTTTTCTTAAAGGCGGCGTCTCCTACACTGAGTGCTTCGTCAATTACAAGTATGTCGGGATTGGTATTGATGTTGATTGCAAAGCCAAGACGTACCTTCATACCTGAAGAATATGTCCTTACCGGCTGGTCTATATATTCTCCAAGATCGGCAAATTCAATTGCCTTCTTCTCTATCTCGTCTATTTCATCATCCTTCAGCCCCAGAACATAACACTTGAACCTTATGTTCTCTCTGCCTGTCATATCGGCTGAAAAACCTGCGGTAAGCTCCAGAAGTGCAGAAACTCTGCCGTTTACAGTTACTTCACCCGTTGTGGGATAACATACACCTGTTATCATCTTCAGTACTGTGGATTTTCCTGCACCGTTTCTGCCGATTATTGCAACGGATTCACCCTGATTTATCTTGAAGCTTACTCCGTTGAGTGCCTTGTGCCGCTTGAATTTCTTTGAATTGTAAAAAAGTGCACAAAACTGCTCTCTGCTGTTTTTGTAGAGAGTGTAGGTCTTTGTTACATTATCGAATGATATTATCGGTTCGGTGCTTTTTGTTTTTTCGGTTTCCAAGGTTTCTTCTTTCTTCACCGCTATACCCCTCTTCTTTATCATTATCATTTTACCGTTTCAGCCTTATCTTATATACTCTCAGTGTGCGTAAACCGGGTAAGTTCAGCCATATGCTCTCTGAAGCCCTTTCTGACTGACGGATATTTTATCAGAAATTTTATGCTAAAGGTTATGATTCTTAATATATTTAAAAAAAGACGCGTCTTCTTTTGTTCGGTAACAAATCCATTTTTGCGGACTGCATCATAGTGAAGCACCCTTTTGTGCTTATAGAAATTAACTATCCTGCACCTTGCAAGATCAGTCATATAAAAACCATCTTTGTCGTTTCTGTAGAAAACGGACGGTATCAGATAGCCGTTAAGGGATAATGCCTGTATTTTAAGCCTCTCTTTTTCTGTAAGAGAATTGCTGTATTTATCCGGATCAAAATATACTCCGTGTTTTTCAAGAAGCTCTGCATCATTTAACAGCGGCTTACAGGAATTCATAAGCTCTGTGTTGAGCAGTGCTGTGTCTGTATTGTAAAAATTCTTCCAGCCCTTTAAAAAGTCACCATAGGCACGGAATATTATATCTGCAAGAAAATACCGCTGATATACTGTCTGCTTCATAACGCTCAGCATAAGCTTTCTCAGCTGAAAAAATGTATATGCCTTATCAGAGCTTACGGCGGTCATTATAAGCTCATTACGCTTTATGTAATATTCCTGAAAGCCGTCATACTTGCCGTCAAAATCATCGTGCCATACCGCTATTCCGCCGATAACTGCTATATCACCGGCACATCTGAGAGAATATTCTATGTCGTCCTCTTTGATAAAAAACTGCAGCGGATAACCGTACTTTTCCTGCCAGTCCGACGGAAAGCAGTAAAACCACCACGCATTATAGTTGCCGTCAGGATAATAAGCTATATCAAAAACATTATCCCTTTGTGTAAGATCTGCTCCGCTTCCGATAGAATTTATACGTCTGCCGTCCCATATTGATCCTGCCTCGTGCTGTGTTATGCGGTCGCTCAGCCTTATCATAGTTCCGCCTACCGCAAGAGCATCATATTCGCTTTTCCTCAGTCTTAATATGCTGTATACTCTCAACAGCATCTCACAGTCAAGAACAATGTCATCATCCATAAACAGAATATGGGTATGTTCCCTGCCGCTGTGAACGGCTTCATAATAGCCTCTTGTAAAACCGCCGCTGCCGCCCGTGTTTTCGTTCGGAATAAGGCTTACAAGCGGTGATTCAATGTCTTCTTTTTTCAGCGTCCTGCCGTTATCGGTAATATAGAAATGAATGCTGTCTTCATCAAAAACAGTGCTTTCAGACATATATGCAGTTATAGCTCTGTGATTTCTCAAAAGAAATTCTTCTCTTTTATACGTGCATATAACAACGGCAATATTCACCCTTTCGGGCTTTTCACAGGTACACAGATATTCTCCTGCAAAAAGTATACCGTCTGTCGCTTCAAGTGTAAAGTATAAATTATCATATTTTCCAAGAGCAAAGCTTATGTCAATAAGTGTATCACAAGGCTCTGAGAATATTACAGTCTGCTCGGCAATACAAGCTTCTTTAAATGAGGCTTCGTCTTTATTGACGCCAAAGACACGCACAACAAAGCTGCCGCACATTCTTAGCTTTAAAAACAGTGAGGAAATGCGGCAGTATTTATGATATTTAACGACAGGCAGCTCATTGAAATATGTATCAAAGGCTGCCTTACCGTTTATTTTCAGGAAATTATCCCTGCTGCTGTATGATGTTTTGCTGCTGTCGGCACGAAAATACAGCTTCTGCTTTGTGCATATACTCTCTTTAGGAAAAAGTATATTGCGTAACGTTACATTCTCAGTTTTCACCGAATTCTTCCTTAACTGCCGCAAGAGCAACATCAATTACCTTATCCATATCGTAATATTTATAATGTCCGAGTCTTCCGCCGAAGATAACATTCGGTGTTTCATCGGCAAGCTTTTTATATTCCTCATAAAGCTTATTGTTTTTCTCGTTGTTTACAGGATAATACGGTTCAATTCCCGGCTTCCATTCTGAGGAATATTCCTTTGAGATAACGGTCTTGGGCTGTGTGCCGAACTCAAAGTGCTTATGTTCAATTATTCTTGTGTAAGGAACACTTCTCTCTGTATAGTTGACAACGGCATTGCCCTGGAAGTTATCGGTATCAAGAACCTCTGTTTCAAATCGTACCGAACGGTATTCAAGAACGCCAAGCTTATAGTCAAAGAACTGATCTATCTGACCTGTAAACACCGTCTTGTTTACCTTATCGGAATTTGTTTTTATCCACTCAAAATAATCCGTTGAAGTAAGAACCTCTATACCGTCAAGCATTTTTTCGATTATGGGTGTATAGCCGCCTATCGGGATTCCCTGGTATCTTGCGTTGAAGTAATTATTATCAAATGTAAAACGAAGAGGCAGTCTCTTTATAATGAATGCAGGAAGCTCTGTGCAGGAACGTCCCCACTGCTTTTCGGTATAGCCCTTGATAAGCTTTTCATAAACGTCACGTCCAACAAGGCTGAGTGCCTGTTCTTCAAGATTTTTGGGTTCTGTAAGATTAAGATCTGCAATCTGATCTGCAATAATCTTCTTAGCCTCAGCAGGAGTTTTTATGTTCCAGAGACGGCTGAATGTATTCATATTGAAGGGCAGATTATAAAGCTCATCCTTATAAACCGCAACAGGAGAGTTTATATAATTGTTAAACTCTGCAAACTGATTGATATAATCCCATACAGCCTTGTCGTTTGTGTGGAAGATATGTGCGCCATATTTATGTACGTTTATATCTTCAACCTTTTCACAATATATATTTCCTGCTATATGATCTCTCTTGTCAATCACAAGAACCTTTTTTCCTCTCTTTTTTGCTTCGTGTGCAAAGACAGCTCCGAAAAGACCTGCTCCTACAACAAGATAATCGTACATTTCAAATCAACCTTTCATTTTTTTATTTTACGCAATATTCCCCTTCTTATTGATCCCGGCGGACAAAGCGCATACATACCTCTGCTGAACGACATATTTCTTGACGTGGCACCATTGATCGAACAGAAGTGTGCCCTTTGAAGCTCTGCACACGGAATATCGGTATTTTCAATTATATATGTCATATACACCCCAAAAAGTCTTTCGGCAAGCTTACCCTGCTCACGGGGACAGAAAAGCTCAGGCGGTTTTCTCTTATCATATTCATCAAGTATATCATACAGCCACCTGCTGTAGCCGTCAAGCATTTCCCTATCCATTATAAACATATTGCAGAAATAAGACAAGGTCTGTGCAAAATATTTTTTTGCCGGATCATAATATGAAGGATATTTTTCTTTTATTATATCAAGAATAAGTCCCAGATCGTCAAAGCCGCGGCGGTCGTTTTTGTCATAATAGCTCCTTACGCTCTGATATAAATTTTCCCTGAGCGGTGCAATTATCCTGTAATCGTCCGTAAGCCTCTTTATGTTATCATATGTATAGCCCAGCTTATACAGCGTCTTTTCATCAGGCTGATTATATATACGGTAAGGCTTTTGTCCTGAAGGCATAGTGCTTTTGCTTATCGGATATGCCCTCGAAAGATCAAAATATCTTCTCTGATGCATCAGGCCGCCAACATCGAATTCAAGATTTTTCCATATATAATACTGTACCGTAAGCTCGCAATACTGCGGATTTTTAAGAGAGATATTGATTCCCTCATCATCTCTCATACCAAGAATTATGTCGTCCTCACTATATAGCTCTGATCCTGCCGATACGGGTATGACAAAGCCGCCGGTTCCCCTTGCTTTATCTTTAAATACACTAACAAATATTTTTATATCCTTCAAGCCGCTCATCACCCCGTTTTTCTGCACTCGCTTTTGTCTTATGTTTTATTGGATAAAAAAGCAAAATCACATCTATGCATCAATAAATCTCCAGATAATAGTTATTATCGGCAGAAACAATATCATCAGTTCTCACAAGCTTTCCGTCTGAAAGTAAAACACCGGAATTATGTCCGCCTTTCGGATAAACAACAATATGATCACCTCGGCGAGGATTTCTGTCATTTATATATATATTTGAATATTTCTCAACAATATCCTTCCACGTATCACCCTCATCATACTCTACGGTTTCATCATCAAGAATATCGCCCTCTTCATTTACTCCGCCCTTAATGGTTATGACTTTGGCAGAAATATCACTTTCATTTTCATCAGTAGAGGATTCTTTAATAACTGAAACGTATTCAGAAGTAACTGATGAAGATTCCTCGCCATTATCCGGAACTGTAATTTCCACAGAAAGCTCTGAAATATTTGTTTCTTCGCTGTCGGAGAGTATTTCACTTTCGCTTTGCCGGTCGCTGACATTTGAAACAGGATCAGTTTCTGATATATTGCTGCTTTTTGATGATTCATTGTTTTGTGACACTTCGCCGACTTTTGAAACAGTACTGTTTTTTGTATCCTGTCCGTCATTTAACTCGTCAGCTTTGTCAAATACTTCACTGCTGTTCACAGGTTTATTACTGCTGACCTTTGATGTCTGATTATTATTTCCGCCGCAAGCCGTAAATGTAAGCATTGCAGCAACCGCAAGAAAACCGATAAGAATTTTATTTGACATATTTTTCATTTTATTCTCCCCGAATACAGGCATTCTGTTTTGTAAGCATATTACACCACATTATAAAACACATAATACAATCAATGGTGCTGTCTGTCCTTACGGAAAAACAACACCATACTGATTCCTGACATTCAGGCAGAAGCTTATCTGTCTGATTTGTCCGATATTATTTCTTTTCAAATACAAGCTGGCTCTGAGTTGTTGACTTAAGCTTGTTGCCGTCCTTTGTAAAGGTTTCTGTTGATTCAGAAGATTCACCGTTGCTGTTTTCTTCCTTAATAGTGACCTCTACCTTATCGCCGTTTTCCTTCCATGTACCATTATTAGTAGTGCCCATTGCTGTAACAGAAGCCTTACCATCAGCAGACAGCGTCATTGTATAACTTCCAAGAAGCGAATTAGTCAAAGCCGCTTCTGACTCTGTCATACTTGTTGTGTCAACAACGACCTTATACTCACCGACAACACCGCTTGAGTTTCCATTGCCGCATGCTGCTGCTCCGAAAAGCATTGTGCACGCAAGACACGCTGTAAGTAAAAATTTTACTGCTTTTTTCATTTGTTATTTTCTCCTTAAAAAATTATTTATTTCAATCGGTCTCAGCCGACTAAAACCACAATCAACAAAAATGAACATATGTCAAAATTATGATTTTTCTGCAAATCACTCAAAGTCCGGACAGACCGCTTTCATAATGGTTAATCCTCAGATAAATCATCTCTGTAATCACTTTCCATATAATATTCATCTTCTTCAACATAAGCTTCATTTCATCAGTATCAGCAAGCTTGTCATACTGCCATTCAAAGAGATAAAGCTTTTTCTTCAAACTGACATTATCCGCAAACTAATCAATATACACCGACAAGCCTGTACCGTCGAAATACCAATTCGCACCTATAAGCTCAATCCCCGTACTTAACTTGTATTTGCAGACTTCACCAAAGATCTCCAGCTCAGCCGAAACCTTTCCGTTATCAGCCAGCCGCGTTCCTTTAAACGTTTCCTTATCCGGAAAGTCAGCAGCCACCTTTTTAAATTTTTTCGTATCCGTATAAGAAGGTCATGTATTATCAAAACTAAGGTTATCAAGATGAATAACATAAACCGAATTATAATCATCCATCAAAGGCTAAGTGGTATTTGTTGAATAAGAACAACCAATCTTGCAGATACCCCCGGCTAAAATCAATAACCCGATCATAACAGATCATAAAACAGAATCATTATTTGCTAAATAAGTATCTTTCATCATTTAATCAAAATTTTCTTAAAAAACCAGTCGGGTATAAACATCAAAATTACAATAGCACAAGTTTGTGTTACTATTATTTTACAATATTACATATTTAAAGTCAATAATTACAAAACGACATTTTCATCAAAAAAATCGTTTAAATTCATTCAAATTTTATGTGAAGATAACATTTTCCTGATAATAAAGATCTTCAGCCAAAAAATTTCATATTTACTTTCAGGCAGCATAAGTCTTATAAAAAAGTTTTTCCTCTTCGAGAGCTGTCACTCAAAACGCAGTGCACTTGACTCAACAGCAGATACATACATAGCCGCACACACAGCAACAGATACCGAAAAATATTCCTGCTCATTATCATATATTTCAAGCTCATAACCGTCACCATACTTACCCCAGCATTTTTTCTGATTCATCACAGGGCTTTTATCCACATCAAAAAGAGAAAACCTTCCTGATGCAATATCCCCTGCAAAACGGTAGGTACTTCCATATATCACGAATGTAAAACAATCCTTAAAGCCCGGCACCAGTATATATACCCTGCCCCTGCACCTGACAGTAAAATATCTTATTACAAGCTCCTTATATATAATTTCCGACACGGGATCGTTCGTTCTGCTTATTATTATTCTCTGCTTTGTTTTCTCCGTAATTATCCTGACGTTATATTTGCTGTATCCGCTCTGGTTAAAAACAGTGAAGCCTGCTCCGTCTTCCAAATTATCCCGTTTTAAAAACAGCTTCATATAATCACCTGCCATTCATCCGATCATTAACGCATTTTTCTTAATCCTGTAAGACATTTTCAGTCAAGCCACTCATCTGCCTTACCTGATTTTATCAGCTTCTGTAAACTATGAAAGCTCATCTCTGATATATTGTGCCATTCCCACAGGAATATGTGCCAGCCTTGATAGCTCCTCAACGGTCAGACTTTCATAGCCCTCAAACGCAGAAAGCTCTGCATACATAAGCAGATATGCCGCAAACGTATCTGCCTCTTTTTCATATTTTGATATGCAGAAGCTTGTATTGCAGCTAAGCTCAATAGAATTTGTTCCCTTATGAAGCACAACGTGACCAAGCTCGTGTGCCATTGTTACACGCTTCTGATGATAATCAAGACTGCTGTTTATCACAATAAAGGGTATATCATTCATCCTCACCGTAAAGCCGTTTACACATGCAGGCAGCGGTTGGCTAAGGGTTATTATTCCCATATTTTCGCAAATATCCTCAGGCTCCGCCGTTGAATATTCTTCTATTATTTTCCTCACCCTTGCTTCTATTTTATTCATAGCCTGCTCCTCTCAGTTCAATTTTCTCCCAATGTGCTTTTATGCTGCTGTTTTGCTATTGCAGCAACAACCTTGATAGCGTCAATTATTTTCATTCTGTCATTATCATTAAGCGGTACACCGTCAAACATCAGCCCCTCCTGTGACGACAGCTTACGTGTAAATTCATCAAACACCTCCGAAACCTCAACGCTCCCTTCAGATGACTTGTCGGAATTTCCCATCAAATGATCAACAGAAACGTTAAATATCTCTGAAAGTCTTAATATTATTCTGCTGTCAGGCTCTCTTCTTCCCTGTTCATACATCCCCACCGCAGACGATGATATTCCAAGCTTTTTTGCAAGCTCCGACTGTGTCAACCCTACTCTTTTTCTTAATTCCTTTATTCTGCTGCCCATTCGGCTTTTCATAAAATAACCTCCCAATAATATTTAGGAATACCGTAAAACGTTAAAGGCACACTATGATGACCAAACATTTATCAGGCTTTTAAATTTTAGCTTGAAAAACTTTTTTATGCTGTTTATGTCATACATATGTCCTTCGTTAAGCTGGATACATTATAACACACAATCCGTGTATTTTCAATAGCGAATTTAATTTTTGTAAATTATATAAAAAACCAAATCCCTTTTTTTGTGAAATCGAACAAATTTTCGTTTTTGCTATTGATTTTCTCGGAATATAGTTTATAATTTTAATTAAGGCAGTAAGAAAAGCCATTTTATCAAAGCATTATTGCAATCTTATTGTCCGGAGCTTATTCTTTCCTGACAGGTGAAGAGGCATTTCTTGTTTATTATATTTCCCAACAGGATATGAATAAGTCTCTTATTTTTTAAATTTCACCAACACGTTATGTGTAGAAAAGGAGTAAAAAATGACATATCAGGAATGGGCAGAGGAATATATGGAAAGTGCACGAATATTAAAAGAGCGTATAGACAAGCTGAAAAAGCAATCAGGCAATACACCAATTTCTGAGCTGAGGGAACTGAATTTCAGGATAAATACGATGTATATGATGTATCTTGACTGCACCAAAACAGCCGAGCTGCTTATGAAAAGGAGAGGTGTTGCATATTGAGAAAAAAAATACTATCTCTTGATTCACAAATAATAGATAAAATATCCACAGCTGCATATTCTGACCAAGGGGAAGACAAGCGGCACAAGCGGATGAAAAGGCTGATAAGCACAGCTATACAAAACGAGTTAACAGACCGCCAGCAGCAGTGTTTAAAATTATTCTATTACGATGATTTATCCGTCACCGAAATCTCATCAATCATCGGCATAAAACCAACTACTGTTTACAAACATCTAAAAAAAGCACGTCTTGCCCTAAAAAAATGCGCCCCCTACCTTTAGCGGCAAGCTGCCGGTGCGTGACCGCACTGGACAATTCGCGGCGGCAAGCTGCCGGTGCGTGACCGCACTGGACAATTCGCGGCGGCAAGCTGCCGCACCCGTGTTCGCGTTTCGCTTCACTGCGTTACGCTTTGATTATCCAAACAAAACATACGCTGATCGCGATTTACCCTTCCCCACACGCCTTACGGCGCGCTTGCGGAAGGGTTTTGCTTAAACAGGCAGTTAATTTTAAAAATAAACTTTTGGTGTTCATAATAAATAAAGTTTCGCTCAAGCCTTTACAAAGGCTTGCGGGGTCAAGGGGCAGAGCCCTTGGCGCACTCCGCAGAGTGCGAAATTCCCATACAA
>CADACB010000043.1 GCA_902786345.1 uncultured Ruminococcus sp. | reverse complement strand
TCCCATTCTCTGATAGCGGAACGGCAGCTTTCCGTTTCGCTGCATTTTCCGGACATACTCACGGCACACATCTTCAAACGCAAAAGAAGCAAATTCATGAAGATTGGGTTTAATCGCATACTCAAATACACCGTCTGCATCTCCGCTTTCAAGCTCGGAATAATTCGTGAATACAAAGGCATACCAGAAGCGGAAAAAGTTGTCTGTCAGGCGGTAAAGCCCCCGATTGGTATTTGCCCGTTCCTTTGTACCGTCATTAACGGAAAACTCTCGTTTGACGATCTCTAATTCTATCAGATTTTTCAGATATACGCTTGTTTTTGAGGTATCGTCAACCAAGGATTTTACGCTGATGTCATTCAGCTTTGTGTTGCCGAGTGCCACAGCTTCAATGATAGAATTGTAAAGCGGTGTTTCCCGAAGCTCCTGACGAAGCAGGAACTCTACCTCGCTGTACAGCACACAGCCCTTTGTCAAAATATTACGCTTGATATTCTCCTCTAAAGACAAATCAACGTCAAATTGCCGCAGATAATGAGGAATGCCGCCGAGTATTGAATAGGCTATTATCTTATCTCTGTCGGTATAGTTCGGGAAGAACTGCACAGCATCATAAAAGGACATGGCTACCATTTTGTAAATGCCCGTTACTCTGCCGTAAAGCGGATTCTTTTCCGCAAGCAGCTTTTTTTCGATGAAATTAATAGCACTGCCGCAAAGCACGATCATAATATTTTCGTCCTTGAACAGCTCGTCCCACAGATTTTGCAGGATAGACGGAATACCCTCGTTGCCACGACACATATACGGGAACTCGTCTATGATAAGCAGCTTCTTTTCTTCACCGTAAGGCAGGTCAAAAACGCTTTTCAGAGCCGTTTCCCATTTCGAAAACTCTTTGACATAGCTTGCCGCAGGGATGTTCTCTTTCAGCAGCTTTTCCGAAAAACTGCGGAGCTGCAATCTATTAGAAACTTCCCGACAGGAATAGAAAATATGCCGCTTGTCTTTGCAGAACTCACGTAGCGTTTCCGTTTTGCCCACACGCCTGCGACCATACAGCACAATGAGCTGTCCGCCCTTGCTGTTATATTTATCCTCTAAAAACTGCAATTCCTGTTTTCTGCCGATAAACATATTATCACCTCAATGTCTAATCATGATTTAGTAAATCGTGATTTGATATTATTATACTCTGTATAGCGTCAATAATCAATAACCTGTAAAAAAATTTCAGCCGTGTTTCCCGTTCTGATGTTCGGGAGACACGGCTTTTATATATATTAAATATTGAAAGAACAGTTGAAATCTTCCACTGTATGCACATTTCACCCTGACCGGATAATCTATACCGTTCTGAAAACAATCGTATCATCAATCGAAACACTTTTTATGTCACAGGGAACATTTCCTCTGAGCGAAACAGATATATGATAGAAATTCAAACAGTCAATAATGTACTGTATTATGTGGGGAGAACGCCTTTTATAACCAAGTTCAGATAGCAGTGTTCTCAGCTTCAAACAAGCAAATCCCCTTGTGTTGATATATAAAATTCTGATACGCAGTTCTTTGAAAATAAGATGATTAAAGGAGTCACGCAAATTATCTCCCGAATAGTTATTGACAAGACCTAATGCTTCGCTGTCCTTTTCGATAGCTTCTATTTCGGAAAGATAGTTTTCTGTATTGTTTATGTAATTCAGATTGTCCATTACATCCAAGAACAGTTTTTTCTGATTGTTGCGATACTCAGGGAGAAGAAAGGACTTGTCATTCTGATAAATACTATGAAGCAAGTCCATATACTTATTGCAGTCCAAAGCGTGATGTTGAATGATAAGTGCAAGCTCGAATGGAGTATAAAGATAGCTTTTCATTGTTATTCCCCATATTTATCGCTTTTTTTTCCATTACAAACACGACAAAGAATTTGCAGATTATCAAGAATTGTTTTACCGCCTTTATTCATAGGCTTAATATGGTCAACCTGAAGCATAATTCTGTTTGAAAACTTCTTGCCGCATAATGCACAGGTAAACATTCCATCCTCATCTGTAGCTTTTGCGAAAACTGCATCACGGAGTTCTTTTTCGTATTCAGGATTTATCTTGCGAATCTCAATCAGTGTCATATCCTCAAGTTTTTTCTTTCCAACTGTAACATTGCCGTTCTCTTCAGGCGGGAGTGGAAATATAAGTCTGATTATTTCTCTGTAAAGCTGATCCAAAAAGTATTTTTGCCTGCCAAAGAATAGTCTGAGTATATTTTCATCTCCATCATCCCAAAGCTGTCTGACATAAGCAGATTGGGTATCCGGATCCATTTTGTTATCAACAATATATTTTGCAATTTTACAGACATCAATTTTACTCTTGTCAAGATCGTCAAAAGTGTAGAATGTAGGAGCTGTTTCGTACTGTGCATAGTATTTCAGAATGTTGATAATATCTCTTTCATCGTAAGGAGGTATCATCTCTCCGAGAAAGAATGTATCTCTGCATTGATGTGCCATCTGAATAAGCTCATCCTGTGGGATATACTCATTCGTATCACCGAATGAAGCGAACAGTTCCGGCAAGGACTGCATCATATTCTCATACGCTTTTGCTGTGCTGTCATAAACCATAACCTGATAGGAAATATCCATTCCATCTTCTTCGAGATATGTAAACGCATACATTCCGATAGGAATACGCTTTGTAAACGGAACTTTTTCCAAGTCTTTTGTATCGGCACTGTCATTCAGCATTTTCGCAAATTCCTCTATCTTTGAAATTGCAATCAGCCGAATATCTCTCTTTTCGTAATCTGTCTTTGTATCTGCAAAACCGTTATTGTCCTCAAATACGGTTTCAGGATTAGACCAAGCAATCTTATCAAGTCCGTTATCAATAAACGAAACAATGTAGGCTTTTTTAGTTCCTCCTGCCTTTTCACCCCTTAAAGCTCTGCCTATCATCTGTGTCATCAATATTTTGGATACAGTAGGTCTTGTGAGAAAAACAGTCTGTGTTTTTGGCAGATCAACTCCTTCTGTCAGGATATTGACATTGACAAGCACTTGTATATCACCGTTTCTGTATGCTTCATAAACTTCTGCATTATCCTCACGGCTTCTGCTTACTCCTGTTACTGCATCACGGACGGAAGAAACAACATAACCTGCTTTAATTCCATAATGATTAAAGAGTGCAGATAAAGCTATTGCGTGATTGACATTCAATGCAAACAGAATAGTCTGACCGTATTTTTCTTTGTTATTTACATAGGTTTCGACAATGAATTTGTTACGGACAGCATTGTTTACCATTTCATCTGCAAGATCATCAGGAAGCAAATCCAAACGCTGTATTCTCTCCAAGTCCTTTGCACCTAAATAAGTTCCATATTCTTCTCCTGTATTATAGCTTTCAATAATCGGCTGTGAGAGTATCTGCCTGTTAATCAGCTCTTTCAGAGAAATTTGATATGTTATGCCTTTTTCATTCTGAACGATTTCCCCGTTTTCTACTCCATCTGTATATATCTTACCAAGCAAACCCCTTTCGCTTTCGGCAGTGCGGAATGGAGTAGCAGTCAGACCAATCAGCTTGACATTTGCAACCTTGTCTTTTACATAGCTGATAACCTTTCGATATGTTTTGGCTGTTGAATGGTGTGCTTCATCTACAACAAAATATATTTCATCTTCACCTTTAAGCCACTTATCAAGTGCTTTCGGATTTCTTCCAATACTGTCTTTACTTACAATAAGCAAGTCATCTTTCTTGTCTATGTCAACCATTTTATCGTGTTCGGAAGCACCTGAAATAACTCTGTATCGAAAAGAGGATATTCCCGGTATCAATTCAGAATAAGCATAGTTCTGAAAGGTTTCGGCAGCCTGATCGAGCAGAGTTTGTCTGTGAGCAATCCAAAGTATTTTCTTCTTCTGATCTATGGCATTTTTCAGAAGCCAGACAGCCGCAGTATAGGTTTTGCCGCCGCCTGTCGGCAGTACAACAAGTGTACTGTAAGAGTTTGTTCTGTTAATAATATCGAGATTAGCCATAGCCTTTTTCTGATGTTCATACAGATAGCGATGATTACTGCCGGATTTCGGAGATACTATTCCGTTTGATTTCGTTTCTATATATGTATTCATTTTACTACTGCTCCTTTTCACTTCACTACCTAATAAGTGGGACTTGGAGTCCCACTTACTTGGATAGCTGTTTGATTTTCCATACACGAGCTTCTACAAGCAGCCTGTCTATGACTTCCTGCTTGCCGTCTGTGTATGCTATCCTGTCATCAGGATACTGCTCTGCAAGACTGAGCTTGACCGCTTCATATTCTCTTGCGGCTTCGGTATTGCTGTTCAGATAATCACGGAAGTTGATGTAGTTATTCCACTCATCAGAGCCGTAAAGCACAACATGGATATGATGCGAGCGAGTGTCCTTTTCAAAATCGCCCATAACAAACAAAAGCTGCTCCGGTCTTTCGTCAAAGCGGAAAATAACATCAGCTTTTTCAAGCTCTGCCCTCTTTTGCAGTACAGCTTCAAAGTCGTTTACAGCAACGGCTATATCTATTATCGGCTTTGCTTTTATTGTTCTGATGGATGTACTGCCGATGTGCTGAACATCTGCGGCAATATCCCCGAGTATGCCTTTGAGTGTGCGTATCGTTTCTTCGGCGGCTGTTTCCCACTCTTTTTGGTGCGGTTCAAGATATACCGTTCCTCGTTTCATTCCTATGCTCATGTTTTTTACATCATTTCCTTTTCGGTTTCAGACAGCCATTCTTCAAAATATTCAAGAGTTATCTCTCCGCTGATGCATCTGTCCCTTAAAGAACGAGCTTCCTTAGACCATTCTTTATATTTCTTCTGCTGTTCCTTTGTCCTTCTTACTCTATGACGGACACGTTCATAAGTACGCTTGAACAATTCCATAACATCAGCCTTATGCTTTACATCATCTGTATCCGGAAGAGTTTCAAGTTTTATCTCACGGCAGGTTTTATCCAATGCAGCATCAACTCTGTCACAGAACTGAATATTCTTATTATAAAGACAAGGGAAGTACTTATCACAGCGTTTGCAGATCTTAAACACAATATCCTTATCTACTATCTCAAACAAGAAGAAATAAAAAATATCATATATGCTTTTCGGATAAAGTACCTTGCAGTTTTCGCCGTTGATATTGATAACTTCAATATTCAGCTCAGACTGAAACGAAAGCGGATTTCTTTTGCCGAAAACAAGGTTTGAAATGTATGTATTTACTTCTTCCTGAAGGCTTTCTATTTTGTCAGCTTCTTGTTGCAGCCAGGTTGAGGATAGGAGATCAGGCTCTCTTATATCATTGAATGAGTTTACAGCATCATTATAGAAACAGCAAAAACCACAGCAGATTTTTTCAAGCGGTAACAAGGCTTCATCACTGCTGCCTGACTTTATCCTTTCCGATACGACCTGATTAAGATGCAAATACTCCTTCAAATATGCTACAGAACTATGCTTCATACTTGCAAAGTCGCAAAGCTCCTGCAAATAAAAGCCCTTATGCACATTTCTGTACTCTTTTTCTGCCTCGTTATATATATCAAAGTATTCCTCATTATCGTAAATATAAACTCTATATCTTTTCATAACTACACCCAACCAATTATATATTGATTTTATTATACTATACCGAACAAGCTAATTCAAGCAGCGTGATGCTGCACCATAAATATTTTAATCCGTTGCCAACTATTTTACAGCAAACTGATTAAAAACAAGTATGAACAGATAACAATGTTTTTTATTCGGATAATGAGAATTTATTCCTTTGTTGGTTTCGTCTAATTTGAATAATATTATTTGTTACATTTTTTTATTTTACAGTCTTGTATTTTGTTGATTGGTCTGATATAATCTAAATATACCCATTCCATTGTATTTTATAAAAGGGTATGGAAAGGATGATTATATGATAGATCAAAAAGAAACGCAAAAACTTCCACCACTGCTGACACCGCAGGTACTCGCAGAAGTGCTTGGTGTACCCATTTCGTTCTGCTACACGCTGGTCAGGTCTAAGGGCTTTCCGAGCTTCCGTGTGGGCAAAAAATGGCTCATCGCAACTGACAAGCTGATGGCATGGATCGACGCACAGACAAGCAGCGATGAGTGTAGGGACGAAAAGAAGGTGTGACTATGGCAACAGTAAACAAATTTGTCTGCTACGGGGATATAGAACCGAAAAAGGTGGAGTGGCTTTATTACCCGTACATCCCCAAAGGAAAGATCACTATTATCTGCGGTGATCCGGGTATCGGAAAAACGACCTTTGTTTTGTCACTTGTTGCACTGCTTACAAGCGGAAAGAAGCTGCCTTTTTCGGAACAGTCACACGATGCGATGAATGTATATTTCCAATCGGCTGAAGACGGGACATCGGACACCATTATTCCCCGACTGCTGAAAATGGGTGCTGATTGTACTAAGGTAGTCGGGCTGCAAACAAAAAGAAAGTTTGAAAGCTTTGATGCAGATCTTGAGCATGACATAATCAATCAGAACATAAAGCTGATGGTCTTTGATCCGGTTCAAGCTTTTATGGGAAGCCTCAACATCTGTTCTGCAAATGATGTCAGAGAGGTAATGCAAAAGCTCAATGATTTTGCTGACAGAACTGATTGTGCTATTGTCCTTATCGGACACCTCAATAAGAATTCAGGCGGTATCAATGCTCTGTATCGTTCTCTTGGCTCTATTGATATTGTTGCTGCTGCACGAAGTGTTCTTATCCTGACGACAAATCCCAATAATCCTGATAACCGTATCATGGTACCTTTGAAAAGCAATCTGGCGAAAATCGGAAAAAGCATAATATATGATCTTGAGAATGGTGCTGTCAAATGGATAGGTTTATCAGATGTAAAAGCCGCCGATCTGTCTGGCAGCGATCCTGCTCCGGCTTTCAAAAATGCCTGCGATTTCCTTTCCGTGTGTCTTGAACATGGAGATGTTGCCTCAACAAAAATTTTTGAATTGGCTGCAAAAAACGGTATCTGCATCTCGACTTTGAAAAAAGCAAAAGCATATCTTGGCATTAAATCTGTCAAGAAGAATGACGACCGATGGTATTACCAGCAAATAAAATCTTCTGATGAAACTGCAACATCATAAATCTAATCACAGGAAAAGCAACAATACGAAAATGACAGTTAATAAAATAATGACTTTACATTGTTTTTGGAAATAACTGAATATTCCGAAAAGCCCAGATCTGAGCTTTTGAACTTTTTGAAAAATCCCTTTCTGCCCTAACTTGTAAAAATCGAAAAAAGAGAATATCAGAATTTATTATTTATGGTGAGCGAAGCGATTTCAGGATTTTGCGGATCAGCAAAATAAAAAGGGGTGTGGGGATTTCACCGCCAAGCGATTATGATATACGATGTATATCATTAATCTATGCTTGCTAATCCCCTGATACTTCAAGTCGTATACTCGTAAAAAATCGGCTTTTTACAGGGAGTCTGAAGATAGTAACAATCAGAAAAATCGAAAGGAGTGAAAAGTTATATGAACCGGGAAAAGAAAACAGTAGAGATCTGCGTGAGAGTAACACCGGCAGAAAAGAAAGAACTGCAGGAAAAAGCGGATACCGCACACCTGAGCCTTTCAAGGTATCTTGTGAAATCTGCGTCAGACCGTAAAATGCTCCAGACCGAAAACATAGCAAAGCTGATCTATGAGATAAGAAAGATCGGGATTAACGTCAATCAGATCGCTCACGTTGCTAACGGGCAGAGATTTATTCTTCAAAGCGATCTTGTTTCTCTTAATCGTCATATGGATGCGGTTATTGAAATTACGAAAAAGATACTCAAGGCAACTTACGATGAAAAGGAAGCGAATATAAAAACGCTGGAGCGAAAAATCGACAGGCTGATGGAAAGGGTGGATTTTTATGGCGACGGTTAAATCGGTAAAGTCTGCTATTAAATCTTCGGACTATGTAGCGAAGTCGATATCCTACATTCTCTCGCCGGAAACAAAAAACGGAAGTGAAAAATGCGTGCAGTCAAGTTTTATCAACTGCTGCTATGACAGTGTAAACGGTCTTGTGACTGAGTTCGATATTACAAGATTTGCATATCACAAGAATGATAAAATCTTAGCGCACCACTATGTTCAGAGCTTTTCTCCGAACGAGAATATTACGCCGGAGCTTGCTCATAAGATCGGTGAGGAATTGGCGGAATGTGTTGCGCCGGGATTTCAGATAATCGTTGCTACTCATATTGACCGCGACCATATACATAATCATTTTTTGATAAACTCTGTTAGCCTGGAAACCGGAAGCAAGTGGCTCGGCAATCAGGCAACGCTTAAAAATATGCGTGAACAAAGTGACAGGCTTTGCAGGCAGTACGGACTTTCTGTTATTGATGAAACAACAGGACTGCGTGGTATAGATCAGGCAACGCAGAAATTAGCAGAACAAGGAAAATCGTGGAAGGTTGAATTATGCCATGCTCTTGATGAAGCGAAAATTCTTTGTCACAGCAAGGAAGCGTTTATCGGATTTATGCGGAATAAAGGGTTTATCATTACCCGATATACTGACAGACATATAACTTTTCAGAAAGTCGGAGAGCAAAAGAAGATCAGAGCAGATACTCTTGCAAAGCAATTCGGTGATTACTACAAAAAAGAAAACCTGGAAAGGATAATGGGTTTCTATTCAATTCCGAAACCTTTGACGCCAAGAGAAGCCCCGAAACCGCAGAAGCCTTTTGTCAGTGAATTTGAAAAATACGAAAAAGTGTATTTTCAGAAAAATCCTCCACTTTCAAAAAATGATGAAGCAGAAGCTCTGCGCCAGAAGATAAAGCAATCGAAAAATCCGCTTTTCTTTTTTCTGAGGGTGATTCTTATGTTGAAGATCCGCCGTTATAAGAGATTGTTTTTTGATAAAAGATATTTCAAGCTGACTATGCACACACATCAGAAAAAGTTCAAAACGAAAAAGCTGTCCGTAAGTGAACAGCTTGAAAAGTACAAAAGCAATCCGATCTATGAGGGCAACATTCCGTATAGCAGGCTTATTCATTCGCAAGGAGAAAACTGTGTTATAAAATTTGCATTTTCAGGGATACCAAAGCTTTATGCTTGTCCGATCTTTTTCTCCGCCAAACTGTACGATGACTATGCGCTGGTAACGATCAAGGAAAAAGACAAAAAGCTTTTGATCGAAGCATTTAACCTAAAGGATGAAGCAATTATCGACAGAAATACAAAAAGGTACTTGCCCGATGCGAAATACGATGAAATGAAAAAGCGGGCAGAGTTTCTTGGTGTGAAGGTAGAGTTTCTGATGATAGATGAAAAAGATATTGATAAGCTCACGAAAGAAAAAGACCGCTATGTTGTGTTTGCTCCGGATAATGGAAAAATCAAACTTGCATTTCTTCCGCAGAATAAGGATTACGTGTTGCACTGTCTTTATCCTGACAAATATCAATCTGAAAGTGACGATCTTTTCTCTGTGACAAGAAACTCAAAGGTCAATACAAGGCTAAAATCAGAAGCAGCATTGGGCGGTAAGCAGATGCGTTACAGGACGCTCACGAGAACAGAAGTTGAGGAGCTGCATAAACAAACCGGCGGTCAGGAAATGTTTGCGGTATTCAGTAAAAGCGAAAACGGACAGGAAGAAAAATACAATGTTGCATTCAAGGAGGATGATGAGAAGAAAATAGATACTATTCTGAGCAGTACAAATAAACCAAAGCTCAGAAGATAATTTCATCTAAGGAGATCACAATCATGTGTAAAATAATAAAAAAAGATAAAACCATGGAAAATGGTTTCGCTTAGAAAGGTGACAATACTATGAAATATGAAGTTCCGATTTACGAAAAGTCCAATCTTACATTGGAAGAAGCAGCAGCCTATTTCAAGCTCCGTCAGCTGACAGATGATGACAAGTGTCCTTTTGTCTTGTGGGTAGGCAGTAAGCGTTTGATAAAGAGAAAAAAGATGGATGAATATCTGTCTAAAACATTTTCTGTGTAAACAATGTCTATTATAATTGACAAAAGGGACACGGATAGTATAGAATAAAAATCGGACGTGTTCTCTTTATGTCAGGAAGGAGCAAATTATGGCAATAGAGAGACGCAAGGACAATAAAAGGCGAGTTTTGAAAGAAGGGGAATATCAGAGAGCAAACGGGACGTTTGAGTACAAGTGGAGAGACAAGAGAGGTAAAAGGCACTCTGTCTATGCAAAGACACTTGACGAGTTAAGGGAAAAAGAAAACGATGTGCTGCGTGATGCTCTGGACGGTATCAGAGCGGATAAAAATGATCTGACGATCAATGACTTGTATAATCGTTGGGTACAGTTGAAGAAGGGCTTGAAGGCGAATACGTTTCAGTGTTACAAGTATTCCTATACTCAGTATGTTGAGCCGAGCTTCGGCAAGATACATATAATAGACCTTAAACGCTCGGATGTCAGAGCGTTTTACAATCACCTCGCAGACGCACAGCACCTGAAAGCAGGCACAATAGACAGTATCCACACCGTTCTTCATCAAGTTCTGGAGTTGGGTGTTGAGGACGAATATCTGCGTTACAATCCTGCGGATAACGCCTTGAAGGAATTGAAGAAAGCTCATAATAACGATACTGAAAAGAAAAGGTCATTGACCGTACCGGAACAAAGATTGCTTGAGAGCTTTCTTGCAAGGCAAGGTCAGTATCACAGATGGTAT
>CADACB010000042.1 GCA_902786345.1 uncultured Ruminococcus sp. | reverse complement strand
TATGCCTGATAAAGCTCCATAAGGGTAAACTCAGGGTTATGTCTTGTGTCAAGTCCTTCGTTTCTAAAAACTCTGCCTATCTCATATACCTTTTCAAGTCCGCCTACAATCAGTCTTTTAAGATAGAGCTCCAGTGAGATACGCAGCTTAAGATCTTCGTCAAGCGCATTGAAATGTGTTTCAAACGGTCTTGCAGAAGCACCTCCGGCATTTGAAACCAGCATTGGTGTTTCAACCTCAATAAAGCCTTGTGTATCAAGGTATCTGCGTATAGTGCTTATGATTTTTGAACGTTTTATAAAGGTATCCTTTACTTCCTCGTTCATAATAAGATCGACATATCTTTGACGGTAACGTGTGTCTGTATTGGTAAGACCATGATATTTTTCCGGAAGAATCTGTAAGCTCTTTGAAAGCAGAGTAATCTCGCTTGCATGGATTGATGTCTCACCTGTTTTTGTTTTGAAAACCTCACCCTTAAGTCCGACTATATCACCTATATCCATTTTCTTGAATAGCTTATATTCTTCTTCGCCTATACTGTCACGTGCAACATATGACTGTATTGTACCCTCAAGATCCTGAATGTGGCAAAATGAAGCCTTGCCCATAATACGCTTAGACATTATTCTGCCTGCTACTGATACAGTTTTACCTTCAAACTGTTCAAAATTTTCTTTAATGTTCCTGCTGTGACAGGTGACATCATATTTCATAATCTGAAAAGGGTCCTTACCCTGCTCCTGCAGCTCCTTCAGCTTGTCTCTTCTTATCTTAAGAAGACTGTTAAGATCCTGCTGCTGGGGCTTGTTGTTCTGTTCTCCCATTTTTTTCTTCCTTTCATTCTTATTACCTTAGATGCTGAAAGCACCACATATCATTAAAATGGCCTAAATTGTATTTATTTTGAAATCTCAAGAATAATAAATTTTACTTCACCGTCAGGTGTTTCAACTGAAACCGTATCTCCAACCTTATGACCAAGAAGAGCTGCACCAACAGGAGATTCTTCAGAGAGCTTACCATTGAACGGATCAGCCTCGTTAGAGCCAATGATCTGATATTCAGCATCTTCATCAAACTCACAGTCGTGTACCTTAACTTTAGAGCCTACATGTATATGTTCGTTGGTAAGCTCACTTTCATCTATAATCTTGGCATTTTTAAGAATAGCTTCTATTTGAGCAATTCTTGCCTCAAGCATTGCCTGATCATTTTTAGCTTCATCATATTCGCTGTTCTCGGAAAGGTCACCAAAGGAAAGAGCCACCTTGATTTTTTCCGCTACTTCTTTACGTTTCACGGTTTTGAGATAATCAAGTTCTTTCTCGTAATTTTTCAAGCCTTCATCGGTGAGAAGTGTCTGTTTAGCCATATATAAATACCATCCTTTAACAAAGTTTATCAATACCATATATTATAGTTAAGTCAGCATTTTATGTCAAGCAATTTAATTTATAAATGCTGCTCCCCGCGGACGAACATTGTCAGTAGAGAGCAGCATTGCTGATACTTTGTGCGGAAAATATAGTTTAATGAAGAAACTTTATTTCTGTATACTGCACTTCATATTAATACATTGTTCCGGACTTATTTAGCAAATACGCTATAGATTTTTGTGTTCAGGCAGCTGATATGTCCTTTTCAAGGTATGCTAAATCACTAAGAGTGGAACTTTTCATAATTCCGTTTTCATAAGTGAAATCAGCTGGATCACCGTTTATTGTTACAGTTATAATATTTCCGTTTATTGTCCACGTCCCTGTCCCAAGAGTTTCGGATTCAGTTGTAGTATCAGTATATGTAAGACTATATGCACTTGCAGAACCGTCTTTGTCGAAATGGAAAAATAATTTTTTGTTAGTATGATCGGGTGATACTGTTGATGAATTCATACGAAGTATCCACACACCCTCAATTTCATCTGCTAAAGGATTATCAACACGATCGGAATTTCCCTGTCTTGAACTTTCTTGTTTTGAACTTTCTTGTTTTAAACTTTCTTGTTTTGAGTTTTCTTGTTTTGAGCTTTCCTGTCTTGAGTTTTCCTGTTTTGAGCTTTCCTGTCTGGAACTCTCTTGCCTTGAACTTTCCTGAACTGAACTCTCCTGAGCAGAGCTTTGTTCAGTTGATGTTTCATTACTTGATTCGGAAGACTTTTGGTCTCTTATAGTACCAAGTGTGGTATTTAATGTAAGCGGAATTCCGGTGGTTTCATCCTTATGGAAAATTCCTGAGCGGGTATAAACAAAATTTCCTATATTTGTTTCATTTATAACAGATGTCAGTCCGCCATATATTACAGCATCATTGATTGTAAGAGAATCGGCAGCTGATTTACATGCCGACACAGGTGCACCTGCTTTCGGAAGTTTACCCGGGTCTATTCCATTTGTATCACTCGACGAAGATGATGAATTCAACACGCCGGATGATACAGCCGCATAAAGTGTTTTATATGCATTTGACAATGCTATGGCATCACCTTGTGAGGCGGTTATGCCACCTGAACTGTTTTTCAGTGCGTCAAGTTTTTTCTTTATATTTTTATCGTTTGTTTTATTATAGCCATCTTCCAAAGTCTTTATTGCATTTTCGAAATCCCCCTTGCCAATATAAGCGTCAGCAAGCTTTGTGTAAAGTTCGGGATTGTTCGGATCAAGCTCTATTGCTTTTTTGAATGCGTCTATAGCGTCGTCATATTTTTCCTCACTGAGGTATTTTTCTCCGATGGAGATCTGATCTGAAAGCACATTATTTCTATTGTTCTGCATTATAATAAATACTGCAGCAGCTGCACCGATAAGTATTACACATATTATTGAAATAATGGCTATCAGCTTGCCTTTGGAACTTTTCTTTTTAGGCTTAAGGTCTTCCTTTCTTGCGTTCGGGATAGGTGGAAGTGGTGGTATTTCGTAATTATCATCATACTGCCCGGGTGATTTAGAATATTCCGTGTTCGGATATATTGTTGCCTGCAGTGGCATACTGACACCATTAGTTGTTTGTGTATCGCTTCCGGATAGCGGTGAAGTCTGAGTAACGGGAGCTTCTGGATTTTTTTGCTCTTCTGAACCTGACTGAGGGTAAGATATGTTTTTTACAGAAACGGTTTTGTCGGATCCGGCATCTTTAACAGAAGTTTTGTTCGGCTGCTCCGGTTTATAAGCTGTCCCGCACTTTGGGCATATATTGTAAAATTCATCATAAACCATTCCACAGCTTTTGCACGTAATCATAATTTAACACTCCTTTATTTTCTATATATATTTTCTATATATAATAATTAAGAAGATCAGTTGGCGAATATATCTCCAAGCTTTGTATCAAGGGTTATAGGACCATTGAATTCATTTGCGGATACTGAGCCTTTATATACGATTTTAGAGTTGCCGTACATAAAATTAGAGAGATATTCGTCTGTATACAATGCCTGCATACCCTGCTGTTCTATTGCCGATAATACGGTAAGCTCATTGGCCGCCTTTTTTTTGGTGTGTGTAGGTGAATTTGCAGCAGGCAGGGCTTCTGTTACAAGATAGCCTGCTGTGTCTTCGTTTATAGTTCCGGATATAACTCCGGAGTAGAAATCTTTCAGAACATTTTCAAGCTTTTTGCTGTCATACTGTGTTTCTTTTTCGTTTATCTGATTATAGATTGAAGTTACGGGGTTGTTTTCAAGTGCAGAGGTGACATTGCTGATGGTATTGTTTACTGTGCTTTCAGCATTGTTCAGCATATCTCCGCATCCTGCCAGAACTGTAACAGACGTCAATGCAAGAATTGCGGCACAAGCTAAAATTGCTTTTCTTTTCATAATTATTCCTCCTGAGAATTTTTAAATATACCCGTTCTTTTTCGCCCACAGTTCAAGAGAGTCCGCACTGTAGGATAGTTTTTTGAGTGTTTCGATTATTTTCATAAAGTCTTGTTTTTCATAGTCGTTTATTTTTCCGTCCTCAAATACTTTATATATAGTATCGGTCGATTTTTGCAGGAAGTGCAGTGCGGACATAAGGCGAACAGCTATTTCGTTCAGATCCTCATACATAAGCGTAGGCTTATCACTGCCGATAGGGCACTGATTGGTACAGTAGTAGTTGCAAAGCTCAGGTGCTTCATAAACCTTTGACATAGACAAAACATCATCAGGACTTGGAACTTTATCGCTACTTTCTATTGCCAGTAGTTTTGTGCGCTCTATATATACAAGATCCTGTGCACTTTCACAATTGTTCAGCAGCGGTTTATTTTTTGCTGCTTTTTTCCGTGCTTTTCTGTATATGTTTTCTTCCATTGGTAATCCTCCGTTGCAATAGGGTTTTCTTAATTATATCAAAGACACACGTGTATTGCAATCAGAAAATATCTTATGTACACGGAAATCAATTTTGGTTGGGCAGCTATGTGTAGAAAAACCTTTCCGGATGGAAAAAGGTTTTTCCCATACTCCATTCCTGCCGCTGAAAATTTTCCGAATTTATAGTTGTAACCTCACAAAACAACTTCCAAAGTGATCAGTTTGCAAAATTTCAACTATCTGATTTTAAAAATTGATGTCTGCAATCTTACTTATCCTTAATTTTGCATATGAGTTAGTGTTGAAGTGCTTGTGTAGTTCCTTAAGATGTTCTTTAAAAAAGAATTTACTCTGTTAAAATTAATAATGTTACTTAATATATTTTGTATTTGGATGTTGAGATTCGAGAAAAAATATGATATAATAATTGAAAAAATTTCCTGTGTGCGGAGGTAGCTATGTCTGAGTCGGTAATAACAAAGAAAGCTATAGCAGACGGCTTTAAGTATGTGATGGAGAAAAAACCGTTTGAAAAAATCACAATAGCGGATATAACGGATTGCTGTGGGCTTAACAGACAAACTTTTTATTATCACTTTCAGGATAAATACGAGCTTCTTAACTGGATATTATATACTGATGTTATAATGCCCTTCTCAGATGGACTGACGATAGATAACTGGAGCGATAAGCTGCTTAACATACTTAATACTATAAAGGATAATAATAAATTCTATGCAAATGCCTTTAACACCTCACATGGAGAAGAATTCAGACAGTATCTCTTTGATGAGGTTACAGGAGTTATATGTGAGATAATAGATCAGATAACCGTAGGGCATACCATAGATCCTGACAACAGACAGTTTATTGCTGAATTTTTTTCTTATGGAATATCGGGAACTGTTACTAAATGGGTGACTACAGGCATGAAGCTGAGTCCTGAGGCTACTGCGGTATATATAAAGAATCTTATAAATGATTATAAGGCTTTTGCTGTTGAAAGATATATATCAGAAGGCGGCAGCTGAATATCGGATTGATATTGATTTTGTTTTGCTGAATTGGCTTAATGACACGAATTTGTGAAAGTTACTAAAATTATATTTTATTTGAACTGATTTTTTTAAAATAAATATATTGAAAATAAAGCTTTTTCTTATATAATAATAAAATAGGCAGATTGTAAAACTGTAATAAAGTGAGCTTGTTCTTGTGATTTGACAGGCTATTATCCGAGGAGGTATTATGAAGAATATAACAGAATATCTTGAACAGACAGCAAAAAACTTTCCCGATAAAACAGCATTTAGAGATGAAAACAGCGATTTGACTTATTCGCAGCTCGTTATGAAGGCTAAAAGTATAGGTACGGCACTTGCAGGGCTTGAAAGAAAAAATGTTGCAGTTGCTGTTTATATGAATAAAACGCCTATGTGTGCGGCAGCTATGCTTGGCGTGGCATACAGCGGTAATTTCTATATTGTAGTGGATTCAAAAATGCCGGTGGAAAGAATAAAAAATATGTTTGGCGTTGTTGAACCGGTTGCAGTGGTGACAGAAGATGGACTGGCTGACAATATAAAAGAGCTTGGAATAAATGCAGAGGTGTTTATCTGTGACGAGATTTCCGGGCAAAAGCCTGATGAAAACAAGCTGCTTGAGATACGCAGGAGAATGATAGATACAGATCCACTGTATTGTTTGTTTACATCAGGATCTACAGGAGTTCCAAAGGGAACTGTAGTCTCACACAGAAATGTTATTGCCTATACTGATTGGGTAATAGAGGCCTTTGACATAAATGAAAATACTGTATTCGGCAGTCAGACTCCGTTTTATTTTAGTATGTCTGTGACTGATTTCTTTAGTACGATAAGAACGGGTGCTGAGCTTGTGATCATTCCTAAGAAGTATTTTTCGTTCCCGATAAAGCTTATTCAATATATGAATGACAATAAGGTGAATACAATATATTGGGTTCCTTCGGCACTGTGTATTGTTGCAAATCTTGATCTTTTCAAATATACAAAGCCTGAATATCTTGAAAAGGTGCTTTTTGCAGGAGAGGTTATGCCTACAAAGCAGCTCAACTACTGGATAAATAATTTCCCGGAGTTGTTTTATGCAAATCTTTTCGGCCCTACAGAAACAACAGATATATGTACATATTATGTTGTTAATCGTCATTTTGAGGATGGTACTTCGCTGCCGATAGGCAATGCATGCAATAACTGTGATGTTATGGTTGTAAATGATAAGGGTAAGGAGTGTACAGACAGCGAAGAGGGTGAGCTTTATGTAAGAGGCTCTTTTCTTGCTTACGGATATTATAACAATCCTGAAAGAACCTCGTCGGCATTTGTACAGAATCCGCTCAACAATGCATATCCTGAGTTTGTGTATAAAACGGGAGATATTGTTAAATATAATGAATACGGTGAGCTTATATACTGCGGAAGAAAGGACTTTCAGATAAAACATATGGGTTATCGTATTGAGCTTGGAGAGATAGAAAATGGTGCGGCTGCTGCTGATGGAGTTAGCGTCAATGCGTGTATTTATGACGCCGCTGAGGACAGTATTGTTATGATATATGAGGGTAAGGCCAAGAAGGAGGATCTTTTTGATGCTCTGAAAAAACGTGTGCCTGAATATATGATGCCGAACAGAATTATTAAAATATCATCAATGCCATATAACAGCAATGGAAAAATTGACCGTGTATGGCTCAGAAATAACTTTAAAACTATAGAATAACGGAGGAAAATGAAATGGAAGATTTGCTCAGAATTCTTAGCGAAGTAAAGCCCGGTGTTGACTTTACAAAGGAGGATGACCTTATTGAATCAGGTATTCTGGATTCACTCAGCATTATTCAGCTTGTAACAAAAATAAGTGATGAGTTTGACGTTGAGATCACTCCGCTTGACCTTGTACCTGAGAACTTCAAGTCAGCGGAAACAATTTATGAAATGATACAAAACGCAGAGGATTGAGGAGGCACATAGCTTGACTTACGCATCATATCTATATTTTTTTGCGTTTGTCTTTTTAGTCTATATGATCTACCTGATTATTCCGGTGAAGTACAGATGGTTTGTACTTCTGGCGGCAGGATATACATTCTACATTGTTTTGAATGGATTTCTTACCGCCTTTCTTCTTGTAACAACTGTTTCTACGTATTTCTGCGGAAAACAGATAGGAAAATTTCAGGAAGGTTTTAACGCAAAAAAAAAGGAACTTTCAAAAGAAGAAAAAAAACAGCTCAAGGCTGTGGTGACAAAAAATAAGAAAGCAATGGTAGGAATTGCCGTGCTGATAAACCTTGGCATACTTGTTTTTCTTAAGTATTATAATTTCTTTGCAGGACATATGACAAGGTTCTGGAGACTCTTCGGCTTTTCTGGCGGAATGCCTGTTCTTAAGCTCATTCTGCCGTTGGGAATTTCCTATTATACCCTACAGTCCATAGGATATATAGTGGATGTTTACAGGGGTAAATACAAGCCTGAGCAGAGTATTGGCAAGCTTGCATTGTTTCTCAGCTTCTTCCCACAGATGACAGAAGGACCTATCGGAAGATATAACGAGCTTACCCCTCAGCTTGTTGAGGGTCATAAATATAATAATGCTGATTTTTCAAGCGGTGTTATACTGATGCTGTGGGGGTTCTTTAAAAAGCTTGTTATCTCTGACAGGGCTTCGTTTATGGCAAATTCTGTTTTTAATGATTATCAGTCATATAGCGGTACGGTTATCGTGATTGCCGTTGCTATGTATACAATACAGCTTTATACTGATTTTTCAGGCTGTATAGACATAATGTCAGGCAGTGCAAGAATTTTTGGTATAAAACTGTCGGAAAACTTCAGGCAGCCGTTTTTCTCAAAGTCCGTTGCCGAATTCTGGAGAAGATGGCACATCACACTCGGCGGTTGGTTCAAGGATTATGTATTCTATCCGGTATCACTTTCGTCTCCGTTTATGAAGCTCAGCAAAACTGCTCAGAAAAGATTCAGCAAGTTCTTTGCCTCTCTTATACCGTCAGCAGCGGCATTGTTTGTTGTCTGGATGGGAACGGGACTTTGGCACGGTGCAAGCAATAAATATATTGCTTACGGACTTTATTATTTCGGACTGATATTGCTTGGAATGCTGTTTGAACCTATAGCGGTGAAGATTTTCAATAAGATAAAGCTTGACCGAAAGGGCAAGCTGTGGAGCGGCGTTTCAATAGTAAGAACCATAATACTTGTAGGTATCGGTATGATGATGTTCAGGGCAAATTATGTTATGGACTTTGTTCATATGTTCCTGAGAATGTTTACGACTCAGAACCCTGCAGACATTTTTAACAACACTGTATTCAGTCTTGGTACGGACAAGCACGATTTCCTTGTTATATTCATAGGTGTTGTTATAATGCTGATTGTAGCGATACTCAAGGAAAAGGGCAGGGACGTTCTTACAACGGCTGCAACCGGAAGGATTCCGCTGAAATGGACCATAATGATAGGACTTATTCTTTCAATAGCGGTATTAGGTGCTTATGGTCCGGATTACGGAGCGGTCGATACTATCTATGCACAGTTTTAGGTGATATGTATGGAAAATGAAAAAACAGAAAAGACTGAAATTTCAGAAAATGATGAGAAATCTGTAAATGATAAAAATGAAGAAAAGGCTGAATCAAAAGTATCAAAGATATGGTTTTATTCCAAAAAGCTGATAAGGTCTGTATGCTTCTTTTTGATCTTAGGCATACTTCTTTCGGTGATAGGCTATGCACTTATGCCGAAAAATAACTCTCAGAAAAGCGGAATGAGAAACGAGCATTCTGTAGGTTTTTATTCAGAGTCTGCCGGAAGTATAGATGTTTTCTTTTTGGGAAACAGCAATACCTATTCTGCATTTTCGCCAATAGAACTGTGGCGTGAATATGGCATTCAGACATACACCTCTGGTGTAGGCTATGAAAGGGTCGTTGAAGCTTATACTATGGTAAAGGATCTTTTAAGATTCCATAAGCCTAAGGTGATAGCTCTTGAAACAGATTGTATTTTCTCAGAGAAAAAGGGCAGCGATGATATTGGTGAAGCAATAGAAAAGCTGGTGTATTCAGAAATGCCCGTATTGAAATATCACAACAGATGGAAGACTGTATATCCCGAGGAAATGTTTTCTTCACCTGAATATACGTGGCATTCATATTCTCACGGACAATATGTTTCCGCAGCGGTACAGCCCTATAAGGGAATCAGGCTGATAACACCCACAAGCTTTGTTGAGGGTATTGACCCCATAACACTTTTTTATCTTCACTCTATTGTATCGCTCTGCAAGGAAAACGACATAGAGCTGATGTTTGTATGTGCTCCATGCATAAAGTCATGGAAATATCAAAGGCATAATGCTGTTCAGAAGCTTGCTGATGATTACGGTCTGGACTTTATAGACTTCAATCTTCTTGAAGACGAGATAAAGTTTAACTGGCAGAAGGACACAAGGGACAAGGGTACTCACCTGAATGTATATGGTGCAAAAAAGGTTTCAAAGTACATAGGAAAATATCTTGTAGAGAAATACTCGCTTAAGGATTACCGCAGCGATAAAGATATTGCAAAGCAATGGCAGAAGGACTACAAAAGCTATCTAAAGCAAATAAACAAAACCAAACAGCAAAAAGTAGCCTCTGAAAATTAACAAGAAAGATTTTCTCTATCGGGTAATCTCTCTTAATATTATTGACAGAATAATATCGTAAAAATATGTTTTCTTTTTGGAATAATGAATGATTTTTTCTGTCTAAATGTTATTATAAAAATTGGGATTTTCAGAGTCAGACTTTAAAGTTCAATTCAAAGGAGCAATTGACTATTAATTCACAAAACAGCAGGCACGTTAACTCGGAATGAGTATAGTGCCTGCTGTTTTGCATTATATATCTATGAATGAAGATGTCAGTGAGCGGCTGCATCCTACTTAACAACAAAGGCGGTTTAATTTAGAAATGAACTGTTGTTGACGTTTTTACTAATATACAAATAATAAAGTTGGGTGGATAGCGTATACAGATTGCCGCAAATGTGTTGTTATTGCTTGATTTATAAATACTAATATTATATAATATAAAAGAGTTATAATTTTAGTTTGCTATTGCTTTAGCACACAAAATCAATAATTAAGAAGGAGGATGCCGATAAAAAGGCAAATCAAAAAGATGTTGAAATTAAAAAAATCAGGCACGCTGATACGCAGTTTTCTTGGAACAGCACTCATATTTTCGATGATTGTGGGTATGTTTGTGTGTCTTGTTCCTGTGCAGGTATCAGCAGAAAAAAACACTTTTACCGTAGGCTTTGATGCAGAGTTCCCACCATACGGTTACAAGGACGAAAACGGAGAGTATGTAGGCTTTGACCTTGAGCTTGCACAGGAGGTTTGTAATCGTAATAGCTGGCAGCTCATAAAACAGCCTATTGACTGGGACTCAAAGGACATGGAACTCGACAGCGGTGCAATAGATTGTATCTGGAACGGATTCACAATCAATGGCAGAGAAAACGATTACACGTGGTCTACACCTTACGTTGACAAC
>CADACB010000041.1 GCA_902786345.1 uncultured Ruminococcus sp. | reverse complement strand
GCAGGCTATATGTATGGATATAGGAGTTGCAGGCTATCAGCTGAAAAATCGAGGAGATGCCTTCCGTATGCTTGACGAAAAGGTATCAAGTGAAAAATATGGTATTGGATTCAAGAAGGGTAACACCGAACTCAGAGATAGGGTACAGTCAACATTGCTTGAAATGAAGGCTGACGGTACATTTGACAAAATTGCAAAAAAATGGGAACTTCAGGATAGAGTTTGCCTTAGCGCAGAGGATAAATACATTGATAATGACAATGCTAAGGCAGATAAAAACAATGGTATTGATTATTGGTCCATATTTACACAGCTTGCTCAGGGTATGAGTGCAACTCTTTTGATATTCTTTCTAACTTTGCTGTTCTCACTTCCACTTGGATTGCTGCTTACCTTTATAAGAATGTCAAAATTCAAACCGATACAATGGCTTGCAAGAATCTACATTTCAATTATGAGAGGCACACCACTTATGCTTCAGCTTCTTGTGGTATGTTTTGGTCCGTATTATGTTTTCAGGATACAGCTTGATCAGAGCTACCGCTTCTATGCTGTGATCATAGGGTTCTCGTTAAACTATGCCGCATATTTTGCAGAGATATTCAGAGCAGGTATACAGGCTGTCCCGAATGGTCAGAGAGAAGCTGCTTCTGTTCTCGGATATTCACGTGGACAGACTTTCCGCAAGATTATCTTTCCTCAGATGGTAAAGAATGTTCTTCCGCCGGTAACAAATGAGATTATTACCCTTGTGAAGGACACATCATTGGCATTTGTGCTTGCATATACTGAAATATTCACTCTTGCAAAGCAGATTGCAGCTGCACAGTCAAACATTATTCCGTTGTTTGCTGCGGGTATATTCTATTATGTATTTAACTTCATTGTTGCGTTTGTAATGGAATTTATTGAAAAGAAACTCAATTATTATAAGTGATAGGGGGGGAAATACAATGAAACTTCTTGAAATAAAAAATCTGAGCAAAAGTTTTGACGGCAAAAAGGTGTTGGAGGATATAAGCCTTACTGTCGAAAAGGGTGAGGTTGTTTCTATTATAGGACCTTCGGGTTCAGGTAAATCTACCCTTCTGAGATGCGCCGCATTTCTTGAAAATATGGACGATGGAGAGCTCAGCTATTGTGAAAAACAGGTTGTAAGAAGTGAAAACGGGAGGGCAATATATCCTTCTAAGGCAGAAATGAAGCTTGCAAAGGAAAAATTCAGTCTTGTGTTTCAAAACTTCAATTTGTTTCCTCACTACAATGTACTTAAAAATGTTTCCGATGCACCTATCCACGTTATGAAGCGTAACAAAGAAGAGGTTCTTGAAGAAAGCAGACAGATACTCAAAAAGGTAGGACTTGAGGATAAAATGACAGCATATCCGTGTGAGCTCTCAGGCGGACAACAGCAGCGTGTTGCCATTGCAAGAGCACTTGTTATGAATCCTGATATGCTTTATTTTGATGAGCCCACATCAGCTCTTGATCCCGAAATAACTGCCGGAATACTTCGCATAATGAAGGAACTGGCCGAGGATAAAATGACAATGGTTATAGTTACTCACGAGATAGACTTTGCCAAGGCTGTTTCAGACAGGGTTATATTTATGGACGGTGGATTTATTGTTGAACAGGGTAAGCCTGAAGACGTAATTGATAATCCTGAAAACGAGAGAACCAAGGCTTTCCTTAAAAAGCTTTCAATATAATCCTAATTTATTCATTGGCAAATTGCTGTGTTTGAGGTCTGAACAAAACGTACATATATTTTATTGATCATAACTCTGCATATCCCGAAGTAAAATATAAGCTTATCAAACCGGATAATGATATAGATTATGGATATTTGATTTAGGACGAACCGTTTTAAAATAAAGAACTGATATATGTTGATTCTTGTTCAGGACAAATCAGACAACCTATAATCAACCAAAACAAAAATGCACACACGACAAAGTAACGGGCGTGTGTGCATTTTCCGTATTATCAGATGTAATTAAGTGATGAATGCGAATTAATATTATTTCTTTTCAACTGCTTTGCAGACAATTGTGTGTACAAGTGATCCGAGTACATAAGGAGCTATGAAGGGCGAAAGAATAACAGACAGTGCTGCGACAATTGCAATTCTGTTAGTCTTTCTGTCAGAGCTGCTGTCAGGCTTTACATAAAAGCCGGTAGCCTGCGATACAAAGTTGTCAACTTGTCTTTCCTTGTACCTGTTTTTCTGCTGATACTTGTCAACTCTTTTATTTAGCTTGAAAATGATGCCAAGACTGATAATGATGCAGACAATGAAATAGATTATGACAGGAGCAAAGCCATTGGCGTCCTTCATATTGTCCGGCTTGGGTAACAGCAGTACAAATGTAACAATGCTGATGATCTCAAAAACAATTATAAGTATCCATTTAAAAATATTCGAGGTAAAAAAGTTGTTATTCTCTTCCATTTTATTATTCTCCTTCAATATAATTATTGGTTTAAGTATTTTATGCTATTCAGGAGCATATAAGCTTGTACTAATAAAAGTGTCTGTCAAGTCTGTACGCTTCATAGGTAAGCATATCAAGGGATGAAGCAATATTATCGAGCGCTGCTATTTCTTCCCGATGATGCTGATGCATAAGACGGTTGGTTTCTTGATGATGACGCTCTGCTTGTTCACGGTTCAGCCTGTTCTCTTTTTCAATGATGTCAAGCTGTTCTCTGTTATGACGCTCTCGCTGTTCATATTCCCTTCTTACTTGCAGCTCATGTTCATACAGGTTAGCAAGTTCTTTTATAGTGTCAGCCCGTCTCTTTAAAAGGCAGTCTACAAAAAAACTCATTGCGTCTTTATTAAGATAAGCTTCAGGCATCCAACCCTGAGCCTGGATTTCCAATTTGTCGTTCAGCTCCTTATATGTATTGCACAGTGAATTATATTGAATACTGAACTGCTCGTTTTTTTCGGCAAGAGCAAGGTTCTCCTGGTGAATTTTCATATTTTCTTTAGTGAGCATTTTATTTTTTAAATTCGTTGCTATCAGAACTGATACGACACCGAGTACAGCCATTACAACGCCGACAACAATGCTTCTGAGAAACATAGATACAACGACCAATGCACTGACGATATACATTATCACAGTCAGGATATTCAGTATCTGGTTGTTTTGTTTTTTATTGAAATTCGTATAAAGGCGGTAACCGTAATATGCACCATATATTATGAGATAGATAAGGCCTGACCCGCCTATGAATGTCAGAAACAATGAAAAGATTGCACCGAAAGCAATAGAAGCGTCCAATGCAAATTTAATTTTTGACTTGACGGATTTATATTCCACAAGTTTATTTTCTTTGATGAAGGAGTAAAACGATCTTTCAATATTGTTCATCCGGCTTTCTGTATCATCTATCTGTGTTATTGTTGATAATAACATCCTGCATCCTTCGAGTAAAGAGACAGCAGCCAATTAAAACACTTCCTTTACAAAATTAAGATATTCTTTATTATCAGGGTCAACTTCCCGTTGTTTTGGTGGAGTTGTCATATTTGGAAAATACTCTTCCTAAAACCGATGAACATTTTACAAATTCGTGACTATAAACTCGCAAAACAATTTCCGTATTTATGCAATTATAATAATTGATCATATTTATGTCACCTCCCTTGAGATTGTTTTTGAGAGAAATTCCCTCTGAAGATTAAGATGCGGCAAAAATCTATTTTGTTCGATAATTTTAAAAAAATTCAGGTAAATATCAATAAATATAAATTGTGATTTTTTTGAAATAATGAATCGAAATGTATCGACTGGAAAGGTGATCAGTGGTACTTCGGTACGAAATGCCATATTGAAGCTGATGCTGATCCATGCCGTTTTTCCGCCATTCCAACCGATTATATCAGTATCTTTCAGCGGTTATAAAAGATGTTATTACATTTTATCTATTATTTGTTAAGCGTAACTTGAATTTAGCTATACAGTATGATACCATATAAAAAAATAACTAAACGGAGGGTTGATATAATGACTGCCATTGGAGAGCAGATCAAAAATACCGCACCGAAAATGGTATCACACAGGAGAAACTCGGTCAGCTTATCGGTGTTACTATACCAGTGGTATCAAGATGGTGGCGGGTGCTGGCATCGTTCTGTTTGGCTTGATTTATGAAGCAGAAGATGTTGAGAACTGGATCTGTTATCACGTATAGCATCAGAAAAATTGCCTTATCTTTATCTGTATGCAGGTGGTGCAGATATGGCAGCTTCTCAGGCAATGTTACCTCAAGGAATTGCTGAACAAGGTTATTAAACCGGAGCAGCGTTATCAGGAGTCTGTATGGGAAATCGTATTCAAGGATTTTTACATATTTTTCCGTAACGCTGACAAATTTAACTGATTAAAAAACAAGGAGGATTACCAAATGAAAACAAAACGTATTTTTGCAGGCATTTTGTCAACTGTAATTTGTTTGTCATTTATGGCTGCCTGCGGACAAAAGAAAGAAAACAAGTCTGATGAAAAAAGTACGGTTACTGAACAGAGTGCGAATGCTGACGAAAGCAAGTCTGATGAAAAAAGCACAGCAACCGAACAGAGCTCTCAGGCAAATGATGAAAAAGATACTACTTCCGAAGTGAAGAACTACACGCTTACTATCCGGGATGCAGGTAAATCATCAGAAATGACTGCGATATTTTTTAATACTCAGAACGGAAATACAGAAGAAGTCAAAATGACAAAATCAGGAGAAGACAATACTTGCTTTACTTACACCTGTGAAGGTGATCCCTCTGCTTATAATATGTTCCGTCTTACTTACAACGGAAACGAAACAAGGGACGTAACATTCAATACTTTTATAGAAGCATGGTATCTTTATGAGAGAGAACTTCTTCCATGCAAAAAGGACAAGGACTATATAGAAAATCCCCCATACAAGACGGTGAATCTTAAATTCCATGGCTATGATAAAAATATTCACATCTGGACTCCCGAAGGCTATGATGCAAATGCCGGTACTGAATACTCTGTTATATACATGCTCGACGGTCAGACCGTTATTGATGCAGAGCTTGATCCCGGTAACAACAGAAGCTGGAGTGTTGCACAGCACGTCACTTCCATGATGGATGTTACAGACTACAAGGCTATCCTCGTATGTGTTGAAACTATGGGAGCGGATGATAAGCCTTTCTCACGTGACGATGAACTTATTCCGGATATTGGTTATTCTGAAGAAATAAAAGAGAAACTTGGTTCTAAAGTTCTTTGTAAAGAATTCGGCGATTATCTGAGCGATACTGTCGTTCCTTATATTGAAAATAACTACAGTGTCTATAAAGATGCTGAACACAGAGGTATCTGTGGTTCTTCTCTTGGTGGACTTGCTTCCTTCTATATCGGATTTGAACATCCTGAAACATTTGGAACTGTAGGTGCATTGTCATCATCGTTCGGAGTAGGAACTAAAGAATTATGGACAAATTACCTTACCCCTAAATTGAAGTCTGGTAATCTCCCGTTAATCTTTATGTATGATGGAAGCTACTATGGAGATAACGGTGCAGTTTCTGAGATGATGAATAATGCTTTGATCGAAAACGGATATCCTAAGGATAAGATCGTATTTTGTAAGTATGAGCCGGGTGACCACACGGTTTCAAGTTGGAGTAGTATTTATCCTCAGTTCCTCGAGGCTATGTTTACGCAGAAATTAGCAGCAGTGAAATCCGGCGAACCTGTTGAATACATTGATAAATCAAAACTGCATCCGGCTCTTAATCCAAATCTTGCAAGACCAGATGAAGAAATCGAAAATGATACAAGACCCGACTACATAAAGAATTATGTCTTCTATGACAACAGTGAAACAAAATGGGAAAAAGTCTATGCTTATTTCTGGAACGGAAAGCCTGTCAATAAAGTTACAGGAGAAGTTTTTGAGGAAAAATACTCAGAATGGCCCGGATACGAGATGGAGAAGGTTGAAGGAACAGATCTTTACAGAATGCCTGTGCCTGTAGGCGTTTCCAACATCATTTTCAGTACCGGAGTAAAGGATGAAGATGTAGCAAAAGGTGCTGTTGCATATCAGACATCTGATCTTACTTTTTCTAACGTAGATAATTCCGGAAAGATATATAAAATTGACACATCAGTAGAGCCAAAGCAAGGTTCCGGAAAAGCTGAAAAAACAAAATTCCGCTATCCAGAAGGTAAATGGACAGATTATAAAGAATGATTGCTGTATTTGAGTTCATAAAATTTTATTTTAGATAACAGATAGTGTATAAATCAAAACCACCCGTTGAACGGGTGGTTTTGATTTTAACTCGACCATTCAGATCAAACTGATTTTTTATTGATCAATTTTCTTATAAAGATAATACGTACTGAAAACACTTTTACGGCTTTCAAAAACCTCACTGCTTATGCATTCATAATTTTCAAAATCATATTTTTTATTGCAGGTTATAATATAATCCGTTTTACCCTCGGCAGCGTATTTATCCTGTTCATCAACAGAATATGGTATGTTAAAGCCACAGAAAAATCTGCATTTTGGGACACTGCCTCCTACAGTATAAAAACCGCCGTCAAGAAATTTATAATTAAGCATTGACGCATCCTCTGTCTGAGAGATTATATCATTGAATTTATATTGAGGCAGCTCCTCTTTAGCATAGCCTATCATATATGTGTTCGGACTTGAAAAGATCATAACTACAACACTGAGTATAAATACAGCCGCCGCTGCCGAATACATTGCCGCTCTGCCCGGATTTTTCTTTTTTATTGTTACAAGTGATATAAGCTTATACAGCATCACAAGTCCCATCGGTGCAAACACAGCAAGTATAAATGAATAATAAGTATATCTTCTTCCCCCTGCATATAAAAGCAGAAATGAACACACAGAAGTGCTTAAATAATATGCAAATAACGATTTTGAACGTATAAACAGATATATCAGTCCCAGAACCATAAACAAAAGACATAGACCAAAATTCCACACAAAGCTTCCAAAACCGTTGTTCAGATTTAACAGCAGACTAATAAAACTGCTGCTTGATTCCCCAACTGGATAAACAAACAAATTGCAGTAAAAATATACCTCAAAAAGATATTTTACAGACCTGTTCATCACAAAATATATTATAACAGGTAGTGCGGCTGCTATTTCTCCTGTAAACAGAAATGCCAATGACGGCAGTATTTTCCTGTTCCATTTGTTTTTAAAATAGAATACAAGCATAAAAATGCCCATACCTATGTAGAAACCCAGAAGAGAAAACTTGATCCAGAGCACCATTCCTGAGGTAACACCAGTAACAAACCACTCAAATCCGCTCATAGGCTTTCTTGTCAGAACAGCCTTGAGTCCCATATAAACTCCGCAGGCGATAAGCGGCAGACAAAGTTCCTCAGCAGACCCCCCCTGTTCAAAAGCAGCAGATCCGAATATTGCCGCTGTTACAACAGGAAGCAGCAAAACCGCTTTCTTATCACAAAACAGAAGTATTATATTTGCCGAAAACAGCATAAACAAAAAGCAGGCAGCTATTTCTATAAAGTAAACACCTAAAAACGATGAATCCGAAATAAGATAAGCAAGTGCATATATAAAGTAAAGCAGTGGCCCTTTTTGTTCGAAAATATCTCTGTATAAAATCTTTCCGTTCATAACGGACTTTCCAACCGTAAAAAAGCAATTGGCATCATCCCAGTTATTCATAGGATACAGCGGTGACGATTTTGAGCATACTGTAATTGCTGCGACAGAAAGAATAAAAAGAAAGATTATATTATAAAAGCTGAGTTTATTTTCAACATTAAATTCATCCTTACGTAATGGTCGTAAAAATTCCTTGAGCTTTTCCATATATCAAATCTCCGTCCGGCAGAACAGCGTTCCGCCCCATCATATCAATAAATTCCCTGAACGGTCACTTCACCCGAATTTACGGTTATTTTTTCTCCGTCTTCTTTTGTAACTATCAATTCTCCACTTGTTGTGATGTCCGATGCAATGCCGGATATATCCGCACCATTTTTTCTGATTGTTACACGTCTGTCAAGCGTAGCACACATTTTCTTGAAAAGCTTAATATCTTCTGTTGACAGGCTTACAAGAAATTTTTCAAGAACCCTGTCAAGACATTCTATAACTATACTGAAAAACTTATTACGGTCAAGCTTACTTCCTGTTTCCAAAAACAAGGACGTAGCTTTATGAACGATCTCATCAGGAAAACTTTCGTGATTTATATTTATTCCTATCCCTATTGCAACATAATCAATACGATCGCTCTGTGCTGCCATTTCAGTAAGAATGCCGCATATCTTTTTGCTGCCTATTATAATATCGTTCGGCCATTTTATCATTGCTTCCAGTCCTGTGTATTCTCTCACAGCTAGACAAACAGCATAGCCTGCCGCCAGTGTAATTGAAGAAATATCATTTGGAGGCAACTCGGGTCTTAACAGCAGAGTAAAATAAAGTCCGCCGTTTTCCGACGTCCATACTCTTCCAAAGCGTCCTTTTCCTGCTGTCTGACGTTCTGCTGCAACTATCGTGCCGCTTTCTTCTCCTTTTGCGGCAAGACGTTTGATCTCCTCATTTGTAGAGTCAACAGAATCAAGTACAACAAGCCGTTTCCCCACAAGACCTGTTTTTGTGTTGTTCATTATCTCATCCTTGTTAAGGAGATCTGGAATGCTTAAAAGTCTGTAGCCTCTGTTTCTGACAGAGTCGATCTCATATCCGTCTGCTTTCAGTGCTTTTATATTTTTCCATACAGCACTTCTTGTAACTCCAAGTGCAGAACTGAGCTGTTCTCCGGAAATATATCCGTCAGCTTTTTTCAGCTGCAACAGTATTTTTGATTTCACTGTCATCACTTCCGATATTTTTCAACTATATTAGATTTTTTCATACAATATCATTGTATGAAAAAGCCCTTACACTAACGTAAGGGTTTTCAGCTCATCGTCTTGGTATATGATGACTGTACTGCCAGTTTACAGCCGGTAATACTATACAGCTTAACTGCAAACTGAAATAATAAATTCATCATAACCAATGCGTTTAACATCAATCATAAACTCTGATAAGTACAGGGGTATTGTAACACACGAGTTTATAAAAATCAATAGTAATTTTTCCAAAAAACATTCTGTTTTCTTTAGCCTTTTTAGCTGTGTATTGCATTCTACTGACCTATATTTTCATCCATGCAACCCTGTACTTAACCAAATTAAATCTGTCGCCCATTTTCCACCATATATTAAGTGTTAACAAGGCAGCTACAATTGAAACAGCATATACAATCACCGCTATTGCTACAGACATCATAACAGACATTCCAAAACCATTTATCAGTAAATTATTAATAGCTACATAGTTTATCAACATTATTCCCAAAACAGGAATTATAATAATTACTTTCATATTTTTCTTATTTGTCAAGGTTGTAATCAGAAACATAATTCCACCAATTAGTGAGAAGTATATAATAGCGTCTGAAAGTCCTGATTCTCCAAGAACGATTGCAGCCAAAACTGTACATACCAGATCATAGCAAACGTTAAGAACAAATGAAATAATGAGCGGAACAGTGATAAATATATGCTTCGCACAGCTTGATGAAATATAGAATTTGTTTTGGAGAGTTTTATATTGACCTAAATATAAGGTGATATAAACTCCCATATGCCCCACAAAACCGACAGACCACAGCATTAAACTATAATCCTCGCTGTCTGCTTCAACAGTGTTTGTAATAAATAAAATAGGCATCAATATCACTAGCATGAATCCTATGACTGTTGTAGTAGCGGGATGTATAGTTGCTGTGATATAAAGCTTCATAGCTTTAATTAAATTTTTCATATTTGTATCACTCCTTTTATCTGTCCCAACGTTCTTTTTGGTAATTGTTCAGCATCAGTTTATGTGATATTGGCAGCAGAACAACTGCAATAACCGCTGCTGTAATATATATCATTCCAAGCCTTCCTTCTGTAGCATATACTGCAAGTATCACAGAGAAACAAAGTGCAAAAACAAGAATAAATTCAAGTAAAGATTTTAACTGATAGTTTTTTATCATGCCTATAAAATTTTCAAAACTAATTCCAAGCAGCAAACAAATAACAGTCGCAATACATGTTGTTGTTCCATAAAGCATAATTGGAAATAACACATTTATCGCACATATTACTCCACAATAAATCAATACTACAAATGTTGTGCTTATAAGATACCCTGTTTTCATTTTCTTGTATGTTTTAAATCCACCTTTTATACTGCGGAAAAATTTTCCTCCAGGCAGGTGCTTTTCATACGTCATATTGGCATGAAGGGCTATGACCATTACTCCAAAGATTCCAAAAAATAAATTACCAAATAGTGTTCCACATATTTCTGCATAAGCATTGTCAAATCCGATCCGTATACCCATAAATAATACGAAAATAGTGATTAAAGAAAAATAGCATATTATAGTAAATCCTGAAAAATATATTGACAGTTTTAAAATATTATTTCCATTATACAGCTTCAAAGCTTTTGAGGCTCCAAGCGTATTTTTATTATTTTTCATCTTTCTCCGCCTTTCTGAGTATGCCGACACTTAACTGCTGTAATGTAGGAACTTCTATGACAGTATCATAAGTATGCAGCATATCAGTGTCTTTCGTAAGGGCAATTCCCTCAAATCCGATTCTTCCTCCTGAGAAGGAAAGCATAAACGGTCTTGCTTTATCTGCATTTTCGGCGTCGCCGTGAACAAGTATATATTTCTGCTTCAAGTCTTCTACAAATCCCTGTTCAATAACTTTACCTTTTGCCATAAAGATCGCGTAATCTGTAGCAAACTCCATATCTGCTATATTGTGAGTGGAAAATAAAATTGATCTTTTACCGTCACGTTCCGAGAGATACTCTCTGAACAAGTCGCACAATATATCACGTGCAAGTGGGTCAAGCGATGATGCAGGTTCATCAAGCACCAGGAGTTCGGTGTCCCTTGCAAGTACAGCAGCAAGATAAGTCCTCATTTTGTTACCATCAGAAAGCTTTATAAGCTTTTTGTGTTTCCAACCGTATGAATTGTCAAGCTTAAAACGCTTGCAAAGTTTGTCAAACTTTGCTCTGTCAAAATTATCAAATGCAAGCTCCATTGAATTTGCGATCGTTTTTGGAGTCCAATCCATTGGGAAAAAGTTGACAGATGAACAGTAGCCTATCCTGTTGCGAAGTTTGTCATCGTCAATGTCTGTCATATTACCGAAATAAATTGCTTCACCGCTTGTCTTACCTGTAACACCGCAAAGAATATCTATCAGCGTGGTTTTACCTGCACCGTTTGCCCCGATAAGCGCTGTTGCAAAACCACAGGGTATCTCAGCGTGGATCTCACCAAGTGTAAAATCCTTATATTTTTTTGTAATGCCATTTAACTCTATTGCATTCTTCATATTATGTTCTTCTCCCTTTTATTCAAATAATACACTCATATTTTTTCCTGCGCTTTTTATTTTTAGGATATTCCCTGACGTGGGATATATAATCGAGATTTACAAGCTGACTGCCCGATGATGTTTCTATCTCGATCCAGTTATCTTCTATTTTTTTTAACGTCCCTTTGATTGTCCCCTCAATGGAAGGAATTCCTGACGAAAGTATTACATCTTTGCCGATATATCCTTTAATAAGTTCGTTCATAACTCTTCCTCCTTTTTCTTTCATAAATTTATTCTTTGCAAGTATATTCCTTTTTATAGTT
>CADACB010000040.1 GCA_902786345.1 uncultured Ruminococcus sp. | reverse complement strand
AGAAAATCACTGTCGGTCTGATTTGGTTTGCCTTGTGAACTAAAAACAGGATATCTCTATCACACTCGGCTTATTTGTCGGGTGTTTTTCTTTTGAATCAAATATTTTTTCGATACATGCGGTGTTGCCTTAAATTAATTGCCTGTTTTTTATAACCCTTCCAAAAGCACGACGCAAGGAGTGCGTGGAAGGGAAAACCTCGATCAGCGTATGTTTGGTTTGAATAAACAGAGTGAGCGTTAGCGAACGCAAACGCGAACACGTGTGCGGCAGTTTGCCGCTGAATGCATTTGAGTAACTTTACACCGTCTTGTTATCCATACTTGTTTATGATATAATGAAAAAAACAAAAACGGGGGACAGGAATATGCCGTATAATATAGTGCTCGGAGATATTACATACTTCAAATGCGACGCAATTGTAAATGCAGCTAATAGTTCGCTGCTTGGAGGCGGCGGAGTTGACGGGGCAATACATCGTGCAGCCGGAAAAGGACTTCTTGAGGAGTGCAGAAAACTTGGAGGATGTAAAACAGGTCAGGCAAAAATAACGGGCGGATATAAGCTTCCGTGTAAATATGTTATACATACCGTAGGTCCGGTGTGGCGCGGCGGAAGCAACGATGAAAGAGAACTTCTTTACAGCTGCTACATAAATTCTATGAAGCTTGCAAAAGAATACAATTGTGAAAGCATAGCTTTTCCGCTGATCTCAAGCGGTATTTACGGTTATCCAAAACGCAGGGCTCTTGAAACCGCGACGGATGCCATACGTGATTTTCTTGCCGACAACGATATGGAAATAACTATGGTTCTGTATGAAAGAATGAATATGCAAGAAGACAGACGGTTCAATTCTCTTGATGATGTGATCAAAAGAAATTATATTGAAACTGATCCCGTTAGACTTAACACCCTCATTATACAAGATGTCGGTTTGTCTTCACAACCCAAGAAAAAGCACAGCGGAGGTTTTTGGGGGTTAACATCATCAAAATCCAGTTCGGAATGCGAGGATAGTGCTGAGCTGCCAAGATCGGATTTAGTTTTAAATAAAGCAAAAGTCAATAGTCTGTCTGAAGCATTGGATAAGATCGATGAAAGCTTTACAGAAATGCTGATGAGAAAAATAGATGAAAAAGGCCTTACAGACCCTCAATGCTATAAGCGTGCCAACATAGACAGAAAGCTTTTTTCAAAAATACGCAGTGATAAATTTTATAAGCCAAGCAAGCAAACGGTAATTGCCTTGGCTGTGTCACTGGAGCTGTCTGTAGATGAAACAAAAGAAATGCTGATGAAAGCCGGTTATGCACTGTCTCACAGCAGCAAGTTTGATATAATAGTTGAATATTTTATTTCGGGAGGAGTATATGATATTTATGAAATAAATGAGGCACTGTTTGAATACGATCAGAAGCTTCTTGGCGCATAGATAGTATATTTTTTATGACTGAAAATAAATAAAATTATGCTTTGATTTTCACATTTTAGGCTTTATGGGAAGCTTGATGATTAGGTTATATCAAAAGTTGTGTTAGTAAAATGATTTTTGGAATTTACGCCGCGGAACTGCAGCTGCTTTTTAGTCAGCCAAAGTGAGCGTAAGCAAATTGGGTGTGGCAGCTTGCCACCGAACGCAAACGAGAATTGAGTGTGTTAGTTTGCCACCGTGATCACGCGGCCGATGTGACGCTGTTGACAAAAACAGGAATTTATTATACAATAAAAAAAGTTTATGATGGCTTTGGTTTATCCTGCCCTGATGATCAAAAGGAAAGTTGACTGCTTAAAAACGATGCTGTCTTATGTTAGGTATCGTTAAATATGCTGTGACTATACAATGAGCTCCGGCAATGAAGGTGTTTAGTGAACCGCACAAAGATAAAACGGCTTTGCGTGAACTTGAAATATAAAGTGCGTGTGAATGGGGGATTATTAATGAGTTTTACTGTTTTGGGAACGGGTAAGGCTGTGCCTGAGTATGTTCTTACAAATGATGAGCTTTCTACAATGGTGGATACAAATGATGAATGGATCCGCACAAGGACCGGTATAGAAGAACGCAGGGTGTGTAAGGATGAAACTCTGACTGATCTTACTGTTAAGGCCGCTGAGAACGCTCTTGAAAATGCAGGAATCATCGCTTCACAGCTTGACCTTATCATATGCTCTACGATGAGGGGAGAAAATATAACTCCGTCTCAGGCTTGTATTATCCAGAAGGAGCTTGGTGCTGACTGTCCGGCATTTGACGTAAATGCTGCGTGTTCGGGATTTATTTATGCTCTGGATATTGCGGCAGGCTATTTTGCAAGAAAAAAGGTAAAGTATGTTCTTGTGGTTTCTATGGATAACCTTTCCAATATTATTGATTGGGAGGACAGATCTACCTGTGTACTTTTTGGTGACGGAGGAGCTGCTGCGGTACTCGGAGAGGGTGATGACCTCCTTGCAATCAATCTTACTGCTTCAGGTAATGATGAGGTACTCAGAATACCCCACGGAACAAATTCATCGCCTTTCTATCGCCACGAGGAGCAGAGAGCAGTTCTGCATATGGCAGGTAATGAGGTTTATAAATTTGCTGTACATGCTATGTCAACAGGCATAAAGAAGTCAATTTCCGATGCGGGTCTTACAGAGGATGACGTTGACTGTGTTATTCCTCATCAGGCTAATATCAGAATTATAAATGCTTCGGCAAAAAATCTTGGTATACCCAGAGAAAAATTTTTCTGTAATGTTAATCATTATGGAAATACTTCGTCAGGAAGTGTTCCGCTTGCTCTTGATGAAGCAAACCGTTCGGGTCTGCTGAAAAAGGGTGACATAATTGCAATGTGTGCGTTCGGAGCAGGTCTTACAACAGGAAGCTGTGTTATACGCTGGGGCAGAGAAAACGACAAATAAATTGAATGCAGGGCATTATAATAATGGCGGTGCAATATGTGCTGCTTTAAGATAAACGGAGGATATGCTTATGAATAAAACAGCTTTGGTCTTTTCGGGACAGGGCGCGCAGTATCCCGGTATGGGCAAAGAGCTATATGACTGTTCACCTGCCGCAAGAGAGGTTTTCGATATGGCAGAGAGGCTTCGCCCCGGAACTCTCAGACAGTGCTTTGAGGGTACGAAAGAAGAGCTTTCTGTTACGATAAATACTCAGCCGTGTGTATTCATCACCGACCTTGCAGCGGCGGCAGCTGTAGCTGAAAAAGGTATAAAGCCTGATTTTGTTGCCGGTTTTTCACTCGGAGAAATAGCAGCGCTTGCCTTTTCGGGAATTATGCCATATGAAACAGCGTTTAAGCTTGTATGCAAAAGAGCTGAGCTTATGGATAAGGCAGCAAAGGAAAATCCCGGAGCTATGGCGGCTGTAATGAAGATTACTCCGGAGAAGACCGAAGAGATATGCAGGGGCTTTAAGCAGGCTTATCCTGTAAATTATAACAGTCCTGCACAAACAGTGGTTGCGGCTGCTGAGGATGAGATAGACGAGCTTTGTGTAAGGGTCAAGGAAGCTAAAGGAAAGGCTGTTAAGCTGGCGGTCAGCGGAGCGTTTCATTCGCCGTTTATGAACAGCGCGGCAGAGGGAATGACGGAATACCTTAAGGACGTGGAGCTTAAAGAGCCTGAAATTCCGGTTTATTCAAATTTCAGCGCAGAGCCGTATGAGGGTGATTACAGGCTGCTTATTTCATCACAGATAAATCATCCGGTGAAATGGCAGAAAAGTGTGGAAAATATGATTGCCGCAGGTGCACAGAGATTTATAGAAGTTGGAGTAGGAAAAACTCTTACAGGTTTGATAAAGAAAATAAACAGTGAAGCAGAAGCTTTGAATATTGAGAATAAGGAGGGACTCGACGCTCTTAAATAAGACGTTGGGGATATTAATATGCTTGATCTGACAGGAAAAACCGCGATAGTTACGGGTGCCTCAAGAGGAATAGGCAAGGGAATAGCAAAGAAATTTGCTGAGCTTGGAGCAAATATAGCGTTTCTGCATTTTGGAGATGCAGAAAGAGCTGAGGAAACAAAAGCTGAGATAGAAGCATTGGGTGTTAAGGTAAAAGCTTATGAATGCAATGTTGCAGACTTTGAAGCTTCAAAGAAGGTTGTTGAGGATATTATTGCAGAGTTCGGAGAGGTGCATATCCTTGTCAACAACGCAGGTATTGTAAGAGATGCGCTTATGCTTTCAATGAAAGAAGCTGATTTTGATGCAGTTATAAGCGTTAACCTTAAGGGTACGTTCAATATGACTAAGAGTGTATATCAGCACTTTATGAAAAAACGCAGAGGAAGGATCATAAATATTGCTTCTGTTGTAGGTATCAACGGAAATGCGGGACAGTCGAATTATGCCTCATCAAAGGCAGGCATAATAGGTATGACAAAGTCTGTTGCCAAGGAGCTTGGCTCAAGAAATGTTACCGTAAATGCGATAGCTCCCGGTTTTATCAGCACCGAAATGACGGCAGGAATGCCCGAAAAGGCAAGAGAAGCAGCGCTCGCGTCTATTCCGCTCAAGCGTGCAGGCGAGGTTGAGGATATTGCAAATACTGCTGCCTTTCTAGCAAGCGATATGGCGTCGTATATAACAGGAGAAGTAATCAAGGTTGACGGCGGTATGGCTATATAAATCAAATGCATTGAATTTATAAAGCAGGTGCTCTGTTGTGCCCATAGATATTAAGCTGTCAACTGTACGAATGGGGGTAATTTTTGTATGAGAAGAGTAGTTGTAACAGGCGTGGGAGCTATAACTCCCGTAGGAAATAATGTAGATGCAATGTGGGAATCAATGATAAACGGAGTAAGCGGACTCGGTATTGTTACAAGATATGATCCCGAGCTTACAAAGGCTAAGGTTGTTGCCGAGGTCAAAGGCTTTGATCCCACCGAATATATAGAAAAAAGAGAGTGCCGCAGAATGGATCTCTATTGCCAGTATGCGGTAGCGGCGGCAGCACAGGCCGTTGAGGACAGTGGAATAAAGGATAAGATAGAACCCGAACGCTTTGGCTGCTATGTTGGTTCGGGTGTGGGAGGCATTACAACCTTCTATGAACAGTGTGAGAATATGTTCAACGGAAAGAACATATCGCCGTTCTTTATTCCTATGATGATAGGCAATATTGCAGCGGGAAATGTTGCTATAAGACATAATGCAAAAGGTCCGTGTCTTCCTGTTGTTACTGCCTGCTCAACCTCAACTCACGCTATAGGAGAAGCTTTTCATGCGATAAAGCTTGGTTATGCAGATGCTGTTATTGCAGGCGGCGCAGAGGCCGCTATTCATCCTCTTTCAATTAAGGGCTTCACAAGCTGCAAGGCTCTTTCGATGAGTGACGATCCTGAAAATGCATCAGTCCCGTTTGATAAAAGAAGAAACGGATTTGTAATGGGTGAAGGCGCAGGTATACTTATACTTGAAGAATATGAACACGCTGTCGCAAGAGGGGCAAAGATTTATGCTGAGATATGCGGATATGGCAACAGCTGTGACGCTTATCATGTAACAGCCCCTGATCCGGATGCTGAAGGAGCTGCAAGATGCGTAAGTCTGGCACTTGATGAGGCTAAGTATGACGGCAAAGAGGAAATATACATAAATGCTCACGGAACAAGCACACCTATGAACGATTCAACCGAAACAAAGGCATTTAAGCTTGCTTTGGGTGAACAGGCATATAAAGCACATATAAGTTCAACAAAATCTATGACAGGTCATATGCTCGGTGCAACAGGTGCTGTTGAAGCAATTGCTGCTGTTATGGCACTCAAAACCGGTATAATACCTCCAACAATAGGCTATAAAGAGCCTGATCCGGAATGCGACCTTGACTATACACCGAACAAATCGGTTAAGGCGTCGGTTTCTCTTGCGTTGTCAACTACCTTCGGCTTTGGAGGACACAATGCATGTATCGCTTTCAGAAAGTAAGACTTTAGGAGGTTACGGTCTATGTACAGTGTGGATGAGATCAAAGAACTGCTCAAGGCTTTTGATGATTCAAAGGCGACAAAGCTTGAAATAATAAACGAAAAGGGTGAAGCCCTTACAATAGCGCAAAAGGAAAAAAATAAGACCGAATTTATTCCGACAGAAATACCAGTTGTAACAGAACAGGTTGCTGCTGCATCTGAAAAGCAAATTTCTTCTCCGTTTATTCACGAGGAGGAAAAAACCGATGAAGAGGGAAGTCCGGTAACATCGCCGATGGTGGGTGTATTCTATTCTGCACCGGCTCCTGACAAAGATCCTTATGTTTCTGTGGGTACACAGGTTCAAAAGGGAGATGTACTTTGTTTGATTGAGGCCATGAAACTTATGAATGAGGTTACGGCTGAGAAGAGCGGTGAAATATGTGCTGTTTGTGCAGAGAACGGTCAGGTAGTTGAATATGGACAGCCGCTGTTTATGATAAAATAATTGAAAGGTGCGGTAGTGATATGAACAGACAAGAGCTTGAAAATGTAATACCACACAGAAATTCTATGCTTTTGATAGATGAAGCAGAAAAAACAAGCGAGAATACAAGTGAGGGAAAAAAATATATCAGGGGCGATGAATGGTTTCTTGACGGACATTTCCCCGGAAATCCGGTTGTGCCGGGTGTCATACTTTGCGAAATGATGGCTCAGGCAAGCTCGGTTATAATTGCTGAGGTTTCTGCCGTAAGCATACCGTATTTTACGGGTATTGACAAGGCAAAGTTCAAGAATAAGGTTCTTCCCGGCGATACCTTTGAGATAAAGTGTGAGCTTACAAGAAACAGAGGAGTTTTTTACTTCATTACCGGAAAAGGCTATGTTAACGGCAAGCTTTGTGCGTCTGCTGATTTTTCATTTGCACTTATACCAAGAGAGCAGGCAGAAGCCAATAGTTAAGAGTTGAAAGGAAGTAGCCCTGTGTTTTCAAAGATACTGATTGCAAATCGCGGTGAAATTGCCGTGAGGATAATTCGTGCGTGCAGAGAAATGGGTATCTCTACTGTTGCCGTATATTCACAGGCAGACAGAAACGCACTTCATGTAAATATGGCAGATGAAAGCTATTGTATAGGCGGTCCGCAGGTTTCAGACAGCTATCTTAATATGGCGGCAATACTTGAGGTCGCAGTTGTTTCAGGTGCTCAGGCTATACATCCTGGATATGGTCTGCTTTCTGAAAATGCAAAATTTGTTTCTCTTTGTGAGAAGTGTAATATAGAATTTATAGGTCCTTCATCGGCTATGATAGAAAGACTTGGCGACAAAGACGAGGCAAGAAAAACAATGAAGGCTGCCGGTGTTCCTGTAACCCCCGGCAGTGATGTTATAGATGATCTTGACCAGGCTCGTGAAAAGGCGGAAGAGATCGGGTTTCCGCTGCTTGTTAAGGCTCGTTCCGGCGGCGGCGGCAGAGGTATCAGACGAGTTGACTGTATTGAGGAATTTGACAATGCCTTTTTATCTGCAAAGGCAGAGGCTCAGAGTGCATTCGGCGATGGTGCCGTATATATGGAAAAATTTCTGACGCCTGTAAAACATATTGAAATGCAGCTGTTGTGTGATAAATACGGTAATGTTGTATGTCTTGGTGAGCGTGAATGCTCCGTACAGAGGAAAAATCAGAAGCTTATTGAGGAATCTCCGTCACCTGCTATCACTCCCGAAATCAGAAAGAAAATGATGGAGGCGGCAATAAAGGCGGCAAAGGCAGTTAATTATGAAAATGCCGGAACTGTAGAGTTTCTTTTAGATAAGGATAAAAACTTCTATTTTATGGAAATGAACACCCGATTGCAGGTTGAACACCCTGTTACAGAAATGGTTGTGGGCATTGATATAGTTCAATGGCAGATTAGAATTGCATCGGGTGCTAAGCTGACTGTAACACAGGACAGAGTGTATATGCACGGAAATGCAATTGAATGCCGTATAAATGCCGAGGACTGTGATAACAATTTCCGCCCGAGCTGCGGAACTCTTGGATTTATCCATGTTCCCGGAGGTCCTTGTGTAAGGTTCGATACGGCAATCTATCAGGATTATACAGTTCCGCCGTATTACGACTCGATGATTGGCAAGCTTATTGTTCAGGCACGATCAAGAGAGCTTGCTATACGAAAAATGAAGATGGCTCTCAGTGAGCTAACAATCAATGGTATAAAGCATAACAGAGATCTTCATATTGATATTCTTTCTGATCCTGAATTCGTTTCCGGAACATATACAACAGGCTTTATGGCTGAACGTCAGGGAAAATTTGGAAAATCAAAAAAAAGTGACGATGATTAAGCGTGTGTGTCAGCGAGTATATCAAATTTGCAGGGCAGCCCTGATTAATACTACTTTTATGTAGCAATCGGGGCATTTTCTGCGTTATGTTGTGTATATCACCAGTAGGCCAACGCAGCAGAATTCTTTTATGAAGGAATCTGCTTGGATGAGCGGTATGAAATACAGATTGGTAAGGTGTGTGTGTTGAGTACAAAGGATATGTTATTTAACTTTCTCAAGCCGAAAAACGAGCTTGAAAATCAAGGGGAGTTTGCGGAAAATCATCCGTATATTCCTGAAGAGCTGTGGGTAAAGTGTCCGGTATGCAAGAATGCTATACTTTCGTCAGACCTTGTGGAGAATCATAAGGTGTGTCCAAAGTGTAATTACCATTTTCGTATAGCTGCAAGACAGCGTATTGAAATGACTGTTGACGAAGGCACGTTCAATGAAATGGATGCTGAAATGACATCTGTTAACATCATAGATTTTCCTGATTATCCAAGAAAGCTCAGAAGTGCAAAGCTCAACAGCGGTGAAAATGAATCAGTTATCACCGGTACAGCTGAAATAAACGGGGAAAAATGTGTTATTGCTGTTATGAATTCACAGTTTATGATGGGTTCTATGGGTACAGTTACAGGTGAAAAAATCACAAGAGCATTTGAATATGCTACGGTACATAGTCTTCCTGTTGTTGTTTTTACCGTTTCAGGCGGTGCAAGAATGCAGGAGGGTATATTATCCCTTATGCAAATGGCAAAAACCAGCGGTGCGGTCAAGCGTCATAGTGACGCCGGCTTGCTATATATAACGGTACTTACTGATCCAACAACAGGTGGTGTTACGGCAAGTTTTGCTATGGAAGGCGATATTATACTTGCAGAACCTCACGCGCTTATCGGATTTGCAGGTCCAAGAGTTATTGAGCAGACAATAAGACAAAAACTACCAAAGGATTTTCAGTCAGCGGAGTTTCTGCTTGATAAAGGTTTTATAGACGCTGTTGTTCCGAGGAATGATATGAAATCAACTCTTGCAAAGCTTATAAGGCTTCATACCGAAAGTAAAGAAGAGGAGGCAGAGACTGATGAGTGCGTTTGATTGTGTTACTGCCGCAAGGGCCAATGACAGACCTACTTCTATTGACTATATTACGAGAATTTTCGGAGACAGCTTTTTTGAACTTCACGGTGACAGAAGGTTCTCTGATGATAAGGCAGTGATCGGAGGAATTGCTGAATTAAACGGCAAGCCTGTTACGGTTATCGGTCTTGAAAAGGGACGTAATCTTAAGGAAAGAATGGAACGTAATTTTGGATCGGCGCATCCCGAAGGCTATCGCAAGGCATTGCGTCTTATGAAACAGGCTGAAAAATTCCACCGTCCTGTTATATGCTTTGTGGATACATCCGGAGCATATTGCGGTATTGGTGCAGAGGAAAGAGGACAAGGACAGGCTATAGCGGAAAATCTTATGGAAATGATGACGCTGAAAACGCCTGTATTATCAATACTTATAGGTGAAGGCGGAAGCGGCGGTGCTTTAGCACTGGCTGTTGCTGACGAGGTATGGATGCTTGAAAATGCTATTTACTCTGTAATCTCACCTGAAGGCTGTGCAAGTATCCTTTGGAAGGATTCGAGTAAAACAGCCGAAGCAAGCGAGTGCTTAAAGCTTACCTCACAGGATCTTTTCAAGCTTGGTGTAATTGAGCGTATTATCCGTGAGCCAAAGGGCGTAGAGAGCAAGCTTTTTGACAGCCTGAAGAATCTTATTGCTGATACTTTTGATAAGAAATCCCGGATCTCACCGGAAAAGCTTATAGAAATGCGTTATTCACGTTTTCGTAAATTTTAATGTAAAAGAACAGCTGTGCCACACCGGATATGGAGTGCCACAGCTGTTTATGTTTGTAAGTTATGAAGGAAATATAGTATATAAGGATGCAATTACAAAACCTGCAATCAGCATATAGACCTGGGTTGGAAAACGCTTCATAGCTGATTCCAGAATTTTGGTGAAAAGAAAGATTCCAACAATAACTCCTGCACCCAGATAAAGAAGATAGAGGATGTCGGGTTTTGTTGCGGCAGTTAATACATTTTCATAAATTCCCAATGTCAGGAGTATGTGTGATGTGCTTATTCCCGGAAGGATCAATGCTATTGAAATCAATGCCCCCGAAATTAAAAGCTTCACAGCCTCTTCCATACCGTTTGCTTCTGATGGTGATGACGAAGGAAGAAGCATTACACCTATTGCAATTCCTGCACCTATTGCTGCAAAAATTATGCAATAAAGGTTATTCATAGTTATTTCTGATTTTTTTATGAGCAGAGGAATGCTTACAGCTATAAGTGCAGCAAAAAGAATGTGCATTGGATAGTAAAATTTTTCCGAAAGAACTAAAAGCCATTTGGCAAGGAGTAATGCTCCGGCTGCCCCTCCAAGACATACCTCTCCAAGAAAAATAAGATTTTCAACAGTTTTTTTGAATATACCGTTTACCGCTCCTATAAGCCGATCATATATACCCAGCATTATCGCTGTTGTACCTCCGCTGATTCCCGGCAGAAGCATTGATGAGCCTATTATAAAGCCTGAAACAATAGTTTGTAAGTGTTTTGCTATTTTCATATACGCCTCCGTTTTTACATTATATGTATGATAACGGAGAAGCAGAACGCTAAAAAACGCAATTTAAGGAACAAGAATATCTATAGGGTATATGTTTCTTACAACGGTAAAAATAAGAAGCACTACAAGAGCAGTCCAAGTCAGTATGCGTTCAAGCTTGTTAAGTTCTTTTTGTCCATAGAGTATATAAACATAGCAATGCCGGATGTATAGAATCAAAGCAATAGGAAGCATACAGAACAGTACACAGTTTGATGAAAATGCTTCATAGAATTGCAAATGTAGCAGATGTATAAACATTCTTGATACGCCGCAGCCGCCGCAGTAAATGTGGAAAATTAAATGTATAGGACACGGTATTCCGAATCCGATTATATTATATATAATGGTATAGATAAAGCCTACAGCCATTAAAATAGCTATAGGCTTTAATGTTTTTAGTGCACGTTGTTTCATAATTTAGCTTAAAATTACATTGCACCGCCGTTGTCAACATCAACGATTTTGTTGATTGTGTCCTGCATAAGAGCATATGAAACGATTGCTAGACCAAACAGTGATAGTACCAGATAAAGAACTCCTCTGCTTGAGGTTCCCATACCTCTTTGCTGGCTTGCACTGTCAAGCTGATTGCCGGTTTTATACATCCAGTAAAGACCATAAATGCCGCATGTAACGATTGTGAGTAAAAGTGCCATACCTCCGGAGGTGGGATTTTGCTCGTGAGAAACAGTGTTTGAATCATTGTTCAGGCAAATAAACCAATAAAGCCCATAAATACCGCAAGTTACAATACTAAGTATAATGCAAATTGCTAAATCTCTTTTCTGTACCATATTCATTCTCCTTAAAAAATATCTTATCCCTGACATAAAATATCAAAGATCTATTTAAATATACAATATCATACTGCATTTGTCAACAGTTATTTATAAATATTCATTATATTAAATAAATGTGACGAATAAATATATAAAAATGTGCTAAATATAGAAAAATACTGTTAAGATAAAATTTATGCGAGTGTGCTGGAATTGGCAGACAGGCACGTTTGAGGGGCGTGTGTTTTACGACGTACGGGTTCAAGTCCCGTCACTCGCAGCAGTAATTAAGGCTGTACCGAAAAGGTACAGCCTTTTTTCGTATATGGTGTTCAAGAAAAAAGTGCAGTCAGACTATCATATAAGACGAGGATTTCGGGGGATTCTGTGTATAGTGGTTTACGGCTGTCTTCAATACGGCTATATCCGGCAATGAAATAGTATCATAATCATTATTTCGGAAATTGGAGCAAAGTGGGAACAAATCGGAACTGTTGAAAAATAATAATCGGCACCCCTATTATTCAGGTAAGTGCTGATTAGTTTTTACATATCACCTATCATAGTATCGAGTTGATTCGTAACCCTTATCTTGGAGCTTTTTAACCATGCGGTCAAGTTTACCTCTCCACATTTTCTTGAACCACTTAGTGTTGCCGAACCATTTTACAAGTGTGGGGCTTATTGCATAGTATGTACGAATGAAGGCTCTGCCGTGCCATGTTTTTGCAAGAGAAAAATCACGGTAACGGCGCAGTGTCCATACTTCCGGACAGTCGTATGAACCGTAAACACAAGTGGCAACATAACAGCCATTAACTGTAGGTGTAACATAACCTGAGTCGTATTTTTTGATTTTAGATGCATATCCCAAAATAATACTCTTATTAGCACTTTTATTTCTGAAAAGTCTAAAATTGGCAGTATGTTTAATAATCCCATTCTTCCATGCATCTACAGCAACGAAATTTAATTCTTTATAATCATTAAATATAGTATCTATAGTGTCACCGAGTTTGTACATAATATCTCTTGCTGCACAACATCTGTCTAGTAATTCTTGATTATATCTTTCCCTTATGGAATAATCTATCCCATTATAGTGATGCACAGCTGAATCGTAAAGCATATTTGCTATGGTAGTACATTTTTCTGCAACCTCTTTGACTGAATTTATCTGATCATTTCTTTCTTCAACATTGTCTTTTATTAGTCCTAAAACGGTATTTATACAATTGGATATCGAAATAGATGCAGATTGTATATCGGCAATCTTACTTTGATATGCTCTAAAATATACTACATAAAAAGATGCTTCCCAACTTGTAGGATCTTTTACCATAATCATATCATAGTATTTTTCACCACTTACAGCATTGTTATCCTTCTTTGCACGACGTGCGACTTGATACAAATTTTCAATATCTTTGGAATTATCTACTTTAACTGTTCCCTTAATATCTACAGTGCCTTCAATCATAAGCTTTTTGGCTTCTTCAACTGTATATTTTGTGCCACAGTGCTGACAAACATACAATCCGTTTTGCTTGACAAGGTCTTGACTTCCGCACATTTCACATACTAAAGCATTCATTATTGTTTACTCCTTTGCACAGATTTTTTAAAAGATACTATACAATCACATTATATCTTTTATATATTAGTGTGTCAAGCAAATCATAGTAATAATATGCAAAAATCATTCTGAAATAGAGGAATTATAATAAGAATTATATAATACATTAGAGATCGTTGAAAATTATCTGACCCAAAAGGACACCTACTGTCACACAAACAGCAGGTGTTCTTTTATATGTTCGTTAAAGAATAAGATATATTATATTATAAAATATCGGAGTTTTTTTAAAGGATATACTTGTTGTTATAATATGCTTATTAGGTATTTTATTAACAAGGATGTTGAAAGCAAAAAATGTGTTTTTTATGGATACAGTCA
>CADACB010000039.1 GCA_902786345.1 uncultured Ruminococcus sp. | reverse complement strand
GCGGTAACACATCAGTAACAACAGATAAGAAGAAAAAGAAGTATATTCCTCCCATAAGGGAGGAATATACGACGGCTTCACCCGAACGCCTTGACGGCGACGGTCTTGCCTTGGTAAAAGAGAAGAAAGCAGTTGTTTCCGTTTCAGAGATGAGAACATTCGGAGATACAGTTACGGGAAGTGATAATTATTTTGCCTGTGATTTTCGCAGAGGTTTTGTAAACTCAGGTACGAGAATGCCCGGTGACCGGCAGGATATTTACAGATGCTTTGTCATAGCGGAAAGAGAACAGCAGAATAAATTTCTTAAACGGCTTGAAAGCGGAGCATTCAGAGAAAGACGGGGGAGAGGCTTATCAATGGCGAATGTGGAATTGTAAAACAGCGGACTTAAAACTTGAAAATGAATAATAAAAAGCAAAAATCCTGCCGGTTTTTTCGACAGGGCTTCAGCTTTGGAAAGAGAGAATAAAACAAATGTATTCTTGAAAAGCAGCAGGGCACTGAACCTCGAAAAAATGACCGCAGAGATCGACTATACTAATTGTTTATTGCGGTTATGCATTGTAAGCATAATACGAAAAAGACATTTCTAAGTTGCTGCAAAAAAAATATCACGCCCGACAAAAGTCGAACGTGAATCGTTCCGTGCGGTCATGCACTGGCGGAGAGTGAGGGATTCGAACCCTCGAAACGGTTGTTGCCGTTTACACGATTTCCAATCGTGCTCCTTCGGCCAGCTCGGACAACTCTCCGGATATATTTATATATTTTGCATCATCAGATGACTGTATCATTCTAACATAAGAGTAATGAAAAAGCAAGTATAATTTTTAAAATTCACCAAAAATTATGAAATTATTAATTTATCAAAATTCAAGGTATGTGTTTTTGGGTTATCATAGGATTGAAAAAAGTAAGGATATATGTTAATATAAATCTCACTAATAATACAATTTATTTTACTGCGTATAAACGAGAATCGGGTTAATGTTCGATAACAACATTTAAGTTGATGTAAACTTAAAGTGTGCAGATGCACAAAATACGCAAGCTTAATTTACCAAAGGCAGTTATGTTGCGTTGATAAATGAAAAGTGAGCTTATCATTCAAATTCCGTAACAAAGTGAAAATAAATTATTATGAAACATCAAACCGTGACTTTTGGAGTTGAGATATATGAATCGCGATAAAGAAAAACAAGAAATCCTTTTTTCACTGCAATCGAACAGCCATGTTCAGACAATGAAAAAATTTATACAGCACGGGAGGGTTTCAACCTTTGAACATTGTATGCGTGTTGCAAATCTAAGCTATAGCATAGATAAATTTTTTGCATTGCATTCTGATTTAAAAGTGCTGTTGACAGGAGCAATGCTTCACGACTTCTATCTTTATGACTGGCATAAGGATGATAATGGGGAGCATCGTCTTCATGGTTTTACACACGCATCTGCTGCGTGTGTGAATGCAAAAAAATTTTTAAAAATAGATGATAAAACCTGTCACGTGATATATTGTCATATGTGGCCGCTGAATATAAAACGAATTCCTCGTTCAAAGGAAGCGTGGATTGTATGCATTGCAGATAAGCTTGTTTCGATAGACGAAACACTGTTTAGGAGGTGATCAGAAGAATGTGGATAAGCAAATATGTGTGTTTGTTTCTGATATACAGTTTTCTGGGCTGGATATATGAAACTGTTTTTTGTACGATAAAAGACGGCAAGTGGGAAAACAGAGGCTTTTTGTATGGACCGGTAGTACCGATTTATGGAACCGGGGCTGTGGCTATTTCTGTCATAGTTTATTTCTTTGCGGGACAGGGCATTACCCTGAGCCCGTGGCTGGTTTATGTTATTTCTGTGATTGGCAGTGCGTTTCTGGAATATACAACCTCTTGGATAATGGAAAAACTGTTTCACGCCTTATGGTGGGACTATAGTCACTTTCCTTTGAATTTACATGGAAGAATAAGTTTGTTTACAAGTCTTGGATTCGGGGCTGCGGGATTGTTGATTGTTAATGTAATAGGTCCTTTTTGTGAGGGACTGATTGACAGTATACCTGCAATAATAGTGGAACTGCTGTCATTGTGTATGCTGTTCATATTTGCGGTTGATATTACGCTGACCGTAACAGCACTGCATAATTTTGATCAGATCGTAATTCGTACAGAAAATTCGTTCAATAACAGTATGTCAAATATCGTGGAAAATATTGCGCAAAAAACAAGTCAGGCTAAACAGGGTATAATCACCAAAAGTGCCGGTATTACTGACCAGATAAGTAATATGAGTAAGTTTGCAAGAAAAACAATTCATCGTGTATATATTTTCAGAGATAAGGATAAAAGAGCAGAGGCTGACAAAAATAAATTATTGTCCATAATAAGAAGGCTTGGCAGAAAAAAGGATGATAATTTTGATAAGTAATAATGGTGCTGACTGTGTGATTTAAAAATCACATTTTACAATGAGAAACAGACACTGTTAAAACGTAATATGCCTTCCCTTAGGTATTGCCTGTGTTGGGATTACCGCTGTGTTTGAAGATTAAGCTGTATAATAAAATACATATGAGCCACGAAAAAGGGAAAATTTAGGCAGATGATATTGAATATTTAATTTGATTGTGCTAAAATTAGTACATGTACAATTTTTTTATCTGAAAAGACAATGACAGGAAGGCAATTGAAATGAAAAGAAAACTTATGATAGCAATTCTGACAGGTGTTTTGCTTGTTCAGGCTGCTGCATTGCCCATAATGAGCGTTAATGCGGCTGAGGATGAATTTGTGATTGAAGAGACTGTAGAGGTAAACAGCAAGCTCTCGTCAGAAACAATTCCTTTGGGAGGAAGTGTTACTGTCAAGGCTTCTGAGGCTGACGACTCAGAGGGCTATACATATGCTGTTTATTACAAGAAGCAGAGTGAAACAGGTTGGAAAACAGCACAGGCGTTTTCAGAAAATTCTGAAGTTGCTGTTAAACCTGCAAAGGCAACCACATATGATGTTTGCGTAAAGGCAAAGAATGAAGCCGGCAAGCTTGTAAGAAGGGAAGTGTTTTCATTTAATGTTATTGATGATTTTGAGCTTTCGGCAGAAATATCCTCTGAACAGATCTCACTTGGAAATAAGGTTGTTGTAACCTCAGCTTCTTCGGGCGGCGTGGGTGAACACAAATACGCCTTTTTCTATAAGCGTTCTGATGATACAAAATGGACATGTGTTCAGTCATATGACTCGAACTTTATAAAGGAGATTACTCCAAAGAGAGCCGGAGATTTTGAATTATGCGTAAAAGCGAAGGATGAGTCCGGCAGAATTTCCAAGACTTATAAACAGTTTACTGTAAGTGATGATCTTAATGTAACAACCCAATATACTTCAGACAATATTAAGCTTGGTCAGACAGCAGAGATAAATGTTGTGGCAGAGGGCGGTTCAGGCGGATATACCTATGCTTTTTATTACAAGAAAGCAAGTGATAACGGCTGGAAGATGGTAAGCCATTTTACCGATAGCAACGAATTTTCGTTTAAGCCTGCAAAGGCAGGCAGCTATGACGTATGTGTAAAGGTTAAGGATTCATCAGGACGTGTAAGAAAGGAATATACAACACTTTCTGTTACTGATGATCTTACAGTCGGCTATGAGCTTTCTTCTGACGCGATACTTTCAGGCAGCGATCTGGCAGTGACAGTTTCGTCAGAAGGCGGTGTTGGAACACATACTTATGCGGTATATTATGTTCTCAAGAGCGAATACGAAGCAAATCCACAGCTTGACTGGAACTGTGTTCAGCATTTTGAAACAGCAAATGAGGTTACAATCAATCAGCCTGCAACAGGTGATTATTATATTTGTGTTAAGGTAAAGGATGAAAACGGTGTTGTAAGAAAGACCGAATATGGCACATTTAAAGTTGTTGAGCCGGTTGAAGCGTCTGTTTCTTTTAAAAACAATCGCAGGACTGTTTTTAGTGATACTTCTGTAACTGTAAATCTCAGTGTTTCAGGCGGTACAGGCGAATATACATATGATGTATTCTATAAGTCTGCAACTGCTGAGGAGTGGAATGAATATTCAAAGGATCAGACAGGAAGTTCTTTTATGCTTCAGGGTGTACTTACCAGAAATTTTCAGCCTGAGAATATGGATCTTAAGATAGTTATAAAGGATGCGTGCGGTATTGAAAAGGAAGTTACCGATACGTTTATGGCTGCAGCACGCGGACAATATGAATTACCGTTTGTCCCGAACTAACCTTGAAAAGATATTAAGCGGTATTAAAAAAGCCGCAAAAACATTCAGCGGTTTTATGAAACTGTTATTCAAAATGTAACTGCCGCTTTTTGCAGAACCCTTCCGAAAGCACGACGCAAGGAGTGTGGGGAAGGGAAAACCGCGATCGGCGTATGTTTTGGTTGGAAAAACAGAGTGAGCGTAAGCGAACGCGGTCGCGAAAATGGGAGCGGCAGCTTGCCGCCGAACGCAGTCGCGAACACGGGAGCGGCAGCTTGCCGCCGAACGCAGTCGCGAATTGTCCAGCGCGGTCACGCGCCGCCGCCTGTGTAAAAATAAGTCTTGACAAATGATGTACCCTTATGGTAAAATTTTAAATTGCAGGTATAGAACCTGATAATTCCGATTTTACTGTAAGGGTTGTCTGTTTTCTTTGGAAACTTGTTGAAAATTACAGTAAAATTGAATAAGAGGCTGTTTATCGGTTCATATTTCAGATGACCGTTAAACATAAATATTTTATATGCAAGGAGGTGCAGGAATTGCCAACATTTAACCAGTTAGTTCGTAAGGGCAGAGAGGTTTCTGAAAAGAAAGCAAAGGCTCCGGCACTTTTGAAGGGTTGGAACTCAAAAAAGCGCAGAGCTATTGATCAGAACTCACCTCAGAAGAGAGGCGTTTGTACTGCTGTTAAGACAGCTACACCTAAAAAGCCTAACTCAGCTATCAGAAAGATTGCCAGAGTAAGACTTTCAAACGGCATAGAGGTAACATCCTATATTCCCGGTGTAGGTCATAACCTTCAGGAGCACAGCGTTGTTCTTATCAGAGGCGGACGTGTTAAGGATCTGCCTGGTGTTCGTTACCATATAATCCGTGGTACACTTGACGCACAGGGCGTTGCAAAGCGTATGCAGGCTCGTTCCAAGTATGGTGCAAAGCGTCCGAAGGCAGGCAAAAAGTGATCCGAGACTTTAAAATTTTCGGAAAAATCAAACATTCTTAAGGATTTACGTTTAATGATAATGCAATACAGAGATGTATTTTTATATATATTTATGCCTCTCTGTACGGCAATACGGAAGCAAAGTCCTTTCGAGTACCTATGAAATCACAAATGTGAAGGAGGGAAGTAAAGTGCCAAGAAGAGGTAATGTTGCAAAACGTGACGTTTTGCCGGATCCGGTTTATAATTCAAAGCTCGTTACCCGTCTGATCAACAATATAATGTATGATGGAAAAAAGGGTGTAGCTCAGAAGATCGTTTACGGTGCTTTCAATATCGTGAATGAAAAGACAGGAAAAGAGCCGCTTGAGGTTTTTGAGCAGGCTATGGAAAAGGTTATGCCTACTCTTGAGGTTAAGGCTCGCCGTGTGGGCGGCGCTACTTACCAGGTTCCTATGGAGGTAAGACCTGAGAGAAGACAGACACTCGGACTTCGTTGGATCTCAAGATATTCAAGACTCAGATCCGAAAAAACTATGAAGGAAAGACTTGCCGGAGAAATCCTTGATGCTGTTAACGGTGTCGGCGGTGCTGCCAAGAAGTGCGAGGAAACACACAGAATGGCAGAAGCTAATAAGGCATTCGCACACTACAGATGGTAACAGCACTAATATTGCTGCCTGACAGCAGGCGGTGAGCTTCACCGCTGAAAAAAATAAGGAGGATTTAAATGGGAAGGCAAGTATCACTTGAAATGACACGAAATATCGGCATTATGGCTCACATTGATGCCGGTAAAACAACAACAACAGAACGTATCCTTTTCTATACCGGTGTTAACCATAAGATCGGCGAGACCCACGAGGGTGCTTCAACGATGGACTGGATGGCACAGGAGAAGGAAAGAGGTATTACAATTACATCTGCTGCTACAACTTGTTTCTGGGCAGGAAGCGACGGCGACAAGGGAAGCCACAGAATAAATATTATCGACACCCCCGGTCACGTTGACTTTACAGTTGAGGTTGAGCGTTCACTCCGTGTACTTGACGGCTCTGTAACAGTTCTCTGTGCTAAGGGCGGCGTTGAGCCTCAGTCTGAAACCGTTTGGAGACAGGCAGATAAATATAAGGTTCCGCGTATGGTATATGTCAACAAGATGGACATTATGGGTGCGGACTTCTATAACGTTGTAAAGATGATGAAGGATCGTCTTAAATGCAACGCTGTTCCGATTCAGCTCCCGATCGGTGCAGAGGATACCTTTAAGGGTATTGTTGACCTGGTTGAAATGAATGCAGACATCTATTATGATGATCTGGGCAAGGATATGAAGGTTGAGGATATTCCTGAGGATATGAAGGAGCTTGCAGAAAAGTATCGTGCAGAGCTTATTGAGCACGTTTGCGAGCAGGATGAGGAGCTTCTTGAAAAGTATCTTGAGGGTGAAGAGCCTACAAAAGAAGACATCAAGAGAATCATCCGTCAGTCAACAATAGATAATACAATGGTTCCTGTAACATGTGGTACATCATACCGCAACAAGGGTGTTCAGAAGCTTCTTGATGCAATTGTTGACTATATGCCCGCTCCGACAGATGTACCTGCAATTCGTGGTATTAACCCAAATACAGAAGAAGAGGTTGAGGTTCCTTCTTCAGATTCAGAGCCGTTTGCAGCTCTTGCATTCAAGATTGCAACCGACCCATATGTTGGTAAGCTCTGTTTCTTCCGTGTTTATTCGGGTACGCTTAATGCCGGTTCATCGGTTTATAACTCAACAAAGGACAATACGGAGCGTATCGGAAGAATTCTTCAGATGCACGCTAACCACAGACAGGATATTGAAACTGTATATGCAGGCGATATTGCTGCTGCCGTAGGTCTTAAAAATACAACAACAGGTGATACTCTCTGTGATGAGTCACATCCTGTTATTCTTGAATCAATGGAATTCCCGGATCCTGTTATTCGTGTTGCAATTGAGCCGAAAACAAAGGCAGGTCAGGAAAAGATGGGCATTGCTCTTGCAAAGCTCGCTGAAGAAGATCCTACCTTCAAGGCTTATACAGACGAGGAAACAGGTCAGACAATTATCGCCGGTATGGGTGAGCTTCACCTTGAGATTATTGTAGACAGACTTCTCCGTGAATTTAAGGTTGAGGCAAACATCGGTAAGCCTCAGGTTGCATATAAGGAAACAATTCGCAGAAATGCAGATGTTGATGAGAAATATGCAAGACAGTCAGGCGGTAAGGGACAGTATGGTCACGTTAAGATCAGAATTGAACCTAACAAAGACAAGGGCTATGAGTTTGTCAATGCTGTTGTCGGCGGCGCTATCCCGAAGGAATATATTCCTGCTGTTGACGCAGGTATTCAGGGAGCAATGCTCTCAGGCGTACTTGCAGGATATAATGTTGTTGACGTAAAGGTTACTCTCTATGATGGTTCTTATCACGAGGTTGACTCTTCTGAAATGGCATTTAAGATTGCAGCTTCAATGGCATTCAAGTCGGGTATGAGAAAAGCAGATCCTGTTATTCTTGAGCCTATTATGAAGGTGACTGTAACAGTTCCTGAGGAATATATGGGCGACGTTATCGGCGACCTTAACTCACGCCGTGGTATGATTCAGGGTATGGAAGCTGTTGCAGGTGCACAGAGAATTTCAGCGCTTGTTCCGCTCTCTGAAATGTTCGGCTACGCAACAGATATGCGTTCAAAGACTCAGGGCCGCGGACAGTATGTTATGGAGCCTAACTCTTATGCAGAGGTTCCAAAGAACATTGCTGATGACATTATATCATCACGCAGCAAAAAAGATGATTAATTTTTTATAAATTTATCAAAAATGCTTGCAATTTGGTCTTATTATTGTTAAAATAAGACCAAGTGCAACGCTTAAAAATTTTTATTTAGGAGGTAAATTCCAATGGCAAAGGAAAAATTTGAAAGAAATAAGCCACACGTTAACATTGGTACTATCGGCCACGTTGACCACGGCAAAACAACTCTTACAGCAGCTATCACTAAGGTTCTTAACCTTGAGGGTGATGCAGATTTCGTTGATTACGCTAACATCGATAAGGCTCCTGAAGAGAGAGAGCGTGGTATCACAATTAACACTGCTCACGTTGAGTATGAAACACCTAACCGTCACTATGCACACGTTGACTGCCCCGGACATGCTGACTATGTAAAGAATATGATTACAGGTGCAGCTCAGATGGACGGCGCTATCCTCGTTGTTTCTGCTGCTGACGGTCCTATGCCTCAGACAAGAGAGCACATCCTTCTTTCACGTCAGGTTGGCGTTCCTTACATCGTTGTATTTATGAACAAGACTGACCAAGTTGACGATGAAGAGCTTCTCGATCTCGTAGAGATGGAGATTCGTGAGCTTCTTAACGAGTATGAGTTCCCGGGCGATGATACTCCTATCATCCGCGGTTCTGCTTATAAGGCTCTTACATCTGATTCTAAGGATCCTAATGCTCCTGAGTATGAGTGCATTCACGAGCTTATGAAGGCTGTTGACGAGTATATTCCTACTCCTGAGCGTACAACTGATCTTCCTTTCCTTATGCCTGTTGAGGACGTATTCACAATCTCTGGTCGTGGTACAGTTGCTACAGGTAGAGTTGAGAGAGGTCAGATCAAGGTTTCTGAGGAAGTTGAGATCGTTGGTCTTCAGGAAGAGAAGAGAAAGTCAGTTGTTACAGGTCTTGAGATGTTCAGAAAGACTCTTGACTTCGCTGAGGCAGGCGATAACGTTGGTGTTCTTCTTCGTGGTATTCAGAAGTCAGAGATCGAGCGTGGACAGGTAATTGCAAAGCCCGGTTCAGTTCATCCTCACACAAAGTTCCAGGGTCACGTTTACGTTCTTACTAAGGACGAGGGCGGCCGTCATACACCTTTCTTCAACAACTATCGTCCTCAGTTCTATTTCAGAACAACAGACGTTACAGGTGTTATCAACCTTCCTGAGGGCACAGAGATGTGTATGCCTGGTGATAACGTTGATATGGATGTTGAGCTTATCACTCCTATCGCTATGGAAGAGGGACTTCGTTTCGCTATCCGTGAGGGCGGCAGAACAGTTGGTTCAGGCGTTGTTGCTAAGATCTTTGAATAATCATTGATTTTTCTTTCAATTATATAATGAGTTCAGCACCTTCTGTAAGGAAACTTACGGAGGGTGCTTTTTTATGCTTTTGTAATAGTTCAGAAAATGATTATGAAGGGATAGAAAGAGATTCAGTGGATGATGTGAGGAAAAAGAGGTTGAAATTGAAGAAGAAAGTAAAACAATGACTATAGGTGTATTGTTTAGTGACGTAATGGGTGAGAATGTGGTCAATAATATATTTATAAAAATTATATTGCTGTCACTTATGCTATGCTGTTTGTATGATTAGTATAAAAAAATCAGAGGGTTAACTGACTGAACAGCTCCGTAAAAAGTAGACAATAGAAAAAACAGACCTCCTATGGTAGAATAAAGATACCATAGGAGGTCATTTTTATGAGCAGGAAATATCAACATATTATCTATTATGAAACAGAAATAATCAACATGATAAATCGGGGTCATACTCTCAGAGAAATAGGAAACAAACTCGGATTTATATATAACGAAATGCAAGACTTTAAAACAAGATACAATAAAAAGCAAAGGATGGTGGAAACAGGAAAAGCTCTAAAGAAGAGGAGACGCCTGTGTAAAAACGGTAGTATACCACCATCAATAGAGAAATTGGATAAACTGGCACAGATGAGATATGTATTAGCAAGCAAAGAAAAATATATCAAAAGATTAGAGATGAAAGTAGAATTAATGCGGGATTTTCTCTCGCACACAGAAAGATATTTTAGAGATTATTTGATTTGTTTTTACATATTGTGCTCCATTGGCAATCACCGCATATGTCATAAAGCTTACCGGTGGAGATTATTAATTCATATACTTTTTCTCTCAAAACAGACCATTTTATGAGATCTCCTGCTTTGAGCCCTGATACATAAAAACACATATTATCAATTTTTTGTACTTTGCTGTTATGTTTACATTTTTCGCATATCTTATTTGGACAGGAATTGCATATAATATCACAATCCTGTGTAAGACTCAAAAGAGGATCTTGTTGGTTCAGATAGTTTATTATGTTGGTCATATTCCGGATGAATGATTCATTGTATCCCTTGCCTTCAAAGAATTGTATGCAAAGGCTGTGATGTGGTCTGAGTTTAAAGTTTGATGATTTTATCAAGGCGATTCACCAATATGGCAGCAGCAGCAATTTTAGCAGCATCGAAAATAAGATATGGAATTACACATAATGTAAGAGCAGTCCATAATCCGATCGGACCATTATTCTGAGAATATACAACCATAAACCAGACTGTTCCAAATGCATAGCATACAATAAGACCAATAACCATTGATAATATGAGAACCCAGATTTTCTTTCCAAGAAGCTTACACATAAAGCCTGTTATCAAGGCTGTAAATATAAATCCTATAATGTATCCTCCGGTCATACCAAATAATGTACCCAGACCTGATGAAAACTGTGCAAATACTGGTATGCCGATTATACCAAGAAGTATGTATACAACAACACTCAGAGTGCCTCTTGCCCATCCAAGCATACAACCGGCAAGAAAAACTGCAAATGTTTGCAATGTAAACGGTGCAATCGGTGTTGGGATGCTTATCTGTGAACAAATTGTTATAAGAGCAGTAAATGCAGCTATATATACTATGTCCAGCAGATGTGTGTTTTTGCGTAAATTATTCATTTTATCATTTCCTTTCATTCTGCAATCCTATTATAGTACGTTTTATTATAATTGTCAACCTAAAATATTAAATTGGTTGACAATTGTAACGGATGATTTTGAGGTTTATTTTGAGGTACGGCAATTAATTTTTAGGTAGTCAAATTAAACGTAAGCGAATGAAGCGTAGATTGGGTACAGTGCCAATGTGTTTGAATAGTGTAATAATTACGGAAGTTTATTCCTTGGAACTATAGTTGATTTTATTCAGTTAAAGTGCGTATAAGCGAACGTAAACGCAAGTTTTCCGTGGCAGTTTGTTGGCTTGTCAAATGTAAAATGCTTGGTTTTTATATAAAAAGATGATATAATAAACAAGAATTAACTATAAAAATTTGATGCGTCGTTACAATGGGGATGATAGTATTGGAGTTAAAGAAAAATGAGATATATCAAGCTAAAGTGATAGATTATACAACAGAAGGAAGTGGAGTGTGTAAAATAGATGGTGCTGCAGTTTTTGTACCTTCATCGGCTGTAGGCGATGAGATATTGGTAAAAATTCTAAAGACGGCAAAAAACTATGCTTACGGTAAGATAGAAAAATTGATTGTTCCATCACCTGATAGAATTTGCAGTGACTGTCAAATTTCACAGCAATGCGGAGGATGCTCTTTTCGTCATATCAATTATAAATCCGAACTTATGTTCAAGCAAAAGAGGGTAAGTGATGCTCTAAGCAGAATAGGTGGAATTGATACTAAAAAAATATCAAATATCAGAGGAAGTGTATCCGAAAACAGATATAGAAACAAGGCACAGCTTCCTGTGACAATTGATCGGGATGGAAAAATAAGTGTAGGTTTTTTTGCACCAAGAAGTCACCGTGTTATACCATTAAATAAATGTTTATTGCAGTCAGAGATATTTGACGAGGCTATAAAGGTTTTTCTCGAATGGGCAAACAATACCAATATAAAGCCATACGATGAATCAACTCATACAGGAGTATTAAGACATCTTTATCTAAGGTATGCGGAAAAGACAAATGAACTTATGGTGTGTATCGTAGCGAATGCAAAAGAACTGCGTAAGGAGAAGCAGTTGGTCAGAATGCTTTCTGAAAATATTGATTGTTTGAAAACGGTAGTTCTGAATACGAATACAAAAAAAACAAATGTTATTACCGGTACTTTTTGCAGAACACTTTATGGCGACGGATATATTACAGATGAATTGTGCGGACTAAAATTCCGTATATCTCCACTTTCATTTTATCAGGTGAATCGTGATCAAGCGGAGATTTTGTATAACATAGCATCAGAATTCGCAGATCTTAAACCGAATGAAACACTTGTTGATTTGTATTGTGGTACAGGTACGATCGGTTTATCTATGGCAAAAAAGGTTAGAAGGCTTATCGGAGTGGAAATTATACCTGAGGCAATACAGGACGCGAGAAAGAACGCGTTATATAATGATATTAATAATGCTGAATTTATATGTGCGGATGCATCATCTGCCGCTGAAAAACTTGAAACCAGAGGCATTCAACCTGATTGTGTGATAGTGGATCCTCCAAGAAAGGGGTGTGACACAAATCTCATCCACACAATTGCAAGAATATCACCAAAAAGAGTTGTTTATGTTTCGTGCGATCCGGCTACACTTGCAAGGGATATATATCTTTTTGAAGAGCTTGGTTACAAACTACAGGAGGCAGTCCCGGTTGATATGTTTCCGAGAACAAC
>CADACB010000038.1 GCA_902786345.1 uncultured Ruminococcus sp. | reverse complement strand
TTTGGTGATACAAGCTTTTTAGCAGCCGTATACAGAGTCTTGCTAAAATCCGTATCAAGAACATCGTGTTTTGGCAGAACAACTATAAGCTTGTTATTGTATTCTACCGTATAGAAATACACATTTGGCTTTTCAATTGACACAATGCCCTGACTTATATCTATAAGAGACTCTTCATTATCCGATTTTTTATTTCTTTTCTTTTTCTTCTTTTTTTTCTCAGAAGGATTTTCCGCTGTCTGCTCTGTTTCCTCAGGATTCTTACATTCAGCTTCATATCTTTTGATCTTTCCGATAATACCCACACTCTCAAGAATTTCCTTAGCTTTTTCGGTGCTGTCTTCAGAAAGTGCATCGGCAATAAAAATAATACCGATCTTTTCATCGCCCGAATTGCTTACGCTCAATGCTTCACTGATACTCTGCTCCGTAAGGTTTACCTCGGTTTTATATATGATATTTACATTTATATCACCAAGCTTCTTTATAGTATTTTCAAAGCTTTTTTCTGATGTCTGTCCAAATGCCTTGCCGTTTCTGGGAAAATAAATTTCTGCATTCATCTTGTTTCCCTCCTGAAGTATACTGATTCATTTTTTAGATCTAATCTATTGAATAACTGTTATCTTTACATTTTCAACTGCTTCCTTAATGAGTGCTTCACAATCAGTTTTATTTTGTTCGGCAGCTACTGTTTCTATAACAGGTCTTGTTCTTGGGTGCTTAGGTGTAAACACCGTACAACAATCCTCATAAGGCTGTATAGATACCTCAAAAGTATCTATTTTTCTTGAAATTTCAATTATCTCCTCTTTGTCCATACCTATAAGCGGTCTGAATACAGGCATTGCACAAACTGCGTCCGTACACGCAACAGAACCTATTGTCTGGCTTGCAACCTGTCCGAGACTTTCGCCTGTTATAAGTGCCTGACAGTCGTTCTCACGTGCGATCTGCTCGGATATCTGCATCATAAACCGTCTCATTATTATGGTAAAATATTCTTCCTTGCAATTTTCTCTTATCTGCTCCTGAATATGTGTAAAAGGAACTGTAAACATTTTTATTCTTCCGCTGTATCTTGCAACACGTCTGAGAAGTTCTTCTACCTTTTCCTCGGCTCTCAGGCTTGTATACGGCGGACTTGCAAAATGTACAGCTATAAGCTCAAGTCCTCTTTTTGCCATCATATATGAAGCTACCGGACTGTCTATACCTCCTGAGATAAGAACACAGGCCTTACCTCCCGTACCTACCGGTATGCCTCCTGCACCTCTTATAAGATCTGACCTTATATATGCTGCAAAATCCCTTATTTCAACTGTAACAGTAACATCCGGATTGTGCACATCAACTGTAAGATGCGGAAATGTTTCCAACAGGCATCCTCCGACCTCTGTACATATTTCCGGTGATTTATATGGGAATTTTTTATCGGAACGTTTTGCTTCAACCTTAAAGGTTTTAGCATCCTCAAGCACATCTCGCAGATATTCACATGCTGCCTGCTTTATTTTTTCAAGATCCTTTTCAGCGGTACAAGCCCTTGCAAAAGCTGCCACACCAAAAATTCTGGATACACATTCTGTAACATCATCCATATCAATATCGTCATCCATCGGCTCAACATATATGGTTGACTGTGCAGCACGCACCTTGAAGCTGCCAATCTTTGACAGTCTTCTTTTCATACTCCTTATAAGTGTATCCTCAAAATTTTTTCTGTTAAGCCCTTTAAGCACTATCTCTCCAAGCTTTACAAGTACAATTTCCTTCATCCTTTAACCTCCCGGTGGCAGGCTGCCACTCCCAATTACGCTCAAACTATTATTTAAGCCGCAACTTCCGTTCCGCTGCATCCGGCACAGATTTCAAGCCGATTTACTCTACATCCGCCGACACAGCACTTAATTAGGCTGCTTTAGCGGCTATTTGCTTCACTATGCAACCTTTTGTGCCTGATTTTGCTTTACAGGCAAGTTACATCGGCAGGCTGCCACTCCCAATTACACTCAAACTATTATTTAAGCCACAACTTCCATTCCGCTGCATCAATATACAGAAAATACCAAGAAGTACAGTGTTTATATAGATCTTTGTATTTTTATTACGGCATAATAGAAGTTTAACACTTTTATTTGATTCGTGCAAGAGTATTGTTAGCATTTGTCAGTTCTTTTACAAGAATGTCAATTTCATCCCGGGAGTTATATCTTGAAAAGCTCACCCTTAACGCCGAATCTGCTCTTTCTGAACTAAGTCCCATTGAACTCAGAACATAACTTTTCTTTCCCTTCGCACACGCCGAACCACTGGAAAGGTATATTCCTCTTTCTTCAAGATAATGAAGCATAGTTTCGGAACGTATGCCTACAACAGAAAAGTTTATAATATATGGACAACATTTATCATCAGAATTTATTTGCACATTATCAAGCTCTTTCAGCCTGCTGCGCAGATACTCATTAAGCTCCCTGACAAAACATTCTTCAGCTTTTATATCAGGCAGTGCCTTGATTGCTTCACCCATTCCACATATTGCGGGAAGGGCTTCTGTTCCGGGACGAATCTTTTTTTCTTGCTCTCCACCATAATGAAGCGGTATTATCCTTGCTCCTCTGCGAATGTATAAAATACCTGCTCCCTTAGGTCCGTGTATTTTATGCGAGCTTGCACTCAAAAGATCTATGCCAAGTTTTCCGGGTTTTATCAACATTTTGCCAAATCCCTGTACTGCATCTACATGGAACAATGCCGGTGAGGATGCTTTATCAATGATTTTTCTCACGGATTCTATCGGTTGGATTGCACCTGTTTCATTATTCACAGCCATTATACTTACAAGTATTGTACTTTCATTTACTGCTTCCTTTAAAGAATCTATACCAACTCTTCCGCTGCTGTCAGGCTTAAGATATATAACCTCAAAGCCGTTCTTTTCTAACTGAGCCATAGTTTCCATTACGGATGAATGCTCTATAGCGGTTGTTACTATTCTATTCCCTTTTCGCTTTAATGCACGCACCGCTCCGAAAATTGCCGTATTGTTGCTCTCGGTACCTCCAGAGGTGAAATAAATTTCTCCGCTGTCAGCTGCAAGAAGCTTCGCAGCCTCTCTTCTTGCAGCTTCAAGCTCGTGCTCTGCTTCAAGTCCTTTTAAATGGAGGGATGAAGGATTACCGTATTTTTCAGTCATTATTTCAACGACCTTTTTTGCTGCTTCAATACAAACCACTGTAGTTGCACTGTTATCAAGATATATTTCTTTAAACACTAACATCACCTGTATGCCGTTTTTTTATTTTTAAATATTTTAATAAAAATCATAAAATCAGGAAAAGCTATTATATATAAATTTTTATAAAGAGGATATGATATAATGAACATTTCTCAGAAAGAATATTCCTCAATGGTAAGCCGTGTATCTCCCAAAAGTAAACTGTTAAGGGATTGCATATATGCATTTCTTTCCGGGGGACTGATCTGCACAATAGGACAGGCTCTCACTGATACCTACCAATATGCTGTAGGTATGTCTATAAAGGATGCACAATGTATGACAAGCATTACACTAATATTCCTTGCCGCCTTATTTACCGCACTGAGTTGGTATGACAACATTGCTAAATATGCAGGTGCAGGAACTCTTGTTCCAATAACAGGATTTGCCAATTCTGTAGTATCACCGGCAATAGAATTCAAAACCGAAGGATTCGTTATGGGATTAGGTGCAAAAATGTTTGTCATTGCAGGCCCTGTGATTGTTTACGGCACCACAAGCTCCGTTATTTACGGACTTATTCTTTGTACTATAAAACTGTTCACAGGCTGAACAATAAATATTTAAATTCGGCTGTCTGCTATTCTGACAGCCGTTTTTATATGCATGATTTTTTTATCCAAAATTTTTTATGTATTTTGTACATAAATGCTTGGAACAGGTTATTGTAAAACACAGCAAAATATGCTATTATAATGGTAACATTTCCGAAGGAGGAAAACTTAATGTACGACAAAATACTGACTTCTCTGTCATACGGTATGTTTGCAGTCGGAGCAAAGGGGATTACTGCACCAAATGCCTGTATTGCAAATACCGTTATACAGATTTCATCTTACCCTATGACTGTTGCGGTAAGCATTAACCACAGCAATTTCACCAACGAATGCATCAAACGAAGCGGCGAATTCACCGTAAGTGTTCTGTCAGAAAACACCTCGGGTGCTGTTATCGGAGCTTTAGGCTTCACATCAGGTCGTGACGGAAACAAACTGAACAACGTCAGACATAAAATACTGCGTGAGGGTGCACCTGTAATCCAAGAGGATATTTGCTGTTGGTTCTTATGCAAGGTTGTCAACACTGTAGAAACTGTCACACATACTATTTTTATTGCAGAACCTGTTGCAGGCAGTGAAACCATAAAAGGAAAGCCTATGACCTATGATTTCTACATTAATTCCATAAAGGGTAAATCACCTAAATTTGCACCTACATATATCCCCGAAGAAGAAGAAGTTCTTGATAAATACACCTGTACGATCTGCAAATATGAATACAGTAATTCATTAATTCCATTTACAGAATTACCGGACAGTTGGATATGCCCGATTTGCGGTGCACCAAAATCTGTATTCAGAAAATCAGACTGACATCATCTACACGGATATTTTATCACAAGCCATACCATATGTCAAGCATACTTGACATATTTCATTTTAAACTTGGCAATGCAGTATCTTCACTGCTATAAATAAATCAACATTTTAAAATTCATCAGATGCGTAGATATTCAGTAAATTGAAAAAGATAGAGGAAGGTTTTTATGACGATTAAAGAAGTTCAGAACGAAATAATTCGTCTGAAAAAGGAAAAAGATATTTGTATACTTGCACACAGCTATCAGGCAAGAGAAATATTGGAAGTAGCAGATTTTACAGGAGACTCATATGCACTCAGTAAGCTTGCCGCAACAACCAAAAACAGTACAGTTATAATGTGCGGAGTAAGGTTTATGGCTGAAACTGTAAAAATGCTCTCTCCCGAAAAGAAAGTAATACTTTCGTGTCCCGTTGCAGGATGTCCCATGGCTGAACAAATGGACGTTGAATTGATCACACAACTAAAGAAAATGTATCCTGACTATATTGTAGTTGCTTATATAAACACTACAACTGAACTTAAAACAGTATGCGACGTATGCGTTACTTCTTCCTCAGCAGTCAAAATAGTAAAACAGCTTGATGCAGAAAATATTATTTTTATTCCTGACTGCAACCTTGGTGCTTTCGTAGCTAAACAGATCCCCGAGAAAAATATCAAGCTGCTTCAGGGAGGATGTCCTGTTCACGCTGCAATAACAGCTGAAGAAGCCGAAAATGCAAAAAAATCTCATCCGAATGCAGAGCTTCTTGTTCATCCCGAATGTATCCCGGCAGTCTCGGAACAAGCTGACTATGTTGGTTCAACCTCCGGCATTATGGACTATGCAGTAAAATCTGATAAAAAAGAATTCATAATCGGTACTGAAACAAGCATTGCAGAACATCTTCAATATATGTGTCCTGATAAACGCTTTTATCCTTTGTCAAAAAATCTTATTTGTCCAAATATGAAGGCTACTACCCTTGTTGATGTACTCAACTGCTGTAAGGGTGATGGCGGTGAGGAAATCCTTCTTGATCCCGACACCATCGCAAAGGCTCGCAAATGCATAGATAAAATGATTGAACTTGGCGGATGACATAAACATCCTGGTCATTTTCAATAATCCTAAAAAGACAAAACCTCAGACGCTTTATGTCTGAGGTTTTTTTCCTGATACAACCGCAACCGTAAGAAAAGTTTTATCAATTTAAAACATTTGAAGATAAACCGATATAACAAATTCCAATTTTGTTACCATATTACATCTAATCAGCTAAAAACTTTGAGGGAAATCAAGCAAGCATTCGACACAATTTCAGCACTACATTTGCTATTCAGTTTTTCATTCCATCCTGTACAGACTTCTGCCCTTAATATTTATGGTTTATGAATATGTCCAGTCACGAAGTGCATAATCTTCTATACTTGTGACATTTACTGGAATAGTTGCATTTTTGAGTACCAATAATTACTAAACAAATAATATGTTATATTAGTGACACCATCTTATATAACGATTTTTCCAAATTGTTGTTTATAATTCATTAATATAGAAAACCAATAAGATATAAACACGCATCAACATTTTTTCACTGATTATTAAGGTCTTATCTTCGTATTAACATGTAATACTTTCTCCTAAATCACCAATTTCAAGCAACTCTGATGAAAATTCATCAACTGCTTAGTCATCTGAAACGATTGAATTTTGAGTTTCCGATGATAAATATACGTCAGATGAGCTTTCTGAGGCTTTAACATCCGAACCAGCTGTAGCTTGTGCATCCGCCCCAGTTAAGCCCTCGTTATTACTATTGTTATTATTCATAATCAAAAACAGTATAGCTGCAAAAACCGACATCACAACAGCCGCACAGACAACTGCCACGAGGACTTTTTTTATATTGAACTTCTTTTCAGACTTTTCATCTTCATCAGATTCGCTGTCATTGTCCTCATTATTACTTTTTTTGTCTTCTTCATCGACATTCTCTTTATTTTTCTCTTTATCCGATTCTATGTTTTCTTCATCCAATTCAGTGTTTTTTTCGATAATTTCCTGTTCGAATTCTTTTGACTGATCAAGCTCCTGTTCATTGTCGGCATCCTCATTTTCCCCGGATAAATAATCAAATTCCGATTCAAGTGGCGGAAGTGCCGAGGCTACAGATACAGACTGTAACGGCGGCAACGATGAACCACTATATGCAGAATCAAGCGGAGGAAGCGAGGAAACATAACCGGAATTGAGCGGAGGGAGCGAAAAATCCTGTTCGGGTTTAAAAGAAGGCAATTTCTCATCAAAATTCTCTATATTTTGTGATTTTTCAGGTACAACGTCAATTTCCGGCGAAAAATGTCTTTTCTGTAAATTCCCCTTTTCTTCCGTATTCAATTCAAACAATGTATTTATTCTTTTAGAATCGTTATCCATTGGTCCAGCCTCCGATGCAGTAGATTTTTATATTTTCTTATCATAAGACAAAACAAACAAATAATAATATCAGTATATCACATTTTTAGATAAAATGCAAAATATTTTAACCAAATTCTACTGATTTGTTAAAAAGAATAAAAAGATCCGCACAGACTTAATTTCTGCACGGATCCTGAAATTGATTTTATTTTGCTGTCACTGTAAAATAGCTAATTGCGGTTTTTCCTTCCATATCCATAACTGTAACTTTTACCTGATATGTACCCTTTGACGGAAATGTAACATTTACGGATGAAACTGCCGCATATTTTTTTACTGTTGTCCAGCCGGTTTCACCAGCCTTCATTCTTTCTATATTATAGTAATAAGGAGATGTTCCATTTACAGCTGCACATGTAACCTTAAGAGAACCACCTGCTGTAACTGTAGTTGCACCAATTTTAGAATTATTTGTAAGAGCATTTGGATCTTTTACAACCACGGTAATATCCTTGTTTACAACATTATTTTTACCATCCTTAACCTTTACTCTAATGGTATAAGTGGTCACAGCCTTAGGAGTTACCTTAACACTTGTGCCTGTTGCGTAATCTCTTACCTTTGTCCATGATGACTGGCTATTCTGCTTATAGAACACTGCATACTGCTTTGTACCTGTTCCGCCTGTTGATGCACAGGTTACTGTTACTGCACTGCCAAGATTTACAGTGCTTGATGAGACCTTTGATGTATTTGCAAGAGCTGCTGTAACTGTAATTGTGAAGTCCTTATTTTCAACAGTATTTGCACTGTCCTTAGCCTTAACACGAATCTTGTATGTGCCTGTACCCTTAGGTGTCACCTTAGCTGTTGCAGTTGTATTGTAACCCTTTACCTTTGTCCACTCTGTCTGACCGGATTTGATATAGAATACTGCATACTGTTTTGTGCCTGTTCCACCTGTTGATGCACAGGTTACTGTTACACTGCTTCCATATGCAATCGAAGTTGCAGACAAGGTGAGGGTTTAACTGTAACTGCAAAGTCTTTGTCCTTTACTGTTCCTGCACCATCCTTAGCTTTTACTCTTATGGTGTAGGTTGTTGAAGCCTTAGGTGTTACCTTTACGCTTGTACCTGTTGCATAGCCTCTTACCTTTGTCCATGAGGACTGGCTGTTCTGCTTATAGAATACTGCATACTGCTTTGTACCAGTTCCACCTGTTGAAGCACAGGTTACTGTTACGCTGCTAGGTGAGGGTTTAACTGTAACTGCAAAGTCTTTGTCCTTTACTGTTCCTGCACCATCCTTAGCTTTTACTCTTATGGTGTAGGTTGTTGAAGCCTTAGGCGTTACCTTTACACTTGTACCTGTTGCATAGCCTCTTACCTTCGTCCAAGAAGACTGGCTGTTCTGTTTATAGAACACTGCATACTGCTTTGTACCTGTTCCGCCTGTAGATGCACAAGTAACAGTTAATGTACTGCCAAGATTTATAGTATTCGCAGATACTTTAGATGTGTTTGCAAATGAACCCGGGTTAACTTTTAATGAAAGATCTCTGGATTTTACATTTCCTGAACTATCTTTAGCTTTTACCCTTATGGTATAGGTTGTTGAAGCCTTGGGCGTTACCTTAACGGTAGTTCCGGCTGCGTAATCTCTTACCTTTGTCCACGAAGACTGGCTTGTTTGCTTATAGAACACAGCATACGAAACTGCTTTATCTTCAGAACACGTTACGGTTACACTTTCTCCAAGAGTTATAGCATTTTTGGAAAGAGATGACTTTTTGGTATTTCCAACAGTCAACGAAAGGTCCTTATCTTTGATAGTTCCGTCGCTATCTTTAGCCTTAACTCTGATGGTATATTTTGTTGCTGCCTTAGGTGTTATCTTTACACTTGTACCTGATGCATAGCCTCTTGCCTTTGTCCATGATGACTGGCTATTCTGTTTATAGAATACTGCATACTCATAAGGACTTGTGCCGCCGCTTGCAGCTGCTGTTACAGTAACACTGTCACCAAGACTTATAGTTGATGCAGAAAGCTTTGAATTATTCGTAAGAGATGTTGGGATCGGAGAATCCTTTACAGTCACGCTTGCTGTTGCTGTTTTGCCGTTATTTGAAGATGCAGTAATTGTTGCAGTACCTGCAGCAACACCGGTAACAACGCCGCCTGAAACCGTAGCAACTGACGGATTGCTGGATGACCATGTAATGCTTTTATTGGTAGCATTAGAAGGTGCAACAGATGCCGTAAGCGTTGTTGTACTTCCTACATTTACTGTTGCAGATGATGCACTGAGTGAAACTCCTGTAACCTCAACATTCACAGGCTTTTCAACAGTATACTGCCAGCCTGCCTCAGTATAGTAACCAAGATCTTTATAATCATATCCCGGCATCTGAGATGCGGGCACCTGATTTGCACCATCGTTGAATATTACCTTAAGGTTAGACTTAGTTGATGTGAACTCAAGATAATATGTACCGTTGCCGTTATCTGTCATTTGAGTTCCGGGCCATGCAGGACCAACACCATCGGGAGAATTGGCAACTCCGTCATAAATATAAGCATATAAGGTTGATCCCCAGTTAGACGGTTTTTCAAAATAGATACCGTGATCAATATATTTTATAGATTTACCTTCAACTGTTATTGAAGCTGTTGCTGTTTTGCCGTTTGATGTTGTTGCGGTGATTGTTGCTGATCCTGCCTTAAGAGCAGTAACTGTACCGTTTTTAACTGTTGCAACTGATTCATCACTTGATTTCCATGTCACAGACTTATCTGTTGCGTTAGATGGTGTTACCGTTGCAGTAAGAGAGCCTGTCTCTCCGGCAGTGATGGTAAGAGTTGACGGTGATATAGAAATTCCGGTAGGATCTACTATACTATCGTTCTTTGTTACTTTTACATTAACAGTTGCAGTTTTACCGCTGTGGGTCTTTGCAGTGATGGTTGCAGTACCCACTGAAACGCCCTTGATTGTGCCTCCGCTTACTGTTGCTACTGCATCATTGCTTGAAGTCCATGTTACTGTCTTATAAGTAGCATTTGAAGGAGTAACTGTTGCTGTTACCTGTGCAGTCTCTGCCTGCTTTACAGTTACTGTTGCAGGGCTTACGCTTACACCTGTATCCTCAACTATATTAATAGGTGCAGGTCCAATCTTTTCTGCTGCACCGCCATCTGTCAGATAATCTCCGTTAGGAATTACACGACCGGGAGCAGGAGTCTTGCTTGTGCTGAGAACATAAACTCTCATATTACCCTGACCGGAGCAGTTTGCTGTAAGTGTACCGCCTGTTACATTCTGAGTATCACCTGTTACAGCATCAACATATGTACCATTCGGAATACCGCTGAATGTTGCGCCGCCTGAAATTGTTACACAAGCAAAGCTGTCTGTATTTGCATCAGTATATCTTCTCTTGAAAGCCATATTACCGTTACAGCCTTCTGTTGAATACTGTCCTTTTCTGAGTGCAGGAACAGCCTGACGGATTCTGTTAAGACGCATAATGTGCTGTGAAAGAGTTGCATTCAGCGTGTTTTGAACTTCACCGCTTACATTTCCGAATACTGTAAAGTCAGAAGCAGTAACACTGCCCTCTATCTTATCTCCGTAGTATGCACGTCCCGTCTCACTAAGAGGAGCGTTCTGACCTACGTCTATGGGCTTGCCTGCCTGGAATTCTATCTCACTTCCGTAATATATACAGGGGATGCCGCGGAAAGTAAACATCAGTGCAAGATTTTCTGCCCATTTGTTTGTACCGCCTGTATATCTTTGAGTCTGATTCTGATCGGGAGCATAGTCGTGAGAGTCAACGTAAACAACATTCCATGTTGAATCGTTAAAATATTTATCCTCACCCTTTGCTGTATTAAACGCACTGTTTGCATCGTTAAAGCTCCAGTGCATCTGGAAGTCAATTACATCCATTCCGGAACGCTTTGAGTAATCAGGTGTATGATAATCATTTCCGTTAAGGAATGCATTTGTACTTGTCGGCTGACTGCCTGTATTATTATGATCGTTATAGTGCTGTTTTACAAGTGCTTCATTTGTTTCAAGACTGGTGCTGCTCCATTTTCCAAGCCAGCTTGAATCATCAGCCCATGTATAGAAGCATGTAGAGATAGGAGGATGATCGCGATACCACACATCGTGACCTTTTGTACATACTTCACCGAACATAAAGAAATCATCGCCGCCGGCAGCCTTCCATGCAGGAAGAAATGCAGCATTAAAAGTCAAACGTGAAACATGCTTAACGGTATCAATACGGAAACCATCAACACCCATTTTGATATACTTGGTGTAACAATCATTCAGATAATTGTAAACCTTTGGGTTTTCTGTTTCAAGGTCAAAGCAGTCACCTGCAATAGATTTGTCCTGAGCTTCATAGTTATCCCAGTCGCCACCGCCGCAAAATGCATTATGGTGGTAAATATTTTCAGAATCTCCTGTTCCGTTCATTACGACCTTAGTACGTGCAGGATAATCATCCTCGTTACCGATCTTAAGAAGATTCTCCTCACCGAAGTTACAGGTATGGTTAACAACAACGTCCTGTATGATCTTCATACCCTTTGCGTGTACAGCATCGATCAGGGTCTGATATGTAACTCCGTTGGATTCATAACGGTTATCTACTGCGCTGAAATTATAAGCGTGATAGCCGTGGTAATCATAACCCGACCTGTTCTGAACAACAGGGGTTATCCAGATAGCTGTAAAGCCAAGTGCCTTGATATAATCAAGCTTGTCAATTAATCCCTTGAAGTCGCCTCTCCACTGAGGATCACTTTCGGGGTTATGGGCGTTATCATCATCAGCACTTCTGTAGTTATTGCTGGAGTCACCGTCATAAAATCTTGTAGTAATAAGAAAATAAATACTTTCATCACGGAAGTCTGTTCTTGAATTGGCATAGATAACGCCTCTCTCTTCATTTGACAGAATTCCGGCAGCCGCATTTACCTTGGTAGTCAACACAGCCGGCAATGTACTTGCACATGTTGCTGCAGTAAGTGCTGCAAGTGACCATGCTGTTACCTTTTTAGCGACTTTTTTGAATTTTTTTGCAAAGACGCTCATTGGCATATCATTCCTTTCTTAATATGTATCAGTATTCTTTTATCTGATTTTAAGCATAGCAGTTCACTTAAGTGATAATGCAGGTGCTTCAAACCAAATTTCCCTGTTTAAATTTTATAACAATTCTTTACTTTTGTAAAGTTGTCATTTTGTTCATAATTTTCTAATATTTTATTAAGATTTATTAACATATAGTTATTATGAACAATAAATAAGCTCTATACTTGTTTGTGTTGCTGTATATATAAATCACAACGTAAAAGATAAACAATCCGTATGTTTAAATATAGTGAAATATTACAGCAAAAATTTTTTTTTTGTTAAAAAACATATTTCACATATTTATAAATATAATATAAATTGAATGCAATAAGCAATATAAAAATGTTAATATGAATAAGCAAAACAAAAAGCAGAACTTTTGAAATTCTGCTTTTTAATATCAGTTTTCGGTTTGTAATTCCTGTGGCTGCACGAACCTTATTCCTACGCCATTTACCTCTACTCCCTCTTCGGCACGCACAAGAACATATTTTACTCCATCTATCACACGCGTTTCAAGAAGGTAGCTTTTGTCAGGCTTGACTTTGATAGTAACATCCGGTGTCCTTACCTCAAATTGTCTGGGATCAATTATATTCAGTGGACTTATAGCAGTCTTTTCTCCGAATGCAGAGTCATATTTTTCATCAAACAATTGAATGTTATCATCAGATGCACCACAGTCCTCAAGAACTCGTCTTACATCTTTTTTTCCAAGGAGCAGAGGTTCTTCTTCTCTGCGGTTTTTGTGGTCGTCGATCATTTCCGTAAGGTGATCGTGTACAGACTGGACAAATTCATAGCTGCATTCGCTGTCAGCAGTTTCCGAAATAAGTGTGCGGAATGTCTCCTTCTGTTCCTGTGCAGGCATGGGATATTCTGTATTGAAAAGACTTTCGGCAACCTGTTTATAGTCATCACCTATACTTCGAGTGTAATAGAGTGCATTATAAATATTTGTGCTGCGGTCGTCAAACGAAGGGAACATAAAGCCAATTTCAGGAGACGAGATCGCCATATCCGCTCCGATATTGCGGAATGTGTTATCAGCTGCAAAAAAACCTATTCCGGATTTGGTAAGCTTAACGGGACATACACTGCAAAGTATATATCTGAAAATCTCATCCGAATCGTCAGTCATTTCTTCATCATTTTTAGAACGGTTGGGCACATCATATTTATCCATTCCGAGAAATATTATATAATTATCGTCTGTCGGAAATGAATTTATTATCTTTTCATAAAGAGTATGTCTAGCTTCGCTGTCATCAAGCTCCGTGTCACGCAAACGCATAAGCAGCTTGTGTTCTTCTCCGTCGCTAACCTGTTCGGTCTTGAACTCTATGTCTATAAGATTTTTTCCTATTGACCCTGAAAGCGTCTTCTTGAGTATTTTAAAAAGAGTTTCACTTTCTTCAAGCGAAAGCAAACCTACTGTCTGTGTAAACTCGGATTTGATTTCTTTCTTGTCACTTACATAGCAGCCGTAAAGTTTTGTTATATTGTTCTTATCGTATTTAATCCTTCGTTTAATCTCGGAAATTTCCTTTTCTGTCATTTCAATTACCTGTTAACCCTCAGACTGTCAAGCCCTATGGTTTTCCTTTCTGTTTTAGTGCGACAGAAATTATTATAACAATTTTTTTAAGATTCGGCAACGTTTTTTTAAATATTTTTCCGTGCTGTTTTTTAAAAATATTTTTTCTGTACAATATTGAAAACATAAAGGCTATATGATAGTATAATATAATGTATGGTATTTTCCGGGAGGGATAAAATTGAAGCTTGCAGCTGCTTATGACAATGGTAACGGAAGGATATGTAAAAAGCTTGAGAATGCAAAAGTCCTTAAGGTATATGAGATAGAAGACGGTGAAATAATAAATACGGAAATGGTAGGAACAATGGCGGATGGTGTTGAAGATATTATCAGCCTTATTATGCTGCTTGAGGCAGACTGTGTTTTATGTGATGAAATAGCCAGGAAAACAATGGATCTGTTAAACGACGAGGGTATATTATTTTACAGTGGGTTCGATGACGATGCGGACGAGGCAGTTGACTCGTTCATAAATGGCTATGTAGTATTCGGACCTGATGAATAAAACATACATAATTTTATGCAAAATTTTTTAAACAAAATATTGCATTTTTAGAGACCATATGATAAAATTAAGGATATAAAATTATGAGGTGCAATATTAATGAAACCAGAGAGAAATTCAGACAAAACCTTTGAGGATTATCTTGAAGCAATGCTTATGCTCAAGGAAAAAAACGGCTATGTGCGCTCGATAGATGTTGCGACTCAGCTTGAGGTTACGAAACCTAGCGTTACGTATACAACCAAGCGTCTTAAAGAACGTGGTTATATAACGATGGATCAGGATAACCTTATATATATAACAGACGAAGGTATGAAAATAGCAACAAAGATCTATAATCGGCATAAAATGCTAAGTAAGTTTTTTATGGATCTCGGTGTTGATGAAACTACAGCTCTTGAGGATGCTTGTAAAATAGAGCACGACATAAGCGAAACAACTTTTGACGCTCTTTGTAAATATGTGGAAAAACATACTCCAAAGCAGAAATAGCACTAATAATCAGGGAAAATAACTTCTTCTCAATTTTTGGATTTTAGTAATTTTTCCGATTTTTAAAAAAATCAATTGTATGATTTGTTGATTTTAAGTCCGTTTTTTTGGTGAATTATATTAAAAAAATGATATATCCATTAAAACGGACAACTAATCATCGGCATAAACACCAAAATCATAAAAACGTATTGACAATTATTAATAATTATGCTAATATTACCTTAATGTATCAATTAATTACATTATGATTATTATTTTCAAGGATGTGCTTTTGGTGAGCGAAATGGTAACCTCAGAGGAAACAAAAACCTCAAACAATAAAAATAATAAGGACAAAGAAAAAAAAAATCCGCGCAGTTTAGTGTTTTCCATAGTAGGTATTGTATTATGCGTGGTACTTCTGCCTATACTTATTCTTAACATTGTTCTTATTATTCAGAGCTTTTCCGGTGATAATTCTAAAATCCCGAACGTCGGCGGAACCTTTCCGCTAATGGTTAAATCTGGATCAATGAGCCCTACTATTGAAGAAGGCGATTTGATTATTCTCCACGCAACAGACAAAAAGTACGACTATAAGAAAAATGAAATTATAACTTTTTGGGAAAAAGGTGCAGGTAGTGTTCTTATAACTCACCGAATTATTGATGTCACAAAAGATGACAATGGTAATGTTGCGTATGTTACACAGGGTGATTTTAACGCCACACAAGATAGAAACCTCGTTCACGCTGAGGATATTGTTGGTGTTTATCAAAACAAGTTACCTGGTCTTGGTAGGATTGCACTTTTTATGCAGACTATTCCAGGAATTATTATATGTGTTGTTCTTCCACTTGCAATATTTGTGGTTTACGATATTCTTCGTCGCAGATATATTTCCAAGAAAGAACAAACCGAAACAGCGGCTCTTCTTGCCGAGCTTGAATCACTCAAAAAGGAAAAGTCAGCATCAGACGAAACTAAAGCATCAAAGATTTCTGAAGATATGCCCAAAACTGATTATTTAGAAGTAAATTCTAAAGAAGAAACCAAAGAGTAATTTTTTTTTAGAACCGATTTAATTGGAAGGAGTGGTTAGCATGAGAAGAAACATATCGATGCATGCTGCTGGTGCGTTGTTCCTTGCTACAATGTTTACCACTTGTATGGTTTCCGGAACATACGCTAAATACACGTCATCATCAACTGTTAGTGACTCCGCCAGGGTTGCAAAATTCGGTATTGTGGCAAGCGTTACCGGATCATTGTTTGGTGAAGCATATACCGGACCTGATTCAAATACGATTGTTGAATATACTGACACTTCTGCCACCGTCAGAGTTTCACAACAAGGTACAAATATTTTTGCTCCAGGCACTCAAAACAATGACGGTATGACAGTTTCTATAACAGGTAAACCTGAAGTAGACGTTAACATAAAAGTTGAAATACAGCCAAGAGAACCGTTTATCAAATCAGGTTTCACTTATGCTGTAATAGAAAAGATAACGGGTATTACCGCAGCTAACATCGATACATATCGTGGCGATTCTCTTTACAGTAAAAATCCAGCCGAAGAAGCTTTCAGAAAGGTTGGAAGTGATGCATATAATGAAAATTATACTTACTATTCGATTAAAAGTGATAGTTTAGTAGAATTACCAATCGGGCATGCGTATTATCCCCTTCGTTTTTCATCTACGGCGTTATCAAGTAATGGACAAAGTTACTCTCCGCCCGCTGATGATTTAGACTGTAATAAAGAAACTATGAGTAATGCGATAAGTCGTTTGGCTCAGAAGCCGCCGTTTGATGGTTCTGTGGTATATTGGCATACTGATGATTATGTTTTCGATGAAGACAATCCCGCACGACCAGCGGATGATCAAATACATGCACGAATGACGCGATGTCGTTCTGTAGACATTGACAGTAAAAACAATGTTGATGTGTCAGAAACTTTAAAACACCTGAATCATAAGATTACATGGAATTGGGATTATAGCGTAAGCGATAGGAACAACAAATTGGATACAATTTTGGCAGTAGCTGCTGCTGAAAATCCTGATAGGATAGCTGTTGCTTTTGAATACAGTGACACTGAAAGAAGAACTTGTTGGAATGCATTAACCAAAAATGATGATTCATCTTATGGTGGCTGGTTTATGGAAGAAGTATTTAGATCAGAATACATCAATTTGGATGCAGGTATTGATATTGTTATGAAGATTTCACAGATTGATTAGTATGTTACCCAGATGAGTGAAGCAAATTAGTCATGGGTTATTTGTACTAATTATATTTTATAAAATTTTCGTTAGCAAAACGAACATAGGGTTTAATGCAATTACTTGTACATTAGACATTTGGTAGCAAGAATTGTTTCTCGCTACTATGTTTACCACTTGTATGGTTTCAGGAACACATGCTAAGTACACGTCATCATCAACTGTTAGTGACACAGCACGTGTTGCCAAATTTGGCATCGTTGCAAATGTAAGCGGCAGTCTATTTGGTAATGCATATAAGGATTCAATTGTTGAATATGACGACACATCAGCAACCGTCAGAGTCACAACATCTGGTTCTTATGACATTATAGCTCCCGGTACAAAAACTGACTAAGGTCTGCTTTTGAATATATCCGGCACTCCTGAGGTTGACGTCAATGTTTATGGTCATATATATGTTGAAGATGTTTATTTGGCAGCAGGTTATACTTACTCAATATTGGATAAGTTAGACAGCGAAAAAATAAACGCTGATAATTTTTTAGATCTGAAGGCTAAGTTTACTCTTTATAAAATAGCATCCTCCAACAGCGGAAACACCTACATGAAAGTCGGCGAAAGCGAAACTTATGATGGTTCATACAATTATTATAAACTTATGAATGACAGTACGGTTGAATTGGAAATTAACAAGCCGTATTTCCCTATACGCTACAGCGGTATTTCCAAATCCGGAGATGGAATCACTTATAATGCCGTAGATGATTATACTACTTCTACTTTTTTGAAGGCATTTGAAACTACTAAGAATTCTACTCGTAAGGGAAAGGTCTGGAAATACAGGGATTCCGTTGACGATCATACCAGTATAGAGATTAAATTAAATCATCGATTATTATTTACTGATTTTGAAGATCCAAGTGATGAAAGTACTTCAATTGGATGGAATTTCTTCAAAAATAATGTAAGTATGAAAGATGCCTTTGGTATTATGGATTCCCCTGTAACGTGGGAGTGGAAGTATAATGTATCAGAATACAACGATAAGTGTGACACTATTTTGGGGACTATTGCCAAGGGCGGTGACGACAGGGTCGCAGTTGTATTGAAGTCGAATAAAAACACCGCTGTTCGTTTAAGTGATTATGAATATAATTTTGATCCCCATGGTGTAGTCTATCAGGGTTTTAGACACTACTATTACAACCTTGAGCCTAAAAGTAACAATAGAGCTCAAAATCGAGCAGGTTGACTAACCTATCCCCTATTTATAAGGTAATAACGGGATACTTGCACTAATCCCGTTTTTATAAAAATTTATTTACAAAGGAGAAATCATTATGAAGAAAAATAAGCCTTTACGTGCAGCCGGATTACTTCTCGTTGCTACCATGCTCACAACTTGCATGACAGCAGGAACATTCGCAAAGTACACCACATCTGACAGCGCAGCAGACAGTGCAAGAGTTGCTAAATTTGGTGTAGTTGTTAATGCTAACGGTTCTCTCTTCGGCGATGCTTATGCAAAAGCTGATAACAATGAAATCGTTGCATATTCAACAGCTGGTGTAGGTTTCAATGGAACCACCAATGTAACCGAAGGTGCTACTGTAAAAGCAGATACACAAGCTGAGAATGTTGTAGCTCCTGGTACAAAGAATGACACTGGTGTTGGTATTAAGATTTCAGGTCAGCCTGAAGTAACTGTACAGACAACTGTTACAATGAACAGTGATAATGAAACTGTATTCCTTAAGGCAGGATCATATGGTGTTATGGTTGAAGCTGGCACAGTTACTGAAGCTCAGTTCAACAAGGCTCCGACATCTTTCTACACATTGGCAAGTGGCACATACACAGCTGCTACTGCTGGTTCATATAGTGCAACAGCTACATACTATGAACTCCACGATGCTGTAACTACACCTGATTACTACCCTGTAGTATTTAAGCTTGATGGCACAAAGAATACTAAATTTACAACAGGTTCTGATGCTACTGACTCAATGGCTGCTATGGCTGCTGTTTTGACTGGTCTCAACGGTAAGACATTTGCTCCTCCGTCATCAAAACTTGAAGATGATACAGACGCAGGTCTTGGTCTCGCTGATCAGAAGATCACATGGGAGTGGGCATTCAATGGTACAGACGCTGTAAAGAGCGGTGCTGATACAATCCTCGGTGATCTCGCTACTGTTGCTGACAACGGTTCATTTGATGGTACAGTAGTTAAGATGGTATCTGCTGGCAATTACACACCAACACTTACTGATGGTACAGACTACAATCTTGATGTTAAATTCGGCTTCACTGTAGCTGTAGATCAGGTTGACTAATCATCTTTCATAAATTAAATTTTCAATTTATACCAAGCCGACTGCCCTTTTTGGGCAGCCGGTTTGGATATGGATTGAACCCCATATACAACAGTTTGTCTAACCGAAAGGGTGATTATATGGACAAAGCTAAGGAAAAACGAATTAAACTTGGTGCTGTTAATTTTATTATAGTTGTTTTTATATTGATGACAGCTATAGTAGTTTTTTGCATTTACAACCTTGTAAGCAGTGATGCAACTCCTGACTATGTTTTCAAAATTTCAAACAACGGTCCTGCCTATGCTGATCAGAATACACTGGCAGAAACACAGTTGGGACGGTTTTATGCAAGTGATAAGGATGTAATATGGGGTACATCAACCCAGGTCAATATCTTTGATCACGGTGATCCCCATGTGCAAACAGACGGTACCGGCAAAGCGGCCCATTTGGTTGCCCCGGGAACAAAAAATGATTATGTGTTCAGCCTCTCAAATGAATTTGACAGAGACATTACCTATCATCTGGAAATTTCCGGTGCAAATGATTCTCATCTGACTATTCCGGTTATGGTAGAAGTACTTGATGATAAGGGGAATCAGCTGACTGACGGCAAAATACTGATAAAAGATTTTAAAACAATTCTTGACTCAGGTACAATAAGCGGACAGCATTCAAAGAACTACAGCATAAATTGGGAATGGGTATTTGAAAACGGTACTGACGACTATGATACATTTCTTGGTGACACAGCTGTAGACGAAGAAATTGCATGCCATATGAACATAAATGTTGTGGCTGAGTTTGATGATCCTACGCCGAGCTATCCGAGTGCTCCATCAAGTCCTGATGACAGTAACCCGACATACCCGAGCTATCCGTCAGGGCCTGATAACAGTACGCCGACATACCCAAGTTATCCTGAGCAGTCAAATCCTGATGATAGACCTGTTCTTACGGGTGATAACACAGGTAACGATGCATTGATCTACTTTATCATAATTGTTGGCTCTGCAACAGTTGTACTGTTCATAGTAATCACAGTAAAAAAGAAGAAAGATAGACATGAAAATAGTTAAGCTTATCGGTAGAATCTTCGGTTTTCTGATTATTTCATTAATGATTGCATATACGGTCTATACAATGAACGTAAAGCTCTTGCTCCACGAAAAGCTTCCAATGCTGAACGGCTACGGTCACGCAGTCGTTCTCTCCGGAAGTATGGCGCCTGAATTGAATGTGAATGACTTGATTATCATACACAAGGAAAGTGAATACAAAGAAAATGACATTGTAACATATGTCGATACAAGAAATTCCCTTGTTACTCACAGAATTATCTCAATCAACGGTGACGGTATAACAACAAAGGGAGATGCAAATAACACATCTGATACCCCCTTTGAGATCTCAAGAATCAAAGGTAAAGTTGTAAATATTATTCCTAGAGTAGGAATAATATTAGATTTTATACAAAATCCTTTCTTTGTTGTTGCGGTTGTTGTTGTAACTGTGTTGCTGATGCACTTCTCTTATCGTTCAGCAAGTAACAAAAAGGACAAACGTCTTGCTTCAATACAAGAGGAAATTGACCGTCTTAAGGCTGAAATAAATCAGACTGACGATAATATTATCAAACAGTCCTCTTCCCCACCTTCTGATGAAGATATATCAAAAAATAATGAAGCTTCAAAAAATAAGTCGTAAACTAAAAAGGAAAACAAAATATGAATTAATGGCATACACTATTTTGTGTATGCCATTTTTTTATAAGTACGCTTATTATAGTAATTATAAAAGGCTCTTTGTCAATAGTTGGGGCAAACCCGAATAAAAGAGAATAAGAGATAAAGACAGGCGATGGCTAAAAAGCTGTCGCTTGTTTTATGTTAGAA
>CADACB010000037.1 GCA_902786345.1 uncultured Ruminococcus sp. | reverse complement strand
AAATTCGGGGGGCAAATCTAAATCAACAAACACAACACACTTCACGTCAAGCTATAAAGGTGAAATGTATACCGCTGATTATAGTTATCAGGACGGTGATTATGATGTTGTAAAAGCAGCTGATACGGCAGTTAAAGCAACACTCGGTGTTCTTGACAGGGTAAAAAATCTTGGAAAACTCACTCTTCAGGAAGAAATATATAATCTGAAGGAGCTGCTGAAACGTCAGGGTATAAGTGCTGATCAGCGTTATGAAATCAAATACAAGCTTTATCAAGCCGAAAACAAGCTCGCACAGGATCAGGAAAAGAAACAGCAGGAACTTGAAAAGAAAGCAGAGGAACGCAGAAAAGCTGCCGCAGAAAGACAGGCAGCTTTTGAAAAGGCTAACGCAGAAAGACGTGAGGCTCTTGAAAAAGCCGCAAGAGAACGTCTGGAAAAGGCGGCAAATGAACTTCTTGAACGTCAGCAGCTTGCACTTGCGGCATATAAAAGGCTTGTTGACGGCAGAATAGAAAAGCTTAATGAGGAAAGTCAGGCAGCTCAGGAAAACGCGGATAAGCAAATAGCCGCTCTTGACGCCGTAGCAAAGAAACGTAAGCAGACACAGCAGGATGAGGAGTATCAAAAAAAGCTTGACGCGATTAATGCCAAGCTTCGTTATCAGCAGATGGACGAATTTACAAGATACGAGCTTGAACGTCAGAAGCAGGACCTGCTTAATGAAATGGCAGAGATAAAAGCTGAACGAATGCTTGAAAATCAAAAAACTGCAATTACCGGCACGTCTGATGCCATAAAGAATAAAAATCAGCTTGCAATATCGGGCTTGCAGGCAATGAATGATCAGTTTGCGGACAGAATGGCATATTTACAGGGCAGTCAGACCTATGACCAAAGGGTAGCAAACAACAGTACAACTCAAAACATTACTGTTGTACAAAACGGCTTGAACGGTGATCAGCTTCTTGCAAAGTTGTTGAAAAAATTAGGTGCGTAGTGAGGTGATAAGTATTGATAGGAAGAAAAAATGCTGTATGGGAAAACGAGCTTGGTCAGCGCGTTGAAATAGATAACAAATTTCTGTTTTTGGAAAGCATAGATATGACCGGCACGTCGGGAATACACACCGTAGAGAGCCTTGCCGGAGCTGACGGACAAATTACAGTAAGCTCTAAGCTTGCACCGAAAACAATACCCTGCACCATTGCTCTGAATAACAGACGTAGGGACGAATATATGTCTGAGTATTTATCTCAGGTGTTCAGCCCTTTGACAAAAGGCAGGCTTATTGTATATACCAAAACACAGCGTTATGAGATAGAATGCAGACCACAGGATTTTCCTGTTTTTCAACGCGACAAGGTAAGCTATGTATGGAGGTTTGATGTTGATTTTGCAGCAGATTATCCGCTGTGGAAAAAAGGGGGAATGCGAGACATTGCTGTCGGAGATATTGATATGTCAGGCTACAACCGAATACTTAAATCGCACTGCCCGTTTGAAATTGCTCCGGATATTTATTTCCCCGCGACAAACGAAAACGTGATTTTTCAGCTCTATCCTCGCGGCAGCACATCTAAGCAGATAAGTCTTATGCCGCATAATTTTCCCGTGTTGATAAACACTCTTGAATTTAAAATCATTAATGCCGATGACGGTTCTGACCAAAGCCAACTTATAGACGCAACAACCGAGCTTGACAGTATACGTATAAGGTACGGAGAGAATATTGTTGTCGCAAGTCCCAATGACAGGGTTCGCATTCAATACTATGAATTGTCAAACGGAGAAATTTAAAGCTGAATGGGGGAAACTATGATGTTTGCAAAATTTTTTAAAGCCGCCGAGCTCCGATCCTCCGAAAGTGACTGGAGCAGTTTTACAGAGGATTTTTTGTTAGCAACCGACAGGATATTAAGTTATGATTATACAAAGCGCTTCACAAAAGTCGGAAGCTTTACAATGGTGCTGCCGTTTGACAAAACTGTTTTAAGGAGACTTAAGCTTAACGGAACAATATATTACGACAAGGATTGGTTATGGATACAGTCGATAGAATACAACGGCGAAACCATAACTTTATCGGGGACGGATTGCAAAGGCTTTCTTGATACAAGAATATCTCTGTATAACACAGATCAGCAGCAGGCACAAGGCACACAGGGGTATGATGCAGTTGCAGGTACAACCGCCGAATGCCTCGAACACTATCTTTTGAATAATTGTATAAAGCAGTATTGCAGTTCAGGTAGAGAGCTTCCGCTTATCAGTCAAATCTCCGGAACAAGCGGACTTTCAAATGATAATTATATGTCAAGCCTTGAATTATTGTCTGAGATTTTCGCCAATATGTGTGAAAATGCAGAAATAGGGTATGACATAAAAGGCGTGTTGCGTGATAAATGCTTTCAAGTGCAGTTGTTGTCAGGAATCGACCGCAGCCATATTCAAGCGGAGCGACCGAGAGTTATCTTTTCCTCACGTCACAGAAACATTCGTTCACAAAATTATGTTCACGGAGTTGAAGACCTGTTTAACGCCATATATGCGACTGATTCAAATAACTATACATCATTGGTTTTCCGTGACGGAGAAGGGGTATCACAGCTTAACAGAAGGGAATGCAATGTAAGCGTCGGTATAGCCAACACAGACAGCTACTTTGAAAAATACGCACTTCGTGAAACAGCTGACAATCTTGAAACACACAGTTTTACTGTAGAAGCTGCCGTTTCAAGCGGATACGGCGAAAAATACGAGCTGGGGGATTATGTCTCCTTGCTTGATGATTTTACAAATAATCTGCAAAGGGTACAGATAACGGAGGCGACCAAAAGTTATGCTTCCGGTCAACAGAGCTTGTCACTCGTTTTCGGTACACCAAAGCAAAAACCTCTTCAGAAGATCGTCAACAGTTTTATAAGCGGAACAGCAAAAAGAAGGTGACTATATGAATAATGAAATAAGAATGCCAAGAGGAACAAGCGCTTCTTTTGCCGTAAAAATATATGATTCAGACGGAAAGCCCTATGAACATAATAACAGCGATGTTGTGCGTATGGGAGTGAAACCCGATGAAAATGCAGCTGATTATTCGGTTCAGAAAACAGGAGTATACAACATTGATAATGACTGTTATATTTTTAACTTTACTCCCGAAGATACAGCCGGACTTCCTTTTGACAGATACTGGTATGATATAGGCTTACAGACCGAGGACGGCAATTATTATATGATCGTTGAAGCATCATATTTTTACATTGACATAGCAATAACAGCAAAGGAAGTGCAGTAATGTTAACAGGAAAAATAAGCAGAACACATATTCTGAGAGGAGTTATAAGCAACGCTAAGGGCTCAGGAGCTACCGACAGCGATCATATTTATACCGTTGCCGATTATGTTATTAATTCAATTGAACTCACACCGGAATATTCCGAAATAAGATATACTCAGCTGAGTGAGCTTACATTTGACGGAACACAATATGTTGAAGCAACAGGGTTTATACCTTCCGACAGTATGATTGTTGAAGCAGATTTTATGAGAAATGCAACATCAAATTATGCTTTTGTTTTCGGCAGCAGATCGGGAAGCTCTGCAAATGACGGTCTTGCACTGGCGTATAATTCGTCAAGCTGCTATCCGATTTTCGGCTCTGCAAGATCAAGTATAAGCAGTGCTGCAAGCACGTCCGCGAAACACACCGCGATAGTAGGTCAGTCAGGATATTATCTTGACGGTACTCCGACAAAGTCATATGATAGTATGTCGTTTGAGGGCAGCTATGATTTATTATTCGGAGCAATAAACAACGGCGGCAGCGTTGATAACAGAATGTTCAACGGCAAAATCTATGAAATCAAAATATATAACAACAACGAACTTATTGCTGAGTTTATTCCTGCACAGCGTGAGAGTGACGGTGCAGCAGGTATGCTTGATGTTATCTCAGGCGGATTTTATCCTCAGCAAAGCGAATAACAGGAGGGATATAATGAGCTATACAAACATAACTTTCAGTACATATTCTGCTGAACTCTGGTTTATAAATTCCTTTATTGAGGCAATAACGTCTATTGATTCAAGACTTACGGCTTCAACGAATGATATGACAGCCGAATACTCACAAACTGACACACCGCCAACATTTGATTTGCTTTATAATGGTAATCCTGTAATTAATTTTACAAGGGCTGCCAAATCAAATATAACATCAAATCAATATGCTCTGAAATTACCTGGCGCTTTGTCGGGGCTGGCGCTTACTTTCTCACAGCAAGTGTTCCGTTCCGATCAGGTAACCGCACGAACTATTACTTTTAAGGTTGCAACAAACGGTAATGTATTGAGCCTGCTGCTGGGTGGTTATGCATCAGACATAGTAGCTTCTTTTGTCGGGTTCAGCACAAATACGACCAGCGGAACATCTGTTGTAATTTCTAACACACTGCGTGCCATATCTCAGAGCTTTGTACTCAGTGACGGAACATCAGCCAAAAAGGCTGACCGTATACCATATCTGTATGATACGAGCAATAACACGAATGTGGAAATAATCAAAAGCAAGGTGTTTATGCCTGATAATTCTGCTGAGAAAAAGCTTGCCATTAATTCACTATACGACATTTCAACTGTTCCTCAAGAAACTATTATCAATATCGGTGGAAAAAAATATTATAGTCTTGATTCACATACTGTAATGGAGGTGTAATAAATGAACAATATTGAATCAAAAAGCTTACAGGTTGTCTTATCGGCAGCCTGTACTATGCTTGCGTACTATTTAGGTATAGTCATAGTCCCTGTAATAGTGCTTTGTGCAGTTATGGTAATTGATTATGCAACGGGTATGATCTCAGCTTGGAAGAGCGCAGACCTTTCAAGTAAGAAGGGTATTTTCGGAATAATAAAAAAAGTATGCTATCTGGTTCTTGTATGCGTGGGAATGGGCGTTGACTGGCTAATTTACAGCGGTATGACGCAAGTAGGCATAAACCTGAACTACACTATATTTTTTGGCATTCTCGTGACTGTGTGGCTCATTATAAACGAGCTTATAAGCATACTTGAAAACCTTAAGAATATCGGTGTGCCGCTGCCGAAGTTTTTAATAACTGTGATAAAAAAATTAAAGGTATCCACAGAAAATAAATTTAACGAGGAGGAAGAAAAGAATGACTGACAGAGAAAGATTCCTTGATACAGCAAGAAAATATATCGGTGTAAACGGAAACTATGTATGCAACACCAAGCTCAGACTCGGGATGATAGTTGACTGGTGTGCGTATTCCATCAGTTCAATTATGAAGGATTGTGGTTTTATCCGCAAGTATCAGGGCGGTATCTACGGCTTTGCATCAGACGCTGCAAGAGAGGATAACGGCAAGTACGGCGAATGGTTTAAAAAAGGCACGAAAACACCACAGCCCGGCGATTACATAATGTTCCGCTATTCTTCGTTTCTGAATCCTATTGACAAGTATTCAGCTTCACACGTGGGAATTGTTGAAAAGGTGAACGGCAACACACTGACAACTCTCGAAGGTAATGTTGACGGTTACGGTTCCGATTGGGCAGGGACATCAAGCTTCAAAAGAAAGACGCGTTATCTTTCAAGCGGCGATGTTTATGCATTTTATCGTCCATACTGGCAGGGAGAAAAGAAGACAACTTCTACGGGCACAAGTAGTGATACACAGTCTGATATTGATGTAATTTATCAGGTTCATACTGTGGGTGGTGCTTGGCTTCCAAACGTCAGAAATCTTGAGGATTTTGCAGGGCTTGAGAATCGTGCGATAGACGGAATACGTATAAGCGTAAGCAAGGGACACATCCGTTACAGAGTGAAGCTTGTCGGAAACACTAATTATCTTCCTTGGGTGCGTGACCGAGAGGACTTTGCCGGCATTCTCGGAAAGAAGATCGACTGTGTTCAGATGGAATTTTACGGCTTATCGCATACAGCAACATATCGAACCGAATATCGTGTATCTACTACCGGCAGAACAGGCTATCTTCCTTGGGTCAAAAATTACAATCTCATTGATTCCAACGGCTATGCAGGTGTTATCGGAATGCCCATAGACAAACTGCAAGTAAGAATTGTTAAGAAATAGATAAGATAAACCCCCTGCAAAGCCTTTAACAATGGTTTTGTCGGGGGTTATTTACTTATATCTTATCGGCACGAAAGAATTAGCACACCTTGAAATGGTTGGAACAATAGTATATCAGTTAACAAAAAATCTATCCATGGATGAAATCAAAGCAGCAGGATTTGGTGACTACTTTGTTGATCACACAACAGGTGTATATCCTGTTGCTGCCAGCGGAGCACCATATACCGCAGCATCAATGCAGGTTAAAGGCGATATTATTACTGATCTGCACGAGGATCTTGCAGCAGAACAAAAAGCCAGAACGACATATGATAATATACTTCGTTTCTGTGATGATCCTGATGTCATAGATGTAATAAGATTTCTTCGTGCAAGAGAAGTAGTGCATTATCAAAGATTCGGCGAGGCACTAAGACTTGTAACCGATAAGCTTGACAGTAAAAACTTCTATGCATTCAATCCCGAGTTTGACAAATGCAAAAATAACAAGAATAAATAAACCAAAAACAAATTCTGAAATGCCATAAGAATTTTCTGTATGGCATTTCAGAACAAAAACATATTAAAAGTATTTAAAAACTGGTGATTTAAAAAACTGTAAAAAAAGTATTGACATAAACAAAAAAAAGATTTAAAATATCATTAAACCAATGATGAAGTGTAAGTAGATGTTGCATTTTCTCTTTAAGAGAGTCGCAGATGGTGAGATTGCGATAGAGAAAGCAATATTGAATGGGCTTCTGAGGGCGAGCTGAAATGTTAAAGACAGAGTATGCAAGACGGGGTGATTTCCGTAATTATAATCAGCGTATTTATGTACGTATAAAGAGGATGCATAAGTGCATCAAGCAGGGTGGCACCGCAGGATTATCCTGTCCCGGCATTTAACAATGCATGGGACAGGTTTTTGTTTTATGGAGGAATTATGAATTATTTAGCTAAAAAACGCTTCGGACTTATCCGGGCAAAGCTTATGACTAAACGATGGTGAACCGGAATGATGTATACAAAATAAAAATATTTTTGAAAGGAAGAATTATAAATGAGTGAAAATAAAATCCCTTATAAAATTTATATTGATGAATCGGAGATACCGGAAAAATGGTATAATCTGAGAGCTGATATGAAAAACAAGCCTGCACCGCTCCTCAATCCCGCAACCTGTAAACCGCTTACGGCAGAAGAAATGAGCGGCATATTCTGTGATGAGCTTGTGGCTCAGGAGCTTGATGACACTACACCATATATAGACATTCCTAAGGAAATACGTGATTTCTATAAAATGTACCGTCCGTCTCCACTTGTACGTGCATACTGCCTTGAAAAGGCACTGGATACCCCTGCAAAAATATACTATAAATTTGAAGGCAACAACACCAGCGGAAGCCATAAGCTTAATTCAGCGATCGCACAGGCATATTACGCAAAAAAACAAGGCTTGAAGGGTGTTACTACAGAAACCGGAGCAGGTCAGTGGGGAACAGCGCTTTCAATGGCTTGTGCATATTTTGGACTTGACTGTAAGGTATATATGGTAAAGGTAAGCTATGAGCAGAAGCCTTTCAGACGTGAGGTAATGCGTACCTATGGTGCAGATGTAACTCCATCTCCTTCTGAAACCACAAATGTCGGACGAAAAATCCTTAAAGAACATCCCGGAACAACAGGCAGTCTTGGATGTGCAATTTCTGAGGCGGTAGAGGTTGCTACTTCAAACCCCGGATACAGATATGTTCTTGGGTCCGTACTTAATCAGGTACTGCTTCACCAGTCAGTAATAGGACTTGAAGCAAAAGCTGCACTTGATAAATACAATATAACACCGGATATTATCATTGGATGTGCCGGAGGCGGCTCTAATCTTGGAGGACTTATATCACCATTTATGGGCGAAAAACTCAGAGGTGAAAAGGATTACAGATTTATAGCTGTAGAACCTGCATCATGCCCAAGCTTTACACGCGGCAAATTTGCTTATGATTTCTGTGACACGGGTATGATCTGTCCTCTTGCAAAAATGTATACATTAGGTTCAGGATTTATCCCATCAGCAAATCATGCAGGAGGTCTTAGATTCCACGGAATGTCTTCAACACTCAGTCAGCTTTATCACGATGGTTATATGGAAGCAGTTGCTGTTGAACAGACTTCTGTATTTGAAGCAGCAGAAAAATTTGCTCGAATAGAAGGAATTTTACCTGCTCCTGAAAGCTCACATGCTATAAAAGTGGCAATAGATGAAGCAATGAAGTGTAAAGAAACGGGCGAAGAAAAAACCATTCTCTTCGGTCTTACAGGCACAGGTTATTTTGATCTCGTAGCTTATCAGAAATTCAATGATGGTGTAATGACAGATTTTATACCAAGTGACGAAGATCTTGCAGCAAGTATAAATACATTACCCTCTGTACCGGAACAGAATTAATACACAGGGAATTGTTATAATTTTATATTCCGTTGCGGTTATGTAACCCAAAACGTAAAAAAATCATTTTAAAAATAGAGCATATTTGTTTAATATCCGTTCATGCATCAAGGATCACATTCGGAGAAACAAATATGCTCATACTATTTAAGATTATAATATCTGAATAATTTTAAAGGCTATTGTCAATACCATAATAACTTATTCTGATTATTATTAAAGAAGGGAGGAGCAGTCTTTGGAGGAAAATAAAGTATCAAACCGATATTATATTGCAATTGATCTTAAATCACACTATGCTTCGTGTGAATGTGTTGCAAGAGGCCTTGATCCGCTGTCAACAAATCTTGTTGTAGCAGATTCTTCAAGAACAGAGAAAACTATATGTCTTGCTGTTACTCCATCACTTAAGGCATATGGAATACCCGGCAGACCGAGACTCTTTGAGGTAATACAAAAGGTAAAAGAGCTAAATAATGAAAGACTCAGACATGCTCCTCTTAAAATATTTTCCTGTAAATCGTGGGATGCAAATGAGATAAAAAAAGATCCGGAAGCAGAAATAGACTTTATAATTGCTCCTCCGCGTATGGCATATTATATGAAAGTAAGCACACAAATATATCAGATATATCTAAGGTATATTGCGCCTGAGGATATACACGTATATTCTATTGATGAGGTTTTTATAGATGCAACGCCATATCTGTTTTCTTATAACTGTTCAGCTCACGAACTGGCGATAAAAATGATAAAAGATGTTCTTACAGAAACGGGAATTACGGCAACGGCAGGAATAGGTACAAATTTGTATCTTGCCAAAATAGCAATGGACATTGTTGCAAAGCGTATGCCTGCTGATGAAGACGGAGTAAGAATTGCGGAGCTTAATGAGAAATTATACAGAAGTTTATTATGGGAGCATCAGCCGCTGACAGATTTCTGGAGAGTTGGCAAAGGATACGCAAAAAAACTTGAAAGCAAAAACATCAGAACAATGGGTGATATAGCAAAATGTTCTTTGAACAACGAAGAAATGCTTTATAAGCTGTTTGGAATAAATGCTGAACTTCTGATAGATCACGCATGGGGAGTTGAACCGTGTACAATTGCTGACATAAAAGCTTTCACTCCAGAAACAAGATCTATAAGTCAGGGGCAAGTGCTAACCAGACCTTATGGCTTTGAAAAAGCAAAGCTGATCGTAAGAGAAATGACAGAGCTGTTAGTGTTGGAACTTGTAGAAAAAAAACTTGTTACTGATCAGATCGTTCTTACAATCGGCTATGACATAGAAAACAAATTATACAAGGGAGAAATGGAAACAGACAGATATGGCAGACGTGTTCCGAAGCAGGCACACGGTTCGGTTAATATAGGAAAACATACCTCATCCGCTAAAACTATACTAAAAAAAACAATGGAACTGTTTGACCGGATTGTAAATCCTGATTTAATGGTAAGGAGGATGTATGTAGTTGCTAATCATACACTACCTGAAAACAGTATTGCACAACAAGAAACTCAGATCAGTTTTTATGATGATATAGAAAAGCTTAAAGCGGAAGAACAAAGAGAAAAAAAAGAACGTGATTTGCAGGAAACAGTAATATCACTAAGAAACCGATTTGGAAAAAACTCGGTTATAAAAGGAATGAACCTTCAGGATGGAGCAACAACCATAGAACGAAATCAGCAGATCGGAGGACACAAGGCAGGCAATGGGGAAATATGATGATATAATTGATTTTCCGGTTCCGACATCAAAAAACCATCCGAGAATGCCTGTAATACAGAGGGCGGCTCAGTTTTCTTCATTTGCAGCTCTGCGAGGTTATGATGATGCTGTTGCTGAAACCGGAAGATTGACAGATGAAAGATTGGAGCTTGAAGAGGATGATCTGGCAAGATTGGATGAAAAGCTCTTTGTTATAACAGATAATATAAGATTGCAGCCGTATATAGAGATAGTTTATTTTTGCCCGGATAAAAGAAAATCCGGAGGATCATATCAAAACTACAGCGGTAATGTAAAGCAAATAGACGAATACTCAAGAAAATTTCTGTTTGCTGACGGTACAACAATAAATATAGATGATATAATAGATATTCACATAAGTAAAATTTATGAATAAAATAATTAAATAATATTGAATATTTGAAGACTGATTGTTATAATATACTCATAAAGCAGATTGCGGTATATTATATTCGTAAATCAATAATCTTTTATGACACAATATATCTTGGCTATCCTATCTGGTGGGGTGATATGCCGATGATATGCTATACATTCCTTGAAAGTTATGATTTTTCAGGAAAACAGTAGTTCCTTTTTGTACACATGCAGGATCCGGAAATGCCGGAACTCAAAATAAGATTCAAGCCGTAATTCCTGATACAAATGTAAAAGAAGTACTTGCGGTAACAGGAACAGATACTCAAAATAATAAAGAAAGTGTTCGGTCTCAGGTAACCGGCTGGCTGAATGGATTAGGTTTATGAACTGTTATGAATGATAAGAAACAAATACAGGACTGCTATGAAAAGATGTATGAAGTAATGATCGAAAAGAATGTTAAGCTGCTCAATGAAGTTTTTGATGAAGATTTTGTCCTCGTCCATATGACAGGTATGAGACAGAATAAAAAAGAATTTATTAACGCAGTGATTGATGGAACACTCAATTACTATTCCGCTGTTCACGAAAATATGCCTGTTGAAATCAATGATGATACTGCGATTATTACAGGCCAGTCATATGTTAAGGCAGCGGTGTTCGGAGGCGGTAAGCATTATTGGAATTTACAGCAAAAGTGTAGTCTTAAGAAAATAAATGATAAATGGAAAATCACAAGAAGCATTGCTTCAATGTATACGAGGTGGTAAATTTATGAAAAACTTAGTTATTTTCTATTCCAGACGAGGCCAGAACTATGTAAATGGAAGTGTAAAAAATCTTTCCAAAGGAAATGCTGAATTGATAACCGGATTTATCAGCAATGCTGTTGATGCAGATGTATTTGAGGTTGATACCGTAAAGCCGTATGATCAGGATTATATGGTATGCATTGAGGAAGCCAAAGCTGAATTAAGAGCAAAAGCCCGACCGGAGCTAAAAGAATACCTTAAAAGTGTAGATGCTTATGACAACATCTTTATTGTAGGTCCGAATTGGTGGGGAATTTATCCTATGGCAATTTATAATCAGCTTGAAAAGCTTGATTTCACAGGTAAGACAGTACACTATGTTGTTACTCACGAAGGCTCGGGACTTGGCGGCGTACCAAAGACAATGAAGAAGGCATGCAAGGGTGCCAAGATATGCGAAAGTTTAGCTGTTCACGGCGGTAGTGCACCGTCTTCAGAAGCAAAAGTTGCAAATTGGGCAAGGAAAGCAGTTGGTTAAATGAATAGACCTTATATTATATATTATTCTTCACATGGTAACAACAATAGACGGAAAAATAACAGGAGATTTTCTGACCACTGATAAGGGTTCTGCATTAGCAGATGAGTATTATCATATTCACAGGAGTTATGCTGCGGATACATACCTTTGTGGAAGAATGACATTTGAGGGAAGCTTTACATTTGGAAGAAAGCCGGATACAAAAAATATGACCGATATTATTGAGGAGAACGGAGATTATGTTTTCGGTAAATTTGAAAAATACGCTGTTGTAATTGATACTCACGGCAGGCTTGGATGGAACAGCAATATTATCCATGATAAAGATCCGGGTTATGATAATGCACATATTATTGAGGTTGTTACTGAACAACCCCCAAAAGCTTATCTGGTTAAATTATAAAATGTCATAATTATCAGATAATCAGGAACATTATGTATTTCAAACGTAGTGTTCCTGATTTTTTATAAAATAAAATTTATCTATAATACATTTAGTTGTAATCGTTGATGTTACAGCTTTTATAAACAGCGATATTGGAAATATAGTCGATGATTTGTTAAAAATTGATTATTATATTTGATTATTATATTATTGATAGTGATTATCTATTATCTGCATTTGAAAATCACAGTAATGGTATGTGAAGCTGATATTCTTAGTGATGCTAATACTGTGAATGCAGCTAATGTGGGAATTGATTAAATTGCAAGGATTATGTCCAGCGGCATAATTGGTAAAATGATCCTTGAATTGATTTCTGATTAAGCAAAAGAAATTATCATTTATACAGCGGATATTATTCTTGATAAAAGATCATAGCAATTATGAATTGTATGGCGGTCATAACAGAATTTACAGGAATGTTTGTAAAAGATAATAATGAACTGACTTGAATTTGATTTTGATTTATTGAATTAAAAAACCTGAAACAGCTATTAAGATGAAAAAAAACTATTTTGGATAAACCACTCCTCTCAATGTCCTAAAAGATTGATTTTGAGACATTAGGTGTGTTGATTTCTGGAGGTGATTTTGTGTTATATTATGCTTCTCCTCGTCCTCTTTCTATGTCTGAACTTAGAAGACTTTATGAACTTCAATTTATTGTTTCT
>CADACB010000036.1 GCA_902786345.1 uncultured Ruminococcus sp. | reverse complement strand
TTCTTTACATATACCGTCTACCGTCATTTTAAAAATATGTAAAAAAAACTTTTACTTTGTAACAATTATATAACTCGTTTTGAGTTTTGGCGACTTGTAGTGTGAATTTTTTATAAAAACTTTCCCTTTACATATATTATTTATATGAGGTGACTAAAATGACATTCGGCAGAAGGTTAAAGGGTCTGATTGAAGAGACAAACATTACGCAAAAAAACTTGCCAAGGAACTTAATATTGCACCGTCAACCATAAGCAGTTATGTACAAAATACCCGTGAGCCTGATTTTGAGACGCTGAAAAAAATAGCGATTTATTTTAGCGTTTCCATCGACTATCTGCTGTCAATGCAGAATGACACAAACGAATATATGGAAGATGAGCTTTTGAGGGTATTTCATTCTATGGATGAAATACAGCGTGAAGTCTATGTTGAACAAGGCAAAGCAATTATTAACATCAGCAATAAATATAACGCTGAACAGATAAACTCAACCGAAAACTCGTGAGATATTTACACTCGTCTTTTTATTGACAATATGCGGTAAGCTGTATTATAATTGTTAGTGTGCTAACAATATGAATAATTAACAATTGATAAATGGCGGGGTGATAAGATGAAAGGAAAGTTCATAGGAATGGAGATAAGTAAAACTAATAATATCATAAAACGAAGCTTCAGGAAAAGTGACGTCAAACAAAGTCTGTATGAGGCTACAGGAAAAAACGGCTGGATAATAGGCTACCTTGCAGAACATAAGGACCAAGAGATTTTTCAGCGTGATATTGAAAATACATTTTCAATGCGGCGTTCTACTGTCTCAAATATGATAAAGCTGATGGAAAAAAAAGGATATGTTATCCGACAGCCTGTGAGCGGTGACGCAAGACTGAAAAGACTTGTACTTACGGAAAAATCGCTTGAGGCGCACAGCCGGATGATTGAAGAAATATCACGCAATGAAGAGCAAATGAAAAAAGATATTTCCGAAAAAGATCTTCAAACATTTTTCAATGTTCTTGAAAAAGTACAGCATAACTTAGAAGGAGGAATTTAAATGATACGTACTCTTGCAAAATGTGTGCGTGAGTATAAGGTTGCTTCAATAATTACCCCGATTTTTATTGTGTGTGAGGTTATACTTGAAGTGCTGATACCTTATATTATGGCAGATCTTATTGATAACGGTATTGATAAGGGTGATATGAATTACATCTGGAAGCTGGGTCTTGTACTTGCGGCAACAGCACTTGCATCACTTGTATTTGCCGCCCTCGCAGGAAAATACGGCGCAGTGGCGTCAGCAGGTCTGGCTAAAAATATCAGACACGATATGTTCTATAAAATACAAGGCTTCTCGTTCTCTAATATAGACCGGTTCTCAGCCTCAGGTCTGGTAACAAGAATGACTACAGATGTTACAAACGTACAGAATTCATATCAGATGATTCTGCGTATGGCTTTTCGCGCACCGTGTATGATGATATTTGCAATGGTTATGTCGTTCAACGTAAATGCAGGTCTTTCGTGGATATTCGTAATATTCATACCTGTGATTGCCGCCGCTCTTTACATTATAATACGTTTTGCACATCCCGTTTTCAGCAGAGTATTCAAAACCTATGATAAGCTTAACAATATCGTTCAGGAAAATCTTCACGGCATCAGAGTAGTAAAATCCTTTGTACGTGAAGACTTTGAAAATGAAAAGTTCCGCAAAACCTCGGAAGAAATTTATAAAGATTTCAGCAAGGCTGAAAAAACCGTTGCATTCAATATGCCGGTTATGCAAATATGCATTTATGCCTGCATACTTTTAATATCGTGGTTTGCTGCAAGACTTATTGTTTTTGGTGAAATGACAACGGGTGAGCTTACAAGTATGATGACATACATAATGCAGATACTTATGAGCCTTATGTTTATCTCTATGATAATGGTTATGATAACACTTTCAAAGGCATCGGGCGACAGAATAGCTGAGGTACTCAACGAAGAAAGTGATATTGTTAACCCCGAAAATCCTGTTGAAGAAATTACAAACGGAAGTATAAAATTCGACAATGTAAGCTTCAGCTATGCAGGAGATAAAAACAAGCTGTGTCTGAAAAATGCCGATTTCGAGATAAAATCAGGTGAAACAGTCGGAATAATCGGCGGTACAGGATCATCAAAATCCACTCTTGTACAGCTTATTCCAAGACTTTATGACGCAACAGAGGGATCAGTTCTTGTGGGCGGAAAAGATGTAAGAGCATACGACCTTGAAGTATTGAGAAACAGTGTTGCAATGGTACTCCAAAAAAATGTACTCTTCTCAGGTACTATAAAGGAAAATCTTCGCTGGGGCAATGAAAATGCTTCTGACGAAGAGCTTGAAAATGCCTGTAAGCTTGCCTGTGCTGATGAATTCATACAGCTTATGCCTGATAAATATGATACATACATCGAACAGGGCGGCACAAACGTTTCAGGCGGTCAGCGTCAGCGTCTGTGTATTGCACGTGCACTTCTTAAAAAGCCGAAGATACTCATTCTTGACGACTCCACCAGTGCAGTTGATACCAGAACCGATTCACTTATCAGAAAAGCATTTGCAGAAGAAATACCCGACACCACCAAAATTATTATCGCACAGCGTATTTCATCAGTTCAGGACGCCGATAAGATAATTGTTCTTGACAAAGGCGAAATCAACGCTATAGGCACTCACAAGGAGCTTCTTTATTCCAATAAAATTTACAGTGAGGTCTATTACTCTCAGCAGAAGGGAAGTGACGAGAATGAGTAAAGCCAAAAAACAAAATATATCTCCATCTGTCAAAGCAGGACAAATGCCGCCTATGCCGAAAACCGATCCGGGAAAAACCATCAAAAGACTTTTAAAATACATAGGCGCATATAAAGCAAGATTTATATTTGTACTGATATGCATAGTCATAAGTGCTGCCGCAGGAGTTGCAAGCTCCCTGCTTATACAGATTGTGATTGACGATTATATAACCCCCCTGCTTGTTGCAAACGAAAAGGATTTCAGCGGTCTGCTCACAATGCTGATCTCAATGGGTGCAATTCTTCTTCTCGGCGCTGTTGCCACACTGGTTTATAACCGCATTATGGTAACGATCTCACAGGGAATTCAGAAAAAAATCCGTGATGAAATGTTTGAGCATATGCAGACGCTGCCGATAAAATATTTCGATACACATACTCACGGCGATATTATGAGCCGCTATACCAACGACACCGACACACTCCGTCAGATGCTTTCTATGAGTGTGCCTCAGATGTTCTCATCAATCATAACTATCATAACAGTATTCTTTGCAATGGTAACACTTAATCTATATCTAACGCTGTTTGTCCTGACATTTGTCGGAGTTATGATGTTCATTACAAAGAAGATTGCCGGAAAAAGTGCTGTATATTTTATTGCTCAGCAAAAAGAGATAGGTGACGTAAACGGTTATATTGAAGAAATGATCAACGGTCAGAAGGTCATCAAGGTTTTCAATCACGAAGAAAATGCAAAAAAAGAATTTAATGAAAAAAATGAAGCACTCTGTCAGAGTGCCACCAACGCAAACACCTTTGCCAATATTCTTATGCCAATTATGAACAATCTTGGCAATCTGCAATATGTACTCATCGCCATTGTAGGAGGAATGCTTGCAATATTTGGTGTAAGTGCTGTTTCCCTTGGCGTTATCGCCTCCTTTCTCCAGCTTTCAAAGAACTTCACCCGTCCGATAAGTGAGATCTCTAATCAAATCAATGCTGTAATTATGGCTCTTGCCGGAGCTGAAAGAATATTCGGTCTTATGGACGAAGAAAGCGAACAGGACAACGGTTACGTTACCCTTGTAAACGCGAAATATGACCACAGCAACAATCTTGTAGAAACAGATGAACGCACTGAAATGTGGGCGTGGAAACATCCTCACAGAGATGGAACTGTCACATATACAAAGCTTTGCGGTGATGTAGTTCTTGACGATGTTGATTTTGGATATGTTCCCGAAAAGCTTGTACTCCACAATGTGACCCTTCACGCAAATCCGGGAGAAAAGGTAGCCTTTGTGGGTTCAACAGGAGCAGGAAAAACAACAATAACCAATCTTATAAATCGTTTTTATGACATTGATGACGGAAAAATACGATATGACGGCATTAACATAAACAAGATAAAGAAGCCGGAACTTCGGCGTTCACTGGGAATTGTACTTCAGGACGTACATCTTTTCACCGGAACCGTTATGGAAAACATACGTTACGGCAAGCTTGACGCAAGTGACGAAGAGTGCATAGCTGCAGCAAAGCTTGCAAATGCACACGACTTTATTTCACGTTTACCTGACGGATACAACACTGTCATCACCGGAGACGGCGGTCAGCTTTCACAGGGGCAGTGTCAGCTAATATCCATAGCACGTGCAGCAGTTGCCGATCCGCCTGTAATGATACTTGACGAAGCAACCTCAAGTATTGACACCCGAACAGAGTCTCTTGTACAGAAGGGTATGGACGGATTGATGTATGGCAGAACAGTTTTTGTCATTGCACACCGTCTTTCCACAGTCCGCAACTCCAACGACATTATGGTGCTTGAGCTTGGCAGGATAATTGAGCACGGCGACCACGACACACTCATCTCCCAAAAAGGCAAATACTTCCAGCTTTACACCGGTGCATTTGAACTCTCCTGAGCGCGCCGGCAAGCTGCCTATTTTCACACGATTTAAAACAGCAGATACAATACACCTTTTGAGTTATTGTATCTGCTGTTTGTTTTGTCATAATTCTGCTGTCATATACTTATATAAATAATAAAGACAACATTTTTTCAATAATTACACAGTCGTGTTTGTGCCTGATATTAAACTCTGTTTCTGCATTTATCGTTCTTTTTCAATTCCACTTTCCACTATTTCCTGTATAGCAGTGAAAACGTTAGAATCATTTTATCCATAAGTCAAACCTGCTGCGTTGTTAAATTGTTCTGTGCGGTCACGCATCCGCCGCCGAGAAGAAGGTCGTTGGAATAAAAAACAAGGGCTTGTCCGGGGGTTACAGCACGCTGGGGAGCATCAAATATTATTTCAACACAGTTATTCTCCTTTGGATAAAGAGTTCCCGGCTGTGCCTTCTGATTATATCTTACCTTGGCTGTTACCCTGACAGGCTCTGACGGACAGTCTATTGATACCCAATTTACGTCTTCGGCATATGCCCTGTCAGTAAATAAGTCTTCATTGCTGCCAAGTGTTACAGTATTTACACTTACATCCTTTGAAATAACATAAGCAGGCTTGCCCAAGGCTATGCCAAGTCCCTTTCGCTGACCTATGGTGTATCTTATTATGCCGTTGTGTTCTCCAAGTATGTTTCCGCATTTATCAATAAAGTTTCCCTTTGGAAATTTTCTGCCTGTGTAATACTCAATGAATTTTGCATAGTCTCCGTCAGGAATGAAGCATATGTCCTGACTGTCAGGCTTTGACGCATTGCTGAAACCGTATTGTGCGGCAATTTCTCTTGTCTGAGGCTTTGTCAGTTCTCCGATAGGAAACAGAGTCTTTGCAAGCTGCTCTTGTGTCATATTATATAAAACATAGCTTTGATCCTTTGTTTCATCAATGCCCTTCTTCAAAAAATATCTTCCGGTCTTCTCATCATATCCGCGTCTTACATAATGGCCTGTTGCTATATAATCCTGTCCGAGAAGCTCCGCTCTTTTTAAAAGTGCATCAAACTTAATATATTTGTTACAGTCAATGCAGGGATTAGGTGTAAGTCCGTTTATGTATGCGTTATTAAAACGATCAATCACACACTCCCTGAAGCGTTCTCCAAAATTATAAACATAATGATCAATCCCCAGTCTGGAACAGGCATATCGTGCATCCTCTACATCCTCAAGCGAACAGCACGTCTTGCTTTTGTCAAGCTGTATATCTTCATTGGTAAAAAGTCTTAAGGTTACGCCTGAAACTTCATAGTCCTTCATAAGTATAGCGGCGGCAACTGTACTGTCAACACCGCCGCTCATTGCAGCAAGAACCTTCTTTTTTTCACTCATTTTCATCCTCCTTCCTTTATATTAATTGTCGCTTATAACATCCCACGGCGTCAGCATACCAAGTATTCTTCCGTTTATTGATCCATTGTCAGTTATGAATATAGCAGCAAGCCTTTTGCTTCTCTGTGTTCTTTTTTCAAACATATTTCTCACCGCAAAAAGGGTAGTGTCAGGAGACATAAACGAAAACTTTTCATTTTCGTGCTTATCGGGCGGAAGAAGCTCACGAAAGTCTTCGATAAGCATATCGTCATTCATAGAAGATATTCCGTTTTTTAGTGCATATCCAAAAAACGTACCTATACTGAACACACCAATAAGCTCACCGTTTTCTAAAACGGGAACATGAGAAAATCCCAGCTTCTTCATTTTCTTCATAACAAGCTGTGCCTTCTGATTAGGACTTGTTTTAAGTATATCTGAAAATTGTGTTGCAAACGGCAGCGCAAGCGGCGGTCGGTTTACATAGTCAATAACCTCCGACAGAAACTCGATAATTGAAGCTGACGGTTCAACCACAGGATCGCCGTTTATCTCAGAATGATGTGACAAAAAATTTCGTATTTCCCGACAAAGGTCAAGCTTATCCCTATATTGTTTTCCTTCCTTATCATTGATAAAACGCACAACAGGGCTGCCGTATTTTTCATCATAATCATATTTTTTTACAAGCTCTTCCTCGAGCATTCTGTATTTATCAAGAAACAACTCTGCATTATCCATAATTATCCATTCTTTCTCAGCGGCGTGTACTTAACAACACGGTCAATTATAAAAGCTGCGAAAAATCAATCCACCTGATATTTTTCGTGGATGTATTCATCATACGACTCAGTCACATCCTTTATACCGTCTTTTTCGAGTACGATAATCCTGTTTGCAACTGTAGATATAAATTCGTGGTCGTGAGAGGTAAACAGAACAACACCCTTAAAACTTTGCAGACCTTTGTTTACGGCAGTTATAGATTCAAGGTCAAGGTGGTTGGTAGGCTGATCAAGCACAAGACAATTTGCTCCGAACATCATCATTCGTGATAACATACAGCGCACCTTTTCACCGCCCGAAAGAACCCTGACAGGCTTGAATACATCATCACCCGAGAACAGCATTCTTCCTAAAAATCCCCTGAGATATGTGTCTGTATTGTCATTGCCCCTTACATACTGACGTATCCAGTCTATTATTGTAAGATCACTGCCTTCAAAAAAACTTGTATTATCCTTTGGGAAATATGACTGTGATGTGCTGATACCCCACTTGAACTTACCCTCATCAGGCTCCATATTGCCCATAAGTATTTCAAAAAGTGCAGTTACAGCAATCTCGTTGTCACACAAAAAAGCCACCTTGTCAGTGCGTTCTATCCTGAACGAAACATTATCAAGTACCTTTTCACCGTCAATTGTTTTTGAAAGGTTTTCTACTGTAAGAACCTCCTTGCCGACTTCTCTGTCCATAGTAAAGCCTACAAAAGGATAACGTCTGCTTGAAGCAGGCATTTCTTCAACAGTAAGCTTATCAAGCAGCTTTCTTCTTGAGGTTGCCTGTTTTGACTTCGACTTGTTTGCAGAGAACCTTTGTATAAAGCTTTGCAGTTCCTTAATTTTTTCTTCTGTTTTCTTATTCTGTTGTTTAATCATAGCCTGAACAAGCTGTGAGGATTCATACCAGAATTCGTAGTTACCCACATAAAGCTTGATTTTATTATAGTCAATATCCACCATATGAGTGCAGACAGTATTCAGGAAGTGTCTGTCGTGAGATACAACAATAACAGTTCCCTGATATTCCATTATAAAATCCTCAAGCCACGCTATAGCCTTAATATCAAGGTTATTAGTCGGCTCGTCAAGCAGAATTATTTCAGGATTTCCAAACAGTGCCTGTGCAAGCAGCACCTTAACTTTTTCGTTACCTGTAAGTGACGACATAGATGAATAGAGCAGATCCTCAGAAAGTCCGAGTCCCTGAATAAGCTTTGAAGCGTCGCTTTCAGCCTCCCATCCGTTAAGCTCGGCAAATTCAGCTTCAAGCTCAGAGGCTCTTATCCCATCCTCCTCAGAAAAGTCCTCTTTCATATAAATAGCGTCTTTTTCCTTCATTATGTCATAGAGCTTTTTATTGCCGAATATAACGGTATCAAGAACAGTATAACTGTCAAAGGCAAAGTGATCCTGCTTAAGCACAGACATTCTTGTATTTTCAGGAATAACAACCTCACCCTTGGTAGGTTCAAGCTCACCCGAAAGAACCTTGAGGAAGGTTGATTTACCTGCACCGTTTGCACCGATAATGCCATAGCAGTTACCGTCAGTAAATTTAAGGTCTACATCCGAAAAAAGAGGAGTTCCGCTGAAATTAACGGAAACATTTGAAACTGTTATCATAATTATTCCTTTCCTGCGGAGCTGAGCCGCTTGATTGATATTGTTATTACTATTATCACTTTAAACGGTAAATGCAGTCGGAGCTTTGCCCCAACACTCCCGACTTCGGCAAGGACACAGCTCCCTGCACCCGTAATCATAAGGACGGACAATCCGACCAATCATATTCTCTTAATTTACCGTTATTTTGCAGACTTGGAAAATCCCATTGTCTTAGCACCTCATAAGCGGCTATTGCCGCCGCATTGGAGAGGTTAAGACTTCTTGCCTGACTTATCATAGGTATACGCACTGTTGATTCAGGATTTTCAAACAGCAGTTTTTCAGGAAGTCCCTTAGTCTCCTTGCCAAAAACGATAAAGCATTTGTCAGGATATTCTATATCGGTATATTTTTGAGGAGCCTTGGTAGAAAAATAAAAGAAGCTGCCGTCCTGATTTTTTTCAAAAAAATCCTGAAGATCATCATAATAAGATATATCAAGAAGATACCAGTAATCAAGTCCTGCACGTTTAAGGTGTTTATCTGTGGGAGTAAATCCCATTGGTTTAACTATATGGAGTCTTGCGCCTGTTGCAGCACAGGTTCTTGCAATATTTCCCGTATTCTGAGGTATTTCAGGTTCTACCAATACAATATTAAGCTCTGCCATTATCTTCCTCATCACTTTCTTTTTCATATACTGTTATATATTTTTATATCTGAAATCTGATCATAACCTTGCCTTGAGGAGCTTTATTATCTCGGAGGGCTTTGGAGGGTTGCCGTACATAAGTACGCCTATTCTGTAAATTGCGGCTGCAAGCATTCCCAAAAGATAAACGGATATTAACTGAACAACTACTGACAGGCTTATCTCAATTACGCTTACATCAGCAAGTGAAACTCGCGCAAACATTGCTATCGGCGCTGTAAACGGGATATATGAGCATACTACCATAAGAGTGCTGTTTACAGAATCGGAATTAACTGCCATAATAACTATAAAAAATGCAATAACAAAAAGCATCATAACAGGAGCGGTAAGTGTGTTCAGATCCTCACTTCTTGACGCTAAGGATGAAAGTGCGCCCAAAAGGAATGAATAAATAAAATATCCAAGAATAAAGAAAAGCAGCGCATATAATACGGTGGATAGCGGGAAATTGATAAACTCAAGTATCTCTTTTGGAATAGACTGTGAACCGATAGTAGAAATTGACGCAAGAGTGGTTGCGGTAATCAATACAAGCTGAGTAAGTCCGGCAAGTCCTGATCCGATAACCTTGCCAAACATAAGATGAGAGGGCTTTGCACAGGTTATTAGCATTTCCATTGCCCTTGTGTTTTTTTCTGATACAACACTCTGTGACACCATCTGACCATACATAATTATTGCCATATACAAAAGCATTATCAGTATGTATGTTGACCAGTAGTTTTTTGTCTGATCAACTCCTGTTGTGATTGTCTGGAAGCTCAGGCTTGTGTTGAGAATCTGTTCAGCCTTATCTGATGGTATACCATATTGTTCAAAGCTTACAGTGCGGAACAGATCAGTAAGTGCAAGATTGAGAGTGCTCGTATCACTGTTCATAAGTGAGTTGTTTTTTGTAACATAGGTATATGTAACAGGAGTGTCAAGTATAACGGCAAATCTGTATTCAAAACTGTCAACCTTGCTTTTAATGGTATCAACATCTTCGTCAACCAGCTTTATCTCCTTGCGTGGATAGAATTTTTCAAGCACCTTTTTAACAACGGCATCTCCTTTATATGCCTTGTCAGAAACAGCAATCACCGGAAGCTCATCAATAGAATTGTTATCTTTTGAGTTCATAGATGATATTATTCCCGGAAGAAAAGTCATCAGCAATATCAGTGCCATAAAAATTGAAGTTGTTATTATAAACGCTTTATTTTTTATGCAGGTAAGATATTCAAATTTCAGAACCTTAATCATATTCTTCATATTCCCGCCTCCGTATACTCTACAAAAATATCGTTAAGAGACGGTTCGCATACCTTAAAACAGTCAATATCGAAGCCGCCTGATGAAAGCTCTGTCATAAGCCTTCCTTTAAAATCAGCGTTTTTTAGTCTGATAAGAACAGTGTCGTCCTGTTCTGTATCAATATCAGCCGAAAGTATCATATCGCTCATCCTGCTGAGCACAAACTCAGATATACCTGCACATTGCTGTGAAGTGATCTCTATTCTGTCACGGGGATAGCTGCGTTTTATATCGTTTATTTTTCCATCCAGCACAACACTGCCGCTGTTGAGTATTGCAATATTATTGCAGAACTCTTCAATATAGTTCATCTGATGACTTGAAAACAGCACTGTTGCACCGCTGCTGATCATTTCCCTGATAACATCCTTAAGCAGCATCGCATTAACAGGATCAAGTCCTGAAAAAGGCTCGTCAAGAATTATTATCTGAGGATCACACATAAGGGTAGCCGCAAGCTGTATCTTCTGTTGATTGCCCTTGCTGAGCGTTTCAAGCTTTTTGTTTTTATATTCGCTCATACCCATTCGTTCAAGCCATTTGTCACACGCTGTTTTTGCATCCGGCTTAGTCATTCCCCTGAGCATTGCAAGATATATAAGCTGTTCTGATATAATCTTTTTAGGATAGAGTCCTCTTTCCTCGGGCATATAGCCTATACGAATCTTTTTTCTGTCAAGCGGCTTGCCGTCAACCAAAACATCACCGCTGTCGGGATAAAATACTCCCATAATTATACGTATGGTCGTTGTTTTTCCTGCCCCGTTTCTGCCAAGCAGTCCCAGAGCAGAACCGCTGTATGCAGTCAGGCTGACATCCCTCAGAACCTCTTTATCCCTGAAGCTTTTGCATACGTTTTGAATGTTTAGTTCCACATTATTAACCTCTTTTCTTCAGAATTTCATTCCTGCACAGCTGAACAAATTCAGCTTTAATTATATCATATATAAAAATACAATCCCAAAGCAATTTGCCGCTGCTAATTCTCATCAAATATCTCTTCTATTTCATTCTTACGGATATGCTGTCGCTGATTACCTCATATGAACGTATACGAGAGTATTTTGGCAAAGTACCGTTTATTCTTTCGACCATTTCCTCTGCGTCTATCTTATCAGCCACATAAAGCACTGCGTGTATTTTACTGTCCTTTTCAAACACCTTTGCTTTATTCACGTTTTTTTCTCTGTCAAAGCAATGCTCAATTTCAGCAGGATCTACATTTTCACCGTTTGATAAAATGATGACGCGTTTTTTTCTTCCGGAAAGATATAATTTTCCGTCACGAACCTGACCAATATCACCTGTTCTGAAATAGCCGTCTTTGGTAAAGCATCGTTTTGTAAGCTCTTCATTTCCGAAATAACCAAGAAAGATATTTTCTCCCTTGGCGAGTATCTCACCCTCTTCGGAAATTTTCACATCCACATTTTCAAATATTTTTCCGCACGAGGTGAAATCATCATATGAGTGTGAATATTCAGCCGATATTATTGACGATGTTTCTGTAAGCCCATACGCTTCTATCAGGTTCATTTTATATAGTTTGAAGTATTTTCTTATTTCAGGCGACAAAAAAGCTCCTGCACTGAACATAAGTCTGACATTTCCGCCAAGCATCTTATCAGGCGGAATACCTGTTTCTTTTGAATACTGATACATTCTTTCAAAAATCAGCGGAACGGCACAAAAGGCAGTTGGTTTTATAGCTTGTATTTCCTCAAGTATTTTTCTTGTATCAGAGCAAAGATATATTTTCATTCCGGTAATGAGAGAATAAAGAAAGTTACAGATTCCGGAATAAGTATAGTTCAGCGGAAGAAAAAGGTATGCTATATCATTGCAGCTCAGCAGTGTGCGTTTATAGAGATTATCCCAGCAGGCGAACATATTTTTCTGACAAAGCATAACACCCTTTGGGACACCTGTTGTACCTGACGAAAAAATCACTTTACAGCATTCATTCAGGTCATTTTCAGGCAAAAGCTTATATTCACCCTGAAGACCAAGTTCGTTTATATTTAGTATGTTAATTCCGGGATATTTCTTTTTGAGCGTCAGTGCAGTTAGTTGTCTTGGTTCATCATAAACAAGGGTATTTATTTTTCCGTCCGCAAATATTCTGTCGAGGTCATAGAAGGTCCATTCCTTAGAGAGGGTAACGGATATACCGATATAAGCCATAACCGCCGTATCGAGCACCATATATCTATATGAATTTTGTGCATATATTGCAACGGTATTTCCGGTTGTCTTATTATGAATATCGTCTGCAAAGCGATAAACATCCTCACAAAATTCCCTGAAAGTATGCTCCTGATATTGACCGTTTACTTTTTCATATATATATCCATTATTTCCATATTTATCAACATTTTCCTTCAAAAGTCTGTCAACACTATACCTCATAAAATTTTCCCCTTATTAACACATCTACATCAACCATTACTACCTAATTATACACACTCTCCCCACCCCCTGTCAACCGCGGCAATGAAGTCAACACTGAAATCAATTTTGGTTTGGCAGTTACATGGGGCAACCCCTTTTCCGTCGGAAAAAGGGTCATTCCCCATATCCCTTTCCTAAAACCGATGAATATTTTCCTGATTTGTTGCTTTAAGCTCACAATTCAACTTTCA
>CADACB010000035.1 GCA_902786345.1 uncultured Ruminococcus sp. | reverse complement strand
TGTCCCGTTGTTCTTGGAAGTAACGCCATTTCAAGTGTTTCTTTATCAACCAAAATCAAATTTGCACCAGCTTGTTTCCTTCCATAGTTCCACAATTCATTAGGATACGGCTTAATCCCCTTATCAAGCATATCTTGCGTGTATGAAACGCTTGATAACCTTCGTTTACTGTTATAATGCACTATGCACCTTAGCAATACTTTCTTGAAATCTTCCAAAGTAAGGCAAGCATCAAGTCGATAGTCGTGCGCTCCTCGCTGCTGATAGTCCGGTTCGATGACTCCTTTACCTTTTAAGAAGGGCTTGTAGTAGCTTTGAACAAGATCAAAAAACTTTTCCACCACGCCTTTTAACTCAGGTCGATAGCTAGGTAAATTTACAACAGTTACCCCTAATTCAGAGATTTGTTCAAAAGTACCGCTACAATACTCAGCGCCTCGGTCAGTAACCATAACGCCAGGCAATTGATCACAATCCCAGTCCTCATCGTTAATCAAAATCCCGTACTGCCTGCAATAATCGACCTTATTTTTCATTACATTATTCATCAGTTCACGCAAAGACGTCATTCCACCATCCCATGTAAGTGCAAAACCACAGCACATCTGACTGTAGGCATCCACACAAGCTGTCAACATCGGTCTGCCCAACAGATTTCCGACTTCATCAACCAAATAAATATCGCAAATCGTGGAGTCAAGCATTGCAATACCAACATGATTAGCAAACTCCGCGACGCCCTCGCCAAGTAACGGACGGTAGTTTCTTTGATAGTCTGTCAAACCCTTGCGCGAAATCAAGTAGTTTTGTTCACTCTTTGTTTTACGATAAAAATACCTAAATTGATAGAATGAAGGGTGTTCTTCCCTTAACAACCCATTTTCATCAGTATACTTATCCTTAAGTAGATACAAATATGCTGTCCTCAGGCTGTTAGCTCTTTGAGTATAAAAGTATTTATTCAATGCCCATCGCATCCATTTTCTCTCTTTTGTTAGTATATTACCTATAACCTTATCTACAGGTGCTAACATTGTTACAGTCTGAAACGCAAGATAGAGACACAGATACTTCCGAATAGTCTGCTTGCTTATACCACTATTTTGGGTGGCAAATTCAATCATTTCGTTGCGTTTGTTTTTATCGGCAACAACTGCAACGACCGGTGCAATTACAGAGTATCTTTTATGAGCAAGAGCGACCGCTTTTCTAGATAAAGACTCTTCTTCAATCGGCCACACACCCGTTCTCTCATGCAATACGTGTTCATCAATTTCTCGCCATTCCGATAGCTTTTCCCTTGGCAGCCACACAGGCATAGTCCGTTTTATACAATCAATTACTAATAGTTTAGTCCCTTGCTCGGCAAGCACACGATATATTGTCTCCCCATTATCATACAGGCTCTTTAATGACATTAATGACAATCCCCCAATCCACTACTCCTTTAGACCGCCAGTAATCTTTTGACAGATCCAGTAGTCGTGCTGTACTCGGACGCTCAAGGTGCTTGCGATACACACACTCACGCACCCTGATTGTGCCATCAGTAAGCGTAATAACAAAGTCCGTCGTGTACATTTCGGTCTCTGGATCATCCGCAAGCTGAACATTGCAGGAAAACGCTTTTACATCATCATTTATCTGCAAAAAACGTGCATAATCATCTTGCATCTCCGAATAGCTACGGCAGATATCCTTACATTTTGATAGCTGTCGTTTTATTACTCTTCCTTTATAGTCCACTTTTTTCATTAAACTCCACCTCCGAATTTTTTAATTCCAAAAAAATAACCGTGTGATGGGAAATCTCCCCATTTTTTATACAAACTTGGGGCATCGCTTTTTAAGCCATATTTTGCTTGTTATCAGAATTGTTTTTATGTCGGTTTTAGTCACTTGTAATTGGGAATCGTGGTTTTCGAGGAGGTAATCCCATCGTATTGTTAGCAAGAACACATTATGAGGGTATTTCCCCAAAAGTTAAGTATAATGTGACGGGAGTTTGCCCCAAAAACCACCAATTTTCCCAAAAGCGCCTCCTCTCGCGATAATATTTTACGCTGTCATTTTACCTCCTTCCTCGAAACCCTGATTATAAGCGGCTTTTCAAACTGTCCTCCTTTCCCCAAAATGTCACCACCAAAAAGTACTATGTCAGAGGGCAGTCCCTTCTATCCTTTTTCGGGGCAAACTTTCTATCCTCTCCATTTTCTAAATGTGTTTTCTCTTCTCTAATTTTTGTGTCCGTTCTTCTCTTAATATCTTTTCTCAAATCCTATTTTTTTATCTTATCTTTTTACGAACAAAACGTTATCAGGAGCGAGACTTAGAACTTATTATTCGTCCAGTACTTAGTTGGTTTTGGCTATAAAAGCCGCATTATATCAAGGTTTTCGCTTAGTCACCTGCTTGGGCAAGCAAGGTTTTACAAGGTATTTAGAAGTACTTACTAATTCAAAAAGTCAAAACAAAAAAGAAGAAGAGACCTCGCAAGTGTGACCATAAAATCGCACATTACAAGGTCTCTTAATTCTTTTCTTTATCTTTTTTCTAAGATAGTTTTTGTGCCCCGAAAAAGGTTGAGGGGATCTGCCGGGGGACATGGGGATTACTCCCATTCTATAGTAGCAGGGGGTTTAGAAGTTATATCATAAACTACACGATTGACATTTTTTACTTCATTGATAATCCGATTAGATATTTTTTCCAATACATCATAAGGAATTCTTGCCCAATCTGCTGTCATAAAGTCACTTGTAGTGACCGCACGAAGAGCTATAGTGTTATCATATGTTCTTCCATCACCCATAACTCCAACGCTTTTAATTCCAGTAAGAACGGCAAAATACTGATTAACACTCTTGTCAAGACCATTATTTGTAAATTCCTCTCGCATAATAGCATCGGCATCTTTAAGAATTTCGAGTTTTTCTTCTGTTATATCACCCATAACACGAATCGCAAGTCCTGGTCCCGGGAAGGGCTGACGCCATACAAGAAATTCAGGTATACCGAGTTCTAAACCTGATTGTCTTACTTCATCCTTAAACAAATCCCTGAGAGGCTCAATAATTCCTTCAAAACCAACATCCTCAGGAAGACCGCCGACATTATGGTGACTTTTAATTACAGCAGCTTCACCAACACCGCTTTCAACAACGTCCGGATATATTGTACCTTGGCAAAGGAATTCAATTTTTCCAAGCTTTTTAGACTCATCCTCAAAAACTCGAATAAACTCTTCACCAATTATTTTGCGTTTTTTTTCAGGATCGCTTACACCCTCAAGCTTTGAAAGAAATCTATCTTGAGCATTAACACGAATGAGATTCATATCAAACTGTTTTCTGAATACCTCTTCAACTTGATCTCCCTCATCCTTGCGCAAAAGACCATGATCCACAAAAATACAAGTTAACTGCTTACCGACTGCCTTGTGTACAAGAAGCGCAGCTACAGATGAGTCAACACCTCCTGAAAGCGCACACAAAACCTTTTTATCACCAATTTTTTCTTTCAGCTTTTCGATAGTGTCTTCAACAAAAGAGCTCATTCTCCATTCAGCAGTACAACCGCAGGCATTATACAGAAAATTTCTGAGATAAAGCATTCCCTCATTCGTATGCTGCACCTCAGGATGAAACTGCAGTGCAAACAAATTCCTTTTGATATCTTCCATAGCAGCTACAGGACATTCATCAGAAATTGCAGTTATCTTGAAGCCGTGAGGTACTTCTGAAATATAATCAGTATGACTCATCCAGCATACATTCTTTGACTTGGCAGCGTGAAATATAAGCGAAGAAGTATTGCATTCAATAACTGTTTTTCCATACTCCTTTACTTCACTTCTTTTAACTTTGCCGCCAAGAGTATGTGCCATAAGCTGTGCGCCATAACAAATACCTAGCACTGGTATACCAAGTTCAAATATTTTTGGATCGCATTTCGGTGCATTTTCATCGTAGGTGCTGTTAGGACCTCCGGTAAATATGATACCCTTATAACCTGCTTTTTTAATTTCTTCGACTGAAATTTTATAGGGCTTAAGTTCACAGTAAACATTGCATTCACGCACACGTCTTGCAATAAGCTGACTATATTGTCCGCCAAAATCCATTATAAGTACAGACTCTTTTCTGATCTCCATACACTTCACCTTTCCAACTCTACAACATTCAGGATGATCATTCAACCGTAACAGATTTTGCAAGGTTACGGGGCTTATCTATGTCACAACCCTTAAGGGATGCAACATAATAGGCAAAAAGCTGCAGCGGAACAACCGCAAGGGACGGCAACATCATATCACAGGTTTTAGGTATAAAAATTGCACTTTGGGCAACATTTCCAACTTCCTTATGATTTTCTGAAGCTATGCCTAGAACATATGCCCCTCTTGCCTGAACCTCTTCGATATTACTGATAATTTTTCCGATAAGCTCCTCGTGTGTTGCAAGTGCTATAACAAGAGTACCTTCTTCTATCAGTGAAATTGTACCGTGCTTAAGCTCTCCGGCAGCATAGGCTTCTGAATGTATATACGATATTTCCTTAAGCTTAAGAGAACCTTCAAGAGAAAGTGCATAATCAATATTTCTGCCAATAAAGAAAACATCTTTTGAATTAAAAAGCTTTGAAGCAAGATACTGAATGCTTTCCTCATTATCAAGAATTTTTTCTATCTTTGAAGGAAGTGCTTCAAGCTCTGAAATATACATTTCATATTCATAATCTGTGATCGTTTCCATAAGGTCACCAAAATATATCGCCATAAGATATATTACTGCAAGCTGAGTGCTGTATGCCTTAGTGGTTGCAACAGCGATTTCCGGACCTGCCCATGTGTATATCACATCATCCGATTCACAAGCTATTGCACTTCCTACAACATTTACTATCGAGATAACATGTGAACCGCGTCGCTTAGCTTCCTTAAGTGCTTCTTTTGTATCAGCAGTTTCTCCCGACTGACTGATAACAATAGTCAGCGTTTTATCATCAATTATAGGATCTCTGTATCTGAATTCCGATGCAAGATCAGCCTCAACAGGCTTGCGGAGTATTTTTTCAAATATATATTTTGCAACAACTCCAACGTGATATGCAGAACCACAGGCAAGAATATTTATTTTATTATATTTCCTTATCTGGTCGGCGGTAAGACTGATCTCATCAAGTACAACCCTTCTGTCCTTTATTCTCGGAGTAATAGTGTCCCTGATTGCCTTGGGCTGTTCCATAATCTCTTTGAACATAAAATGCTCATAACCGCCCTTTTCTGCTGCGTCAATATCCCAGTTAACTGTTTCAATCTGCTTCTTGACATCTTCCTTATCGGTATTAATTATTTTTACAGTATCACGTCTGATAATAGCAATCTCGTTATTTTCAAGACGATATATCTTTCTTGTTTTCGCAAGAATTGCCGGAACATCAGAGGCAATATAATTTTCATTATCCCCAAGACCGATTATTAAGGGACTTTCTTTTCTTACAGCTATAATTTCATCCGGGTTCTCCTGACTTATAACACCAAGTGCATAAGAACCGTCAAGCTTTGAGAGTACCTTTATCACGGTATCAATCAAATCCCCCTTATAGTAATACTCTATAAGCTGTGCTATTACCTCAGTATCGGTTTTAGAGCGGAAAACGACCCCCCTTGAACTCAGATAATCCTTAAGCTGAAGATAGTTTTCTATAATTCCGTTATGAACAACTGCAAATCTGCAGGAATCGCTGAGATGAGGATGAGCATTGACATCAGACGGCTCACCGTGGGTTGCCCAGCGTGTATGTCCTATACCAACTGTACCAAATATATTCTTTCCGTTATCAGTCAGCTTCTTAAGCTCTGCAAGCTTTCCCTTGGCTTTCTTTACAACAAGCTCATTCCCGTCATTAAGACAGATGCCTGCTGAATCATAGCCGCGATATTCAAGCTTTTCAAGACCGCTGAGCAAGAACGGAGCTGCCTGCTCATATCCGATATAACCAACTATACCACACATGATATTACCTCCAATTATCTGTAGATAATATCCTCTCGCTTAGGACCATTAGAGATCATAGTGAAAGGCACACCTACTGCTTTTTCCGCAAATTCAATATATCTGCGGCAGTTTTCCGGAAGCTCCTCATATTTTCTGATTCCTCGGATGTCACACTTCCAGCCCGGAAGTACTTCAAGAATCGGCTTAGCTCTTTTGAGCTTTGTGGTTGACGGGAAGTAATCAATTCTTTTGCCGTCAAGCTCATATGCAACGCAAACAGGTATTTCATCAAGATAGCCCAACGCATCAAGAACAGTAAAGGCGACCTGTGTTGCACCCTGTACCTTACAGCCATAGCGTGTGGCAACAATATCAAACCAGCCCATTCTTCTTGGTCTGCCTGTTGTTGCACCATACTCACCACCGTCACCGCCGTGCTCTCTTAACTGATTTGCATCTTCACCAAAGATCTCACTGACAAACTCACCTGCACCTACAGCACTTGAATATGCTTTTACAACAGTGATAATATCCTTTATCTCGTATGGCGGAATACCTCCAGCTCCTACAGCGCCATAGCCTGCTATAGTATTGGATGACGTTACCATAGGATATATACCAAAATCTGTATCCTTAAGAGAGCCAAGCTGTCCTTCAAGAAGGATCTTTTTATCACTCATAGCAGCATCGTGTACAATATCAAAGGTATTTGCAACATAAGGCTCAAGTGCATTCTTATACTCCATAAGTTTTGCAAGCATTTCGTCCGCACTTATCTCTTCTTTATGATATACATTTCTTATAATTGCATTCTTTACTTCAAGAATTCTTGCAATTTTTTCCTTAAGCAAATCGGTATCATCAAAAAGCTCGTTCACCTGAAAACCGATTTTCGAGAACTTATCAGAATAGAAGGGTGCTATTCCCGATTTTGTTGAGCCAAAACTCTTGCCTCCGAGTCTTTCCTCCTCATAGCAGTCGAAAAGAATATGATAAGGCATAACAATCTGTGCTCTGTCCGATATAAGTATATGTGGCTTCGGAACTCCTCTGTCTATCAGAGACTGAATTTCCTTAGTAAAATTTTCTACACTAAGCGCAACTCCGTTACCGATGATATTTGTAATATGATCAAAAAACACACCTGACGGAAGCTGATGAAGGGCAAATTTGCCGTAGTTATTGATTATAGTATGACCGGCATTGCTGCCGCCCTGAAATCTTATTACCATGTCGGATTCCTGAGCAAGAACATCGGTTATTTTACCCTTGCCCTCATCTCCCCAGTTAGCTCCAACTATTGCTCTTACCATTTTATTCAACTCATCCTCTCTTTATGTTATTGTTCGTATATTTTACGCTGTACAGACTCCGAATCTGTCAGTATAAATCAACAAAAAAAGTTCATCTGTTTCAAAGTCTGTAAACACTGGTAATCAGTTTATCATACAGAAATTTCTGCAATTTCAGTTTCAAGAGATTCATATGGTGCAAGAGCAGGTGCAACAACCTCGCTGAGAAAGTCTGCTGTTTGCTCCGGCGCTCTGCCTACATACTTTTCAGGCTTAAGAATATCCTCCAACTCTGCAAGAGTCACCCCAAAGGTCGGGTCCGATGCTATCCTTTCAAGAAGATCGTTTTCTCCGCCGTCACGCTTTATTGTAAGCGATGCAGCCATCGAATGCTGTCTGATTTTCTCGTGAAGTTCCTGACGATTTCCGCCTCTCTTAACGGCATCCATCATAATATTTTCGGTTGCCATAAACGGCAGCTCTCTTTTAAGATGCTGGGTTATAACCTTATCATATACTACAAGTCCGCTGCTTACATTAAGATACAGATTAAGTATTGCGTCAACTGCAAGGAATCCCTCGGGAACACTAAGACGTTTGTTTGCCGAATCATCAAGTGTTCTCTCAAACCATTGTGTAGCAGCAGTAATGTACGGATTTAAAACATCTATCATTACGTATCTTGAAAGAGAAGCTATTCTCTCGGAACGCATAGGATTTCTCTTATATGCCATTGCACTTGAGCCTATCTGATTCTTTTCAAACGGTTCTTCAATCTCCTTAAGATGCTGGAGAAGTCTTATATCATTAGAGAACTTTGACGCACTCTGTGCTATACCTGCAAGCACATTAAGTATCTGACTGTCAAGCTTTCTTGAATAAGTCTGACCTGATACGGCAAAGCAGCTCTTATAACCCATTTTTTCAGCAATTTTCTTATCAAGCTCCTTAACCCTCTCGTGGTCGCCGTCAAACAGTTCAAGGAAGCTTGCCTGTGTACCGGTTGTTCCCTTTGAACCAAGAAGCTTTGCCTTTGAAAGCTGATATTGTACATCTTCAAGATCCATAAGAAGATCCTGAATCCATAGAGTTGCCCTCTTACCTACGGTTGTGGGCTGTGCAGGCTGAAAATGTGTAAAAGCAAGGGTTGGAAGTGATTTGTATTTTTCAGCGAAATCTGAAAGGGAGCGTATAACACTGACAAGCTTTCTTTCTACTATTTTCAGAGCCTCAGTCATAATAATAACATCTGTATTATCACCAACATAACAAGAGGTTGCACCAAGATGAATTATTCCTTCCGCTTTCGGACACTGCACACCATATGCATATACGTGTGACATAACATCGTGACGCACAAGCTTTTCTCTTTCCTCGGCAACCTCATAGTTGATGTCGTCGGCATGTGCTTTAAGCTCGTCTATCTGCTCCTGTGTTATATCAAGTCCAAGCTCCTTTTCGGATTCTGCAAGTGCTATCCAAAGCTTTCTCCATGTTCTGAACTTCATATCGGGAGAAAATAAGTATTTCATTTCCTTATCCGCATATCTTGATGACAGCGGCGATTCATATGTGTCTTTCATATACTTATCCTTTCTGTAAACAATGAAATTCGCTGTTCATTATTCACCTTTGATTATTATTGTTCATCCTTGCCAAGACAGGCAGTCTTGTTTTTTGGCGGAAGCTTTTTGTCAAAATCCACTCCGCCTCTCTCCTTACCTGCCAGCATTTTTTCAGGTATACTTGTCGGATATTTACCCGAGAAGCACGCATCACAAATACCTGTTTTCTTCCCTAAAAGCAGCTCTCCAAGCTTATCAGGAGGGAAGAAGCCCAACGTATCTGCTCCTGTAAGTTCACATATTTCATCTATAGTGTGCTTTACTGCAATAAGCTCATCTCTTGAGGGAATATCCGTTCCGTAGAAGCAAGGCCAGATAAACGGTGGTGAGCTTATGCGCAGATGCACCTCACTTGCTCCTGCATTACGAAGCATTTTTACAATTCTGTCACAGGTTGTGCCACGAACTATAGAATCATCAATAACGACTACCCTTTTCCCCTTAAGCACAGATGTCAGCGGATTAAGCTTAAGCCGAACGCTGTTTGCTCTTTCCTTTTGCGTAGGCTTGATGAATGTTCTGCCGATATAACCGTTTTTGACTATACCCTTTTCGTAAGGAATACCGGATTCCTCACTATAACCAATTGCAGCGTCAATGCCAGACTCCGGAACACCGATAACAATATCCGCTTCAACAGGAAACTCCCTTGCAAGAATTCTTCCTGCCTGCTTGCGTGATTCATAAACGCTGATACCGTCTATCTCTGAATCAGTTCTTGCAAAATAAATGTATTCAAAAACGCAGAGTGACTTCTTATCTTCCTTAGGACAATTCGTTCTGATAGAGCGAATGCCTTCCTCATCAACAACAACTATCTCACCAGGTTCCACATCCCTTACAAACTCTGCTCCGCAGGCTGCAAGCGCACATGTCTCAGAGGCAAATATCACTGAATTGCCAAGTTTGCCCATGCAAAGAGGTCTGAAGCCGTGAGGGTCTCTTGCCGCTATAAGCTTCTGAGGGCTCATAACAAGAAGTGAATATGCACCGTCAATCTGCTTCATTGCCCTTGAAACCGCATCCTCTACAGAAGGTGCTGTTATTCGTTCTCTTGCAACAAGATAAGCTATTGCCTCTGAATCAATCGTTGTCTGAAAAATAGCACCCCGGTGTTCAAGCTCACGGCGTATTTCATAAGCATTTGTCAGATTTCCGTTATGTGCAATGGCAAGTGTACCCTTTACATAACGCATAACAAGCGGCTGTGAGTTTTCACGCACACTGCCGCCTGCTGTAGAGTACCTGACATGGGAAATTGCCATTTGTCCCTTTAAACCGTCAAGTATTTCGTTATTGAATACCTCGCTTACAAGTCCCATATTTTTATGTCCGGTGATAACACCCCTGTCATTTACGGATATGCCGCAGCTTTCCTGACCTCTGTGCTGAAGTGCAAGAAGTCCGTTATAGCAGGCATAAGCCGGTGAGAGGCTGTCATCGCCGTATATTCCGAAAACACCACATTCCTCGTGAAGTTCTTCGGAGAAATATTCCTGTGAATTGATACTCAAAAAATCCACCCCAATATTCAAGTGCGGAGCTATTATTCTCTCCGGACACCTCAACATCAATAATTATAGACAACATAAGAATGAATGACAGCTGTACCATCTAATATCCAAAAACAATAAACGTACTATATAATGATCGAAATATAATTTTCCGGAACATATAACAGTAAGCTGTCAGCACTCAGCTGATTATTTACCCAGACCAATTCTCTTCATCATTTCTGCATATGCTTCTTCAACACCGCCAAGGTCGCGTCTGAAACGATCCTTGTCAAGCTTTTCGTGTGTGTTTATATCCCAGAAACGGCAGGTATCCGGCGAGATCTCATCCGCAAGAACTATCTCTCCGTCAACAGTCTTACCAAATTCAAGCTTAAAATCAATAAGCTCAACACCTACGCTCTTGAAGAATTCAACCATATATTTGTTTACGTCAAGCGCCATCTTGCTTATAGTATCTATATCTTCCCATGTTGCCGCACCTATTGCAACTGCGTGATAGGAATTGATAAGAGGATCACCCAGAGCGTCATCCTTATAAGAAAATTCCAGAACTGTACATTTAAGCTCCTGTCCTTCCTCAAGTCCAAGACGCTTTGCCATAGAACCGGCAGCCTTGTTCCTTATTATAACCTCAAGAGGAACGATCTTTACCTTTTTAACAACAGTTTCTCTGTCGCTAATCTCTTCAACAAAATGTGTTTTGATTCCTTTTTCTTCAAGAAGCTTGAACATAAAGTTAGACATTCTGTTGTTAACAACACCCTTGCCGGTTATTGTGCCTTTTTTAAGACCGTTGAATGCTGTTGCGTCATCCTTATACTCAACCATACAATAATCAGGCTCTGACATTGCATATACCTTCTTAGCCTTACCTTCGTACAAAAGTTCTGCTTTTTCCATTTTGACTTCTCCTCTCGAATTTTAAAAAAATCGCAAAAATAGATTAAAAACAACTTTAATTATACATCCTGAACGGAATTTAAGCAAGTAATTATAAGACTGATTTTTTTTTTTGACATTTAAACTATTATTTGTTTTATTTTTCGTTAAATTTTCTGCCTTTTACACAAATGCACCACGATATGTTGCATTCATTTAATTACTGCTGCTTATTATTTTACACTATTTTTCTGTATCTTACAATATATTATTGCAAATTTTATTTTTTATTGTATAAAATATAAATCACGAAACAACTGCGGGCACAGAATTTATAACACAAATTTGAATTTTTTAAATCTCAATCCTGCAAAAAAAATCAAAACCTCTTGAAAAAGCGTAATTTATATGCTAAAATGTATCTGCGGTTGAAAGATATGCATTTGAAAATCTGCAAATGTATCTCTATCAAACATTTAATTAACTTTATATTTTTCTAAGGAGTGACAAAAATGTCATATGTAAGTGAACAGCTTGAAAAGCTGGCAGCAAAAAACCCCGGTCAGCCGGAATTCCTTCAGACAGCAACAGAGGTTCTTTCATCTCTTGAGCCTGTTTTTGATGCAAACCCCCAGTATCAGAAAAATGCTATCATTGAAAGAATCACAGAGCCTGAAAGACAGATCATGTTCAGAGTACCATGGGTTGATGACAACGGCAACGTTCAGGTAAACCGTGGTTTCCGTGTACAGTTCAGCAGTGCACTTGGTCCGTATAAGGGCGGTCTCCGTTTTGACCCCTCTGTTAACATCAGCATCATTAAATTCCTTGGCTTTGAGCAGATCTTCAAGAACTCTCTTACAGGTCTTCCGATCGGCGGCGGCAAGGGCGGTGCAGACTTTAACCCCAACGGCAAGTCTGATATGGAAATCATGAGATTCTGCCAGTCTTTCATCACTGAGCTTTACAGACATATAGGTCCTAACACAGACGTTCCTGCTGGCGACCTTGGTGTAGGCGGCAGAGAGATCGGCTATATGATGGGTCAGTACAAGAGAATCAGAGATGCTTATGACGGTACACTTACAGGTAAGGGTGTTGGCTACGGCGGACTCCTCGGCCGTGCAGAAGCAACAGGCTACGGTATCGTATTCTATGCAAGAGAAATGCTCAAGCACTTTGGCGAGAGCCTTGAGGGTAAGAAAGTTGTTGTATCAGGCTTCGGTAACGTTGCTTGGGGTACAGCTAAGAAACTCACAGAGCTTGGCGCAAAGGTTATCACTATTTCCGGACCTGACGGTTATATTCTTGATGAAGACGGCGTTTCAGGCGACAAGATCGACTATATGCTCGAACTCAGAGCATCAGGCAAGAACGTATGCGCTCCTTATGCAGATAAATATCCGAACGCTAAATTCTTCGCAGGCGAGAAGCCTTGGGGTGTTAAGGCTGATCTCTATATCCCCTGTGCTACACAAAACGAAATCTATCTTGAGGATGCTCAGAAGATGGTTGCTAACGGTTGTAAGTTCCTCTGCGAAGGCGCTAATATGCCTACAAGAAACGAAGCTATCGAGTATCTTATGGAAAACGGCGTAGTTGTTGGTCCTTCCAAGGCTGCAAATGCAGGCGGCGTTGCTTGCTCTTGCCTCGAAATGAGCCAGAACGCTGAGCACATCGTATTCTCAGAAGAGGACGTTTATGAGAAGCTTGAGGGTATTATGGTTAACATCTTCAATCAGAGTGTTGCAGCTTGTAAGAAATATAACCTTGGCAACAACCTTGTTGCAGGTGCTAATATCGCAGGCTTTGAGAAGGTTGCTAATGCAATGCTGGCTCAGGGTATCGTTTGATATAAAACAGAAATATCAAGTATTATACTGATATTTATATTCTCCGTTCTGAAAACAGGCACGGTCATTCAATTCGAATGACTGCGCCTGTTTTGTTGTATAAAATATTGTAAAATTTAATTTTACATCTTCAAACTTTATCATACAACTGTTAACATAACTTCCTTTCAAAACAAAATTGCCCATAGTCGCACCATAAGGGGTGTGTCAGTTTGCCACCGTGATCACGCGGCCAATGGTTAGTGTAAAATAATTCTGGGAGTTTTGCAAGCTTTTCCCCGCCCCGCGGGGGCGGGGAAAATAAAAGACGGAGAACCACCAATTGTGTTATAATTTGTTTGCCAACAAAACCCACACAGAAAGGTGATTCTCCATGAAGACAATTATAGCACAGATTACGGCAAATGTGGTAGAGGAAATTTTAAAAAAGTATCGAAAAAAATGGTATTTCAGATATTGGTAAAACTGCCGAGTCACTTTTATCAGTTCTGAAGGGTGGAGCAATTGGAGCTTTTATCA
>CADACB010000034.1 GCA_902786345.1 uncultured Ruminococcus sp. | reverse complement strand
CTTGCGGAGTTGTTCCACGAATAATCCATCTTCATTCCTCTTATAGCAATTTCTTTCCAGCGATCCTTCTCTGTAAAGAATACGGTCTTTGCATAGTTAATTGAGTTAAGCATTTCGTCTGCATTATAATTTGCAAACGAGAAGCCTGTTCCGCTGTTTTCAAGCCAGTTATATGGCTGAACAGTATCACGAAGACCGCCTGTCTCACGTACTATCGGAACTGTACCATATCTCAGAGAAATAAGCTGTGTAAGTCCACACGGTTCAAAGCGTGACGGCATAAGCATTGCATCTGCCGCAGCATAGATCTTGTGTGCTCTGTTATCGGAATAATAGATATTTGCCGAAACTCTTTCAGGATACCTCCACTGATAATGTCTGAAAAGATTTTCATACTTTTCTTCGCCTGTTCCGAGAACTACAAACTGTGTATGCTCATCAGTTATTCTTTCGATCACATAATTAACAAGGTCAAGTCCCTTCTGATCGGTAAGGCGCGATATAATAGCAATCATAAACTTATTATCATCTACCGGAAGTCCAAGCTCTTCTTGCAGGCCTCTCTTATTAAGAACCTTTTTATCAAAGGTATCGGGAGTATAGTGCTCATATATCTGTATGTCGTGTTCAGGATTATATACATTATAATCTATGCCGTTGACAATGCCGCAAAGATTATTGTTTTTATGACGCATCAGTCCGTCAAGACCTTCGCCGTAGTAGGGCATCTGTATTTCACCTGCATATGTGTCGCTTACCGTTGTGACATAATCGGAAAATACAATACCTGCCTTGAGCATATTTGCATCCTTTTTATACTCCATATTCTGTGTTGTAAAAACATACTCAGGAAAAGCAGTAAACTGTCTGAAGGTTTTTATGTCCCATATACCCTGGAATTTAAGATTATGTATTGTCATCATACTTTTTGTATTCCAGAAAAAGCTGTTGTCACGGAAAAGGGTTCTGAGAAATACAGGAGAAAGCGCTGCCTGCCAGTCGTGACAATGAATTATATCAGGTCTGAACCCAACAACCGGCAGAATTGCAAGAGCTGCTTTACTGAAAAAAGTAAATCTTTCAATATCCCATTTCAGATCATTTGTATATGGTGTATCTCCTCCGAAGTAACCCTCATTATCAATAAAATAATAATGTATACCCTCGTGCATATATTCCATTATGCCCACATATTTATGGTCAGGCAGATAACCCAGATCCATATAGAAGCTTGTTACATAGCTGAAATGCTGACGATATTCCCACGGTATACACATATATTTAGGAATAACCACACGAACATCAAATTCGTCCTTATTCAACATTTTGGGAAGTGCACCGACAACATCAGCCAGACCACCCGTTTTAATAAACGGATAGCATTCAGAAGCAATAAATAAAATGTTTCTCATATTCTAATCTCCGTTTCTTTGATTTTGACATACGCAGCATTCTTCACACCGGAAAGTACAACGTATACCGCAGTACCTTACAAGAAGCAAAGCACACCTCTTGAATAAGGGCACATTTTTCTTACAGTACTCTACTGTTTATTATAAATGAACTTTCCAAAACATTCAATACATATTTTTAATTTTTGTATATTTTTTTGTGTAAAAAATAACATTTATAAAACTAAGGCAGCAAAAAAGGGATGACCGGATAAAGTCATCCCAATTACAGTTAAAAAACACATTCACCGTAAGACTGTGTACCATAAGAATCAGCAAACATTACCGGTATTGTAAATAACTAAAAATTATGCTTGTTTTATCGGTATTGTTTTGCTGTATATCTCGGTACCGTCATAATCCTTTATATATATGACTATATCAAAATCGGCAACATTTTCGCTGGCAATAGCAGAAAATTGCTGTTTCAGTAAAGATTCATACTGTTTAATATATGAATCCATGGTTTCCTTTATGGCGTCCATCTGTGATTGTGTTGCACTGGTAGTAAGCTGTTTTGTTGACGTCATTTCATAAACAAGCTGATTGTCATTTCCAAAATAAATTTTGGTAGACATATTATCGTTTGTATATTGTTTTTCAAGATTCTGGAAAAGAGTATCTCCGACATTGTTTTCAATATAATCTTTTATTGAAACCTTTTCCTTCTGTACCGAACCAGAATTTTCTATTGCTGATGAGGTAACCGGAACAGAAGATCCCTGAACTGATGATACAACCGGAGCAGAAGACTCCTGAACTGATGATACAACCGGAGCAGAAGACTCCTGAACTGCTGATATATCCGGAGCGGATGATGTAACATCACTTACGCCGACATCACTTGTGGTTGTGTCAGAAACTGCAGTTGATACTGCATCTGAAGCTGCTGTATCTCCCGGTACGGAATTAACAGAGGACACTTTGCTTACGGTAGAACTTCCGGATGAATCCGAAGAATTATTACACGCTGCCATTGAACCTACCGACAACAATGCTGCAATAAGTAATGCAGATAATTTCACTGATTTTTTCATAAATTAACTTACCTCCTGTTTAGATAACATAATATTTTACAGTTGAATTATAACATAACCAGACAACAATATCAACTGTCAGATTAAAAATTTTGAATTTTTAACGTATTTTATTGAGTTTTTGTGTTCTCACCGGTTTCTGAGCCGGAAACGGATTCTGATTTTCCTTTCGGTTCTTCAGAAGAATTATATTGTTCATTAGTAAATTTATGCTCATAAATAATTTTTCCGTTATGGTCCTTATATCTGACTATCACATTAAGCTCGTTGCTTTTTATACAAGCCTCAAGATCATCCACCAGATCAATAAAGATTTTTTCGTTTTTTACTACAAAGCTCTTTGTATTGTCAGTAAATTCTTTGAGAGCCTTTGATTCAAGTTTTTCTTTTATTGTTGTTTCAATTACAAGATCTGTTTCGTTTTCTGTATATATCTTTTTTTCGGAATTATTTTCATCATCCGAGGCGGTTATTTTTTTTATTGCTTCCTGTGCGGTATCTGACTTAAGATAATCCTTAAGACTTTCATAATATTCAAGCTGAGCAACAGAAAATTCAATAACCTCAGGCTCTTTTACATTTGATTCCAAAATCAGAGGTATTTCTGAACTTTCATCAGCATTACTGTTTTTATTGTATGTGTTATCATAATCTGATGAATTTTCAGAAGATACGTTCTTTGTTGTATCGCCTGAAAATTCCTTTTTAGTATCTGCAACTTTATTTGCACAGCCGTTCATCACAAGCATCGTTACAGCCGCAACTAAAAGCAGCATTGTTGTTAATTTCTTCACTGCAAAAACCTCTTATCTTTAATCTAAAAAAGCAAATTTTTCTACATCGAACAAACCACAGTCAGTTATCCTTATTTCAGGAATTACCGGAAGTGCCGTGAAAGAAAGCGTAATAAACGGATCTATATCAGGATCTACTCCAAGATCATAGGCTTTTTTGATTATACTGTCAAGCATTGGTATAAATTCATCAGCATTTTTCATACTCATCAAACCGCCCAATTCCAGCGGCAATGAACCCTCGGTTTTTCCATCTGATATTATTGTGTAACCTCCGTTGATTCTTTTTAATTCTTCAACAGCCATATGCATATCATTGTCATTGTCACCCAATACAATAATATTATGTGAATCGTGTGCAACCGTTGTTCCTACAGCACCATGCTTCAATCCATAACCTGTTATATATGCACAGGCAAAATTCCCCGTTGCGTGGTGTCTTTCAATTACTGCAATCTTGCGTACGCTGCCATTCTTCATCCCCTCTGTAACTTCCTGATGTGTCATTTTTATATGCTTTGTCATAATTTGATTTTTAACAATTCCTATAACAGAATATTCTTTTCTTTCGGGAATTTCAAATGCATTCTCAGGCAGCGGTGCCGGATTAACTGAATTTAAAAGCTTACTGTTATAACTTACCTGTCTTGGCTGAGCGATCTCATCTATCGGAATGCCGTCTTTGAAAACAGAATGTATCCTTACATCTTCAAGATCATCAAGTACAACCATATCCGCTTTGTATCCGCATGCTACAGCACCTATATGTTTCAGTCCATATATCACGGCTGCGTTGATTGTAGCAATCTGTATTGCTTTGACAGGAGAAAGACCAAGGTGTATTGCTTTACGTATATTGCTTTGTATCGTTCCTTCTTTTCTGATGTCAGCAAGATGTTTGTCATCCGTACAAAAAGCAATTCTTGACACAGAAATATTCCTTTCTACAATTCCTTTAACTATAATCTCAAGGTTCTTTGAAGCCGAACCGTCACGAATAAGCAATGCTACACCACATCTCAGCTTTTCAACAGCTTCTTCAAACGTAACGCTTTCGTGATCTGTATCTATTCCTCCGCAGACATATGCATTAAGCTGTTTTCCTGTAAGCATAGGGGCGTGTCCGTCAATTATCATATCTGAAAATGCACTAAGCTTTTCAGAAACTATCTTGTCATTTTCAATCACTCCCACAGAATTCATCATCTCAGCAAGTCCTAACACGTGACTGTTGTTCTTATATCTGATAAGATCCTGAGCTTTTAACTCAGCACCCGAATGTTCAAAGGGAGTAGACGGTACACATGAAGGCAGCATTACATAGTAATTTACCGGACTTGCCTGAGCAGCCTTGAGAATATCCTCTAAGGCATCGGTGCCTCCTACATTAACAATTTCGTGAGGATCTGTTATTATGGTCGTTGTTCCGTGCCTGAGCTCCTCCATAGCATAAACCGCAGGAGTGACCATAGATGATTCAACGTGAAGATGTGCATTGATAAAACCGGGAACAACATATCTTCCTTCAAGATCTTCTTCCCTTTTTCCACTGTAGCTGCCAATCCCCACTATAATACCATCCGTCACGGCAACATCTCCGTTAAGTATTTCACCTGTAAATACATTGATTATTCTGCCGTTTTTCAGCACAAGATCAGGCAGTTCTTTTTCCTGAGCAGTTATTATAAGCCTTTCCGAATACATATCAATTCCTCCGAATTAAAAATCCACGCTTTGATTCAAGATAATTATACACTTTTATGCTGTTTACCGCAATAATTTTTTTCCACCGCGGTGCGTGACCGCACGGGACATATTCGCGACTGCGTTCACTTACGCTCACTTTGTTTATATAAACCAAACATACGCTGATCGCGTTTTTCGGATAACTTATTCACCAATCATCACCAAACACGATTTATAAAATATCTTGTCTTGAAAAAATTGAAGATATGTATTATAATATAATCATTCTGAAATGAAAGGATTTGTTTTTATGGCACAAATTACAAAGGATACAATTGTAGGAGATATTCTTGACATTGACGAAACAACAGTTCCGATTTTTCTTTCGATCGGTATGCATTGTCTTGGCTGCCCTGCATCAAGAGGCGAAACTGTAGAACAGGCTTGTATGGTTCACGGTGTGGATGCTGATGAGCTTGTTGCTAAAATTAACGAGCATATCAAGGATAAATAAGCTTCGGGGGTTTTTTTGTGAGTCGGGATATTCAGTTTACACTTGACAACAGGCTTTCGCTTTGTGCCTCATTTGTACGTGAGGGTACTAAGCTTGCCGATGTCGGAACCGACCACGCTTATCTTCCTGTAAAACTTGCAGCAGAAGGAAAAATTCGTTGTGCTGTTGCAAGTGATATAAGAATCGGTCCTCTTGAAAATGCAAGAACAAATATAATCAAGTATGGTGTGGAAGATATTGTTTCAACAGTTCTTTCAGACGGACTTGACAATATTTCTCCGGAAACCGCTGACGATATTGTCATTGCAGGTATGGGAGGAGAGCTTATTGCTAAAATCATAAAAAGAACGCAGTGGCTGTATGACGGCAGCAGAAGGCTTATTCTGCAGCCTATGACACGTATGGAGTCGCTGCGTTTATTTTTATATGAGAATGGTTTTCTTATAGAAGATGAAAAAGCTTGTGTGTCGGGAAGAAAATGCTATTCGGTTATGCTGTGCCGGTATGACGGTATTATACGTGAGTGCAGCAAAAAAAATCAATATATTGGCTTGCTTGATAAGGATAAATCCGATGAAGCTCAGAGATATATTTCTATGATAAAATCAAAGCTTACAAAAAAAATTTCCGGTCTGATAAAATCCGGAAAAACGGAAGATGCTGAATACTATAATAATATACTGAGTGAAATTAATGCTTGAGAAAGGTCGGTACTGTTATGACAAGTGCAAAGGAAATCTATGATTATATAAACGGGTTTGCACCTTTTGAAAGTGCTATGAGCTTCGATAATGTCGGAATACTTGTAGGAAGCGAAAAAAAATGGAGTGAAAGGGTAATTGCCGCTCTTGATGTTGATAAAAAAGTAATAAATGAAGCTGTAGAAAAGAATGCCGGCATCATTATTACACATCATCCCATTATTTTTAATCCGATAAAACAACTTTCCGAAAACAGCGTACCATATCTTGCTGCCAAATATGGTATCACAGTAATTTCTGCTCATACCAATCTTGATATTGCAAGAGGAGGAGTAAATGATTCTCTTGCAAAATGTATAGGTGTTGATACAGAAGAATATTTTGATTCTGAATGTGCACTTATAGGAACGTTGCCGGAAAATATTAGCTGTCAGCAGTTTGCCGAAAATATAAAAAATCGCCTTTCACTGAAAGGTCTGAGATATACAGACGCGGGCAAAAAAATCAAACGGGTTGTTGTATCATGCGGTGCAGGAGGAGATAATATATTTCTTGCCGCAAAACTGAAAGCCGACGCATTTGTCACCGGAGAAATCAAGCATCACGAAATAGTTTTCGCTAATGATAATTCTATTGCAATTTTTGATCTTGGACATTTCGGATCTGAGGATATGATCATCCCCCGTCTTGTTAAAATGCTCGGCGAAAAATTCAGCGGTACAAAATTTGAACAGGCAGAATCAGACAGCGACGGAGTATTATATATATCATAAATAAATTTCGGAGGTCATTATGGCACTTGACGGAGCATTTTTAAGACATATAAAAAAAGAACTTGAAGAAAACCTCATAAACAGCAAGGTGGATAAAATTTATCAGCCATCACGGGATGAACTGATATTATCAATGCGTTCGTTTGAGGGAATAAAAAAACTTCTTATATCAGCAAGAGCTAACAGCCCCAGAATAAACATTACATCATCAACTCCTGAAAACCCACGAACTCCGCCTATGCTGTGTATGCTCCTGAGAAAACGACTTTCGGGAGCAAGGCTTCGCAGCATTCATCAGCCCGGACTTGAAAGAATACTTATTCTTGAATTTGAGGGTAAAAATGAGTTGGGCGATACAGTAATAATGAAGCTTGCTGTTGAAATAATGGGACAATACAGCAATATTGTTTTTATTGATGAAAAGAACAATATCATTGATTCTGTGAAAAGGGTCGATGCTTCTATGTCGTCCCAGCGTCTGATTCTGCCGGGTTTACAGTATCAGATGCCTCCCAGTCAAAAAAAACTAAGTGTTCTTGAATATGATGCAGATGACATAATCTCTGCCGTGCAGGGAATAAATAATAATATGCTTCTTTCAAAAGCTCTGCTTAACATTATTCAAGGTGTATCACCCATAATATGCCGTGAGCTTGAACATCTTACCGGCAGAGGTCGTGATGTTTTTTCAAAGGAGCTTGATGAAGAGCTTATTTCAAGACTCAGATTCTTTTTGAAACGTACCATAAATATAATACGTGACTGCTCAGGTGAGCCGTATATTATTACCGATCCGTCAAAAAAACCTATTGATTTTACATTTGAGGATATTCAGCAATATGGAAGCGGAAGATCGTTTAAAGAATGCAAAAGCTTCTGCGAATTGCTTGACCGCTATTATGCAAAACGAGATGCACTTGAAACAATACGTCAAAAATCAAATGACCTTAACAAATTACTGAATAACGCTGCATCAAGGCTTATAAAAAAGATATACATACAAAAAGAGGAGCTTTCAACCTGTGCAGACAGAGAATATTTCAGGATCTGCGGTGATATTATTCAGGCTAATTTATATCGCATAAATAAAGGAGATCCTGAGCTTAAAGCAGAAAATTTCTATGATGAAAATATGTCAGAGATAACTGTAAAGCTTGATCCTGCACTTTCCCCTGCGGCTAATTCTCAACGATATTATAAAAGCTATCAAAAAGCTAAAACCGCTGAACAGGTTCTGACTGTGCAAATCAGTCAGGCAGAAAACGAGCTTGATTATGTTTCATCTGTACTGGACAGCTTATCACGTGCAGAAAGCATAAGGGAGCTTGATGAAATAAGAACCGAGCTTACAGAACAGGGATATTTAAAATCAAAGGGTAAAAAACAAAAAAATGAAGCCGCCTTACCTCCGCTGGAATTCAGGTCTCAAAGCGGTTTTAAAATTCTTGTCGGAAGAAACAATAAGCAAAACGATAAGCTCACTCTGAAGCAGGCTGATAAAAACGATTTGTGGTTTCATACAAAAGATATTCCCGGCTCTCACACTATTATTATCACACAAGGCAATACTGTTGATGATGACACAATACTTTTTGCCGCTTCACTTGCCGCTGCACACAGCAAGGCCCGGGAGTCAGGAAAAACCCCTGTTGACTATACAAAAATACGATATGTAAGCAAGCCTCAGGGTGCCAAACCCGGAATGGTCATATATACAAACCAAAAAACCTTGTTTGTTGAACCATATAAATCAGATTTAATATAAAATATATCCGTTATTTTAAAGAACATAAATAATTGTCAGCTCCGGCAGAATATATCCGGAACTGACAATTATTATTTTAAAGCTTATTGTGAGCCTATATGCAAAAGATGTGCAATTCCAGGTATACTTTCACCCTGTTGAGATGATGTAGGCGACATCAATGCACCGGTTGCAGCAAATAAAATATTATTAAGCTCATATTTTTGAAGCTTCTGCATTATATATGAACAAAATACAGAGCCTGAGCATCCACAGCCTGAACCTCCCGAATGAACATCCTGTTTTTCTGTATCAAATATCATTAACCCACAGTCATTATGCACAGAGCTGATGTCATAACCCTTATTTTGCATAATTTCAATAAGCAGAGCCGAACCGACTTTGCCTAAATCTCCTGTCAGGATCAGGTCGTAATCTGACGGCTTAGTATCAGTATCCTGTAGAAAAGATGAAATAGTATCGGCTGCGGCAGGTGCCATTGCCGCTCCCATATTATTAGCGTCTTTTATATTCAGATCCATTATTTTCCCTATTGTAAGATGTTTTATAAGCGGACCAACACCACCTCTGTCTATCAATGCAGCACCGGCACCCGTAACTGTCCACTGAGCAGTTGGAGTACGCTGTCCTCCATATTCTATAGGAAATCTGAATTGTCGTTCTGCTGAACAAAAATGTGAGGATGTTACGGCTATGGCTTTTTGTGCTGCACCACTGTCTACAAAAACTGATGATAGCAGCATTGTCTGAGCCATTGTTGAACACGCACCATACTGACCTAAAAACGGAATATTAAATGCTCTTAAACCAAAGGTCGACGAAATGCATTGATTAAGAAGATCTCCTGCAAACACAACATCTATATCCTGTGCAGAAGCAAAAGATTTCTTCAGAAGCTGTTCTACAACCGTTGTCTGAAGCTTGATTTCGGCTTTTTCCCACGAGGACTGTCCTAATTTATTATCATTGAAGGTTACATCAAAAAACTCTCCCAACGGACCTTCACTTTCTTTTTTTCCTGCTATACCTGCCGATGAATGTATATGAACATTATTATTTATTTTCAAAGTATATCTGCCTATTCTTTCGGGCATAAAAAAACCTCCCATACGTTTGGCTTTATTATTCCATAAGGGAGGCTTTTTATTCATTTACTAATGTGAATTTTATTCTTTTTTATTAAGCTTCGTTTGCAAGTGCATAATCTATTGTTCCCATAGGAACACTTGCACTGATAACCTTTATTTTAACTGAATCTCCAATCGAATAGCTTATTCCTCTCCTGCGGTCTGTTGTTGTGGTCGTACCGTTAAATTCAAACATAGAACCTTCAAGATTTGTAAGATTTATAAATCCCTCAATACCATTCTCTATACATACAAAAATACCTCGGTTTGTAACACCCGATATTATGCCATCATGAAGTTCACCTATATGTGACGTCATATATTCAGCAGCATAACATTTTTCGGCTTCACGTTCGGCTCTTACCGCACGCAGTTCACGGTCTGATGATATTTTTGCAGACTCGCGTGCAAAATCTCCATACCTCTGCTCTATTATATCTATCGGCACACCGCTTATAAGATCTGTTAGTATTCTGTGAATGGATGTATCCGGATAACGTCTTATAGGAGAGGTAAAATGACAATAGTCTGCAAGAGAAAGTCCGAAATGTCCAAGGGGATGTGAATCATATCTTGCCTTTGCCATTGTACGAAGAACCTGTGAAGAGATCAGGTTTGCATATTTTGTATCTTTTGCCTTATTTATAAGCTCTGCAAGATCAGTCTGATGTACTCCCGTCTTAAGTCTTCTTACAGGGAATCCGCAGGCTGCTGCAAGCTCAGATAGTGTTTTCAGGCGTTCATCTTCCGGTGCTTCGTGTACACGGTATACAAAAGGAATTCCTGCACTTTTAGCATACAAAGCTGCCGCACGGTTAGCAGTGATCATAAACTGCTCTATAAGTTCTTCAGCATCTCCTCTCTCTCTTTCACTTACACCCGTACAAACCCCGTTTTCATCAAGTACAAATCTCAGTTCGCTGCTTTCAATCTCAAGTTCGCCCCTCTGTTTTGCTTTAGCCTTAAGTATATCAGCAAGCTCTTTAGCAATAAAAATTTCATCATATACAGCCGAATATTTTTGTCTGACAGCCTCATCCGCTGTACCGCAAAGTATCTCGTTCACCTCGGAATAAACTCCTCGTACTTTTGAACATATTACGCTTTTTTCAAAACGATAATCAACAAGCTCTGCCTTTTTGTCAAGCTTCATAATAGCCGAAAAAGTAAGTTTTTTTATACCTGCATTCAGCGAACAGCAGCCGTTTGATATTTCAACAGGCAGCATGGGTATTACTCTGTCTGCAAAATAAACCGATGTTCCCCTGTCCATTGCAGTTTCATCAAGGCGGCTTCCTGCCTTGACATAATGAGAAACGTCTGCTATGTGAACGCCAAGCTCCCATCCGTCTTCAAGCTTTTTTACTGATATTGCATCATCCAGATCCTTTGCATCCGCTCCGTCAATGGTAAATATTGGTTCATCACGCAAGTCGAGTCTTCCGGAAATTTCCTCATCGGTTATCGGCTCTGCTGCCGCCAATGCAGCCTCGTGCTTTACCGGAACACTGAACTTTGACGGAATACCACAAGAATCAATTATTGCGTCGGAACATACTCTTGCCGAATCGGCCCGACCGTATATGTGTATGACCCTTGCTTTTATGGTTTTTTCCTTACTGTCATAATAAACCGCTGCTTTCACCTTATCTCCGTTCTTGCTTTTTAATTCGCCGCCTTTCACTATGCCAAGCCTGTATGAAAAGCTGTGATCCGGAACAATATATGCCTTACCGGAGCGTCCTTTTTCACGCTCGATCACACCTGTCAATATCCTGGACCCTTTTTTTATTATCTTATCAACATCACCCGAAGGTCCCTTTTCACTGTCCTTTATATTTTTTAACATTACAATATCTCCGGGCATTGCACCCTTGGACGAGCTTGAATGTATAAAAACATCCTCCATATCTTCATTTTCAGGCTTTGCAAAAAGATAGTATCTGTTTTGTCTGACTATAGCTGCCTTTTCATAACCGGCTATACCGGGAAGGGCAATTTTTTTTCGTTTTATTATTACAAGATCCCCTTCAGCCTCCAGAGCAGATATTATTCTGTTGAATTGCTCGATCTCATATATTCCTGTTTTTATCCACAGATCCATTCTGTCTACAGGCTCAGTCTGTTCTGACAATACATGTAATATTAATTCTCTGTCATCCATAAGCTTCCCTCCTTTATATCTTTATTTACACTTATTATTCTCATATGGATTTTTTATATTCTACATAAAATTATTCTGTCATAAAGAGTATACCAAGTGTTCCCGGTCCGCAATGAGACGAAATAGTACAGCTGGCTCTTTCAATATATATTTTCTTGAAATAATGAAGCCTTTCAAGTTCTTCCTTAACAAGTTCTATATATTTCTGACCAATTCCGGCATGTGTTATAAAAATCCGATTATTTCTGATATTACTGTATCTTTCAAGCTGATCGTGTACGTAATTTATAAGTACCTTTTCAAGCTTTCCTCTGTATTTTTTTCCTACAGTCATAGAACCGTCATTGTTATTGACCTCAATGCTTGGCTTAAGCTGCAAAAGATTTGCTCCCAACATAGCAAGCGTTGAACATCTGCCGCCTGCACGAAGATAATCAAGCTTATCTATCACAAAGCTTGAATGACATTCAGGCACCAGTCTTTTAAGCTCTTCTGATATTTCCTTTGCAGTAAATCCCTGTGATGCAAGTGAGGCACCCTCAAGCACCAGATGCCCGCTGCCGGATGAAAGATTACAGGAATCAACCGGATATATATGACCAACCTTTTCTGCCGCTGCAACACAATTCTGATATGACGATGAGATCGCAGAACCAATATTTATATGTACTATTTCATAGCCTTGCTCAATATAAGGCATAAATTTATCAATATATTCCTGTGTATTGATCGACGCAGTTTTTGGCAGCTTTCCTGTTCTGTTAAAATGAGAATATATTTCATCCGGAGTTATATCAATCCCGTCGTCATAACTTTTATCGTTTAGTATTATATGAAGCGGCATAAGCTGTGCCTTGGTGCTTTCAAGAAGATCTCCCGAAATATCACACGTACTGTCTGCTGTTAGAAGTATCTTTGCCATAGATTTGTCTCCTTTTGCTTTTATTTACGTTTTATCGAATTCTGTCTTCGTCGTTTCTGCTGACGAATATCAACACCAACAAATTCCACCCTGTCAAGCATACCGATAATTCGGGATACAATTCTTGAATTATACTTTTCCTGAAGCTCGGTTAGAGTAAGATTTGTGCTGATGATCGTAGGTCTGGATGTGATCATACGGGTGTTTATAATATTATAAACAGCAGAAACAGTAAATCTTGATGTAAACTCAGTACCAAGGTCGTCAATAATCAGAAGATCGCATTCTGTTACTATCTGTTCTGCAGGACTTTCTGTTTTTTTAATATCAAAATGCTCGTTTTCTATTTTTGTCAGGATTGCAGGTGCTGAAACATAAACCACCCCATATCCTTTATCAATTACTTCTTTAGCTATTGCAAGAGAAAGATGAGTCTTTCCAAGACCGGGTGCCCCCTGAAAAAGCAGACTGCGCGACTCCTCATTGAAAGACGCTGCATATTTTTTACAATATCCAAGCACACCATTCATTTGTGTATAAGGACTCAGCTTTCCTTCAGCAACAGGTGTCTTTGAGTAATAATCAAGAGAAAAGCTTTCAAAATCCGACAGTGAAAGCGGCGTCATTCTGTTAAGACTGTCATATGCAGTCTCTCTGAGAAGTCTTTTCATACAATCACACATTTTTCCGTCTATATAGCCTGTATCCTTGCACTTGTCACACTTATACCATCTTTCAAGATAATTTTCCGGAAAACCAAAGCTTTTAAGTATTTCGTTAAGTTCATTTTGAAGTGCAAGGTTTTTTCTCTTAAGAGCTTCAAGCTCTGTTTTTATATCAGCACCGCCAAATACTGCCTTGGCTGCCGCAACAGATGTTTTAGCAATAGTTTGTTCAATTTTTTCCGCTCTCGGAGAACGCAAAAACAATATATTCCTGCGTTTATCAAGCTCCTGCTCAGACAGGATACGTCTGCGTTCAAGCTTTCTTTCAGCCTCTTCATATATTTCTGAAGAATATCCCATATCACCACTCCCCGTCTAACACGCTTGTGCTTTCATATTCGGAAATATCATAGGTTGCTTCATAGCTGTCAGCATTACCTTTTTTATTACTTTTAGATCTCACCGGCTTGGACTTATTTATTTTATCTGTTGATGTTATACCGGAGTTATGCCAGCTCTCCAGAATTTTATTTGTGTAATTAGGAAGATATTTTCCCTTGGTGTCTACACATAATTCGTAAGCCGCACGTATCATTTCCGGGCTGAATTTCCATATATTTATCCATGTATTTGCAAGCATTGTTTCCTTTTCTGTAGGTGAGTGTTTATCCACACCTATTATTCTCTGTACAACTGATGCAGCATTTCTTCCGTTTGTGAGCTGCTGAATCTTTTTTTCAGCAGCTTCAAGAGTGGTTATCTCTTCATCAGCCCAGGACATTGCTGTTTTTTCGATATATCTCCAGCTGCACTTGTTTATACTTGAAGCATACTGCAAAAGCATAAGTATAACCTCAACAGGCAATCCATAATACTCGTGTATCATAAGAAGGGTAGCTTTATCATTATTATTTGTTATTCTGCCGAATATTTCATCCAATGACTGCATCATAAACGCAATGCTTTCATCACTGCTGATTCGCTGTGCAAGATATTTCATATCAGGTTTTTCAGGACGTGAAAGCATATGTTTTTTTTCAGCAGCAGTATTTTCTGCTTTATCAGCCGATACAACAACGTTTGATGAAATATTAATGTTCTCAGCTGTTTTGTCCTCATATACATCAGCCGTAGATATTTCAGTTCCGTAAACATTGTCCGACAGCTTTGCCGGAGTAATAACATCATCATTTATTGCAATTACATCCGTCTGTACCCAATATTGCATACAATCACGTACATCTGCTTCCTGCATTGAAAGTGCCTTTGAAATATCAGCAATTGAAATATTCTCTCCGGAGTGACGCAAAAACCATAATAACACCTTAAGCTGTGCCGCACCCGCCAGCTTAAGATGTTTATCAACTATCTCACTCGGAACAGCAAATACGCTTTTCCATACCCCAAGATTTATATTATACTCCATTATTAACCGCCTTACTTTACTTTGGTTTATTATAACACAAATATTTAATAGGTAAAAGTATATTTATAATTTTTTTGCACAAAAGATATTTACCAACATAAGATGTCCCCTACAATCTTTTATTGATCTCTGATGCAGCACCGAGAAGCTTCTCTTGATCATTTTCAAGCTCCCCTTCTATAACACAATCAAGAAGACATTTCAGAATTATACCTATTTTTTTCCCCTCGTTTATTCCAATACGCTTTAAGTCAGAGCCGTTTATCTTAAGCTGCTTTAATGTAAAAGCTGAATCTCCTGTAATTTCTGAATTGTATATCTTTTCAAGCTCATCAATATATTTAAGCTTTTCGTTCAGAAGCAAAGGATTCTGTCCCATTGCGTCTGCCCATTTAAGCTTAAGAAGCAGCAAAAAATTTTCTGCTCCTGTTTTAGCAAGCATTTTTCTTACGTTTTTTGAAGTTGCAGAAGGTCTGAGGTCGTGAAGCTTTACAAGCAATCTTACTTTGCTTATTGTATTATTATCTGCCTTCAAGCGTCTGAGAACATCATTTGCTATAAGCTCACTAATGTCCGGATGTCCGTGAAAGTGACCAATATTATTCTTATCTATTGTAAAGGTGCTTGGCTTGCCACTGTCGTGAAAAAAAGCTGCCAGTCTGAGAACCTTTTGTGGTTCTATATGTGATATAACCTTTACAGTATGTTTCCATACGTCATAGATATGGTGAGGATTTCTTTGTCTGAACCCGATCATAGGCTTAATTTCAGGAATGAATACCGAGACGACGTCGTAGTAATTCATAAGAACATCTTCAACATTTGCCCCTGTCAGAATTTTTACGAACTCCGACATTATTCTTTCAGCGGATATATTCTTCAAAAGCATAGCATTTTTATGTATGCTATATGAAGTTTCATCTTCAATCGTAAACCCAAGCTGAGAAGAAAATCTTAGCGCACGAAGTATACGCAAAGCGTCTTCGTTAAAACGCCTATCAGGATCTCCGACACATCTGATACATCTGTTTTTTATATCATCAGTTCCTTTGAATAAATCTATCAATCCGTCAGAATCATTATACGCAAGTGCGTTGACGGTAAAATCCCTTCTTGAAAGATCCTCCTTCAGATCACGTACGAATATAACATTTTCAGGATGCCTGTTGTCAAGGTATATTCCATCAGTACGAAAGGTTGTTATCTCATAGTTCTCATTATCAATATGTACTGTTACAGTACCGTGCTTCAAGCCGTTTTCTATTATGTTATTTTTCCCGAGAGTGTCAAGAGTTTCCTGAGGAAGTGATGAGGTACATATATCCCAATCAGAAGGACATTTATTCATCAGACTGTCACGTATACAACCTCCAACAGCATATGCATTATATCCTTTGCTGTTAAGAGTTTCAATTATTCTTTTGACATTTTCAGGTAATTTTATCTTTTTATCCATATCATAGCCGCCTTAAAAACAAAGCACCCTCAATGTTGTCATTGAAGATGCTCCGGAAATTATTTATGATTGCCGTAATTTACACAGCGGTTTTATTGTGAATCTGCAATTTTATCTTTCATACACAGAAGGTGCATCAATTTATGTTTTCTGTTTCTGAAATGACAATCAGGCGTTACGCTGCTGATGAATCTTCAGCCGTACTTGACTCAACACTGCTTTCTGTTGTTGATTCAACCGTACTTGACTCAACACTGCTTTCTGTTGTTGATTCAACCGTACTTGACTCAACACTGCTTTCTGTTGTTGATTCAGCCGCACCTGATTCAACGCTGCTTTCTGCTGCCGACTCGGCAGCACTTGATTCTGATTTACTCTCTGATGCTTCTGAAGATGTTTTTGATTCATCTCCGCTTTCAGTTGACTCGGTTGAAGATTCACCTTCAGCAGAGGATACCACATCAGATGTCTGTGATACAGCATTATTCTTTGTATCATCTGACTTACCTGTCCACCCAAAAAATGAAAGTGCATTCAAGAGAACTATGAGAATGAAGAATATGACAGCACAATATTTTGTAATTCTTGCAAACATTGCATCGGCAGTTTTAGCCTTACCCCTCTGCATAAAGGAATCCGCACCGCCGGTTATTGTTCCCAGACCTGCATCGTGACCTTCCTGAAGAATGATAACTATAATCATTATCACTGACATTAAAAGTACAAACGCTCCTATAACAATTTCCCAAATTCCCATATTTTAAATCCTCCTAAAAAAGTAACTGATTGATCAACAATACTTATCTATAATATCATATTATTACAGCAAAATCAAGTGCTTTATTTCAATAAAACTACAACACTTACAAATTTTTTTCATTTTTTCAATACTTAAAAAGTTATTTGTTCACCATTCTCATTTGTACGGGGAAGTTGACCCGCTGACGGCAGATTCTTTGCTCTGTAACGCTCAGGATCAGAAAGCATACCTTCCTGATAAACCACAGCTGAAATTATACGATGTCCTTTTTTCAGCCTTATAAGAGCCACACCCTGACTTGATCTTGATGCCTTGGCAGTAAGATCTGACGCTTTAAAAATAAGTATTCTTCCGGACGAGGATCGTACCATTATCTCGCTTTCATCATTATCGACAAAAAGAACAGCTGCAAGCTTGTCTTTATCAGAGTATGCTCCCATAAGCTTCTTTCGGTTTGTTTTGGTTGCATAAGCTTCAAGCGAAATTTTTGCTGCCTTACCACTTTCAAAAAAGAAGAAGACATTTCCTTTATAGTCCTTTGTCGGAATCATATAAATTGCATTTTCGTCCTCATCAAAACCAAGTCGTGACGGGATATAATCTCCAAGAACACTTGTTTTGGTATCGGCAAACTGAGGTGCCTTGGCTTTATAAGCCTGATGCTTGTCTGTGAAGAAAATCAGATCAGTATTATTCGTTGTTTCAAAATGCTCTGTTATCACATCTCCCTCTTTCAGCTTGTGTTCGCCGCTCATTCTGAGAGAAAGGGGAGTTATTTTTTTGAAGTAACCATCCTTAGTAAAGAACAGATTTACTGCATAATCCGGCACTTCTTCCTCAACTTCATCATCTGCTATATCATCTGCATAGATTATCATACTTCTTCTGGGCTGTGCATATTTTTTTATTATTGCTTCAAGCTCTTTAATGATAATTTTCTTGATTTTTGTATTGCTGCCAAGTATTGATTCAAGCTCGGCAATATCATTTTCAAGCTGAGAAATATCATTGGTATGCTTTAATATATATTCCCGGTTAAGGTGACGAAGCTTTATCTCTGCAACATATTCTGCCTGTATCTGATCAATATCAAAGCCCGTCATAAGATTTGGCACTACCATACTTTCTTCTTCTGTGTTTCTTATGATTTTTATTGCCTTGTCTATATCAAGCAGAATTTTTTCAAGTCCTCTGAGAAGATGCAGTCTGTCCTGCTTTTTGTGAAGATCAAAATAGGTCCTTCGTTTGACACACTCTATCCTGAATGCGGACCACTCATTAAGAAGCTCACGAACGCCAAGAACTCTGGGAGTACCTGCAATAAGAACATTGAAATTGCAGGAAAAGCTATCCTCAAGCGGCGTCATTTTATAAAGCTTTTGCATAAGCTTATCAGCGTCTGTTCCCCTTTTAAGGTCGATCGTAATTTTCAGACCGTCTATACCGGTTTCATCACGTATATCTGAAATCTCACGAATTTTCCCTTGTTTAACAAGATCAATTACCTTTTCAATAACCGCTTCTGATGTAGTTGTCTGTGGTATGCTTAAAATATCTATGCAATTTGCATATTTATCATATGTGTATCTTCCCCTGAGTTTAATGCTTCCTCTGCCGGTTTTATACACATTTTCCATCACTTGTCTGTCATATACGATCTGTGCACCGCCCGTAAAGTCAGGTGCAATAAGCGTTGACATAATATCAAAGTCGGGATCTTTAAGTAAGCCTATTGTTGTGCGGCATACCTCTTCAAGATTAAAGGAACAAATTGAACTTGCCATTCCGACTGCTATACCGGTATTTGCATTTACAAGTACGGACGGAAATGCAGCAGGCAACAGAGTCGGCTCTTTTAATGTATTATCGTAGTTATCGACAAAGTCAACAGTATCCTTATCAATATCGTTAAACAGCTCATTACAGATAGAATCCAGTTTTGCTTCAGTATATCTTGAAGCCGCCCAAGCCATATCACGACTGTAAAATTTTCCGAAATTGCCCTTTGAATCCACAAAAGGATGAAGCAGTGCCTCATAACCTCTGCTAAGACGAACCATTGTATCATAAATAGCAGCATCGCCGTGAGGGTTAAGCTTCATTGTTTGTCCGACAATGTTAGCAGACTTTGTACGTGTAGGACCAAGAAGCCCCATTTTATACATAGTATAAAGAAGCTTTCTGTGGGAGGGCTTGAAGCCGTCTATCTGGGGAATTGCTCTGCTTAGTATTATGCTCATTGCATAGGGCATAAAATTTTCCTGAAGCGTAGACGCGATCTTTTCCTCGACTATCTCGCCTGCACCTGCAATATATCCCTGCAGCTTTGGCAATGAACTGTTGTTGCTGTTTTTCTTTTTTCTTGCCATAATTTCCTTCTCCTGTTTTCATTCAAACATATCAATATATAAAACATCGCACTATCTGCATTTTCGGATTTAAAACTGATTTTTGTGATGATTTATGAAACATCAAGATCATCAATATATTTATATCCGTTTTCTATTATATAATCTCTTCTTACACTCAGATTATCTCCAAGAAGAACGTCAAACATTTCTGAGGTTTTTGCTGCTTCATCCGGCATTATCTTGATAAGTCTTCGTGTTGCCGGATTCATCGTTGTCAGACTCATCATCTCAGGCTCATTTTCACCAAGTCCTTTTGATCGCTGAATAGTAAATTTTTTGTCGCCTATCTCATTTATGAATTGTTCCTTTTCCGCTTCTGTATAAGCAAAATATACCTTATCCTTGGTATTTATCTCATAAAGAGGAGATTCTGCTATAAATACCTTTCCCTCTCTGATAAGAGTGGGGGCAAGTCTGTATATCATTGTAAGCAGAAGTGTTCTTATATGAAAACCGTCAACATCGGCATCTGTACAAAATATAACTTTATTCCATCTGAGAAGATCAAGGTCAAATGAAGCAAGATCTTTATTTGCCTTTGATTTTACCTCAACTCCACATCCAAGCACTTTTAAAAGATCGGTTATTATCTCGCTCTTAAAAATTTTATCATAGTCTGCCTTTAGACAGTTAAGAATCTTTCCCCTGATTGGTATTATAGCCTGAAAATCAGGATTTCTTGCCTGCTTACAAGCGCCAAGTGCCGAATCACCCTCAACGATAAAAAGTTCTCTTTCCGATTTATCCTTACTTCGGCAGTCCACAAACTTTGCAACTCTGCCTGTCATATCCATATTTCCGGCAAGTGTTTTCTTTATATTCAATCTTGTTTTTTCTGCACTCTCACGGCTTCTTTTATTTATGAGCACCTGTGAAGCAATTTTCTCAGCATCCAGCTTGTTTTCTATAAAATATACCTCAAGCTGATGACGCATATATTCTGTCATAGCATCCTGTATGCCTTTATTGGTAATAGCCTTTTTTGTCTGGTTTTCATATGAAGTAACACTTGAAAATGAAGATATGACTATAACAAGACAATCCTTAACATCATCAAAATTTATTTTATTTTCATTCTTGTTATACTTACCATTCTGCTTTAAATATGAGTCAATTGAATAAACAAAAGCATTCTTTACTGCCTTTTCAGGTGCTCCGCCATATTCCAGCCAGCTTGAATTGTGATAATATTCAGAGGTGCTTACCTTGTTGGAAAAAGCAAGTGCAATATTTATCTTGGTTTTATATTCCGGCTTATCGTCACGGTCGCTGACCATTCTTTCGGTTTGCCAGAGCTGTACCTGAGAAATCGCATCATCACCGACAAGCTCCTTAACATGATCTGCAATACCGTTTTCATATTTAAATTCCTGTGTTTCAAACTTGCCGTCTTTCTGAGAGCGGAATATAAAATTTATTCCTGCATTGACAACAGCCTGTCGCTTGATGGTATCTATAAAATATTCATCTGAAATATTAATATCTGTAAATACTTCAAGATCGGGTTTCCAGTGAATCTTTGTTCCTGTTTTTTTGCCTGTATATTGCTCACGCTTAAGCCCGCCTATATTCTCTCCCTTTTCAAAATGCAGCGTAAAGCGTGTTCCGTCACGGCGAATATCAACGTCCATATATTCAGAGGAATACTGCGTTGAGCAAAGTCCTAGACCGTTTAGTCCGAGTGAAAATTCATAGCTTTCCGCTTCACTGTTATTGTATTTTCCGCCTGCATACAATTCACAAAATACAAGTTCCCAGTTGTAGCGTTCTTCGTTTTTATTATAATCAACCGGAATTCCTCTTCCAAAATCTTCTATCTCTATGGAATTATCTTCATATTTAGTGACAATTATTTCTCTTCCGTATCCTTCTCTTGCTTCATCAATAGAGTTTGAAAGAATCTCAAACACAGAGTGCTGGCAGCCTTCAATTCCGTCAGAGCCGAAAATTACAGCCGGACGTTTACGAACCCTGTCTGCACCCTTAAGTGAGGTTATACTTTCATTGCCATAGGTCTGAGTCTGTTTCTTTGCCAATTTTCTTCCCCTTTTCATTTGCGGCTGAATTTTCTGATTACATCCTTGAAGTAATCAAGCAGCCATTCTTCAAAGCCTTTTCCTATATAGTGCGGCACATTTAAGTCATCAGACATCTCAGCAATCTCACCGCACATATCTCCATCGCATATAAGCATTACATTACAATTGTCATAAGAATCCAGTATTTTTATTGCACCATTATAAATTTCCTGACGTTTTTCGATATATTCATTATTCTTTTCAGCATATCTCAGCGCATCGAGCTGAGCACATTCTATATTCCACTTTTCTTCTGTCAGGTAAGAGTTCAAAATAACAGGCTTATCATCAATCTTATATGGCAATGTATAATAATCAGGCTCTTCCTTTACAGCGGAATAGTGTACAGTCCTTCCCGAATGTACATAGAAATTATGAAACTCAAGTTCTTCAAGCGAATACAGCCCGTTATCAGGACCTGCTCCGCCATTTCCGACCTGTGTAAGAAATTCAACATAAGCTCTTGGAAGCTTAATATTATGTCTGTTTTCAAAAGCTCTTACATCTGAAATAGCTGCTATAGGCTTAAATTCATATTTGTGTATTTCAGCTCCAAAAAGCTTAAGCTCCGTATCAAGCTCTTTTGCATTGCCTACAAGGCGCAGCAACTCAACCGCAAATTCGGAAACAGCAGGCATATCTGTTTGAAATATCTGTCTTATACTGTCAAGGCCGGTAATGTTGACACTATCATCAGAAATTATCATTTCCAAGCCCGTAATATTAACAACGCTGTCATCTTCACTGCGTATCATATCAAGACCTGTAATATCAATTAATTTCCAAGTCTGTATTATCCGATATTTTTTCCATTTTGTCAACCCCTTATGACCTCTGCGGCAAGCTGCCGCTCCCATATTCGCGACCACGTTCGCTTATGCTCACTTTGTTTATCTAAACAAAACATATGCTGATCGCGGTTCTCCCTTCCACACGCGCCTTACGGCGTGCTTTCGGAAGGGGTGATGTGTAACAAACAGTTAATCACAGATAATCTCTCATAATTATTGTACACGAACGACTCACGGCAAGCTGCCGCTCCCATATTCGCGACCACGTTCACTAACGCTCACTTTGTTTATCTAAACAAAACATATGCTGATCGCGGTTCTCGCTTCCACACGCGCCTTACCGAGTGCTTTCGGAATGATTTATGTGTGAACGGAAAATTGACACGCAAATATTTCATAATTATTTACAATAATATATGCTCATCGGAACAACATAAAATACAAACTTTTATCCGTCAGCCTTTAAGTTCTTTTATTTTGTCACGGAGATATGCTGCGTGCTCAAATTCAAGAAGCTTTGCAGCAGCCTTCATTTCCTTTGTAAGCTGTTCTATCATTTTTTCTCTTTCTGCCTTTGAAAGCTTCTTCTTCGGCTTTTTATCATCCTCGCTATGAGTAGAGATCTCAATAATATCACTGACCTTCTTGACAATAGTCTTAGGTATAATGTTATTTATTTCATTATACTTTTGTTGTATTGCCCTTCTGCGTTCGGTCTCTTCAATAGCTTTTTCCATAGAATCCGTTACCACATCGGCATACATTATAACCTTACCCTCGGCATTTCTTGCAGCTCTGCCTATCGTCTGGATAAGAGAACGTTCACTTCTCAGGAAGCCTTCCTTGTCTGCATCAAGTATAGCAACAAGCGATACCTCAGGTATATCAAGTCCTTCTCTGAGCAGGTTGATACCAACAAGCACGTCAAATTCTCCAAGTCTCAAATCCCGTATTATTTCCATACGTTCAACTGTATCTATATCATGGTGCATATAGCGAACCTTTATTCCTACTGTGGTGAAGTATTCTGTGAGATCCTCTGCCATTTTCTTTGTCAGAGTAGTAACAAGTACACGCTGGTTTTTTGATGAACGTATATTGATTTCAGATATGAGATCATCCATCTGCCCATCTATCGGTCTTACACTGATTTCCGGATCAAGAAGTCCTGTAGGTCTTATCACCTGCTCAGCTATAACCTCACTCTTTTCTTTTTCAAGATCTCCGGGGGTGGCACTCACAAATACAGCCTGATTTATTCTTTCATAGAATTCATCAAAGTTCAAAGGTCTGTTGTCATATGCCGAAGGCAGACGAAAACCGTATTCAACAAGATTTTCCTTTCGTCCTCTGTCACCGCCATACATACCTCTGACCTGCGGAAGCGTTACGTGCGATTCATCCACAAACAAAAGAAAATCCTTCGGAAAATAATCAAGAAGCGTATATGGAGATGATCCGGGTGCTCGTCCCGATAAGACACGCGAATAGTTTTCAATGCCTGTACAGAATCCGATTTCTCTGAGCATTTCAATATCATATTTTGTTCTCTGAGAAATTCTTTCCGCCTCAAGAAGCTTTCCTCTGTCATTAAAAAATTTTATTCTTTCCTCAAGCTCAGCTTCAATTGTTTTTATTGCAGATTCCATCTTATCTCTTGGGACAATGTAATGTGAAGCAGGATATATTGCGGCGTGTCTTACAGTTCCCTTTATCTCTCCGGTAAGAGGATTGACCTCTGTTATTCTGTCAATTTCATCACCGAAAAACTCAACCCGAATTACTGTATCCGATGAAGCGGCAGGAAAAATCTCAACAACATCACCCCGAACCCTGAACTTATTTCTTGTGAAATCTATATCATTTCTTTCATATTGCAGTTCAACCAGCTTTGCAAGAAGCTCATCACGGGACTTTTCCATCCCCGGACGAAGTGAAATCACCATTGTACGGTAATCTATCGGGTTGCCCAGAGAATAAATACAGGATACACTCGATACAATTATAACATCCCGACGCTCGGATAAAGCAAGTGTAGCCGAATGTCTGAGCTTATCTATTTCATCATTTATTGAGCTGTCTTTTTCAATATAGGTGTCTGTTGTGGGGACGTATGCTTCCGGCTGATAATAATCATAGTATGAAACAAAATATTCAACAGCATTCTCGGGGAAAAATTCCTTAAACTCCGAACACAACTGTGCTGCAAGAGTTTTATTGTGTGCAAGCACAAGAGTTGGCCGATTAAGACGCTCTATTATATTAGCCATTGTAAATGTTTTTCCTGAACCTGTAACACCAAGAAGCGTCTGTTCTTTATTGCCTGATTTTATACTTTTCACAAGAGTATCTATTGCCTGAGGTTGATCGCCTGTAGGTCGGTAATCAGATACAAGTTTAAATTTGTCCATTATTATATCCTCCCTGAATATCCTCAGCAAACATCAATTTTTTATGTATAATGCCTGAACTAAAACAATACCTTACATAATGCCTGAACTAAAACAATACCTTACATACATATATATATATATGATTCTTTCAATGTGTTCGGTGCAGTACAGACAGGTACAAATTTATCTGACCTGATTTTATATTCTTTTTTTCAGGCAGAATGCCGATAATAACATTATAACATCTATAAATATAAAAAATCTAAAAACGCTTAAGAATATGTCTGACAAGAGCATATTTACCTCGGATAGCCATAAAAAGTACGTATATGTTTACTATTTGCAAACAGTCAGTTTCTTGCTTTTCGCAAAAGGGATCCTTTTGGTATTTCCGTTTCGGTCCTGACTGTCAGCTTCTGCATTGCGTGGGGAGCTGCATCAATTTGTTCGCCCAGTTCATTATACATATTTTCAATTTTCAGGTTAAACGGTATACCGTCTGGTGGAAGTATATCAACAGTATCCCCCGAAAAAAATCTGTTCCTCTGTGTGAGATATGCTATGCCGTCCTTATATTCATCACATACCGCAACAACTTCATATTTTCTTATATATCCACCGTCTGATGTAACCTGTCCAGGCTCTCCTCCATAGAAAAATCCGGTGTTATATTCACGGTGACTTACCTTTTCAAGCTCTTCCTTTATCCATGGGGAAAGCTTCCAGTTTTCACCCTGTTCGTAATAATCGTCAAGTGCGTGACGATAAGCATTTGTTGTAACAGCAACATAATATGATGATTTTGCTCTGCCCTCAATTTTAAGACTTTTTACTCCTGCCTTAAGAATATCGTCAATATGTTCTATCATACATAAATCACGTGAGTTATACAAATATGTGCCGCCATTTTCTTCAACTACAGGAAAATATTGTCCGTCACGATGTTCTTCAAACAAATGATATTTCCATCTGCACGGCTGTGCACAATCCCCCCTGTTAGCGTCTCTGCCAACCATATAGCTGGAAATCAGACATCTTCCGGAAAATGACACACACATAGATCCGTGTACAAATACTTCTATTTCAAGCCTGGGATTAGTTTTTGCCCTGATGCCTGCAATATCATCAAGAGAAAGCTCTCTTGCAAGAACAACACGAGAAGCACCCATATCATAAAGAAATCTTGCTGTCTGATAATTTACAACTCCTGCCTGAGTTGAAATATGCCGTTCTACCTTAGGTGCATATTTTGCTGCAAGCGACATCACACCCAAGTCAGCTATGATAAATGCGTCTGCCCCGCATTCAGCCACCTGTTCAAGAAACTCAGGCATACGATCAATTTCTTCGTTCCTAGGAAGTGTGTTGCAGGTAACATAAACCTTTACATTCTTTTCGTGGGCTTTTTTTATACACCCGGCAAGTGTATCCATATCAAAATTTGACGGTGCACTTCTCATACCAAACTGTTTGCCTGCAAGATAAATTGCATCTGCTCCAAATCTTAATGCACTTTCAAAGCACTCGGCATCACCTGCCGGAGAAAGCAATTCTCCCCTGAACATATCTATCCCTCATTTACTGTTTTCCACAAATTTAAGTTTTTTAATTATATCATTTACTTAAGCAAATTGCAACATCATTTATCGCTAATCCACTGAAAGCAATCCACTTAAATCAACAATTGCTAGCAAGATTCACCACTAACTCCCATAATTATTTCTTACAAGAGATTTTTATGAGATTTTATTATTTTTGTTGAGTTTTAATACATTTTGTTATATATTATAATTTTTAAATCATTGTTATATAAATTTTCTATAAAATTTTGTTAAAAAGGTTGCAATTTAATTTAAATTTGTGTAAAATGTATATAGCGATATTGACAGACTATCAATTTAAACCGTAAGTCATAATAAAATATAATATTTTAAAGTGAGGGAAAATATATGTCTAACAGATTATTTCAGGGTGTTATCCACCAGATGCGTGATACTATAGACAGAACAATTGGTGTTATCGATGAAACTTCTGTAGTTATTGCATGCAGCGAGCTTGGAAAAATCGGTGAAGTTAACGAGCACATTACTTCCGAAATGCTCACATCAGCTGCTCCCTTCGTTCTTAACGGCTATACATATAAATCCTTCGGCAACAAGCCAAGAGGTGAATATGCCGTTTTTGTAGCAGGAAACGATTATGCCGCTCAGAAATATGCCGCTATACTTGCCATATCCTTAGGCAGTATAAAACAGTATTACGATGAAAAATATGACAGGGGCAACTTTATCAAAAATGTAATACTTGACAACATTCTTCCAGGCGATATATATCTGAAATCAAGGGAGCTTCGTTTTAACTCTGACGTTACAAGAGTGTGTCTGCTGATTAAGATCTCATCTAAAACAGACATATCAGCTTACGACGTAATCCAGAATCTTTTCCCTGATAAATCAAAGGACTTTGTTATAAACATTAACGAAACCGACATTGCCCTTGTTAAAGAAATCAAGAACGATATTGATTCTAAAGATCTTGAGAAGCTTGCAAGCTCAATTGTTGATACGCTTTCAGGCGAATTCTATACTCATTGTGTCATCGGTATTGGTACACCGGTAACAGGTATAAAGGATCTTGCTCGTTCCTTCAAAGAAGCTCAGGTAGCTCTTGAAGTGGGTAAGGTATTCGATACTGAGCGCACTATCATCAGCTATGATAACCTTGGCATTGCAAGACTGGTTTATCAGCTTCCGACAACTCTTTGTGATATGTTCCTGAAAGAAGTTTTCAAAAGAGGTTCAATAGAGTCTCTTGATCAGGAAACTCTCTTCACTATCCAACGCTTCTTTGAAAATAATCTTAATGTTTCCGAAACCTCGAGAAAGCTTTTTGTGCATAGAAATACACTTGTTTATCGTCTTGAAAAAATCAAAAAACTAACAGGTCTTGACTTAAGAGAATTTGAGGATGCTATCGTATTCAAGGTTGCTCTTATGGTTAAGAAGTATCTTTCATCTAACCCAATAAAATATTAAAATTCCAACACGAATACCACTGAGTATTCGTGTTGTTTTTATCTTTCCGGATTATTCAACATTGCAAAAAGGCACAGGAGCATTCATCTCTCCTGTGCCTTTGAATTTACGGCTATTAATTCCTTTTTATAAAATGAAATCAGTTGTCATCATCAAAGAACTTTGAGTGGATTGCACTTACCGCAGCATCTGCATCTTTCTCGTCAATAAGAACAGAAACCTTGATTTCACTTGTGGAGATCATACGAATGTTGATCTGTGCATCATAAAGTGCTTCAAACATTTTTGTAGCAACTCCAGCGTGGCTTTCCATACCTGCACCAACAATAGAGATCTTTGCTACCTTTTCATCTATAAGTACAGACTTACCGCCAACATTTGCAACATACTCCTCCATTGCTACTGCTGCATCCTTTGCGTTATCCTTAGCAACTGTGAAGGATATATCCTTTGTACCGTCACGACCGATTGACTGAAGAATAATATCAACATTTATACCCTTAGCAGAAAGCTTTGAGAACATCTTGAATGCAAGACCCGGATTATCCGGCACACCTACAACAGAGATTCTTGCCACATTCGTATCCTTTGCAACACCGCTTATCAACATTTTTTCCATTTTTGCTGCCTCCTTAACTATAGTACCGGGTGCTCTTGTAAGACTGGAAAGCACCTCAAGCTCAATGTTATATTTTTTTGCCATCTCAACGCTTCTGTTATTAAGAACCTGTGCACCAAGAGTTGCAAGCTCCAGCATTTCGTCATATGAAATTGCTTTGAGTTTGGCTGCGTTCTTTACCTTACGGGGATCTGCTGTATAAACACCCTCAACATCGGTAAATATCTGACAAAGATCAGCGTGCATTGCTGCTGCAATTGCAACCGCACTTGTATCTGAACCGCCTCTGCCGAGTGTGGTTACATCTTCATATTTATTAATTCCCTGGAATCCGGCAACAACAACAATATTCTTTTTATCCAGCTCTTTTTCAATTCTGTCTGTCTTTATTCTTTTAATTCTTGCCGATGTATAGGCAGATGTGGTATTAAAACCTGCCTGCCAGCCGAGAAGTGATACAACAGGAAAACCAAGTTTTTCTATTGCCATTGCAAGCAGTGAAATTGAGATCTGTTCTCCGGCTGCAAGCAGCATATCCTTCTCTCTTTTTGAAGCATCTGGGTTGATTTCGTTGGCTTTCTCAATGAGATCATCAGTGGTGTCGCCCTGGGCAGATACAACTACAACAACACTATTGCCCTGTTTGTATGTATCTGTTACAATTTTGGCAACATTAAAAACTCGCTCTGCATTTGCAACCGAGCTTCCTCCGAATTTCTGTACGATTAAACTCATTTTCTCTCCTCCATTTTACTTTTTATTATAAATCCGAAATACGGATTTTAGACAATACTTTATAACCTGATTCTTCAAATGCCTTAACAGACTTTTCCTGCTGCGAAACAGTCATTTCATCAGTCACAAATGCCAATTCATTCTCACCTGCATTAGCCCTGACAAGAGCACGTGCATTTGAAAAAAGCTCAAGTGCTTTATTGAATGCATTTTGTTTATCTTCTACCTCTACTCTTATGTAAACAGGATATTTGGTCTCACTATATGGCTTAACGATTGTTTCGTCGCCGTCTGCCCAATCAAGATACTTTCTCTTGTTCAGATGCTTTACACAATCAATAATATCCGCAACAACCGCACTTGCAGTTGGAAGCTTACCTGCTCCTTTACCATAGAACACAACATCTCCTGTTGAATCGCCCCTAACAAGTATGCCGTTGAATACATCATCAACGCTGGCAATCTGGCTGCTTTTTTCTATGAACATTGGTTCTACAGTTATATCAAGCGTATCATCCTCAAGCTTTTTAACCTGACCGATAAGCTTAATCACGCCTCCCCATGATGCAGCATAGGCAACATCCTCAAGGGTGATTTTGGTGATGCCCTGTGTATGAACATATTGAGGATATACGTGTTTACCATAAGCAAGAGAAGCAAGTATACATATCTTTCTGCCGGCATCGTATCCTTCTATGTCAGCCGTAGGATCTTTTTCCGCATATCCGAGATTTTGTGCCATTTTCAAAGCATCCTCAAAAGACATACTCTCTCTAATCATTTTAGTAAGTATAAAATTTGTTGTTCCGTTAAGTATGCCTGCAATCTCAATAACATCATTTGCAGCAAGGCACTGTGAAAGCGGTCTGATGATCGGTATGCCGCCGCCCACACTCGCTTCAAAAAGATAATTTACATTATTCTTTTTTGCAATTTTAAGAAGCTCAGCTCCCTTTGTTGCCACAAGCTCTTTATTTGAGGTTACAACACTCTTTCCTCTTTCAAGGCACTGCTTTGTAAATTCATATGCAGGATGTACTCCTCCCATAACCTCAGCTACAACCTTTACTTCATCATCGTTCAATATATCCTCAAATGATTTTGTAAATTTATCCTGAAATGGGCTGTCGGGAAAATCTCTTATATCAAGTATATATTTTATACCGATCTCCTCTTTAGTGCGTCTTGCAATACTGTCCTTGTGCTCGGTAAGTACCTCTACTACACCCGATCCGACTACACCATAACCCATTACTGCTGATTGTACCATAAAATTTAAACTCCTTTATTTAAAGTATTACATATTATCCATAATCTATGCTGCTGAAGACTCTTCTGCACCATTCGGCGGCGAATCACCGGAAACCTCAGGTTCTGCAGAACTTTCATCAGGCGGAAGCGGCTCATCTGATGAGCCGTCATCCGAGCTTTCATCCGGAGACTCTGTACTGCTTTCTATATCAGACGCCTGATCTGAGCTCTGACCGTCATCCGAGCTCTGGTCGCTTGCATCAGAGGATTCTTCATCCGAACTTTCATCACCGGAATCTTCGTCATCAGAATCCTCATCATCCGAATTTTCCGTTTTACTTGTTTCAACAGGCTTAGGCTTAGCATATGGATCTTTTGTATCATATGCAGGCATATTGTCGTTGGTATAATAGCCTGTCCATATTTTATCTCCTCCGGAGTACGTTGTCAGCATACCTGAACTCTTGATGAAATTATGCTGTTCAACATTTCCTCCAAGATTATAGGTCTTACTTGCTTTGTCCTTAAGCCACTCTGCCATAATATCTCGCCACAGATAGTGAACAGCACTTTGTTCTTCCTTAGCAATTTCTGACGGCTGCTTATGCCCTGTCCATATTCCTGAAACGGCATATGGCGATGCTCCCAGAAACCAGTTGTCAAACGAACTGTCGGTAGTACCGGTTTTTCCGATAATATCCCAACCGTCTATTTGCGCTCTGTAACCAAGTGTTTCTCCTCCCGAGTTAACAACATCTGAAAGCAGTCTATTCATTATAGTTGACGTTTCTGTTGAAATAACCTGATCAGGCTTACCTCTGTCGCGGTTATCAAGGAGAACATTTCCGTCATTATCAGTTACATAAAAATACGTGTATGGTTCATAGTAATATCCGCCGTTACAGAATATTGCATATGCAGCAGTCATTTCTTCAACAGTAACGCCGCCGTAAAAGCCTCCTATGGAAAGACCTGAAAGATTTTCTCTGTCATGTTCCTCATCAAGGTGCTTGAAACCAAGACTCTTGGTAAGGAAGTTGTAGCTTGCTTCCATTCCTACCATATCCAATACACTTACTGTCGCAGCATTTGACGATATATTCAGTGCACGGTTCACGGTTATGTTACCGTAATATTGCAAATACCAGTTATTTGGTCCGGCTCCGTTTGCCGACCAGTTAGCATGCGGTGTGTCGGAAATTAGTGATGAATAATTTATCTTCTTTTGATCGAGTGCCAATACATAGGATGACAGCGGTTTTATGGTAGAACCCGGCTGCAGCGAAGACTGTGATGCATTATCCCACAATAGACGACCGTCCTTCTCCTGTCTTCCGCCGACTGTTGCAAAAATTCTGCCGTCAAAGTCCATCAGCATATAGCCAACATCAAGGGTCGGATCATTCGGTGTTTTCCATTCTCTCACCTTTTTTTCGGCTATCTCCTGTGCTTTTTTATCCATCGCACTGTATATATAAAGGCCTTCGTTATATATCATATCCTCAGCAGCATCAACGCTTATATTGAGTTCTGCTGCAAGATCTCTTGAAACATCACGGAAAACCCTGTCATCATACCAGTTCCAATCACTGGGCTCGTCATCCTCTTCTTCAATAACATATCCGACAAATTTCATATTTTCGGATTCCTTGACTGCTTCTTTATATTCAGCCTCTGTTATCTTCTCCTGTTCATACATCTGATCTATAACAACCTCGCGGCGTTCCTTGTTCTTCTCAGGGAAGGTCAGAGGATCAAATGCATAAGGATTCTGTGTGATTCCTGCAATAGCGGCACATTCCGCAATTGTGCAATCCCGAATATCTTTATTAAAATAAAGTCTTGCCGCTGACTGTACGCCACGGCATCCGCTTCCGTAATTTACAATATTAAGATATGCTTCAATAATATCATCCTTTGAATATTCCTTTTCAAGCTTCAAAGCCCTGAAAATCTCTCTGAGCTTTCTTGTAACACTTACCTCATTATCATCTGTTATATTTTTTATCAGCTGCTGAGTTATGGTAGAACCTCCGAATTCCCTGCCGCCCGTTGCAAGGGTAAATACTGCGCCGGCAGTTCTCTTCATATCAACTCCGTCGTGCTCATAAAAACGTTTATCTTCAATAGCTACCTGAGCGTCAACCATATGCTTCGGAATATCCTTATAGCTAACCCATACACGGTTCTCAGTGGAATAAAGCTGGCGGTAATCCTCCCACTCATCATTTTCATTCAAAACACGAATATAGCTTGTCTGACTGAGCTTCATCTTGCTCAGATTTATATTAAGAGGTTCATTTGCAACATCCATAATATAAAACACCATCGAGATCAATATGACTATACCTGTTATTATAAGTACAAGAAACGATGTCATAAGAATCTTTCCGATAAGTGCAAAAAATTCCTTAAAAACCGAACCTACTGTAACGGAAGGAGAAGTATAAGAAGCATCTTCATTATATTTACTTATGTCTGTTTTTCTCATACAGCAAACGACCTCCTGTCTGAACAAACAATAAAACATTATAATTATGAGATTTTTTAATATTTATCAATTATATAATATAGATATACAATTTCCCTCATTCATTATACCATAAAATTATCAAAATGGAATAACTTTTTTTTTAAAATAAAAATTGCATTCCAATATCTATATTTTGCTGAAAAAAAATCAAATTATTACGAATAATTACGTATATTTTTCCGAAAATATATATGAGGTGATCAGATAATGAAAAGGCTGTTGATCATAACAGGAACAATTTTATTTATATGCATAATAGTAACTGCTGCCGCCGATTCCAAAAAAATAAAAGCAGGAACTCCTAACGATATTTCAGATAAAACTTCAACAACAATAACTGAAATATCAGCTTCAGAAAACGAAAAATATTATATCATCAAGGAATATAACAAACGTTTATCTGTTTTTGAAAATGATACAAAACTGCCTGTATATATGAGTGAGGTTTATATCAGCGATCTGCCCTATGCAGACCGTGATCTTTTGAAAAATGGTATTCGCGTTGACGATAAAAAAACACTTAACAGGCTGCTTGAGGATTACTGCAGCTAATTATATTTATGCACAGATTCATTGCTGCTGATTTTAAATATGTATCAATAATATAAAAAAACCAATATTTATTCTTTGATTGTATTCTGTTTGCTCTTGTAAAAATAACAAAATTCTACGATTATTTTATAAAATTATTACAATATGGTTATTATTCTATAATTATTTATGAACATTCTGTGACATTTTAAAAAAAAATAGTGACAAATTAGAGTAAATAGTGTATAATCAACTCAAGGATATTATAACTAAATTACAGGGGGTAATTAAAATGTACAGTATGATTTCCTATTGGCTGAAATACTACAGACATGAGTGCGGCCTCACTCAGCAGCAGGTTGCGGATCGCCTGAAAATAGAGCGCTCCACATATACCTACTATGAAACAGGTAAAACAAAACCTGATATAGGTACACTCATCAAAATTGCTAAGGTTTTCAACATTAACTACACTCAACTTCTTGATGGTATTGAGGATGAGCTTGAAGAAGCTGTTGCTGATATTCATTCCGGCGGTCCCACAGACGAAGACAACCAGAAATATCGTACACACGCAACAACAAAATATGAAGTTGAACTTCTTTTTGTAGTCCGTAATCTCACTCCAAAACAGAGAAAAGAGGTTATTACACTCGCTAAAAAGCTCGTTAATGAAACCGATGCAGCAAAAAATTAATCACTGATATATCCTGAAAAATTACATATCCTTATAATTTCAGAGCAGCTGTTAAGGCTGCTCTTTTCTATATAAAAAATAGAAAAAAAACTACTTTAATTATGTATAAGTGTCCACTGTATCAATTGACAGTCCTGATATGTGGCTGTAAAATATATCATATATTAATTAAAGAATTGGAGGAACGTAAATGAAACACTTCGGACTTAATGACGACCAGGTTTTGAGATCAAAAGAAAAATACGGTGATAACAGTATTACAGAACAAAAACGTCAGACATTTATGCACAAGCTGATGGAAAATTTCGGAGATCCTATGATAAGAATACTGTGCGTTGCACTGCTTCTGAATGTTGTATTTGTAATTCTACACTATTCATTTGGTATGGGAGATACAGAATGGTATGAGACTGTCGGAATTGCTGCTGCCGTAATTATTGCAACAGTCGTTTCAACAGTCTCAGAATATAAAAATGAAACCGCATTTCGTAAATTGCAGGCCGAAGCTTCTCTTATAAAATGTAAAACCTACCGTAATGGTGAAATAAATGAAATATCAATCAATGACATTGTAAAAGGAGACTGCGTGCTTTTGCAAAGCGGAGACAAAATTCCGGCAGACGGTTACATTATTGACGGCAGTATAAATGTAGACCAGTCTGTTCTGAACGGTGAAAGTAAGGAGGCTGAAAAAACAGCCGCTCCGGATGATTACACTTTTAAACAGGAGTCTTCTGATTTTCTCGACGAACACAGCGTTTTCAGAGGATCTGTGGTATGTAACGGAAATGCTGTTATGAGAGTATCTACAGTCGGCGATGGGTCTGTGTACGGTCAGATAGCCATGGAACTTCAGCTTGATGACGAAAGAGATTCGCCTCTTAAACTCAGGCTCTCCCGACTTGCTAAAGCAATAAGCCGCTTTGGATATATCGGAGGTATTGCAATTGCCGTTGTATATCTCATACAATCAATTTTCTTTGCAGCAGGCGGTGCAGCCGCTTATTTTTCAAGTAATGATCTATGGATAAACCTGTTTACCGACATTGTTCAAGCGGTAATGTTTGCCGTAATAATAATAGTTATGGCTGTTCCGGAAGGACTTCCGCTTATGATAGCGATAGTTTCATCAATGAATATGAAAAAAATGCTAAACGACAATATTCTCGTTCGCAAGGTAAACGGAATTGAAACAGCAGGAAGCCTTAATATTCTTTTCAGTGATAAAACAGGCACTATTACAAAAGGGCAGCTTGAAGCAGTAATGTTTCTTGACGGCAAAGGCAATGAATACAAATGCTGTGATCAGATAAAAGGTAAAATCAAAAAACATCTAGTAACTGCACTTAAATACAATACCGATGCCATAATTTCAGAAAACAGCGGCAGCATAAAAATAATAGGCGGAAATCCTACCGAAAGAGCAGTTCTCTCGTTTGTCTCGAAAGAAAAAGATGAATTACCTGAGCTTAAATCAGTTTATACAGTTCCCTTCAATTCATCAAATAAATACAGTGCAACAACTGTTTTAGGCGAAAAGAAGATCACACTTATCAAAGGAGCTCCGGAAAAACTGATACCAAACTGCAAATATTATTACGATGAAAACGGAAACAAAGCTGTTTTTGATCAATATATACTGAATAAAAAGATAGATAATCTGGCTGAAAAAGCTATCAGGGTACTTGCTGTTGCAGAAGCAGATGAAGAAATCATTGAAGGTACTCTTCCGGAAGGTGAATGGACACTTATAGGAATAATCGGAATACGTGATGAAATTCGTCCTGAAACAGTCAGTGCAATTAAACGCGTAAGGGATGCAGGAGTTCAGGTTGTTATGATAACAGGTGATCGAAAAGAAACCGCTGTTGCCATAGCAAAGGATGCAAGTTTACTTTCATCAGAGGATGATATTGTCCTGACCTCAAGTCAGCTAAGTGCAATGTCAGATAATAAAGTAAAGAAAATGCTCCCTAAAATAAGGGTAATCGCACGTGCTCTTCCAACAGACAAGACACGTCTTGTACGTCTTTCTCAGGAGCTGGATTTAGTTGTAGGAATGACAGGAGATGGAGTTAACGATTCACCTGCACTGAAAAAAGCTGATGTAGGTTTTTCGATGGGCGGAGGAACTGAGGTTGCAAAAGAAGCAAGCGATATTGTTATTCTTGATGATAACTTCAATTCTATATCCAAATCAATACTTTATGGCAGAACAATTTTTAACAATATCAGAAAGTTTATTTCTTTCCAGCTTGCCATAAATCTTTCGGCTGTATTAATATCATTTGTTATGCCTCTTCTTCATCTTGCCAACCCACTAACTATCACTCAGATTTTGTGGGTAAATCTTGTAATGGATACACTTGCCGCTATTGCATTCGGAGGTGAACCCGCACTTGACAGATATATGAAGGAAAAACCAAAACAAAGAAATGAAAATATTATCAGCAAATATATGAGATGCCAGCTGACAGTAAGTACGATATGGATTTTTACTCTGAGCTTTATAATTCTTGTTTCTCAATATTTTACCGAAAGTCCTGTATGGAGCTTTATCAGGAATAATCATACAGAAAAAAATTCTCTTTTATATTACCCATACCTTATGACTGCTTATTTCGGATTCTTTATTTTTATTTCTGTTTTCAATTCACTTAATGTTCGTACCGAAAAGCTGAATCTGCTTGAGCACATAAGAGAAAATAAAAAATATTTTATAATAATGGGAATGGTCATTCTTGTTCAAGTAACATTAACATATTTTGGCGGTGAAATTTTTAACTGCTATGGTCTTAATATCAGCGAATGGTTATTCATTACAGCTGCTTCGGCTACAATTATTCCCGTTGATCTTCTGAGAAAATTTATAGTCAAAAAAATTAAAAAACAATAAATTAAAACAAGCATAGCTTACAATACAAAAGCTATGCTTGTTTTAATTATAATATAACAGTGAATCTTATCCAACTGCCTGATTCACTGTCGGCAAAAATTTTTCCCCCGTGGGCTTCAACACTTGACTTTGCTATTGCAAGTCCAAGCCCATATCCGCCGCTTTTACTGTTTCGTACTTCATCCTGTCTGTAAAACCGCTCAAATATCTTATTAAGCTTATCCTTTGGTACTCCCTCACCGGTATTATATACTTCAATTATTTTTTTATTTGAACGTGTATAAAGCTTTACAGATATTTCACCGTTATCATCTGAATATTTAACTGCATTATCTATGAGTATGGTAAGAACGTGCTTTATAGAGCTTTCATCGCATTTTGCTGTTACTCCCGGCTGTGCCTCTACATTAAGCCTCTTGCCCATCTCAAACACAGTGCTCTCAAACGGAAGTGCAGTTTGAAGAACCAGATTTGTCAGATCAAGCTCTGTCATATTAAGCTTATGTCCGCTTTTGTCATCAAGCCTTGCAAGACACAAAAGTTCATTTACAAGCTCACTCATTCTTTCAGATTCCGAACGTATGTATCCAAGCCACTTATTGTCCCCTATTTCAGCCTCAAGCACATCTGTATTTGCACTTATAACTGCAAGCGGTGTTTTTAATTCGTGGCTTGCGTTCGATATGAACAGCTTTTGTTTATCAAAGGTTATTTTTACAGGCTTTACAAGCCAACTCGCAAGTATTACCGATATAATGAAGAAAATAATGATTGCAGAAAGCCCGATTATAAGTGTGGTAAAAAACAAATTTTCATTTGCCTGCTGATATGGCTTGACATCCATAAATACAATAATTTTTCCATATGGCTTTGACTGAACAAGAAATGCATAGCTTCCAAGCTCACCTATTTTATTTCCGGATCTCAGTGCCTTATTTGCATAGTCTATTATAACGTCCTGCTGAACCACAATATCACGGCTGAGTATGACCTTTCTTACTTCATAAAAATAATTCAGTTGTATTGAAAAGCTATCCATATATCCCGACTGTGCATCGTGGTATGGATCTATATCATCATATTCAACAGGCATAAACCCGTCGTTGCCTGCTATTCTTTGCAGTCTGCTTTCAATTTGTCCCTGATTGTTACTTTGAGAAACTATATTTATAGCTGTCATTATTGCAACAACCGCCAGCGTTAGTATTGCGGTAATGACTATAACTATCTTGATTCTTAGTTTTTTTATCATTTTGCACCATCCAGACAATATCCTATTCCGCGTCTTGTTTTTATCTGTACTTTTGAATCAAGTGTAGCAAGCTTTTTTCTCAGGAATGATACATAAACCTCAACATTATTATATTCACTCTCATCATTATATCCCCATATTTTTTTTACAAACTGTTCCTTTGTCACTATATTTCCTGAGTTTGATATAAGCAGCTCAAGCATCTGGAATTCCTTTCTTCCGAGTGATATAGACTTATTTCCGCATATTATTTCGCCCTTTTTCATCTCAAGAGTAATATCGCCGTATTTAGGATTAATATCAACAGCACCCCTTCTTCTTGTAGCCGCACGTATTCTCGCTAAAAGCTCTCCTGTTGAGAAAGGCTTTGTCAGATAATCATCAGCTCCGCAGTCAAGTCCCTTGATCTTATCCTCTGTTTCCGATTTTGCAGTCAACAATATTACAGGCGTTTCTATCTCCTTTACTCTGAGATATGACAAAACATCAAGACCGTTCATTTTCGGCAGCATTATATCAAGCAGTATACAATCATAATCATCCGTAAGTGCATATTCAAGACCACTCTGTCCGTCATTGGCAATATCCACTGAATAACGTTCCTTTTTTAATATTGCTCCAATTGCTTCTGCAAGTCCTATCTCATCCTCAATAACAAGTATCCTCATAAGTTCCTCCGTTTATTTTATTACAACTCCTGATCTGCGAGCCATTTCTTTTTATATAATCTTGAAGGACGGTGTCCTGCATCCTTTGTCAGCATATCAGTTTCTTCTGCAAGAACACCATACTTTCTTCTGAACGGTGCTTTCAGAAGCTGTTTGTTCAGAATCACCTCATAAACCTGCTGAAGCTCTGTAAGTGTAAAATAATCAGGCATAAGGTTCAGCGCAATATCCGAATATAATATTTTTCCTCTAAGCCGAAGAACAGCCGAAGTAATTATTTTAGCGTGATCAAACGCTATGCCTTCCGAAGACCTGATTTTAAAGCTATCCTCAGTTCCGTTTCTTGATTTTCGTATTGTATGAACAAGATCGGCTGTAAGATCTATGTTGTCCTTTAATAAGCTTAATAAGTAATTTTCAGTACGAAGTATGCCATCAGGCATAACCTCTGCATTATCTGAAACTTTTTCAAGGCTGACATCAAACCATTCAGCAGACTGTGCATCATCACCTGCGGATATATTTATACTTGAACTGTCTATCAATGCCATATATGCACAGCTCATCACCCACATTCTTGGATCTCTGCCGGGGTCACTAAAAGTATACAGCTGTTCCAGATATATATTATTTACACCTGTTTCTTCAAAAAGCTCCCGTTTTGCTGCCTGCTCTGTTGCTTCATCATGATTTACAAAACCACCGGGGAGTGCCCACTGCCCTAAAAATGGATGTCCTCCGCGTTTGACAAGCAATATTTTTAATTTTTTTTCGGGCAGCTTTCTGTAATTTTCAATATCAGAATTTGCAGCAGTAAAAATAACAGTATCCACAGCAACCGAAGGCCTTTCGTAATCCCCCGGTCTGTAATTCATTAAAAATTCCTTTTCGGTAAGTCCGTTTTTATCTTTTATATCCATATTTTCACCTGTTAGTAGTTATATGATAATATCATTATAAATTATTTAATTCCTTTTGTCAACATCAGGGTGCCTTTGCCGGTGCGTGACCGCACAGGACAATTCGCGGTGCGTGACCGCACAGGACAATTCGCGGTGCGTGTCCGCACAGGACAATTCGCGGTGCGTGTCCGCACAGGACAATTCGCGGTGCGTGTCCGCACAGGACAATTCGC
>CADACB010000033.1 GCA_902786345.1 uncultured Ruminococcus sp. | reverse complement strand
ACCAAACTCATCATTCATTTCTGCCAGTGTCATCTGTCTGTTCATGTTTTTATTATATCATATTTTCAATGACTTCGCAATTATGCGGTGTTGCCTTAGCTCCTCGGGGTTTCAGTGGGGGATTATAACCCCCACTGAAACCCCGAATGGCACCCGCCGCCTAAGAGGCGGGGGACATCGGTGATTGGTTATATTTCTAAATGTTTCATAAATAAAATAATGACAATTCCTGCTCAATATGGTATAATCCTCTATACTGCAATGTAGGGAGATTAACTGTAAAGTATTCTGTTACCGGGCAAAGCAGAAATGAACTGTACCTATGACTCATGAGCCGAAAGAGCTGAGTATATCCTGAATCCATCAGTTCATTTCCGGTCGCAGGATCCCATCAGGAAAGGAAGCATTATTATGGAAACAAAAAAAAGAAAACTATGGCTTAAGATACCGCTTATTATCCTGGCATCCCTTCTGGCTGTCATACTCATATATGTTGCCTATGTGGTGCTGAGCTATCAGCGTATCGAGGATGATCAGCAGCTCACTATAGAAGGAACTGCTAAAGGGGATAAGCTCCGCTTGGGAACAGACTATACCGCTGTCACCTATAATATCGGCTTTGGCGCTTATACACCTGATTTCACGTTTTTTATGGATGGCGGCACGCAGTCCTGGGCAAACTCCAGAGAAAGTGTTATCAACTGCATAGACAAGGATATTGAATTGCTGAAGGAACAAAATGCGGATTTCGTGCTGATGCAGGAGGTGGACTTCAACTCCACCAGAAGCTATCATGTAGATGAATTGGCGCAGATACGTTCGGCATTTGAGAATACCTCTTCTTCCTTTGCAGTGAACTATCATTCAGCCTTTCTTTTCTATCCCCTTTATCAGCCCCACGGTGCTTCCAATGCCGGACTGCTTACACTCAGCAATACACAGATGACCTCAGCCGTAAGACGCAGCCTGCCTATATCCGGATCCCTTTCCAGATTCATAGACCTTGACCGCTGTTATTCTGTGAACCGTCTGCCTGCTGAAAACGGAAGGGAGCTTATAATATTTAATGTGCATACCTCTGCCTACGGAACAGACGGAGATCTGCAGAAGCAGCAGCTGACAAAGCTGTTTGATGACATGAATAAAGAATATGAAAAGGGCAATTATGTAATCTGCGGCGGCGATTTCAATCATGATTTTGTCGGCAATTCAAAAGAGCTTTTCAACAGCGAGGTGCCTGAGCAATATACCTGGGCGGCAGCTTTTCCTGACGAGCTGATACCGGAGCATTTTCTCAAGCTGACCGATTATAAAAGCGGGATTACCGTCCCCTCCTGCCGCAACAGCGATAAGCCCTATAATAAGGATTGCTTTGTACTCACCGTTGACGGCTTTATCATTTCGGACAATATCGAAGCGACCTATATGGATGTGATCGACACGCAGTTTGCCTACAGCGACCACAATCCCGTAAAGCTGACATTCCGCCTGAAATGATCAGAACCGGGTGAGGTTGCCTTGTCGCAGCCGAAGCTAAGGCAACACCGCGCAAAGCTCGCCTTACGGCTCAGCGCCACATCTGCTTGATCTTTTTCCGTCAGCTTGCACCATGATCCCTTGAAATACGTCAGTATTCCTGCGGTATTCTGATACGATCTGGCAAAAGAATCTACTGCGCAGCTGTGGCACTATCTCTGTGCGGTATTGCCTTAAATAAACTTACATAATTATTTTACAATAACAAAATCATGTGAATTCAGACGCGGAAATTAATGTTTAAAATCTAATAGTTGAAATTTTGCAAACTCATCTTTTTAGAGTTGTTTTGTGAGCCTATAACTACAAACGCGAAAAATGTTCAGCGGTTTTAGGAAAGGGGTATGGGAAATAACCCTTTTTCCGCCGGAAAAGGGTTTGCCCCATGTAACTGCCCCACCAAAATTAATTTACGTGCTTTACATAAAGAAATAATTATGTTACAATATTATATACAGATGAGATAAATTATTGACAATCCTCAATCTCATCCTACATTAATCCTTAATAACGGAGGTGTTTGTTGTATGCCCGATAATATGTCTGATGCTGCTCCCGTTGTGGCATTTATAATCCTTGGTATTCTGGTTTTTGTTATAGCAGCTCTGGCCGTTATACGTCAGATAATTGATAACCACAGAGAAGAAAACGATGAAGAATATGAAAACAAACCGAATAATAGTTCAGACAAAGCTGAATTTATATGTGAATACCATGTTTTCGGCGGTATGGAAGATGAGAATATGCTGATACGCCTTGAATATACTCCCGGTAACAACGCTGTAGTTGATTACATAAAACGCGTCAATCACGGGGCTGATACAATAACGAAGAAAATCTCTGTTCCGGAAGAAACTGCCAGAAAACTTATAAAGCTTTACAAAGAACAAGACATAAGCAAGCTTGGAAAACCGGAGAAAAGCGAACTTCAGGCTCTTGACGCTCCCTCTTCCTCTATAACCTTTATAACAAACGGAAATAAAATCACTATAAATGATGACGATGTTCTTCCCGAGGGAAATGCCAACATAATAGGTGAGACGAAAAAAATCCTCAGAGCTTGTATAAAATCAGAAAATTAAAATATATTATTAAAATATATTAAGGAAGGTGATTTTAATGGCACTTTTTGACAATCTGAAGAACAATAACAGCAGTCCTTCACAGCCGACAGCAACCGGCGGAAACAAAACGGTAGAGATCGTTTTTCCGAAGTTACCTGACGATTTGGCAGGCTTTAAAGCACTTCCTCAGGCTGCACTTTCAACACCGTTTGATACCGCGGCAATGACTGTTCTTGCATTCTGCTTCTATCCTCAGGATAAGGAAGCTGCTCTTGAGATGGTAGATTATCTCAGAGGTCCTCGTCCCCTGAGTACATATGACAAGCAGTTCATAGCTGACAGATTCAGAGACAGTGATTATATTCCAAGATCTTATTTCAGCGGTGCAACACCCCAGAATGATTATGCACCATCTGAGCCATATACGATCAAAGTAAGTGAAAATCCTTATTCTTACGAAAGTGAAGGCTATGCAAAGCTTTTCCTGACCTCAGGCGGCGCAGACAGTCCGCGTTATGTACAACTCCGAAAAGCCAAGGACGGAAAATGGTATCTTTGGGAGCAGTTTATTCTTGTTGGTATACGTCAACCGGAAAGCTCAAATCCGTGGGCATAATCCGATTTTAACGTTAATGTCAATATGCCGTTGGTAACAGCATTTCACAATTTCAAACATTTAAAAACAGCCTCGGAGCAATTCCGGGGCTGTTTTGTCAAAAAGCCTACAACCAGCTTAAAATCAAACACCAATAGAAGATACAGGCTTATCCTCATAGATTCTCTCAATTGCCTCTGCAAATACGGGAGCAACAGGAAGAATTGTGAATTTATCAAGAGTCTTATCTTCAGGCACACAAATTGTATCAAGAAGGATAACCTCTTTGATAACACTGTTCTTGATTCTTTCAATTGCAGGACCTGAAAGAACAGCGTGAGTTGCACCTGCATATACCTCAGTTGCACCGCCCTTTTCTACAACTGCCTGTGCTGCATTGCAAAGTGTTCCGGCGGTATCAATCATATCATCAACAAGAATTACTTTCTTGCCCTTTACTTCACCTATAATATTCATAACCTCTGAAACATTTGCTCTGGGACGGCGTTTGTCAATGATAGCAATTGAGCAGCCAAGTCTTGTGGCAAAGTTTCTTGCTCTCGTAACTGAACCAAGGTCAGGAGAAACCACAACGTAATCATCGGGATTATCGCCTATTTTCTTTTTAAAGAAACTTGCAAGTATCGGAGCACCTACAAGATGATCAACAGGAATATTGAAGAAACCCTGTATCTGTGCAGCGTGAAGATCCATTGTGAGCACACGGTCAGCACCTGCTGTTGTGATAAGATCGGCAACAAGCTTTGCAGAGATCGGATCTCTTGCCTTTGCTTTTCTGTCCTGACGTGCATAGCCAAGATAAGGAATAACAGCCGTAATGCTTGCCGCAGAAGCGCGCTTCATTGCGTCTATCATTATAAGCAGCTCCATAAGGTTGTCATTAACAGGAGCACATGTTGACTGTACGATAAAGCACTCCGAACCTCTGACTGATTCGTGAAGAGAAACAGCTATCTCACCGTCACTGAAGCAAGTAACTTCAGACTTGCCTACCGGTATTCCCAGACATGTAGCGATCTGCTGAGCTACTGATCTGTTGGAATTACAGGTAAAGATTTTAATATCCTTGCCGTGAAAATTCATTTAACTCGTCCCCCAATTTTTTGTTTGACCGACACGGTCGGTATCACTTCATTTTGGCCCAAAGGTATATACGAAATATACATTTCCGTGTACAGGCTTCTGTACATTTTATTTTATTTTAATACTAATTTGTCGAAAAATCAAGTTTTAAAAATCCAAACATCACGATAAATAAAATAATTGTATCTTTTGCAAAAAAAAAATGTTAATTGTTCAAATTATAATTTATAATGCACAAATTTTATTTTCACTATGATTATAGTGTGAATTATATTTTTCTTGTTACAATTTAATATCGCGGTAATTTCCGGATGAAATGTGTGTTCCGTCAGACAATGTAGAATTTTCAACAAGAGCCGCAGGACCTATCTCACAAAAAGAACCAATTGAAGTTTTTCCTCTTATAACACAAGCCGGCAGTATCACAGTATTAGCACTTATTAAAACCTCTGTACCTATTATAATTCCATCTGTACATGGAATAACTACACCGTTTTTCATATGTGCTTCAAGCACTCTTTTTCTCGCAATCTCATTAAGCTGCGCAAGTTGAACACAATCATTTGCACCTAATACAGAATCTGCATTTTCCGCTTTATATGCAATAACACTTTTACCGCTGTTTCTGATTATCTCTATTGTATCGGTAAGATAATATTCTCCTGTTTTTTCGCTTTTCTTAAGCTTATCAAGGGCATCAAGCAAAGAATTTACATCAAAATAATACGTTCCCGAGTTTATTTCCCTGATTTTTCTTATTTCATCATCAGCTTCCTTTTCTTCAACGATTGCTTTAAGTGAACAGCCGTCTGTATCCCTGACAATTCTCCCATAACCTGCAGGATCATTCACCTCAGCCGACACAACTGCACATGCACTGTTTTTTCCTGCTTCAACAGCCGCTGTAATCGTTTCTGAAGAAATAAAGGGTGCGTCACCATTAAGGATAATAACATTTTGATCAGAATGTTTTTTAAGGAAATCCCTCGCCATCATAACTGCGTGACCTGTACCCAGTCTTTCCGACTGAAGCACGGTTTCTACACAATAGGGCATACCTTTAAGATATTCCTCAACAAATTCCTTTTTACTACCTGTAACAACACAAATATCATCTATTCCGGCATTTTTTACCGCATCCGTTACCCATCTGATCAGTGGTTTAAACAGAACCTCAGCAAGCACCTTCGGACGGTTTGATTTCATTCTTGTACCCTCGCCGCCCGCAAGTATAAGCGCACACGTTCCATTCATAACAAAACAGCCTCCAATTTATTTATTATTTTATACCTACATCATACCACACATCCCTCTCAAACACAAGGCAGCGACCGCGTGATCGCTGCGGAACATCTTTGCAACTGCGTTCGCTAACGCTCACTCTGTTTATCCAAACCAAATATACGCTGATCGCGGTTTTCCCTTCCGCACACTCCTTACGTCGTGCTTTCGGAAGGGGGCTGTAAAAACAGGCAGTTAATTTTAATAAACTTCCATCATTATTTTACACTAACGCGAACGCGGCGGAACGTGTTCATTGCTTTGTTTACGCAGCATATAAGATATGAACAAAAGATTATTTCAAGATAGTCAGTATTGCATTTCCATATGAGTGCGGCTGCTTAACGCCGGGCAAATTTACGGCTGATTTTCTGAAAATTCTGGTGCTGTTTTCTAAATCAGTTATCGCGACTGTTAATTTAATTAATAATTGCGTTTACGCTTTTCTTTGGCATTCAGCTTTACTTCCGCTTTTCACAATAAGTAAAGTTTCGCTCAAGCCTTTACAAAGGCTTGCGGATTCCAAAGGCAGGAGCCTTTGGTCGCGCTCCGCAGAGTGCGAAATTCCCCGAAATCCCCATACAAAATAATTAATATCAATGTTGACAAAAAATGCAAACTGTTATAAAATTATTTTATGTTTTGAAACTAATTTGGAAAGGATTTTACAAAATGATAACTTTTGAAGCAAAAATAAGAGAACAGACAGTAAGAATGTACTCGGATCTTCCACTGAAAAATGCAGTTGGTGCAATTTTCAGAACACTTGCTCAGGTAAGTCAGAAGGTGAATATTTTTAATAATAAATTTGTGCTCTGCTTCGGATGGGCATACTTTTTCCTCGATGAAAGAAGAGATGAAAAAGGTGAGAAATTCTGGGTCGTTCAGACTGGTGACTACAATAAAGACCCTCAGACAGACAGAGTTGATAATGCCACTGTTTCTCTTGTAGTACAGAATATGCAGATAGAAGCAGTTCAAATTGCTAAGGTTAAACCTGAATCCACTACATGTAAGGATACAGTTCTCGTCCTTAAGGAAGCTAAGGATGCTGAAGATGTTTATATGAACAGATCAGAAGCTGCTAAAGACGGAGATTCCGGCTGGTATTTCGGCTTGCTTGATGACCCTAACGAAGAAAATCACAGTGCTGACGATTATGAGCGTATTCCGTCATATGAATTCCTTAAGCTCAGAACAGATGCTCTCAGAGTTCTGCAAATGCCCGTAGGTACGGTTGCAGTTTTCCATAATAATGAGCTTACCGCTCTTATCGATAGCGAAGATAAACCGTTAAAATTCACAACAGATGAAGAAAGAAGAAAACTCTCGGAAAAACAGCGTGCAGAATTCGAGGCTCAGGTCAAGGATGCTCAGGCAAGAGCACAGGCTGAGGCTGCCGGTGCAGACAATTCAAATCAAAATAAGGAAGAGTAATCCGTTTGGAGTGTTTTTCAGCTAATGTATAAATTAATAAAAAACAATGGCAGAGCAAGACGAGGTGAACTTGTAACAGTACACGGTACAATACAAACGCCTGCATTTATGAATGTTGCCACCTGCGGTGCAATAAAGGGTGCTGTGTCCGCCTTGGAGCTTGCTCAGCTCAGATGTCAGGTACAGCTTTGCAACACATATCATCTTCATCTCAGACCGGGTGATGAGATAGTCAGAAAGCTCGGCGGACTTCACAAATTCACACGCTGGAACGGTCCTATCCTGACAGACAGCGGCGGCTTTCAGGTCTTTTCTCTTGCAAAGCTGCGTAATATCAAGGAAGAAGGAGTCTGTTTTTCATCACACATAGACGGTCACAGAATATTTATGGGACCCGAAGAAAGTATGACCATACAGTCCAACCTGGGCTCAACAATAGCAATGGCTTTTGATGAATGTATAGAAAACCCTGCAGAATATAATTATACAAAAAATTCCTGTGACAGAACATATCGCTGGCTATGCAGATGCCGTAATAAGCTAAAAGAACTGAATTCGCTTGATGGCACCATAAACAAGGCTCAGATGCTTTTCGGGATAAACCAGGGATCAACATATGACGATTTGAGAACCGATCATATGAAACGGATAAGTGAGCTTGACCTTGACGGCTATGCCATAGGCGGACTTGCTGTAGGTGAATCCGCTGAAGAAATGTATCATACAATTGATGTAGTAGAAGAGCATATGCCCAAGGACAAGCCGCGTTACCTTATGGGCGTGGGCACTCCGGTAAATATACTTGAGGCTGTACACAGGGGAATTGATATGTTCGACTGTGTTATGCCAACAAGAAATGCACGTCACGCAAATGTTTTTACGTGGAGCGGCAGACGTAATATGATGAATGAAAAATATACCCTTGACGAAGATCCTATTGACGCAGAGTGTGACTGCCCGGTTTGCAAAAATTTCACAAGGGCATATATAAGACATTTATTCAAAAGCGGAGAGATGCTGGCAATGCGTCTTTGTGTTACACATAATATCTGGTTTTACAATACTCTTCTGATGAAAATAAGAGAAGCATTGGATAATGACGAATTTGAGAACTTTTATACTAAATATATCACTGTTCTTGACAAGAGAATATAGAAATTGGCGATTGAAACAAATCAAAAAAATTGCTATAATTGAAATATCACTTTGAAAGGAAGAGTAATAATGTTTTTTAGTTTTCTTGATGAATCATCAACACAAGCAGTTCAGCAGCAGGGTGCAGTAAACAATACCTGGCAGATGATATTCACCATAGGCATATGGGTGGTTGTAATTGTAGCTGCATATTTTCTTTTTATCCGTCCTCAGAGAAAAAGACAAAAGCAGGAAGAAGAACTCAGAAACAGTATCGAAATAGGCGATGATGTTACAACTATCGGCGGTATTGTCGGCAGGGTTATTGCCGTTCGTGATGATGACGAAACCTTCATAATAGAAACAGGCAGTGACAAAACAAGAATGAGATTCAAAAAATGGGCTATTGCTTCTGTGGATACTCCCGACAAGCAGCCCAAGGAAACAGAAAAAAAGCCGTCAAAATCTGACAGCGATGATTCAAAAAAAGAAAAGAATGAATCTGAATCCTGATTTTTAACAAACGGCTTGTATTCATTTATAACTGTGGTAATTTAAAGTTGCACATAAACAAACACGATAAGCTTGCTGATGGCTTATCGTGTTTGTTATTTTATTCTGTTTATTAATCTATGACCCAGTCAGAAACCTCACACTGACCGTTAATTGATGTTCCTGTTGCAACAACTGTACCGTCAGATTTAAGCCCAAGCGTATGAGCACCCTTTGCATAAATTGCAATTATATCTTTCCATTCGGAAACATCACATCGTCCGTCCGTATTCAATCCTACAGCAACAACTGTACCGTCAGATTTCAGCCCTACAGTATGGGCTGCTCCTGCCGCCAATGCGACTATTCCATTCCAGGCTTCTATATCACACGCACCATTTTCGTTTGAACCTGTTGCAACAACCGTTCCGTCCCTCTTAAGACCTACTGTATGGTATCCGCCTGTAGCCACAGCAGTTATGTTATTCCACTTAGATACATCACATTGTCCTTCACCCGATGATCCGGTTGCAACAACTGTACCGTCAGATTTCAAGCCTACTGTACACAGTGAATTTACAGAAATAGATTCTATATCACTCCAGTCTGATATATCACACTGTTTTACTGAATTATCCCCTACAGCTACAACTGTTCCATCAGATTTCAAGCCTACTGTATATGTATATCCTGCATCTACAGCTGTTATATCGCTCCATTCGGAAACACTGCACTTTCCGTCTGTATTGTCTCCGACAGCAACAACCGTACCGTCGGATTTCAAACCGACAATATGAAAATCTCCCAGAGCAACCTGAGTCAGGTCAGTCCAGTTCAGAGCATCCGCCATATTACTGTCTTTAAAGGTTCTTCCGGCAGTGATGAGCTTTCCTGAGGATAATATACCCACAGAATAATCTGCTTCTGCTGAAATACGTTTTCCTGCTTTTTTAATAAATTCTGCCCTGTCTTTTGCAGCCTGTTGTTCTGATGTAATGCTTTCGGTCTTACTGGTTTCATCCGATGAATTACATCCCGTTACAAGTGAAAAAGACATAACAGCCGCAAGCGCAAGAGCCATATATTTTTTCATAATTGCATCTCCTTTATTTATGATCTGTAATTCTTGATATACCTTTTTACTGATACTTATTCAATGATATAATTTTTTTGAAAAAAAATCAAGTAATACCTTATTAATTACATAAGAACACATCAGAAAAAAGTTTTACCCCTGATACTCATATGAATATCTGGGGTAAAATAAACATCACTTTGTATTAAGGCATACATCACCGTTTTCAAGAGCAGCAATACCTGTTCTTGCCATTTCCAGTATGCCATAGCCTGAAAGCTCTTCAACAAGCTTATCTATCTGGCTCGGTGTGCCCGATGCACGGAATGTCAGTGAATGATCTCCGAGATTCACAAGTGAAGCGTGGTATGATGATGTTACGGCAATAATTTCATTTTTCTTACTGCTGTCCGCACTAACCTTTATGAGCATCAGCTCCATTGCAACAGATGTATCCTCAGGAAGGACCTCTGCTTTTTTTACGTCAACTATTTTGAGCATCTGATTTATGAACTGCTCAACCTGATTATCATCACCGCTTATACGGATAGTCATTCTTGAATATCCTTCAATTCCGGCAGGGCTTACAGTAAGACTGTCAATATTGAAGCCGCGTCTTGTAAAAAGACTGGTAACTCTCAGAAGTACACCCGGATGATTCTTTACTAAAAGTCCTATAATTTCTTTATTCATAGTTATCACTCCATTTCTGTGATCATATCGTCCACTGTTTTTCCCGGGGGTATCATAGGAAGCACATTTTCATCGGGAGATATACGGCAGTCGATTACAACAGGTTCATTTGATTCAAATGCCTTTTTAAGCACATCTGCAGCTTCACTGTCGTTATTTATCCTCATTCCATTTATGCCAAATGCCTCAGCAACAGCCGCGAAATCTGTTTTTCTGTGAGGATCGGTCTGTGAGAAACGATTTCCGTAGAAAAGCTTCTGCCACTGTCTTACCATACCAAGAACCGTATTATTCAAAACAACGATAACAACAGGCAGGTTATATGAGCGAACCGTTGCAAGCTCATTAAGATTCATATGAAAGCTTCCGTCACCGGTAAAGAGAACCACACGTTTTTCCGGATGTGCAACCGCTGAACCCACAGCAGCACCAAGTCCGTAACCCATAGTTCCAAGTCCGCCCGATGTACACCAGCATCTTGGTTTTTCAAAGCTGTATCTTTGTGATACCCACATCTGATGCTGACCTACATCCGTAACTATAATATCATCATCAGCAGTGAGCTTTCTCACCTCATCAATTATATGATATGGATGTGCATATTTTTCAGACTGGGGTGTTTCACACACCTTAGACTTCTCAGCCCACTCTGCTACCTGTGCAGTCCATTCCTCATGCTTTGCAGTTTCAACCTCTTCGGTAAGACAAGCAAGCGTATCCTTAAGGTCACCCACAAGACTATAATTTATTTTTACATTTTTGTTAATCTCAGCTTTATCTATATCAAGCTGAATGATAGTTGCTTCCTTGCCAAATTTTTCTCTGTCGCCTGCAACACGGTCAGAGAATCTTGCACCTGCTGTTATTATAAGGTCACAGTTATCAGTTGCCTTACCTGTTTCATAACCTCCGTGCATACCAATTGTACCTATGTAAAGTCGGTGTGATGCAGGAAAACCGCCGAGTCCCATAATTGAAGTTGCAACAGGGCAGTCAATTTTTTCTGCAAAAGCAAGCAGCTCCTTTTCCGCGTCAGAGCTTATAACGCCGCCGCCCATATAGATAAGCGGACGCTTTGCAGCATTCACCGCCTTTGCAGCAGCTTCAAAATCAGCCTTCAACGAAACAAGAGAATTTTCAGTCTGTCTTGGCTTTTCGGGAGTATACTCACATTTTGCACCCGTAACATCCTTCGGAATATCTATAAGCACAGGTCCTTTTCTTCCTGACATAGCAATCCTGAATGCTTTTCTGATAACATTTGCAAGGTCATTAACATCCTTAACAATAAAGTTATGCTTTGTTATCGGCATAGTAATGCCTGTAATATCTACCTCCTGAAAGCTGTCGCGTGCAAGAAGATCATTTGAAACATTGCCCGTAATGGCAACCATAGGGATAGAATCCATATAAGCTGTTGCTATTCCCGTTACAAGATTTGTTGCACCCGGTCCGGATGTAGCAATTACGACACCGCATTTTCCTGTTGTTCTCGCATATCCGTCTGCCGCGTGTGAAGCACCCTGTTCGTGTGCGGAAAGAATATGGGTTATCTTGTCACTATACTTATAAAGAGCGTCGTAGATATTAAGAACTGCACCGCCCGGATATCCAAAAACGGTATCAACTCCCTGTTCCAACAAGCATTCGGCAATAATTTCTGATCCTGTAAGCTGCATAAATATACCTCCGTTATAAAAACTATTTGATAAGCAAAAAGACTTCATCTCTTTGAACAAAGAGACGAAGCCGAAAACGCAAACCTCGCTGTACCACTCTTTTCAGGGCAAACATATCGGATGTGTTAATTCACACATCTAATACTGCCGATATAACGTTCGGCGGACGTTTCCGCTTACTTTATTTATGTTGATCTGAAACACAAAGGTTCTGCGAAAAAGCTCCCGGGCTACTTCATATTGTGCTATGACCGCCTCTCACCACACGGCGGCTCTCTTAACAAAGCCTGCAACATTACTACTCCCGTTCCCAGCCTTTTATTTTTTTACATCTATTTTTTACACATATATAATACAATTTTTTGTCGGATAAGTCAATAGCAAACTGCGTGGTGCCTTCATGCCCGTGTTCGCGGCCTCGCTCGCTAACGCTCACTTTGACTGCGTTGTTAAGTTAGACACACTCCGGCAATTACTGCATAAACCGAAAAAATTGATACTGTGACTTTTTACTTCTGAGTTGCATTCGCTCTCTACAAAATCATACATACTTTTGTCTACAAAATTTCTTCCCTTGGGAATATCGGTTATTTTAAAACAGGCTGTACAAACAAAATGTGAGTGTGGTGACATATCCCAGTCGTATCTTTCCTGGCCGTTATATACACCTATTGATTTGACAATTCCCATCTCCTTGAATACTGTAATATTCCTGTATACCGTTCCAAGGCTCAGATCTGGAATTTCAGGTTTTAATTTATCATAGACCCACTCCGCTGTAGGATGTATGTTTGTATTTACTATAGCCTTATATATAGCTTCACGCTTTGCACTGAAATTTCGCCTTGTCTGCATATTGTCATCTCCAAATTGATAACTATTCCTGACTATTTAAAATTAATATATCATATTTTCTTTATTTTGTAAATAAATTTAACTCATTTAACCGTTATTTTTGTATATATTCACCAACTAAATATTCATTACTTTAACTATCGGCACGAATATAATCTGCTGAAACAAAACCCGTTACATTGTTATATCGTGTTCTGTACCAACCGTTAACATTTTGAAGCAGTGGTATTCTTGTACCGTCAGGTATCCTTCCTTTTATGGTTGAATTTGTTGTGGGTTGCTCTCTTATGTTAAGATTAGATCCCTGAGTTGATACCGTTCCGTAATTTTGTGAGGAAGGAATCCTGATCTCAACACCAAGGAAGTCACCTATTGACATCGCAAGATTTTCTGCTATCTCACCTATATTGTCACGTATCCACTGTGCGTCCTCCGGATTATCGTGATATGCAACCTCAATCAATATTGCCGGAGCTTTTGTACGGATGATCTCGCCCAAAGTAGTTGTAGCAACTGTGCGTACCCTTGCAGGCTCAGGATATATTTCTTTGAAATTATTGGCAAAAATATCTGCTGCACGGGTGCTTTGTTCGCTTTCCGGATAATAGTATATCTGTGTTCCCTTTGCACTTCCGGCATTCTGCGGTGCGGATGCATTGGAATGTATTGCAAGGTGAAGGTCATAATTTCCCTCGTTGGACAATCTTACGGAATTCACAAAACTGCCCTGTGGATTATTTCGTCCGTATGAAATTCTGCTTGCTTCAAGATAAGGTATTATCTCATCAGCTATAAGGTTCATATAATACTCTTCATTGCCGCCGTCAACATAAGGATTGAATTCCTGACTTGACGGACTTAAAAATACACTTGGCATAATTATCCTCCAATATAAATAATTTGTTTCAATTGTCTTGCAGTTTAAGTATATTCCCGAAGTATTCTTCTGATGACTTATTGTTTGGTCTTAAAAATCTATGAATATGAAACAGGTCGTCTGTAGAGCTTATATAATTTATTTTTTCTTCACAATCGAACACCATTCTGAATCCAAGCTCTTTTGCAGCAGCAACAGCAGCTTCTCCTCCTGCACCGAACGGCAGAGTCAATGCCTCAGGTACACAGCCCGTTTCTTCCTGCATACGTTTGTTGAATCTTAGAAGATCGCTGCTCAGACGTTTTATATACATTTCTTTTTTTTCGTTGTTTCTTTGTTCTGCTCCTCGAATCCCGTTAATAATAGTGTGCATATTATAGGTATGATTTTGCAGTTCAACAAATCCTGAGCTTCTCATTTCTTCAAGCTCGCTCCATTTGCACTGAGAATATGCAGAGCTTCTGTATTGTTCATTTTCGGCATCGTCAGCAGCCTTGCCGATAGGTGAGATCACCGCCTTACAGCTGTATTTTTTCAGCAGAGGATAAGCATAAGTATAATTATTAAGGTATCCGTCATCAAATGTCAGTATAACCGTTTTTTCAGGAACAGGCTCACACTTTTCCACATATTCCGAAAGCTCACTGGCAAACATAGTATGAAAACCGTTTTCGGTTAAATATTTTAGATCGCTTTCAAAGTAAGCCGGATCTATCATATATTCATTCTGAAGTGTTTTATCCTTGAGGAATCCGTGATACATTATAACGATTACCTCAGCCTTGTATTCATCTGTTCCGGCAGGTATTGCGTTTATAGTTCCGATAATTCCGGAAATGATTATTGAAACAGCCGCGGCTGCCATTATCATAAGCTTCTTGGCTTTTATAACATAAAAGATAAATCTCACCGCCTTGCTTGAATTTCATTATATCAATTATTATACAAAAAACATTGCTATTAACAATTATTTGTGTTATAATGATACATAAATTTGCAGATTATATTGTCGAAAAATTTCCATCAGGATGTGTGATCATAATATGACAAACCGTAAAAATAAATTTACAGACTTTTTTGTGGGTACTCCTGCTTATAACGAGGACAAGGATTATGCTGCATATGCATCGCTTACTGCTCCTCTGAATATGTTTTTTCTGGTATGTCTTGTACTTCACACTGCATATCTTATTGTTTTTTCCATTTACCGTGTTAACGTTATGTTTCTCTTTGACATTGTGGGAGTTATACTTTATGCTACCTTTGTTATACTGCTTAAATATTTCAAGGGCTCGTGGCTGCCGTGTACGCTGCTGACCATAATGGAACTGTTTCTTCATCAGATTTGTTGTGTTGCCTTTTTCGGACTTAATCCGGGTTTTCATTTTCTTATGATACCTCTTATGTTTCTCTCTGTTTTCATAAGCAGCAAAGGAAAAATACTCAAGCTTGCAAGAAACACTATTGTTATTGTTGCCTCCATAACATTTATATGGCTGCTTGTATTCTTTAATGACTATGAACCTCCAAAACATTTGCCGAGCGAAATAAGTACCGGACTGCTTGTTGTAAATTGTGCAATGAGCTTTTTGGTATCAGCAGTCTATGCAGGCAGAGTTGTAAATTCAATTGACAACAAGCGCAGTATGCTTGACGAAAGTGTTGAAGAAAAGATTGCTGCCATCGAGCGGATGCAGCACCAGATCATCATAAGCTTTTCAAATATAATCGAAGCACGCGACGGCAATACCGGTAAGCATGTAAAACGCACAAGTGAATATGTTGAAGCATTGGTCGGTGAGCTTGCACGCACCGGAGATTATTCAGATATTCTCACAGAACGCTATATGCGTGACACCATTTTATCTGCACCTTTGCACGACATAGGAAAAATCACAGTTCCGGATGCTATACTTCTTAAACCTGGAAAGCTTACCAAAGAAGAATTTGAAGCAATTAAAAATCATACAGTTAACGGAAAGAAAATAATTGAAGAATCAATGTCTGACATTGAAGACGAGGAGTTTCTTAAGGTTGCAAAATCCGTTGCGCTTTATCACCACGAATGCTGGGACGGCTCAGGTTATCCATATGGAATTGAAGGACAGGCTATACCATTGTGTGCCCGTATTATGACAATTGCAGACTATTTTGACGCATTATCAGCAAAACGTATCTATAAGGCTGCTATGCCAACATCAGAGGTATTTGAAAACATAAAGGAACAGCGCGGCAAAAAGTTTGATCCAATTGTTACCGATGCTTTTCTCCGCATTCGTTCCGAAATAGACGCTATTGCCGCTGCTAATGCTGATTAACAGTAAATGTATGACGGCTATGTTTCCACAGCCATAACAGGTAAAATTAAAATTGTACATAAAATAAAAACTGCCGTAAAACTACCGGACAAATAAATTGTCGCCTTTAAGGCGACCTCTGTAACGATAATATGATCTATAATATGATCAACAAAACAAAAACATCTTACGGAGGTAATCACTATGAAAAACAATATTACAGAACTGGTATTCATTATTGACCGAAGCGGATCAATGTCAGGACTTGAAAGCGATACTATAGGTGGCTTCAACTCAATGCTCAAAAAACAGAAGGCACAGGACGGAATGGTATATGTATCAACTGTATTCTTCAGCAACAATAGTGAAGTGATACACGATCGTAAACCTATTGATGAAGTAACTCCCCTTACCGAAAAGGATTATACAGTCGGCGGATGCACTGCACTTCTTGACGCTATAGGCGGTGCGATAAAGCACATTTCAACCATACACAAATATGCACGCCCGGAAGACATTCCCCAGCACACAATTTTCGTAATAACAACTGATGGAATGGAAAACGCCAGCCACAAGTACAGCAGTAAAGAAGTAAAAAAGCTTATCAAGCACAAAACCAAGGAAGGCTGGGAATTCCTGTTTGCATCAGCAAATATTGACGCTGTTGAAACTGCATCAAATATAGGTATCCTCGGCAACCGGGCAATAAACTACAAACAGACATCAAAAGGAACCGGTGTTATGTATGAAGCCTTTAGCAAGGCTGTTTCATCTATACGTAAGGATTCCTTTGCGGCTGAAAGCTGGCAGGAAGAATCCGACTGTAAATAATACACAGGATTTAAATAAGCTCCTATAAGAAAAATTAATGTTAACTAAATTTAAAGCATACGATAAATGCTTAAGGCTAATCGTATCCTTTTTTCTGTTGAATGTAGTTTTGAAAAAAAGCATAAAATAACTGAATCAAAACACAGACTAACTTATAAAATCCAACTGATGTATTTAAGATTGAACAAAAATGTCAAACCATTCATGATCAAGATTACTCTCAGTTCCATCAATATAATGAATGAATGTAAATGTAACTTTATGAATATAATAAAACTATTGACAAACACAGTTAAATATGTTAAACTAATCGTGCGGTTAAATTAGTTTAACTTTATAAAACTTATAAAAACCATAAATCGGGGAATAATAAGAAAAAGGAAGGAGCATCAAGATGAGCCTTGTAATAGTCGGCGGTAATGAGTGTATGGAAAGAGAATATGTTGAGCTTTGCAAAAAATATAACTATAAAGCTAAAGTATATACAAAAATGAGTAGAGGTCTTCAGGATATAGGTAGTCCTGATCTTATGGTTCTATTCACCAACACGGTTTCACATAAAATGATAAAATGTGCACTGAGCGGTGCGAAATCAAACAATATACCTGTTGCAAGATCACACACCAGCTCTAAGGCTGCATTAAAAAACATTCTTGACACCTATGCAAGAGCCTGAAATTATTTTAAACTGAAAAAGGAGGATTACTTGTGAGTGAGGATATTCTTGTAAGACATTGCTCCCCTACACTTGTAGGCCTTAAAACCGGCAATATGTTTACCTATGAGTTTGAAAACGAAAATGACAGAAGAGAAAGTATCCGCCTGCTCAATAAGCAACTGGGCAGAAAAGGCATAAGAGTGATCCCTTTAAGGCAAAAAAATAAGAAAACTCTGCTGTATGTATATCGTCCGTCCAGACTGAATAAAGATCTGAAGGACAATATGGCTAAAAGCCTTCTTGAAAATATGGGGTATGAGTGCAGCTGTCCCGGCAAATGTCTTGTTGAGCTTGTAAAAAGACTAAGATGTTCAGAAGATTTTCCGCACGAGGTTGGATTGTTTCTGGGCTATCCCCCGGAGGATGTATTCGGGTTTATAAACAACAATGCGTCCGACTGCAAGTGCTGCGGATGCTGGAAGGTTTATGGTGACGAGAAAAAAGCAAAACGAACCTTTGAGAAGTACAAAAAATGTACGGAAATATGCTGTTCTCTTGTAAAAAAGGGTTGCTCGGCAGAACAACTTGCTGTTGTATGCTGACAATATAAAATTAAAATTTCTGAAAGGAAGTACGATTATGAGTAAGGTAGCAGTAGTATACTGGAGCGGCACAGGCAACACAGAAGCTATGGCAAATGCTGTTGTTGAGGGTGCTAAAGATGCAGGTGCCGAAACAGAGCTTTTTGCAGTTGCCGATTTTTCAGCAGATAAAGTTGATGAATTCGATGCAATTGCTTTTGGATGTCCGGCAATGGGCGATGAGGTTCTTGAGGAAAGCGAATTTGAGCCTGTATTCACAGAGTGCGAGGCAAAGCTCAACGGCAAGAAAATTGCTCTCTTCGGTTCATACGGCTGGGGTGACGGCGAATGGATGCGTTCTTGGGAGGAAACATGCAAAAATGCAGGTGCAGTATTCGCATGTGACAGCTTCATTTGTAATGATGCTCCTGATGACGATGCAACAGCAGCGTGCAAAGCACTCGGTGCAGCAGTTGCAGGCTGATCTTTTCTGAATTTTCTATAAAAAGAGAGTGAACATTTAATGTTCACTCTCTTTTTTGCTACTTTTTTAACATAAAATGTCAAATCAGATTGATTGAAATATATAAAAGAATTGTTATAATAGAATCAGTCAAGGGAGGTTTGACAAAATGAATGACGGATTAAAACAAATAAGAATGATGAAAAAATGACGCAGGAAGATCTTGCAGAGAAAATGGGGGTTTCAAGACAAACAATAGCCAAATGGGAAAACGGAGAAAGTGTTCCCAACGTTGTAAAGTGCAATGAACTTGCTGAAATATTCGATATAGAACTTCAATCTGTTGCATCACTCTTTCTGAATTTAAAGGATCAGGATTCATTTAAACCGAAGGACAAATATATTTTCGAAAAATGTATTGTAAAGGATAGCAAAATTATTATCCCGGACGAAGCTATGGCAATCTTTAATATAAAAACGGTGATGAACTGATAATGGTAGGCGACATCAAACAGGGAATTTTTTATCCTGCATATAAATAATCATCCCAAATCAAACAATAATCATTTTACAACCTTCAATTCAAATATTCACAGAAAATCCTTCTTTCATAACCCAATCACAGTCTAAAGAAACAGGCAGTAAAGCCGTATCTTTTAGCAATAAAGAAGGATTACAATTGATTCTATAGATTTTTAACTATTTTTCTATCTTCATTATCACAAAAGTACATTATTTCCCATTTGTCACTTTTTGAGATTGCATCTTGATTTTTTATATAATCGTCTATAACTTCTCTATAATTAAGTATATCAAGATTCTTTATGGGATTTCCACTCAAACCGGGAAGTTGATGACTATATTTTTTTCCTGAACCTTTAAAGGTTTCTACATTTCTGATTATCTGTTCATTAAGATCCACACTAACTTTAGCAGCTTCGATTCTCCCGCCTTCTGCGGAATGATCAATATATCTGACAAAATAGAAATCAACTCCAATATTTGATCCATCTATATTTGTTTTTACATGTGTTAAGCTTCTATCGCCAATATAATCTTCACACAGACTGATTATCTGATCATAAGCTTTCTTTTCGGAGTCACACTTTTCAGTAAGCTTAATATTTATTTCATATGCATTTTCATAATCTTTATTAAAAAAAATTCCCATACATATAGCAAAAACAGTCACGAACATTATAACAGATAATACAATTACAGTAATTTTGATGATTTTCTTTGTCATTATGCATAATCTCCCCACAATCAATTATAATAATTAAACACCTTATAATATCTAAATGTTTCTTTACCATATTGCTCAGCAGCATCTCCGGTACCATTATATCTAGATAACAATCTCCTAACCTCTTCATCATTATAGTGATAAAGATCCTCGTCATCTAATTCTATTAAAGATGCTCCATATATTAATACTTTGGCAACCATTTTTATATTGTATTCATTGTCCGTTCGTAACCTTAATTACTTTGTATATCATCAGAAAAATCGAATCAATATCTATTTTTTTCATATTAAACACCTTCCCTCAGCCATTCTTTAAGTATGTCTTTCTTTTTC
>CADACB010000032.1 GCA_902786345.1 uncultured Ruminococcus sp. | reverse complement strand
GTTAAAACGAAGAATATCTATGTTGTAATGACAGCTCATTTTATAGGCAGTTTACTTGGAAATGGGTTTGATGTTATATTTACTGCAATTCAGTTGATATGATAATCAATTCCGGTTGTAGAGATAAAAATTCTGATTTACAGCATTAATCTATACTATAGCAGGCAGCCTTATGTGAGGTTGCCTGATTTTCTATGCCTTGAAACGAATCGCAAACTAAGCTTTTCTCCTGTTTCCTATATAATATAAGTAAAGGAGTGGATAAACGAGGACGTTAATGATATTTCAACGACTATGAATATCTATACCGATGCGACAAAGGCATTGAAAAAATCAGAGTTTCAAACTCTTGAAACGTACTTGATTCCAGAGCAATAAAAGACATCTCGTTTTCACCGCATACACCATTTACACCAAAACTTACACCGTTTTGAACAAGCAATATAATAAGTTGTGTTAGGTTATAAAAAATCGAAGGATTTTAACCCTTGAAAATAACAGGACTTAGGAACTTTTGGGAACTTACAAAACGGCTACCTTGGCAATCCCCACAATGAAGTCCTTAGATAAGTAACACCCCAAAATCCCAGTGTTTATGCGGGTTTCGAGCCTTCCGATGTCTCGGATTTACGCCATTTACGCCAAACTTACGCCAAACGGTGCAGAAAGTTGTGCAGAGTAAAATCAATCGCATATTTTTGATTAATAAGTAAAGGAGCAAAAATGAATAAAGCCATTAAAACAGTGCTGGGCGGAGTTTTGTTTGTCGTTATCGTGATCGGACTTTGGAATCTGTTTGACTTCATCTGGAAAACATTGATAAACGGAAGCGGATACCAATTTTCTACATCATATAACATTTTATACCCGCTCGGCATTTGCGTTGTTATTTACGTGATTTTATTTGTGTTCAATACCGTAAGAAATAAAAAGAAATAAAAACTAAAATTTGCAACTCCCCGAACCGCTTGTTTTGCGGCTTTCGGGGAGTGTTATATTTTGAGGATGATTCTAACTTACGCCAAACGGTGCAGAAGGTTGTGCAGAGTGAAATCAATCGCATATTTTTATCTTTTCGCAGGCAGCCTTATTAAGAGGTTGCCTGTTTTATTATGCAGTTTAACTGATTGAAAAATCGGAGTTGTTGTGATATAATCTTAGTAGCATAAATAGGAATTTGTCTAATAGGTTATTGAGAGAAATTTAGAATTAAACACTTAGGAGATATTTTAATGGAACAAGCAAACAAGCGAAACGCTCTGATTAGTTTGATTATATCTATTGCAGGAGCCATAGCAGGACTGTTTGGTGTCACGGCATTCAATCAATATGTTTTAATGAACCTGCCGCTTGCGGCGAGACTGGTATCAGTGATTGTCACATATTGGTTGATAGCTATTATTCCGATAATTATAATGTTTGTTTCTAAGGACAGATTACTTGATTACGGATTTGAGAAGGATAAAATAGGTATTCAGCTTGCTATCGGTGTAGGCCTGGGTATCGTAATGTCTGTAATACTTACGCTGATACCGCATATAGCTGGATTTGGTAGTTATGTGGATAGCGGTATAAGATATGAATACTTGTGGAAATTCATATATGAATTTGTTTATTGCATACTTGCTGTCGGAGCGGTTGAGGAATTTGTTTTTCGGGGTCTTATATATACTAAGGCAAAGCAGATTATCCAGAAGGATTGGTTTGCCGCTGTTATATCATCAGTTTTGTTCGGCTTTTTTCACATTCTTAGAGGAAATGCTGTGCAGATGATAATGACAGCACTTATGGGAGCTTTGTTTTGTCTATTTCGGGTACGAATAAAAAGATGCTCAACCCTTTCTCTCATAATTGCACATGGCGTTTATGATGCGCTTATTACAGTCTGGGCGTCATTATTGCTGTAAATTCCGATTTGAATTTGAAATAATCTATGGATATTATAGCATATCATAGGTTGTTAGTAAAGACCTCCAAAATCCTGATAAACAGTGGATTTATCGCAGTTTGCTCGCCTTATGCGGACATAGGATTTCACATTTTATTATATCGTTCCCGACAGCTCGCAAGGGCAAAGATGAGGGAAAGAAAAACTGATAATAAGTTATAACAAAATGTGGCAATCGGGTGCTGTGATATATGTGCGAATATAATTTTGGAGGATTCTATTATGAAACACAATTTTGAAATCAGCTATACACAACAAGGCGATTATCTGCTGCCCGACCTGAGATTACCCGAACAGCCAAAGGTAGAATAGGCATTTGCGGTACATAGAGCAGCACCACAAAATCCGATACACCAATCTGCTGACGAGCTGCAAGCTGACCGCATATCTCGCCGGCATAGACGAACAGGCAGAGGAACTGTTCTTTCGGTTGGTAAAACAACTCGCCGAAAAAGAAAGCGTAACCGAACAGCTTAAAGCATACAATCAAATGCTGTGGATTGCGAGAATGAATAATATTCGTAACCGTGTAACAGAGATTGTGAATGCAGAATTGATTTACACCTAATCAGCACAGCCGTCAAGTGGGATAATCTCCTGCTTGGCGGCGTTTTCTGTTGTTAATTATCTGGTTTTGTGGTAAGATTAAATTACGATATTTGAAAGGCTAATTAGAATGAATACAAAGGAATTACTCAATGTTTTACATATAGCTGAAAAGCTCAAAGATACTACCCGACATTCCTACACCTCAGGTGGCAGACACGAAAGTGTAGCTGAACGCACCTTCCGTATAGCTTTAATGACTTACTTTATGAAAGACGAATTTCCCAAAGTAAATATTGATAAAGTGATTGATTTTTTATGATAGACAACTTCCTACAATTCTGATATAATAGTATAAATAGAAATCAGAATTTATCGGGGGGATAAATAATGTTTTGGAACAAGGTAGCACGACTGTACGACTTATTTGAAATAACATATAATAAAAAAGTATATAAGGGTACCGGAATAAAAGTTGCTTATTTCATCAATGCTGAAGACGAAGTTTTGGAATGTGCCTGCGGAACAGGTGCTATTAGCGTATCTATTGCTCCAAATTGCCGTAAGTTAATTGCAACCGATTATTCTGAAGGAATGCTGAAACAAACGAAGAAAAAACTTGCCGCATATAACAATGTCAAAGTTGAGCCTGCGGACATTACTGCATTGCATTATGCTGACAATAGCTTTAACAAGGTGGTGGCAGGTAATGTGATACATCTTTTGCCGAATCCCAAATCAGCACTGGATGAATTGTTTCGTGTCTGCAAGCCCGGCGGGAAACTTATCATTCCAACGTATATATATACATCTCAGGATTCTAACAAATTTGGAATTGGGTTTATTCAATTATTGGGATTTAAACATAATCGGAAGTTTACCGAAGAATCCTATAAAGAGTTCTTTTCAAGTTACGGAATAGATAATGCACAATATTATATCGTTAATGGGCGTATGCCTTGCGACATTGCTGTTATTTCCGTTGAAAAGTAGCACCGTTGCAAATATTGATTTGAATTTGAAATAATCTATGGTTATTATAGCATATCATATGATAGTTTTGTAGATATAGCAAAACAACTTACAGTTGACATGTAACGCCCCAACTCGCAAAGTAATGAAAAATTACCCTACTTACCAAGAATCACTCCCCAGAAAGCGCATAAACAGTCCTTTTGAAGCCTAAAAGCGTTACATCCCCTCAATCAGAATACAGAAATAATACAGCCGACGGAGCTTTGATTTTGAAACTCCGTCGGCTTTGTAATGCTATCTTTCTCTGTCTTGGGAATGGCGGTTGTGGGTGCGGCGCTGCTTGCTCTCTGCATTTTGCGGATATACTCACGGCATACATCTTCAAACGCAAAGGATGCAAACTCGTACAAGTTTGGCTTTATCGCATACTCGAATACACCGTCCCTCGTTTCATTCCTATGCTCATGTTGTCACCTTATGCGGCATCAATAAATAGTCATTCTTCTTCATAATTCCAATCGTTTTCTTTGATCCATTCTTCAAACTCATCTATTTTTATTGCTTGTTTAAGACACAAATCACGCTGCCTGCGTATTTTCTTAGACCATACTTTGAAATTCGTGTTTTTAACCTTACCATGATCCACACGGCCGCGATTACGCTTGTATGCTTTTTGATAAATATCCAATATAGTCTCTTTTGCACTAAGCTCCTCAGGATCATCGGGATAATAAACACGATACAGCTTGATTTGTCTGCACGTTTCATTTCGGCTTACAGCAAGACGCTCACAGAACTGAACACCTTTATGATTAAAACAAGGGAATATTTTTGTTTGAACATTTCTATAAAGAGAAAGAAAAAAACAAAGAAGCATTTAAGGAGGATGATGAACAGAAGATAGACACAATTCTGAGCAGCACAAATAAACCAAAGTTCAGAAAATAATTTCATCTGCGGTCAGCCTGAACTGTCCGCCTATGTATAACCGCCTTAAACTGAAATATCTTTTTCGGTATTATCCTAATGTTGTGGTTTTTTGTTATTGTATGTTCTTTCTATCTGACAGCTTCAAGGGAGATAAAAATTCAGAATATTCATTGATCTGCTTTGTCAAACCGCTGTTTTCAAGTATAAACGGCTCAGCTGATAATTCACTGTATTTTATGTTACTTCCATCAATGGAATTCTGAATAAAATTACCTACATAGAATTTTGCACCCAATACAACATCAAGCATATCGAATGAGGTATCACAATCAAACTCCTTCATTATTTATGATCTCCTTCCTTTATTCATCAGTCATTCTAAGTATATCATATATTTTTCTCTTTTCAACTGATATATTGGAAATTTATGTAGAAAAAAATACAGTCCTGTGATATAATCATTTTATTGATTATTAAGGACTGAGTGTATGAAAATACTGAATTCTATTCCGTCCAAAGACGGATTTAAAATGCCTGCGGAATTTGAAAAACACAGCGGATGCATTATGATATTTCCTCACAGAAGAGATTCGTGGCAAAACGGAGCATATGCTGCAAGAAAAGCTTTCGCTCAAGTGATACGGATAATCTCCGAATCAGAAAAGGTGACTGTTTGTGCAAGATATGATGATTATGACAGTGCGAGATCTATGCTTCCCGAAAGAGTTCGTGTGATTGAAATGGAGTCAGATGATTCGTGGGCAAGGGATGTAGCGCCTACCTTTGTTACAAACGGTAATGAGATCCGAGGTATTGACTGGGGTTTTAACGCATGGGGCGGACTTGAAGACGGACTATATTTTCCGTGGGATAAGGATAATAAAATGGCAAGAAAGCTTTGCGATCTGCTGGATGTTGATGTATATAATAAACGCGGTTTCATACTTGAGGGCGGATCAATACATAGTGACGGTGAGGGCACTATCCTTACAACAGAAGCCTGTCTTTTAAGCAAAGGAAGAAATTCCGGTATGACAAAGGAACAGATAGATAACGAATTGAAGCTTTATTTGGGTGCCAAAAAGGTAATATGGCTGAAATCCGGTATATACAACGATGAGACAAATGAACACGTAGATAACATCTGTGCATTTGTCTCACCGGGAGAGGTTGTACTTGCATGGACAGACAATAAAAATGATCCTCAGTATGAAATGTCAGCAAGCTGCCTTAATATACTTGAAAACAGTACTGATGCACAGGGAAGAAAAATAAAAGTACATAAGCTGCCGCTTCCTGAACCTGTAACAATAACTGCCGAAGAATGTGCAGGACTTGACGATATGGATGGTGAGCCTACAAGAACTCCCGGTGAACGGCTTGCAGCTTCATATGTCAATTTTTATATTTCTAACAAACACGTTGTCTGCCCCCAGTTCGGCGATAAAAACGATAAAGCTGCCATTGAAATACTTGCAAAGCTTTTTCCTACGCGAAAAGTTGTTGGCGTATATGCAAGAGATATTCTCATCGGCGGAGGCAATATCCATTGCATCACTCAGCAGATACCTGACTGTATGCCTATGAAACAGCTATAATATTCATCGCACTTGACAATGTAAGCTTTCATGAGGATAAAATGAAAAGAAAATATTAACTGCTTCCGCATTGATGATGGCAACCTTATTCCTGTCTGCGTGTAGCCATATGCCGTCTGTTCAAGAAAACAGCATAACTGAAGCGGTTAGTGCTATTTCTATACCAACTGTAGACAACTATACTGTAAAGGATGAAACTTATATATCAACTTCATTTCAACAACAAGGGCTGTAGTATGTGGATAGATTATCTTAAAGCAAATGTCATCTGAGCATTCAGAGAAATAACATTCATCACTTCCCGACTGTGTTAACACAGCCGGGGATCTTTATAAAAAAATCGGGCAGCAGACGCTGTACCCGATTCATATAACAAAATATTACAAATTTATTTGATTATGAAAATCCTGCAAGATTACGGCTGCTTAAGCCTTATATGCAAAGATAAACGACGGAACGGCTAATATAACAGAAAATTGTGCAAGGGTAGAATTTGTTATAGATTTCTCTTGAAGATGAAACAGTGATATTAGTGCACTGCATACTGTGTCATCTTTTATAACGACAGATACTGTGGCAACAACTAAAAGAAGCAGCGACAATCCGGCGAATATTATAGACGCAAGTAAAAATGGATTTCTTTTTAACATTTGTATCACCCTTTTTATTAAAATTTGCACAATAAACATTTTAGTATAGAACAGCTCCGTATTTTTTTGAAAGTGCAGCAACAATACTTTCGTCAATGCCACAATGAGAATCAACAATAAGTCTGCCCTGATAATATCTTAGTGCGGCTTCAAGTATTGTAGCATCATCAGTATGTACCGCAAACGGAAGTTTAGACATAATCGCATTATCTGCCAGATACGCAGCGTCAAAGGTAGTGTTCAGGTTAACATATATCGCATTTACCGCTTCATCATCAAAGTCTATTATTTCATCCGACATATCATAATCACAGACAAGCGGCTCGGAAAATTCAGGATATTCCGGTAAGAAAAATGCTTCTCTGTAAATAGCTGCGGCATAGCTGTCCTTTTCAGAATCAGGATCGAATAACGGCTTTTTCCCTGAAAGATATTTTATACTCTTGCTCAGATCAGTCTTATAATTTTGATCTTTCTCTGATAAATCAGAAGTATCCTGAGTTGAACCTTTTGCAGAATCTGCACCAGTCTTATATAAGCGGCGAGGCAGATCAAGATAGACAGAAACTCCACTTTCATAAAGTTTATCAAGCTCGGCTTTATCTGCATCCAGAAGATCAACAGCAGCTATAAGAGGGATCTCAGAATGGGTAAACGCTTTTTGAATAAGCCGACAGGTTTCCTCTATCCCCATATCGCATTCTATGCCAAAGGCATCTGCACCAAGTGCCTGAAGGGTAATAAGAGCTGCAATAAAGTCTGTATCACTCTCGCTTTTACCCTCATCATCCGTATTCATAGTTACAAATACAGGCATATCGACACTTTTTGCTGCAAGTACACCTGCACGCATATCCCATAGCTTATCAAAATTTCTCAGAAGAACAAAATCTGCCCCTGCTCCCTTCATAAGCGTTATACGCTCAAGATGAGCAAAATAAGCACTGTCAAATACATTTTCACCATATTCCGACGCAACAGGATCGCTTTTTGCGATCACGCCGCCCACAGGAGTACCGTCAGATACAGAAACCGTATGCTTGGTTATTGACGTGATATAGTCTGTGAAATTGTCATCAAAGCCCATATCCTCAAGTCTTGAATGAGTTATGCCATATGTAGGCGAAAGCACAGCATTAAAGCCGTTGAATATCGCAGAGCCTTTAGCAGAAATAAGGATCTCAGGTTTTTTTACAACGATCTCCTCACAACAGACATTGTCGGGATCATCGCCCGTAAGCTCACTGCATGATCCTGTTCCATCAATAATTACGGGCAAGTCAAAATTAAACCCCATATTGAAAGGTTCTCTCCTTTAATTACAGGCTGCCAATCCAGCCAATTAAATCAATTGTGTTGTTTTGCAATAACGGAATAAGTTTCCGGACGTCTGTCACGAAACAGTCCCCAACTCATTCGCATTTCATGAACTTTATCAAGATCGAAATCAGCATATATAACTGTTTCACTCGTGCGGTCGGCAGAAGAAACTATCCCGCCTGTTTCATCGGTTATAAATGATGAACCATAAAAGCTGAGTGAAGATGACTGATTATTATTTTCCTCACATGGATGAACCGTCTCAACACCTACCCTGTTTGCCGCTGCAACAGGTATGACGTTTGCAGCAGAGTGTCCCTGCATAACCCTTCTCCAATGCGGCATACTGTCAATATCAAGTATAGGCTCAGAACCTATAGCTGTGGGATATAGCAATATATCAGCACCAAGAAGAGCCATACTTCTCGCACATTCAGGAAACCACTGATCCCAGCATATTCCGACGCCTATAGTTCCAAACTTGGTTTTCCATGCTTTGAATCCCGTATCGCCGGGGGTGAAATAAAACTTCTCCTGATAAAACTGATCATCGGGAATGTGAGTTTTTCTGTAGATCCCCAATACACTGCCGTCAGCATCAATAACAGCAACAGTATTATAAGTATTATTGACTGATTTTTCAAAGAAGCTGACAGGTATTACAACACCAAGTGAAGCCGCAACCTCTCTGAAACGTTTTACTGCAAGATTTTCTTCAAGCGGCAGTGCAAGCTTATAATAGCCATAATTTCTTTCCTGACAAAAATATTTTGTTTCAAACAATTCGGGCAGGAGTATAATATTTGCCCCCTCTGCTGCAGCCTTCCTGACCATATACTCAGCCTTGTAGATATTTTCTTCGATATTACAGCCCATTGACATCTGTACGGCTGCAAGCCTGACTGTATTCATAAATACTCCCCCTTAGGCATTTGCCAAACCCGAATGTTGTTTAAATTATTTTATTTGATTCCGTCAGGATTCTTTGTCTGGAAGTTCCATGTATCGGCACACATCTTGTCAATACCGTATTCAGCCTTCCATCCAAGTTCTGTGTTTGCCTTTGAAGCATCTGCATAGAATGCAGGAAGGTCGCCGGCACGTCTGTCACCTATAACGTAGTTGAGCTTATTGCCGCTTGCTTTTTCAAAAGCATGAATAATGTCAAGCACACTATAGCCTATTCCGTTTCCTATGTTATACGCCTCTATGCCTGTACCCTCAAGTATTTTTGCAACAGCACAAAGATGAGCCTTTGCAAGATCCACAACGTGAATATAATCACGAATACACGTGCCATCCTTTGTTTCATAATCACCGCCGAAAACAGTGAGCTGAGGAAGCCTGCCTATAGCAACTCTTGCAATATAAGGCATAAGGTTATTTGGTATACCGTTAGGGTCTTCACCAATAAGACCGCTTTCGTGAGCACCAATAGGATTAAAGTAACGAAGAAGAGATATGCTCCACTCGTTGTCAGCCTTATATACATCTCCAAGAATCTGCTCAATAAAATGCTTTGTTCTGCCGTAAGGGTTACTTACATCACCGGTTGTCATTGTTTCTTTATATGGTATCGGATTGTTTCCATATACCGTAGCAGATGAACTGAACACAATCTTCTTACAGCCGAACTTCTCCATAACCTCAAAAAGTACTACACTGCCTGATATATTATTTTCATAATAGAGAAGCGGAAGCTTCGAGGATTCACCTACAGCCTTCAGACCTGCAAAGTGAATAACTGCATCAACCTTATTTTCCTCAAATACCTTTTCAAGACCTTCTCTGTCACGAATATCACACTCATATTTTTTGAGTGACTTTCCTGTTATTTTTTCAACTCTGTTAAGAACCTCAGGTACGCTATTGTAATAATTATCTACAACAACAACATCATAGCCTTCATTAAGAAGTTCCACACAAGTGTGACTTCCTATATAACCTGCACCGCCTGTTACAAGAATTGTCATTTTATATTCTCCTCTCTGTTATCGACTTCACATTATACTGATACAACCGGATCTCTAAAGATGCCATACACGTACGTAAGCTATTATCAGGGACGAACCTCTTCAACCTGATAGATCTCGAATATGTCACCCTCTTTAATATCACTGAAACGTTCAAGTGTGATGCCGCATTCAAAGCCCTGTGCAACCTCCTTGACTGAGTCCTTGAAGCGCTGGAGTGAGGCAATAACGTCATCCGCAATTATAATACCGTCACGCACAACTCTTACCTGTGCACCTCTTAAAACCTTACCGCTGAGCACGTATGAACCTGAAACAAGTCCTACATTTGTGATCTTGTAGGTTTGTCTTACCTCAACCTTGCCAAGCTGAGTTTCTTTATATTTTGGTGCAAGCATACCCTTCATTGCTGATTCGATCTCTTCTATGCAGTCATAGATTATTCTGTAAAGACGCATATCAACACCGTCTCGCTTTGCGTTTTCCTCTGCAACTGCATCCGGGCGTACATTAAAGCCAACTATGATTGCATTTGATGCTGACGCAAGCATAACGTCGGACTCTCTTACTGCACCAACACCGCTGTGTATTACATTTACTCTGATCTCATCATTTGAAAGCTTCTCAAGCGACTGTCTTACAGCTTCAACAGAGCCCTGTACGTCAGCCTTTACTATTATCTTAAGCTCCTTCATATCATCAAGACGCATCTGGTCAAAAAGGTTATCCAGTGTGACTTTAGTTCTGGAATTGAAGCGTTCTTCTTTCTGTGCTGTTTTTCTCTGTTCAACAAGCTCTCTTGCAAGACGTTCATCAGAAACGGCATTGAATACATCTCCGCCTGTCGGAACATCATCAAGACCGGTTATCTCGACCGGAACAGACGGTCCGGCATTTTTAACCTTCTGTCCCTTATCATTTGTCATTGCACGAACACGTCCTACCGTTGTGCCTGCAACAATTATATCGCCTACATTGAGTGTACCGTTTTGTACAAGTACTGTAGCGATAGGACCTCTGCCCTTATCAAGTCTTGCTTCAATAACAGTACCCTTTGCAGCTCTGTCAGGATTAGCCTTAAGCTCCTTCATATCGGCAACAAGAAGTACCATTTCAAGAAGATCATCAATACCCTCTTTTGTATGTGCAGAAACAGGGATAACTGGTGTATCGCCGCCCCATTCCTCAGGTACGATCTCATATTCAGTCAGCTGCTGCTTTACCTGTTCTACGTTTGCACCAACCTTGTCAATCTTGTTTACTGCAACAATAATTGAAACTCCGGCAGCCTTTGCGTGGTTGATAGCCTCTATAGTCTGGGGCATAATGCCGTCATCTGCGGCAACAACAAGTATTGCAATATCAGTTACCTGTGCACCTCTTGCACGCATTGTAGTAAACGCCTCGTGTCCGGGAGTGTCAAGGAAGGTGATCTCTCTGTCATCTATCTCAACACGATAAGCGCCTATATGCTGAGTGATACCGCCTGCCTCTGTTGAAGTTACGTGTGCATGACGGATGCTGTCAAGAAGTGATGTTTTACCGTGATCAACATGTCCCATAACAACAACAACGGGAGCACGCGTAACAAGATTCTCGTCATCATCATCACTGTCATCTATGATTTTTTCCTCAATGGTTTCTATAGTTTCCTTTTCAACCTTTGCGTGGAACTCCATAGCAACAAGAGAAGCGGTATCAAAATCTATTGTATCGTTTACTGCTGCCATAACACCCAGTCCCATAAGCTTCATAATAACCTCTGCGGCTCTTGCCTTAAGTCTGAGTGCAAGCTCTGCAACGGTGATCTCATCCGGGATCTGAACAGTAATTGGCTTGCTTTTTCTTTCCTTTTCGATACGGCGGAGTCTTTCCTGTTCAGTTTCCTTTCTTGAATTTCGGGGTTTGCCCTTCTGCTGAGAACGCTGTGTTATCTTCTGCTTCTGAACAGTATTGACATTATGCATTTTTTCACTGGCAAGACGGTCATACTTTTCGTTATAGCGTTCAATGTCAACGTTGGACGAACGTGTATTTATAACACGGCTTCTGCTGCCGAAGGAATTTCCGCTGTCTGTTCCTACAGCTTCACTGCCGGCATTCTGAAGCTTATTGTTTCCCTTCTGGGGTTGTGTGTTATTGTTTTTCTTATTTTGAACCTTTGTATCCTGAGCATTCTGCTTCTGTCTTGGCTGCCTGTTTTTATCATTGATCTGCCTTGTATTATCCTGAGTCTTATTTTTTTCGTTAGAAACAGGTTTGCGTGTTTCCTTGCTATCAGGTTTATTTTCAGCCTTTTTGTCAGCCGCAGCCTTTTCGGTTTTTTCAGTCTCACCGGCATTTTCCTTTTGTGAAGATACGTTATTGGCAGACGCAAAATATTCATCAAAGCTGCCGACACTTGACGCCTGTGTAAAATGCTCGAATATTATATTAAGCTCCTCCTCGGTAAGAACCGCTGCCGGCTTTTTGTTTACACCAAGACGATCCTTAAGTACTTCTGACGCCTCTTTATTAGTGATATTCAGGTCCTTAGCGACCTCGCTCAATCTGTATTTTATCATACAATACATTCCTCCTGTCTGTTATTCGGCACAAAGAGTTTTTATCTTTTCTGCAAATCCGTTATCATTAACAGAAATTATACCGGTTTTTTTCTTTCCGACTGCATTTCCCATAAACTCCATAGAAATATCCACAGTAATGGTTTCAACCCCGGCTTGTTCTGCTTTATAGGCAATTGCTTCTGCGGTTCTCTCAGACAGATCTCCGGCAAGCAGCAGCAGGCTTGATCTGCCTTTTTTCATAGAATCTGCCGCCGCATCAAATCCCGGCGACAGCCTTCCCGCTCGTCTTGCAATTCCCAGTAATGACAACAGTCTTTGATTCATCTTCTGTTTTCCTCCGCGTTATTTTAAATTGGTTCTGAAAACGATAATCAGTAAAGATACAAACATCGCATGACCATTCATCAGAATTCATATCCTTAAAGCCTGAGCTATGCACTCACATTCCAAGCTGCTGTTCCAGCTTTTCATAAACCTCATCAGGAATTTTACACGAAAAGGCTTTTTCAAATCTTCTTGCCTTTCTTGCTGCGGACAGACATTTCGGATCATTGCATACATATGCTCCTCTTCCGGGCTTTTTTCCTGTTGTATCCACTGAAATTTCACCCTGTTTTATTACTTGTCCGTTTTCATCCTTTATATCGGGGGCTTTTACGACCCTGACAAGCTGCCGCTTTTCCTTCATCTCTGAGCAGCCGGTGCATTTTCTCATAGGTATTTTTTTCTGCCGCATTAAAACACCTCCTAAGGCTTCGGACTGCTTATTCCGCAGTGCTTTCTGCTGCTGTATTTTCTTCGACAGCATCTGTCATTTCTTCAGCCTCAGCGTCACCAGTTATATCGTCAGCCTTACTGTCTGCGGCTTCTTCATCCGATACAACAATAGCTTCGTCCGGCTCAGAGGCAACCTCTTCAACAACTTCATCGGCTTTTTCTTCATCCTCTTCTTCACCGAAAAATCCGCTTTCAGGACGAATATCTATCTTCCAGCCTGTAAGCTTGGCAGCAAGACGCACATTTTGTCCCTTATTTCCTATTGCAAGAGAAAGCTGACTGTCAGGAACAGTCGCCTTGCAAACTCTCTCGAGTACAGGATCAATATCTACTTTAACGACCTCAGCAGGCGAAAGTGCCGCTGTTATAAACTTAACAGGATCTTCATCATACTCAACAATATCTATCTTTTCTCCTCCAAGAACATCAACTATAGTACCTACTCTCTGTCCTCTCGGACCGATACAAGCACCTACAGCATCAACATTTTCATCATGGCTGAGCACGGCAAGCTTTGTTCTTGAACCTGCTTCTCTTGAAATCGACTTTATTTCAACAGTACCATCAAATATCTCGGGCACCTCAGACTCAAACAATCTTTTTACAAAATCAGGATGTGTCCTTGAGATGATGGCACGAGGCTCTTTGCCTCCGGTTTTTATATCAACAATATACACTTTTATCGGCTGTCCCTCAACGAATTCCTCACCGTTGATCTGTTCATTTTTCGGAAGTATCGCAATGGATTTTCCAAGTCTGAGTGTTGCATTTCCTGTTTTGGGATCAACCTGCTCAACGGTAGCTGTAACGATTTCCTTAAGCTTGCTCTGATATTCAGCAAGAGCCTGTCCTTTTTCACCGTCACGGATTCCCTGACGTATAATGTTTCTTGCGGTCTGAACAGCAATTCTTCCAAAGTCCTTGGGATCGAGCCTGATACCAACCTTATCCTCAGGCATTGCTGACGGATTTATTTTTCTTGCCTGTTCAAGCTGTATTTCACGGTTAGAATCGAACACCTCTTCAACGACCTCTTTATTAAGGTAAACCTCAAACAAGCCGCTGTCAGGTTCCATTTTTATAAGCACATCCTCGTTTCCGCCGTATGTGCTTTTACATGCGGTAACGATCGCTTTTTGTATCTGACTGATCATAAAATCAACCGGAATACCTCTTTCCTTTTCTATAAGTGCAAGAGCCTCAAAAAGCTCCGTATTCCTGTTATCCTGCGGCTTTTCCGCTTTTTTTCTTGCCATAATTTTCCCTCCGTATTTTATTCAATAATAATAGCGGCTATAAATTAAAATCATCCAGTTTAATATATACCGTATCTTTTTTCTTTATTACTCTCTCACTGCCATTGGTGATAACAGTGACCGTTTCCTTATCGTGTGCAGTAAGAGTTCCCGACAGATCACGTTCACCGTTTGCATCAGGTCTTATTAGCTTTATCATAACGGGAGCACCAAGAAAAGAATCAAAATGCTCCGGTTTAATAAGCTCCCTCTCAATTCCGGGAGAAGAAACCTCCAGAAAATAATTCTGCTCTATCGGATCAAGCTCGTCAAGCGGCTGATCAACAGCTCTTGTTACATTTTCGCAGTCTTCTATGGTAATACCGCTGTCTTTGTCTATAAATATTCTCAGATACCACGACGCACCTTCCTTTACGAAACGAACATCCCACAGTACAAGTCCCATATTTTCAACAATCGGTTTAACAAGCTCTGTTACAGCTTCAACGGTATTTACCCTTTTACCCTTCTTATCTGCCATAAGCATTCCTCCCGCATAGAATATTCTATACACACTTAAGTATACCGGCAGCTTTGTTTTGCCCATTAATGATAAAAGAGCGGGTCGCCCCACTCTTTTGTCAACTACCATATACTTACCATATACAATGATACCACATACGGAAGATTTATGCAAGTAATTTTTTAATTTTTGCAGTGCCGGATCTTGTTTTATTGTCATCCTTTCCGAATAATTTTTCCTCACAGTCTTCGGTGCGGTTTGAATCCCAGTCATCATATGCCGAGCTTCTGTCCTTGATGGTTACAGTCTGTTCGGACGTTCATCCTGAAAATAGTTTTTTCATATTGTTGCACTCACTTTATTTAAGTGGTATGTCACTTATGAATGCCCTCTTATGCTATTCCTACATATGTAAGACAGGTATCCTTGCATGAACCGGCGTCTACACTCAATATAGTTATTTTTACATAGCTTGTATCAACAGGATCAGGAAAGCTTATTGTCTGTATCGTGTCCCTGTCATCGGAACTGTATATCTTAAGCCGTGCACTGTAGGTTGAACCATCCGAAAATTCAATTTCTATATCCTTCGGCTTTGAATTGTTATCATACTGCTTTTCTGTTCCTGCATAGCCGTTTATTATATCCAGTCCGTAAAGACGCTGCTTTTTGGGCAGCTCCAGCTTTATCCATTCTCCTATGCCGTAATCACTGTTATTTTCGCACCAACAGGTTGTGTCATTATACAGCACGTTTTTAGCAGAATAATTATAGCTGCTTTCATTCGGCAGTGTACTGCTTGCCGATGCACTCGTAAAAGCTTCTGCATCTTCAATATTGTCAGACTCTTCAGCCCTCCTCAGCTCTGCTTCATACTCTTCATCGCTCATTTCACTGTCTGTTTTCACTTTTGAAATCTCGTCTTTTCCCTGAATTTCAAGTAAATTGATCTCTTCGGCGGTTTTTGCAGACTTTATTTTCGCCTCATATTTTTGGATAATAGTATTTATTTGTGCTTTCTGGGCAGAACGATAATCGTCAAGCCAGACTGAATCCTTTATATTTGTTATACTGCTGTTCTGTGCTTCCTTCAACTCCTGTTTCTTTTCTGCTTCTTCCTCAGAGGTAAGCTGTTCGTCGGTTTTTATTTCACTGAGCTTTTTTATACACTCATTTTTCAGACCCTCTGCCTCCTGAACAGATACTGCCTCATTGATCTGACCTTCATAGTAGCTTATGGTACTTTTTACCTGTTCAAGCTCTTCTGAACGGTATCTGTTTTTTGTACGGTATTCTTTCAGTTCCTCTTTTACACGTGCAATCTTATCCTCAAGATTACGTGAAGCAAGGGCTGATAACTCCTCCTGAAGATCTGTGCTTGACTGAACTGATGATGCCTCAGATACAACAAACGGTGTTGATGCTTCTGAGCTGTTCCGGTGTTCTGTTTTATCTTTATCGCCACCGGAAGTTATCGCAAAAATCAACACCACCATACCCAAAATAACTGCCACCGATGAAGCAATTATCACAGGAACAAATGGAAACGACTTATTTTTATGATAGTTAGCTTCATTTTTATACTGCATTCCAACAGCTTCACTTCCATATTCCGAAGACAAGGTTTCTCCTGTATAATATCCATCGGAATACTGTTTTTGTTTATATGCCGGATCAGGTGTACTACGAGCAGTAGAATTATCGCCTGCTCTGTTAAGTGCATTTGTTATCATATAAGCCAGTGTTGACATATTCGGACAGCGGTCGCTGATGTTTACAGCCATACCATATCTCAGTATGTTTTCAAGTTCCACCGGAACAGGGATACCCATACCAGTAGGCATAGGAAGCGTTGTACCGCCCTGAAGACCGGGAGATTCTGTGGGGGTAATACCTGTGATACACTTATATATTGTAGCACAGATACCATATACATCCGTCCAAGGTCCTAAACTGCCTCCTTGTCCGTATTGTTCTATGGGGGCATAGCCGCGTTTGATGAGAACAGATACATCCTTCTGAGAATCTGTAAACAGTCTTGCATTTCCAAAATCCATCAGTTTAAGACTTCCGTCTTTAAGATACATTATATTATCCGGGGAAATATCACGATGAATCATATCAGCGTGGTGTATTCTGTCCAGTGAGTAGATTATCGGAAGCATAAGTGAAAAAATTGTTTTTGCGTCAAAGACGCCTCTTTTTTTTATATATGAGGCAAGATTCTCACCCTCAAGATATTCCATTATAATGTAGGCAGTTCCGTTTGTTTCAAAATAATCCCTGACATCCACAACACCCTTTTCGCCTGTAAAACGAGCAAGAGCACGTGCTTCTGAAAGAAACCTTTCCTTACTTCGGCGGAATATGTACTTCTGTTCCTCGCCTATTGCCTCAACCATATTTTTGTTTTCACTGCTTCTGTTAACAAAACCGCGCGGAAACAACTCCTTTACAGCAACCTTAATATCAAGCACAAGATCTCTGCCTATGTATGTTATGCCAAAGCCACCCTCACCAATATAATTCCCTATAAGGTACTTGTTGTTTATAACAGTTCCGGGTAAGAGATGATAGGATATATTGTCAGCCTTGTTCTCCTGCATACAATGAGTGCAATAGCTGCCATCTTTAAGTTCCTGCATACATCTGAAGCAATATTGTTTCATTATTTGTACACCTGCTTTTTGATAATATATTTTTATTGTATCACGAAACAGAAAAAAACAAAATACATTATAAAAAAAATACTTAAGGCAACACCGCATAATTGCGAAGTCATTGAAAATATGATATAATAAAAACATGAACAGACAGATGACACTGGCAGAAATGAATGATGAGTTTG
>CADACB010000031.1:58930-63313 GCA_902786345.1 uncultured Ruminococcus sp. | reverse complement strand
AAACACCTCTCTTGATTCCCACGGGATAGACTATAATTCTACAGATGCATATAATGGATATGACGGCAGTGAAAGCAGAAATATTGATCTTAATCCATTCGCAGACAACAACATAGATTATAATGCGCTTTATGACTATGACAAAAAAATGGATGATGCCTCCTACAGTGCTGAGAATACCTACTCAGGCTATGGCTCTCCGTCAAACAATCCTATGGACGCTCCATACAACCCTACTGATACCTACACAGGCTATGGCGCTCCGTCAAACAATCCTATGGACGCCCCATACAACCCTACCGATACCTACACAGGCTATGGCGCTCCGTCAAACAATCCTATGGACGCTCCATACAACCCTACCGATACCTACACGGGATATGATAACTAAACTCTCAATCAATAAATAAAAGAGGAATGTTATGAAGAAGGATATGATAACTAAACTCTCAATCAATAAATAAAAGAGGAATGTTATGAAGAATTTAAAGAATCTGATTTCAGTTCTTATACTATCAGCTTTGGTACTTGCCGGCTGCTCGTCAAACACCTCATACAGCCAACCGAATTATTTCTCATCCGATTTGCCGCCATCTGACTCAACAAGTAAACAGAATATTATTGGTAAAAATTCAGAGATCCATACAGAATCATCTTCTCCATCCCTTGAAGAATCGGGGGCATCTGATAAAAACTCAGACGCTAACAAAAAATACGATTTTCAGGCAAAATATTTTGTCAGCAAACTAAACAAGGATGATCTGGATACATTCACTACGCTTTATACAGCAGCATTAAACTGCAAGTCAGAAGCTGTTTTCAAAAAGAACATTTTATCTGATACACTTGATAACCTTATGCTTCTGCTGAATTACGATTGTCCTGAACTGATTCACCTTAAGGGAGATTATGCTCCAATATATACCGACAAAACCCAACAGCTTGTTTCATCCGTAAAGCTATATTACAATATGAGCATTGAGAATTATCAAAAAAATCTAAATATTTTAAATAAGTATTTTGATTCTTTGAAGTCTGATCTAAGTAACAGAAGTGAATATGAATGTGAAAAATATATTTATGATGAAATATTCAAAAACTGTATTTATGATGAAAAAACAGAAAATTCAGGTTCAGTATATGGGGCTTTGATCGAACATAAAGCACGCTGTGAAGGAATAAGCAAGGCATTTATGTGGTGTATGCGCAAGCTTGGATATGAGTGCTTAACAGTTGTAGGTATACCAAACTGGACAGCAAACTCGGTATATTCCACTCATTCGTGGAATATACTCAAAATTAACGGCTGTTGGTATCATATTGACATTACGGTTGACAATGTTCAGAACAATGCTGCTGAAAATAATCCGCCGATCTATGGATTTTTCAACACAGATGATGAATTCACATATAAAACAAGAACTCTCATACCTTATTATGCTTCTCTTGAACTGCCGGAATGTAATTCCGATAAGCTCAATTATCATAAGATGAATGATCTTATAATACAGAATGGCAGTGATATTGAAAACCGCCTTTATAAGATACTTGACGCAAATTTCATTCAGAATAAAATAAATACTGTTTCAGTAAAGCTTGAAAGCATAAACGACTTCAACAAAGCCTTGGGAATGTGGGAAAAGTGGGCTGATAAATATATTACTGATCACGATTTTGGTCAATACAGCACTGCTGCATATTATAACCGCACCTCATCTGCAATTGTCATACAGTTTATACCTCAATAAACAATAAAAGTAAAATCAAAGCAAACGGGAGGAAAAACGATGAAACGATTTTCCATAGACAGAATCGGAATGAGAGGAAGTATAGCGCTTCTTCTCTTAGGTACATTTATGCTGGTATATGGCATATTTCTTCAGGTCAGAAGCACACGGCTGCCGGACAACGTCATAAAGGTCACAGCGGTAATAACAAGCTTTTCGTCACAATCCGAAGACCCGATAACATATGTAAGCTATAATGTGAACAAAGACGCTCAGCAACTTCCATCGGAAAAATATGAATACGAGAACATACCGCTTGGGCAATATCAGGGTTCGTGGAATATAAACGATGAAATAGAAATATATTGCAGTGCTGATGATCACAAACACATATGGACAGGCGCAATGCAATACAGAGGAATATTTTTTATTGTTCTTTCAATTTCCCCTCTTCTCATTGCTGTTTATAAAATAATACAGTTCAGAAGAATAAAAGGTATAAACGAAAATGAAAGCGACACTGATACCACAGGAGAAGAAAAATTCAAGCTTTCATCCGCAATAATCCCACTGCTTGCCGGCATTCCCTTTACGATCAACGGCATACTTTTTGGTATCGTTGAAAAAAGCTCTTTTCTTGCTCTGCTTATTATTGTTATGGGAATAGTTTCAACACTTACAGGCATCTATTCTATCATCTGCTTTATATCATACAAACACAAAATGAAAAAGGAAGGAAAAGCAAGCCGTAATCAGGGATGATATAGATGTCTGAATTTTAAATCGTTACAAACTATCTTAAACTAAAAAATTTGAATTCTTCAAGACAAAAAACTCCGCACATCCGAATCCCAAGTGATGCGCGGAGTTTTTATTTTAAATTTGACTATATTTTTTCTTATCAGATACGTGCAGGAGTTGCTGACGAAAGTGATTGATGAGGATAAAGTGAAAATGCAATATTCGTGCTGTGATCAGCAATACGTTCAAGATTCGTGAGAAGCTCCATAAAGAGCGTTCCGGTCGTTGCATTACATTCTCCCTTGCTCAGGCGTTCAATATGATTATCCTTATAAAGTTCGGTCTTATCGTCAATTTCCTGCTCTGTACGGCTTACGATCTCCAGAAGTTCAGGATCAGCCGACTGAGTTTCAAAGAGCTTAAGAGAATTTTGAAGCACCTTATCAACAAGTCCCCTCAAATCATTAAGCTCCTCTATAGCCTTTTCACTGAATGATTCCTCTTTTTCAATGATCCTTGAAGAGATCTCGCAAATATTCTCTGCATGATCGCCTATACGCTCCATATCACTGACAACGTGATAATATGAGCCGATCTTAAGCAAATCGCGATCTTCAAGCGGAATACCGTTTATCTTTACAAGAAAAGATGTAATCGCATGATTAAGATAATCAATTACCTCTTCATTCTCCTCAACCTTTGTGATAAGCTTTTCATCCTTATCTAAAAGTGAATCCATAGACAAGCCGAAGTTTTTCTTTGAAAGCTTGCCCATACGCTGTATTTCCTTAGAGATCTGGTTAACTGCGATAGGGGGAGTTTTAAGAATACGCTCATCAACATACTTGAGTCTGCACGCTTCCTTTTCTTCGTCCTCTTTACCCGGAATAATAAAGCAAGAGATCTTAATAATAAGATTATTGCACGGAAGAAGTATAACCGTTGAAACTATCGCTGTAATTATATGAACCAATGAGATTTGCAGAGGAACATAATCAGTCATACTCTGAACAAGCAAGGTAAAGGGCGTAAGCAGTGTTATAATGGTAAAAATACCTGTACCGAATACCGTGAAAAGCACATATGAAAGAGATGTTCTCTTTGCGTCCTTAGTTGCTCCCATAGAAGAAAGCACAGCTGTAAAGCAGGCGCCTATATGTATACCATATATAATATACATAGAATCACTTAATCCAAGAGCACCTACAGCACCAAGTGCCTGTAATATTCCGACAGCCGCAGAGGAGCTTTGAATAAGCGCAGCAAAAAATATACCAAAAAGAATGCCAAACACCGGATTGCTGATTGACGAGATCATATTGCTAAAAAAGTCCGATTGTGCAAGCGGTTTAAGATTGGAGCTCATCGTTGTCATACCAAAAAACAGAATACCAAAGCCTGCAATTATCTGACCGGCATATCTGGTGTTGTTCTTTTTGCTCAAAACAACCATAAACGCACCTATAAAAATGAATATTGGTGCATACTTAGAAATATTGAACGAAAGAATAAGGCTTGTTACGGTAGTACCTATAGTTGCTCCCATAAGTACGCCCATAGCCTGACCGAGGGACATAAGCTGTGCGTTTACAAAGCCGACTACCATAACAGAAACCGCCGTAGAGCTCTGTATTACAGCGGTTACAATAACTCCTACAAGTGCGCCGAGCCATTTGTTTGAAGTGATCTTTTCAAGTATTTTGCGCAGCTTTTCGCCTGCCGCAAGTTCAAGACCGTCACCTAAAAGCTTCATTCCATAAAGGAAAAGTCCTAATCCGCCAAGAGCAAGAATTATCTGACTTACAAGTGTTTCATCAATGGACATACCAAGTCCTCCACATTTTATTATTCTTTTTTATTCCACACTTAAATGATATTACATCATACGTCAATAAAAATTCTTTAAAAGAATTTT
>CADACB010000031.1:0-58925 GCA_902786345.1 uncultured Ruminococcus sp. | reverse complement strand
ATAACTCAGGTAAAATATCACAACTGTTTATTCATAAAGTCAGAAATGTCTTTAGCTGCTTTTGTCAAGAAGCTTAAGCATAAGCTCATAAATTCTTGCAGCCGAATTGCCCTTATTACAGGCTTCAATAGCATCGTGCATAGCCTGAAGCTTTTCGGGATGAGTGATAAGATCAGTTATAATCTCTGTACATTTATTATTTTTTTCAATACGCACAGCCATACCATTGCGAACAAGATAATCTGCGTTTTGCTCCTCCTGACCCGGAATAGCCTTGAATATTGCTAAAGGAAGTCCTGTTGCAATAGACTCTGTAACTGTAAGTCCGCCGGGCTTTGTAACTATTATGTCTGACATTCTCATATAGCGCTCTACTTTATCCGTAAAAAACAGAAGCTTTGTCGGCTTAGATGGTTTTTTGTGCTTGGATGACTTCATAGAGGTATGCTTCTTTATATCAGGATTAGCTTGTCTTATCTCATACATAGTATTATTAATATCTATTTTACTCAGATATTTTTCAAATGTCTCATAGAGCTTTTCATTTTTTCCGGTAATTACAATTATCTGAAAATCAGCCGGTGACTTCACTATTTTATGATAGATCTTAAGAACATCTGTCACACCAAAGCTGCCTGCCATAATCAGCATAGTCGGGAGCGAAGGATCAAGTCCCTCTTCCTCAAACGCCTCTGCCCTGTTAATTTCACTGAGAAATTCTTTTTTTATAGGTATGCCGAAGGGATAAAGCTTATCTCTGTCAACACCTCTCTCAAGCATCTGCCCCACCATTTCTTCACTTGAAAGCACATATCCGTCCACACCTTCGTTTATATAGGTTTTATGTACGGCAAAATCAGTCAGTATACTTATTATCGGGAACTTAAGTTTTTCACGTATTTTTAGAGCACAGATAAGTTCCGTGGCAAAAGAATGAGTCGTAATTACTATATCAGGCTTGAAATCGTCTATCATTGGTGCAAGACGCTTACGCAGCTGCATCATTGTAAGCTCCACCGTTTTGTTGATAGGTGTATTTTTATCCGAGCTTTTATAGAGTGTACCAAAAATATAAGGTGTTTTGGTTGCAAGATAAACATATCCGTTAGTAACCGCCTTATTTATAAGTGGACTTACATAGTGTATCGTATCATAAATTTTTACTACGGCATCACTCTGCTTACTCATTATATAATCCTTAAGCGCATTGGCAGCTCTCATATGTCCGCCGCCTGTTGTTGCAGACAGTATCAGGACTCTCATTTTATTACCTCCTTCACCTTATCTTATAAAATAATTATGTAAATATTATACAGTATTTTAAAAGCTTTTTCAATAAAAATAAGCACGAAATGTATTATGGATGATAATTTTCTATATTTTAGGAAAAAGCAAGGAATAATAAAACAAAATTGCTCTCCGGAACAGTAATTTATTTGGCATATTTTAAACTAAAAAAAGACTTTACTTTTCATAGTACTTTGGTGTATTATTAGTTGAGAAGAAACAATCACGTATAGCCGTTTATGTTTTTGAATGGAGGCTAATTTTATGGAAGAAAAGAATAATAAGGAATCAATAGAAATGAAATCTGTGGTTGCACAGGAATTAACCGAGATTGTAGAAAAGCCTGATGCTCCTGCTAAAACCGAAAAGATCTTAAAATCTGAAGAAAAATCCCCAAAAACGGCAGAGGCTGAAATAATAACAGAAAAAATAACAGCTGATGCAGAAAATATCAAAGAGCAAAATAAAGAAAAATCTGAAACAAACTCTGAAGCTGAAAAAACTCAGGAAGAAGAATCAGAGGACGAAGAGATAGTTTTTGCTGAAAACAGTGCGCTTGAAAAAAAGGCGGCTGAGGATCTTGCTGAAAAGGAAAAGGTTGCTCAGGCAAACGAAACCCCCGCAGATTCGGCTGAGGACGATCAGGATGACACTGTAGTATTTGCTGCCGCAGATAAAAAGCCAGAACGAAAGTCTATTCCAAAACAAAAGGAAAAGAAAAAGTTTCCGGTAATACCTTTTGCAGTAACAGCTGCCGCCTTATGCGTGGGTGTTGCTGGTGTGTTATTTGCACTGAATATGAACAACAACGCTGTTCAGACAAACACCGAAGTCTCAGTCAATTCCAAAACCTCAAAAAAAGAATCTGTTACCGTAACATCCCAGGCAACACAGGAACACGCCGATCCGCTTAAGGTATCGGAGGAGCCTCTTGAAATAAGCGATGTTGATACAACAAACATCCTTTTCGGGGAAAATGTAACTGTTGAAGGAATAGATCTTTCAGGAAAAACTCTTTCACAGGCCTATGACGCTATGCAAGAAAAGATTGTCTCTCTGCGTGAACAAATCTCTATAAGTATTGCTTGTGACGGAAAGTCGTTCACACTTAATCAGAATGACTTTGGTTTTGATTCTAACCTCTCAGACGTTCTCATCCAGGCATATCACTACAGCAGAGGAGAACTTGACAATCCAAGCGCTGACCATACCACTGACAACGGTAAGACGGATTTCAAGGTAGCTACTGCAATCAATAATGACTCTGTTATGGCAGCAGTGGAAAAGGCAGCAGAAAAATTTGACATTCAGCCGGTTGACGCAAGAGTAACAAAGTTTGACCCTGCCGCAGCCGAAAAATTTACATATGCTGATGGCTCAAACGGATTCCTTGTAGATAAAACCGAGCTTAAAACAAACATTGAAAACATCCTCGCTCAGGACACAAAAACCGGAAGCTTCACAATCAAGACAAAAGAAACTCCATATAAAGTAAAACTTAAGGACATTAAGGCAAACACAAAGCTCATTGCTTCTCATTATACAACACCTCATACATATGCTGCTTCAATAGCAAATATGGAACTTGCTATAAAAGCAGCAAACGGTACTGTTGTAAATCCCGGAGAAACCTTCTCCTTCAACGAAATGACAGGCGATACTACCAACGGCTATGAGCACAAATATCCTAACGGCGTAACCGGAAGTTATCAGCCTTCAAAAGCAATCGTAAAAGGTAAATTTGAAGATCAGTACGGCGGCGGTATCTGTCAGGCTTCAACCACTCTTTATATGTGTGCTCTTAAGGCAGATATGGAGGTCGTCGAAAGATATGCACATCAGTATGCGTCAATTTATGCAGACAGAGGTCTTGACGCAACTGTTGATTACGGAAACCTTGATATGAAATTCAAAAACAACCGTGACTATCCAATATATATCGCTACTTACATATACGACTATAACAGCGATGGAATTGACGAACTTCTCGTTGAAATGTACGGTCCTCTCTCAACAGAGTATGACGAGATTGTTCCTGTAGGATGGGTTACTTATGCTGACGGCGACGGCTATGCTGCAAGAGGTGCAAAAGTATATTTCAAGAATGGCAAAGAGGTAAAGAGAGAACTTCTTCCATCCGGCTCATATGACTATAATACAGACGGTTACTACTATATTGCAGGTATGATACCAAGCGACATTGAAAATGGTCCGAGCGTGTCTCCAACAAATCAGATTCCGGATATATACTCACCCAACGGTTGCGGAAGCAGTGCTCCGATACCATATGGCACTGCCGAAGAATATCTTAAAAAAGCAACAGCCTGATATATTCTTTCTTAACTATAAGGCACAGTGATATATTCACTGTGCCTTGTTTTATTTTCAAATACTTTAAATAAATAGTATTGACTTGCAGGCATAATGGGAATTATAATTATCCTATACTATCCTAAAATTCCATATACAATAGAAGAGGAAGGATCATAATGTTCAACAAACAGGATATAACACGCAATCAGTTTATGCTCACCGGTTCTCTTGCAATAAAAGGCTACGATTGGTGGTGGCATTCCTTTACTGCAAAAAATGAAAAAACCGGTGAGGAAAAGTCTTTTTTTATAGAATTCTTCGTATGCAACCCTGCACTCAGAAAAAACAAACCCATATTGGGTCAGTTGACTAAGAATAAAATAAAAAATAAAAGACCTTCATATCTTATGGTCAAAGCAGGCTGTTGGGGCAATGACCACTGTCAGCTTCATAAATTCTTCGGAATAAATAAGGTTTATATACACGATAAAGCTCCATATTTCATTGCTGCAGGTAACTGCTTTGCATCTGACATAAGACTTAAGGGCAGTGTGTGTGTAACGGAAAGTGAATCAAAAAATCACCCTGAATATATGTGCGATTTCGGTACAATGGAATGGGATCTGAAACTTGATAAAAAAATCGCATTTAATGTTGGCTATGGTGCAAATGACTTTTTCAGGGCAATAAAGGCATTTGAAATGTACTGGCACGCCGAGGGTATGAAAACTCTCTATAGCGGTACAGTAACCTATAACGGTGAAAAATATATTGTTACACCTGAAACTTCATACGGTTATGCCGATAAAAACTGGGGACGTGATTTTACAAGCCCGTGGATATGGCTCTCCTCATGTAACCTAAAAAGCAGTCTTACCGGAAAAAAACTAAACAACAGTGTATTTGACATTGGCGGCGGCAGACCTAAAGTATACTGTGTTCCGCTTGATAAAAAGCTGCTTGGCGCATTTATGTATGAAGGAAAGGAATATGAATACAATTTCTCAAAACCGTGGACTATGCCTAAAACGATATTCTATACTAAAGAAACATCCGATAAAATGATCTGGCATATAAGACTTGAAAATTTTAATTCTGTTATGATAACCGATATTCACTGTAAAAAATCGGATATGCTGCTTATAAATTATGAAGCTCCCGATGGCTCTAAGAAGCACAATCGCTTATGGAACGGCGGCAACGGTGAAGGCAGGATAAGACTTTACAAAAAAGTATGCGGAAAACTTAAAATGATAGATGACATTCGTGCTTATAACGTTGGCTGTGAATATGGTGTATATGATAAAATTTGAGGATTGCATAAAACTGACGCTGCTGCTCCCAAAATTCATAGAACGGAATAATTGGATACGCTATTTAAATTACAAGGCATAATGGCAGTATTCTCTGCCAATCATAACATAAAAAGAACTTATCTATTGAATAAAATTATTCTGCATTTAAAAGAAGATATTTTAAATTATTATCAGGAAAGGATAAGCTGACTTATGAAAAAAGCAATTATAATAGGGTCAGGACCGGCAGGAATATCGGCAGCGCTCTATCTCCAAAGAAGCGGTAAAATTGATGTTACTGTTATTTCAAGTGGAATTGGTGCGCTTGCAAAGGCTGAAAAAATAGAAAACTACTATGGCTTTGCTGAACCGCTGACGGGTGAACAACTCTATAATCAGGGAATTGAGGGAGCAAAAAGACTTGGAGTAAAATTCATTGAAGAAGAAGTCGTATCGCTAACATTCAACTCTGAATTCAAGCCTGTTGCCGTTACAGACAAGGGCGAATATCAAGGTGACGCCCTTCTTATTGCAACAGGGGCTGCACGTAAAAGTGTTAATTTAAAGGGTGTAAAGGAATTTGAGGGCAAGGGTATAAGCTATTGTGCCGTATGCGATGCTTTTTTTTACAGAGGCAAAGATGTATGTGTTATCGGCAATGGTGAATATGCACTTCACGAAGCTATGGTGCTTGCAAATACCTCAGGCAGCGTTACTATACTGACAAACGGAAATGAAATGACTGCCGCACTGCCCGATAATATAAAGCTAAATACAAAAAAGATCATATCCGTTGACGGCGGCACTACTGTTGAAGGAATAACCTTTGAGGACGGTGAAAAGCTGTCTGCAAGCGGAGTATTTATAGCTCTTGGCGTTGCAGGAAGCGGCGATTTTGCAAGAAAGGTCGGCGCAGAGCTTGACAACGGTCGTATAAAAGTTAATGAAAATATGGAAACCAATATACCCGGACTTTATTCCGCAGGTGACTGTACAGGCGGTACACTCCAGGTATATAAGGCCGTTTATGAAGGCGCAACAGCCGCGCTTGCTATGATAAAATATCTTAAGGATAATTAACAAAAAATAGTACAAGTCATTTGAACCGTCCATAAAACTTAATGTACAGCTTTGGGAAATCACTGACAGCAAAATTTTTCTAAAAATAATTCAAAGATATTTTGCTGTCAGCAACCAAATATTAATAAAAAACCGGCATATCTGCAATTACTTACAAGTGCAGTATACCGGTTTTTATGTTTAAACAGAAAATATATTATCCAAAAACAGCCGAAAGCAGATCTTTTTTTAGATCTCTCAGATTATATCCGAATATTCTCTTGCACATTTCCTGACCCTTATCTGACAAAAGATAATCCTTTAAAGCTTTAAGTGCCTCCCATGTCAGACTGTTTGTTTTACAGCTGACCTCACCATCTTCAATATCAAATTTTTCAAGATTAAGAGCTATTGTAAATGTGTCAAACTCATATTTATAAAGCGTCTGAATATACAAAGTGTTATTATCAAAGCTTACATATTTCTGATTTTCTGAAAAATGACTAATTACTTTATTCAGTATAAAATTCGGAACAGGAAGCTCACCAAGCTTTGCATTATATATATTCACAGCCGCTATGCCTGTTTTAGGGTCAAGCTCTATTTTTGTCTTGGCATATACTGAAAAATCGTGATCTTTATATCTTATACGGGCATATAGCTCAGTGTCATCATTCTTATGAAAATAAAGTCTGATGTTTTTCAATACATTACTGCTTTCATTGCCGCTGCAGAACTTATTATCAAGATAGGTATTTATCTGTGCTTCTGTAACCTTGAATTCAGAACCTGTCACAGCGCTTTTTAGAACAATGTCAAGAAACGAATCATCTGTTTCATCAAGAGTATATTTATCTCTGTTGTTGTCCTGAAGGGCGAAAACCACACATATTGCCGAAAAAGTTACAGCTAAAATAACAATAATCAGAACAAGCAGAAGTATAAGCTTTCCCAAAGAAAATTTCTTCACACCGCATACCCCCATTACCCAAAATCAGCATTTACTTTTTCATTCCCTCATTTCTCACTTAAGCTCTGCTATAGTGACTCCTGAATCACCCTCGCCAAATGTTCCCAGACGGAAGGTTCTGACAGACGGATGTTTTTTTAGATGCAGCTGTATTTCCTTTCGGAGTATTCCTGTTCCTTTTCCGTGAATTATTGTGATCTGATGAAGCCCCTGCATAACCGCAGTATCTATTGCCCGGTCAACCTCAATCACTGCATCAATTGAGTTTTCTCCCCTTACGTCAATTTCTGTAGCAGCTGATTTATTTATATCACTGCGTACAGTTCGCGTAACATTCCTTTTTGGCAGCTTCACCTTTTCTTGCTTCAATAATCTCAGGTTACTTATGGGAACACGGGTTTTAATTATACCTGTCTGAACAAGCACACTGTCTTTCCCTGTTTCCATCACAGTTGCTTTTTTATCTATATCAAAAATAAGCACAAGATCTCCTGCTTTTAAAGGTCTTGGCAAAACATAATCTTCATTGGAGCTATGACTGACAGGGTCTGCTTCATCCTCCATATTTCTTATATCTGATTTAAGCTTTGCCTTCTGTTCAGCTGTGATCTCTTTCTTTTTGCGTATTTCTTCTATTTCGTCAAGCACACCATATACCTGTGCACGTGCCTTTGTAATTATTCCCTCAGCCTGCAGCCTTGCACCTTCAAGCTCTTTTTTGCTGTTACTAATGAGCTTTTCTGATTCCTGTCTGGCTTTTTCAAGCTCGGCTTGTGCCTGTATTTTAAGCTGTTCTGCCTCTCTGATTTTTTCGTCAAGCTCATTCCTGCTCTGTTCAAGTTTTCCCACAACAGCTTCAAATTTAGTATTTTCAGCGGATACAAGCTCTCTCGCTCTGTCTACAACGTTCTTGCTTATTCCCAATCGCTCTGATATTGCAAATGCATTTGATCGTCCGGGCATTCCTATCAGTAGCTTATAAGTCGGACGAAGTGTGGATACATCAAACTCACAGCAGCCGTTTTCCACACCCGGTGTATCGAGTGCATAGCTTTTTAGCTCGGCATAGTGAGTTGTTGCTGCAATTTTTGCTCCTTGCTTACGGAACTCTTCAATAATAGACTGTGCAAGTGCAGCACCCTCAACAGGGTCAGTACCTGCTCCAAGCTCATCAATCAGTACAAGACTTTTATCATCAGCAAGTTCTGTGATCCTTCTTATATTTGTCATATGTGCTGAGAATGTTGAAAGCGACTGTTCAATACTCTGCTCATCACCTATATCAACAAGAATTCCGTCAAACACAGACAACTCACTGTTATCAGCCGCCGGTATCATCATACCGCACATAGCCATAAGTGTCAACAAGCCCGTTGTTTTGAGAGAAACCGTCTTGCCGCCTGTATTCGGACCTGTTATAACCAATGTATCAAAGTCTGTTCCAAGCTCTATATCGGTAGGAACAACCTTATCAGGAGAAATGAGAGGATGACGTGCTTTTTTAAGCAATATTCTGCCCTCATTATTCATAATCGGAAGAGTTGCTTTCATCTTGTATGCAAGATGTGCCTTTGCAAATATAACATTAAGCTCAGTCAGCATCTTATAACTGCTGCTGATCTGATCAGCATAAGCTCCCAGTTCTGCTGAAAGCTCAGCAAGTATCCTGTCAATTTCTGTCTGTTCCTTTGAGCGAAGCATACGTATGTCGTTATTTGCTTCAACAACACTCATAGGTTCAATAAATACAGTTGCTCCGCTTGATGACGTATCGTGTACAAGTCCGGAAACTGCCGATCGAAACTCCGCCCTGACCGGAATGACAAATCTTCCGCTTCTTATAGTTACAATGCTGTCCTGAAGATATTTCTGCATTGACTGTGAATGTATTATCTTATCAAGACGTTCTCTTATTTTTGATGAAGCCGCCGCTATCTTTTTACGGATTGACGCAAGCTCGGGGGAAGCGTTATCAGAGATCTCATCCTCCGAAAGTATAGCTGATGTAATTTTTATTTCCAGATATTTATTTGGTGTAAGAGCATTAAAATATGTATCAATACTGCTTTCGATTGAAGATGATTTTGCCCTCCAGTCTGTCACAGAGCGTATAACCCTGAGCAAAGCTGCACACCTAAGAAGCTCAAGCGGTGTTAATACTGCACCTGCCTGCGCTCTTCTCAGTGCATTCGTCATATTATGGATATTTCCAAAAGCAGGGGCTCCAAACCTGCCCGTTAAAGAGTGTGCATCATAGGTTTGCTGAAGACGCTCCCTTACTTCAAAAAGTCCTGTTGAAGGCTCAATTTCAAGGGCACTGTTTTTGGCATCCTCAAAGGATGTCTGTTCTGCAAGCATTGAAAGTATTTTATCAAGCTCTAATGATTTTTGATCTTTATTCATATCCTTTTCCTTTATGTAACGGTGCACACTTGTTTATAAAAATCAAGTGTGCCCGGGTGTTTATTTATCTGTGAGAGTACATACATTTCGGAGCACTGCGACAGCTGATCAAGTGACTCCTGTGATATATTGAATGAAAATATTTTCTTTGGTTCTGCAACTATAATATATCTCAATGCAGTGAGTGCTCCTCTTGACAGCTTTAACATATTTGGACCTTCCTTAGCACACGAGGAGCACACTATACTATTTTTTTGACAATCAAAATACATAACATCCGCTTCATAACATCCGCAGCCATAGCAGTATAATATATCAGGTACAAAACCGAGGCTGAGCATTAATCTGACTTCAAAGACTGTTTTCACAAATTTATCAGATCTGTCCCCTGTCGAAAGAAAATGCATACAGTTAAGAATAAGACTCAGCTGCTTTTCAGAATCCAAACCTTGTGGAATACAGCAGATTGCAATCTCAAACATATATTGAACGAGTGCAAGCTTTTCTATATCCTGTCTGAGTTCAGAAAAAAATCTAATCAATTCTGCATCATCAACTATTTCAGAATTTTTTCCTACAAATATATTCATTTTTGAATAGCACATGGTATGAGTTGCTGCAAAGCTTTTGTTTGAGAAGCTTTTTCCTCCTCTCACAAAGCATCTGACTATCCCTCTGTCCCTTGTCAGAACTGTTATCAGCCTGTCTCTTTCACCAACACTTTGTTCATTTAATATCAGTCCTTTCGTTCGTGTTCTCATAAAACACCTCCGGTTTTTTTTCAGTAACCTCTGGCGGATACCCAAGCTTCACACGGCAATATGCCAGATAATCACTGACCCTTCCTGTTTCTACAAAATTCTTCCACGCTGTATATTCATCCATACAAATACCCCCATTTACTGTAGCACAGCGGAGTGGCTTAACACCCGATCAGCGGCAGAACGTTTCATTGTCAATATTGATCTTCAGATGAAGCAGCCTGTCGCTTTTGGATAATGTATACAAATAGTTTTATTGACTGTTATAAATGTATGTTATTATTATAACCTTGTATGAATGAATTATAACAAGTAAATTGTCATCAGAAAAAAATTATTAAGTTTCTTATTGGAATTATATCAATTGAATTCATTTTCATCATATCCAAGACTGCGAAGTATAGATTCTCTGTTTCGCCAATCTTCCTTTACCTTTACCCATATCTGTAAATTAACCTTACAGTCAAAGAATTTTTCCATATCCTGTCTGGCGTATGTACCTATTCTTTTCAGCATAGCACCGCCCTTTCCGATGATTATACCCTTATGACTGCTGCGTTCACAATAGATCACTGCATCAATATCAATAAGCTCTCCGCTTTCACGTTCCTTCATTCTTTCAATATAAACTGCCGCTCCGTGAGGCACTTCACGCTCAAGAAGTCTTAACAGCTTCTCTCTGACAATTTCTCCGGCAATAACCCTCTCCGGCTGATCAGTCAGTGTATCCTCATCAAACATAAATTCTCCGACAGGAGCAAGCTTACGCATTTCTGATTTCAGTATTTCAATACCAAAACCTGTTTGTGCTGAACAGGGTACTACAGCACTGAAATCATACTTTTCTGATATTTCCCCAATCTGCTTTGCAAGAACGGTTTTATCCTTTACCATATCGGTTTTATTAATTGCAAGAAGTGCCGGAAGCTGTGCACTCCTGAATTTTTCTATTAGCTGCTCTTCTTCTTCACTGAGTTTTCGGTCAGCCTCCACAACAAGCACACACATATCAACTCCTGCAACCGATTCATTTATTGACCTTAACATATATTTGTCAAGACTGTTCCTCGGCTTGTGCAGTCCCGGTGTATCAATAAACACAAGCTGACTGTTTTTCTCAGTCAGAACACCCATTATCCTTGTACGTGTTGTCTGCGGTTTTGAAGATACTATTGCAATTTTTTCACCAAGCATTTTGTTTAGTATAGATGATTTACCTACATTCGGTCTTCCCACTATTGCAATAAATGCTGTTTTACTTTCAGTCATTTTTTCCCTTCTCTCTGTTTTTTGTATTATCATTTTTATTATTTCCTGATAAAAAACTTTGTATTCCGACAGGACCTATTATTATATATATCAAAGACGCAATTACTGTCACTATTAGTGCACATAGGTTCACAGGATGAGTAATATAAAAATTATACATTGAACTCCATCCGTCAATATTCCAAAAAAGAATTATTCCAATAACAGCTGCAAAAATTGCAAGTACAAGAACTGCTCCGGCAGCGGAATCTTTAGCGTATTTGATTTTTATATCATACTCCTCACTCACCTTATCGCAAAGTTCCTCAATTGCAGTATTAAACACCTCGGCAGCAATTACTCCGCCAATCGTTAGAAAAAGTATAATATATTCATTTCGTGAAAAACCAAAAAAACGTGCAAAACAAAGAACATACAGTGCAGCTACTGTATGAAATCTCATGTTCCGCTCGTTTTTTATGCAGTGTATTATTCCGCTGAATGCGTATTTAAAACCCTTAAGAAAGGACATCAGTCCTCATCCTTCAAAACATAGCTTGAGGAACTTGGCAAGCCTAAAAGTGTCATTACTTTTTCTTCTTTTTCACGCATACGGATTCTTTGCAGACCGTTATCCTCGTGATCATAACCAAGAAGATGAAGCATTGAATGTGCTGTAAGATAACCAACCTCTCTTTGGAGTGAATGACCAAAACGTTCAGCCTGCTCAACTGCTGTTTCCATTGATATTACAATATCTCCGAGTATCTTTGCACCTGTTGTGGGATCGGTATCATACTTGCCGTTTTCACCCATAGGAAAAGAAAGAACATCTGTTACCCTGTCCTTGTTTCTGTATATTGAATTAAGCTCTTTTATCTGCTTGTTATTCACAAGTGTAACACTGACTTCAACAGAGCCTTCAAATTCTTCCATTTGCAAAACGGCATTACAGCAGCGTCTTATCAGCATACGAAGCCCTGTTGGGATCTTAACATCCTTCTGCTTATTTGAAATAATTACTTTTATCTTGTCCATAGGAACCTCACCTTTCAATAGAATTATCTTTGTTTTTTTCCATTTATACTATCATAAGCTTTGATGATGTCCTGAACCAGACGATTACGGACAACATCCTTTGCAGAAAACATAACAGTCTCTATATCCTCAACATCCTTAAGAATACGGACAGCATCTTTAAGTCCGGAACGAATCCCCCCGGGAAGATCTATCTGTGTTATATCTCCCGTTATCACCATTTTTGAATTGAATCCCAATCTTGTCAAAAACATTTTCATTTGTTCCGGTGTAGTATTTTGAGCCTCGTCCAGTATTATAAAGCTGTCGTCAAGCGTTCTGCCTCTCATATATGCAAGAGGTGCGACCTCTATGTTTCCGCGTTCCACATATTTCTGATATGTTTCTGCCCCCAACATATCAAACAATGCATCATAAAGCGGTCTTAAATAAGGATCGACCTTACTTTGAAGATCACCGGGAAGAAACCCAAGCTTTTCTCCTGCTTCAACAGCCGGTCTTGTGAGTATTATACGGTTGATCTCCCTTGCGCGAAACGCAGCAACAGCCATCGCAACAGCAAGATACGTCTTGCCTGTTCCGGCAGGTCCTACTCCAAAGGTGATAGTATTGTTTTTTATTGCCGAACAATAACCCTTTTGACCGAGTGTTTTAGGCTTGACAGGTCTGCCCTTTGAGGTTATACAAATACAATCACCTGCAAGTTGCTCAATTCTCTGCTCATTGCCGTCATTCACAAGCGACATACAGTATCTTACGTTCTGTTCGCTGAGAGCCTCACCCTTATTGATAAGATTCAGCAGACTTTCAATAACCCGTGCCGCTCTTGAAACATTTTCCGGTTCACCGGAAACCTTAAGCTCAGAATCTCTGCATACAACAGACACCATATATTCATTCTGAATAAGCTTTATGTTTTCATCAAACGTACCGAAGAGAGCAGCCGCCTGTTCCATTCTATCAATATTTATAGTTTGTTCAAACATTAAACCACCTTTGATCAGTATAATTATGACACCGCTTTGCAATGCTTCAAAAATATATAATTGGAATATAATTTTATTCATTATAACATAAAAATAGTTAAAAGTCACTATATTTTTAAAATTTTTTTAATTTTATTTTATCACAGTGAGAGATTACTCTAAAATAACAAAATAAACACAATACAAAACCCTTTTCAATTTATTTTAACACTTTTAAGATATGCAAGGGAAACACTTCCTGTCTTACCTGATATTGTGTGTTGATTTGCCACAAAAATAATACTATAATTTACTTGAAGACCGAAAGTGCAGGTTTTCAAAACAATCAAAACAGGAGGTTTTTCTTATGAAAAAAATATCAGCACTAACTGTTCTTGCATTGGCAGGAGCAATATCTATGGCAGCAATTCCCGTAAGTGCAGCAGATACAAGCTGCGGAAATATTAATTTATATACACTCAGCGGTGGCAATTGCATAACAGAAGATTGCGGCAATCTGAATGACATTCTCTCAAAATGCTGCGATCAGACTCAACTTCAGAATATTCTTTCAGGAAATATATCTTCAAATCAAATTTCGGATATTCTTAACAGCTGCGGCATAAAACTTCCCGGAGTTAATTGCCCGGACGGTATTTGCACTCCATCGTCAGACATCACTCAGAATACTTCCAACACCGGCACTGATCAGTCTGTTCCGGCAACAACAAATACGTCAGAATCCAATAATGATCAGACTGAACAAAACAGCACACCAAAAATTCCTGACTCAAACACAGCAGAGGGCATCTCTGCATATGAAAGCAAAGTAATTGAGCTTGTCAACGAAATACGTGTACAAAACGGTCTGAATCAATTACAAGCTGATGCAGAGCTGTGCAGGATTGCAAGGATAAAATCACAGGATATGAAAGATAAAGAATATTTCAGCCACACTTCTCCAACATACGGTTCACCGTTTGATATGATGAAGCAATTCGGCATCACCTACCGTACAGCAGGAGAAAACATTGCTATGGGGCAGCAAACTCCTGAGATTGTTGTCAATGCGTGGATGAATTCCGAAGGTCACAGAGCAAATATACTCAATTCTTCATACACAAAAATCGGAGTAGGATATGTTGCTGACGGTAATTATTGGACTCAGATGTTTATCGGATAATAGCAAGCACATATATTAACTCAATACATCATTTATATCTGCTTATATCTACACATTAACCATATAAGCAATTCACAGCAGGTACGATTACTTAACCTGAGTAATCGTATCTGCTTTTTTATTGACAGCAAGCAGGAATGTTGCTGTTTGCCATTACAATTAGCAAAATAATTGAAGTTAAGCCGCGGCACTGAAGTTGATTTTCAGTCAGAGTGAGCGTAAATGAACACAATCACGAACACGTTCCGCCGTGATAACGCCGCCGCAGTTACGCAACTGCACCCTCGGGGGTTGATATTTTGACTAAAGTGTAATATAATGTTATAGAGAAAATTTCCAATCAATTAAAGGGAGGATAAGAATGAGTATAGAATCAAAAATTGAAGAGCTGTCTTCAGCTCGTGCGTTGCTGAACGGCTCTAAGGCATATGAAAGACTTTCGGCTCTGTTTGACGATGGAGTGTTTACTGAAATTGATGCCTTTGCAAAGTCAACAGACGGATATACAGAAGCTGTTGCTGCTCACGGATACATTGAAGGTATGGGTGTGTATGCCTTTGCTCAGAATACTGATATAGCGGACGGTGCTATGTCAAAGGCTCAGGCTGTAAAAATAAAAAAATTGTATGATCTCGCACTAAAAACAGGTGAACCTGTTGTCGCCGTCTATGATTCCATTGGCGGACGACTGTCGGAAGGTACAGACCTGCTTGCAGCATATGGCGATATACTTAAATATTCCAATAATCTTTCGGGAGTTGTACCACAGATCTCTGTTGTACTCGGTAAATGCTTCGGCACACAGGCTCTTATAGCTGCCTGCGCAGATATTCTGATAATTTCAGAAAATGCCGAATTCTCACTTAATACGAGCGGTACAGATTCCACTGCAAAGAAAGCCGCTGAAAAGGGAGTTGCTCATATACTCGCAAAAAACGAAAACGAAGCTATCACAAAAGCAAGAGAGCTTGCTGCTATCCTTCCTTCAAATAATCTTTCAAGCGCGTGTGTTGCCTATGACAGCATAGACGCTGAAAATAATACGGATATAAATATGACTGCTTCTCAGGCAGCAGCTGCTGTATGTGACCTTGGCAGTGCAGTTGAACTACAGGCAGAATACAGCCAAAATGTAAAAACAATAATAGCAACCATCAACGGAACAACAACAGGTATCACAGCTCTTGACGGCAAGGTGCTTGATGGTAAAGCATGCTCTAAGGCTGCAAGGTTCATACGCTTCTGTGATGCATTCAGTATTCCCGTTATTTCGTTTGTAGACGCAGAAAGATTCGAGTGCATAAAATCTGCAGCAAAGCTTACATCAGCTTATGCAGAAGCAACAACCGCAAAAATCACTGTTATTACAGGCAATGCATATGGTACTGTATATATTGCAGCAGCAGGTACAGGCGCATCAGCAGATATTACACTTGCATGGGCAAAGGCATCGGTTTCTGCACTTACCCCTGAAGCTGAGGCTGTTATTATGCTTGGTGACGATCTGGGAGGTCAGCTTAAGAATTCAAAGGATCCCAAGGCAGACAGAGCCGCTGTTATCAAACGCTTCAAAGAGGAAAATCTATCAGCAATGAAGGCAGCCGAAAACGGATATATCAGCGACATAATAAATGCTGAGGAAACTCGTTCAAGACTTATCACTTCAATTGATATGCTCTGCAATAAGAGAGTGTCCACACTACCCAAAAAGCACAATAATCTTTATATTTGACAGATATAAAACCGAAAGGAATGTTTATTATGAAAAACTTAAAAATAACCGTCAATGGTGTTGTATATGACGTACAGGTAGAAGAAGCAGACGGTTCTGTACAGACCACAGCTGCGGCAGCTCCAAAAGCCGCACCTGCACCAGCTCCCAAGGCTGCTCCAAAAGCAACAGGCGGAGAGCCTGTAAAAGCTCCTATGCCCGGAACGATTCTTGATGTACCTGTAAAAGCAGGTCAGTCTGTAAAATCAGGCGATGTATTGGTTGTTCTTGAAGCAATGAAAATGGAAAACGAGATCAAAGCAGGACGTGACGCTACTGTTGCATCAGTTGAGGTGAGCAAGGGTGAATCCGTTGATACCGGCGCTGTGCTTGTAACACTTAACTGATATATGACACATTCATTGAAAGGGGTAGGTCATAATGGCTAAAAAAATACAGATCACTGAAACGGTGCTCCGTGACGCTCATCAGTCACTGCTTGCAACAAGAATGCCGCTGGAGGATATGATTCCGATTCTCGAAAAAATGGACGAAATCGGCTTTTACTCCCTGGAATGCTGGGGCGGTGCAACATTTGATTCCTGTATACGTTTTCTGAATGAAGATCCTTGGGAAAGACTTCGCGTACTTCGTAAGCATTGTCCAAAAACAAAGCTTCAGATGCTTTTCAGAGGACAAAATATGCTTGGCTACCGTCATTATGCTGACGATGTACTGGAATATTTTGTTCAGCGTTCAGTGGCAAATGGTATTGATATAATAAGAATATTCGATGCGCTTAACGACATAAAGAATCTGCAAACCGCTATAAATGCCGCAAAGGCCGCAAAAAAAGAGAATCCGAATGTTGAAGCTCAGGTTGCCATAAGCTACACAACCGGTCCTGTTTTTACAACACAATATTACGTTGATTATGCCAAACAAATTGAGGACGCAGGTGCTGATTCAATCTGCATAAAGGATATGGCGGCTTTGCTTACTCCGTTTTATACAGCTGAACTTGTTGCTGCTATAAAACAGGCTGTTAAAATTCCCGTTCAGCTTCATACTCACTACACCTCAGGCCTTGCGTCAATGTGTTTGCTCAAAGCAATTGAATCAGGTGTTGACAGAATAGACACAGCTATGTCTCCGCTTGCAAACGGAACATCTCACGCTCCGACAGAATCTATGGTAGCAGCTCTTCAGGGTACGGAATATGATACAGGACTTGATCTTATCAAGCTTTCTGAAATAAGAGATTACTTTATGACGCTTCGCGAAAAATACATAAAAAGCGGCTTGCTTGATCCGAAGATGCTTGTAGCTGACGCTAAAGCACTTATCTATCAGGTTCCCGGCGGTATGCTCTCCAACCTTCTTAAGCAGCTTAAGGATGCAGGTCAAGAGGATAAGCTGACAGAGGTACTTGAAGAAGTTCCCCGTGTACGTGAGGATGCAGGTTATCCGCCTCTTGTTACACCTACCTCACAAATTGTTGGTACACAGGCGGTATTTAATGTACTTTTCGGGAAATATAAAAATTGCAGCGGTCAGTTCAAGGATCTTGTTGCCGGCAAGTATGGTACTACTCCTGTGCCGATAGATCCTGAGTTCCGAAAAAAAATCATTGGTGACGAAAAACCTGTTACGTGCAGACCGGCAGATCTCCTTGAGCCGGAGCTTGAAAAGCTTCGTGCAGAAATTCCTGAGTGGATCGAGCAGGAAGAAGATGTACTTACATATGCACAGTTCCCACAGGTTGCACCTAAATTCTTTAAGGCTCGGCGTGATGCAAAAATAGGTATAAATCCTTCGGCTGACCTTAAAAATAAGGTTTTTTATATACTGTCAGTCGGCATTGTTAAAATACAGATTTATAAGAGAAAATATATAGGAATATTTTTCGGCTTGAATAATATCATATTCAGCAAGTCCGGATCTGTAGTCAAGTGCGGCTGCAATATCATTTTCTGTTATATGCCAATTTTTATCTTCAATATATATATCATTTCCGTTAAAAGTATATGTAAAACTCCTGCCGTCCTTCAGACAGAACTCTTTTCCCTGCTCTTCTTTAAGTTTTTCGATAATACGTCTGATATGCCTCATTGCTCTACCGCATCACTGCGATTTACTGTATATGTAAATGCAGGCTTATTATCAAGAACCTCTGTATAAGAGATTTCAACAGACTTCCAGTTTTCTTCAAGCTTATATGCAAGATAGCCCTTGCGTTTCTTTCCGGACATAATATCGCCGGAGAACATTTCAAGTCCATCAGGCTTATTAAGCAGAACTGCGTCACTTATTGATATATCATCTGAGGATGCGGAAAAATACAGCGGGTTTACATAATCGTTTTCATCACCTATGTTTTCTGCTGTCATCTCAATGATGACAAATGCCTTACCGTCATCGGCTTTGTCATTAAGGTATTCATTTTCACCCTTTAATAATTTCGTTGTAATAACCTTATCAATTGTAAATTTCAGATTACCCGAAACCATATCATTGCCTGACTGAGATGTTTCACTTTCCGGTGACGAAACCTGATCTGTTTGCGATACTTTATTTTCCGATGACGAAGCCTGACTTGTCTGTGATACAGAATTTTTCGATTCTGAGTTTGAAGCTTCATCAGTTCCACACCCCGCACTGACTCCGAGAACAACCGCTAATGCTATGATAATAATTCTTTTTACAGATTTCATGTAAAATCCTCCTTGACTTTATTAGATTTTACATTATAATATATCAAAAGGCAAAATATTTGTTATGCTGTCAGCACACAATTATTTTGTTTTCTGAATTCTGTGTGAAAAACTTTATATTATCACTGTAAATATTCAGTTATATATAAACAATTTTAAATAAGATTTTGTTACGCGCATTGATCTTTCTATAAAACAAATTATGCTGAGAGCATACACATTTTTTAAATCATATGTTAAAATATATTCCAACATAAGCTCCGGCAAGCATAATAAAAATAGCTGCCACTATGAAAATAACTCTTCGTAACGGATAATATATTTTCTTGAATAATCTTTTCTGAAAGCTGTCAGGATTAACAATAAGCAGTATAGGTATCACCAATACAAGCACAATAACCAACGTTCTTAACAGAAAATCTTCCGGACTGCTTGTGTTCATATACACACCGATTGAAAAGAAAACAGATATTACTGTTGTAATAAAAGTAATAACTGAAATGTATATACGTTTGAATTTCATATCCCTTTTGCCGAATGTGATACCGGCATCAAAGCCGTCCGAAGCATAATCGGTTTTATAGAAATATTTTTTTCCATATAGTGCAATTATAAGTACAGCTCTCAGCCGGGCAGCACTTTCATACCTTTTTTGCGGTTCAAGCTCTGTACATTTTTCAATAACATACTTAAGCCTCGGATTATTTTCATAAATATTCTTTATGTCTTTATCCCCTGTAAGCAGATAATTCAACAACACCCCAAGTGAATAAATATCTGTACGTGCTGTCGTCTGCTCAAATCCAAACTGCTCCGGTGCCGCAAATCCTTCTGTTCCAAGAATACGGGTATCATTTGGAGCACTATCTTTGAATTTACGTGCAATATCAAAATCGATAAGCTTGACAATACCATCATCACTCAACATAACATTAGAAGGGGTAATATCACGGTGAATAATACCCATATTGTGTATAAATTCAAGGGCTGTGCAAAGCTGAACCATAATATCAACTGCGGCTTTCTCACTCATTGTTTCACAACTTTCCAAAGTCTTACCTGATATATACTGCTCAAGCACTATACATTTATTTCCGTCTGAAACAACGTCATATATCCCGACTATATTACGATGTCTTATGTCCGACAGACTTCGATGAAGTTCAGCTTCATCAGCAGGCATTATTTTTTTGATCATTAAAATATGTGAGTTTTTGTTGAACACAAGCTCCGTATTATCATTATAGGCTTTGACTGTATCGAACTGCCAAAGCCTGAATTTTGATTCCAAATCCATAAATAACTTTCTTTCATTTATATTATTTATAGTTTATCACATTCTGTAAAGAAAAGGAAGATAAAAATGAAAAAATCCACAGATGAGCTTATACAAATACTTAAAAACAAAAGTGACCTGAATGACTATCTAAAAGAAAATACTGAAAATATATCTGATGCATCGCTTGTGCAAATGCTCAACAGTATACTCAAAAATAATGGCATAACAAAATCCGAAGCTATAGACAATTCTTTCATTCAAAAAAATTACGCTTACCAGATATTCAACGGCACTAAAACTCCCTCTCGTGACAAGCTTATTATGCTGAGCATCGGAATCGGAGCAACCGTCGAACAGACAAAAGCACTGTTGCTTTCCGTAAAAGCTGCTCCGCTCTATCCCAAGGACGAACGTGACAGTATAATCCTTTTCGGTATACTTCATAAAATCTCAATCATTGATATAAACATTCTTCTTTATGAACACGGACATAAAATCCTTGAATAATTCTGAAACATTAACAAGAGGCACAGCACATATTACCAATGCTGTACCTCCTGTTTTTATTTATTCTTCTTTTTTGTTACTAAAATGCCGATCATATAGAAAATAATAGCCGCAAGAAGCATATAACATATACTTTCCAGTGTTGTAAACGTGTGATCAAATACTTTGAACTCAACACCCATATCAAGCTTGAAGTCATCAAGAAATTTCTCAGGAACACCGTCAAAGCTTTCTTTCATTGGTTCAGCCATAAGCAGTTTTCTGAAAAGAGATGCCGCATGTGAGATCGGGAAAAATTCTATTACGTACTGTATGGATTGATCCGTACTTCCTATAGGAAGATATATACCGGTTACAAAGCCTATGAGTGTACCGATTATAGTGCTCGCTGTTGCAAAGGCATTCTGGCTTGTAAACAAACAAACAACAAGATACATCATTGCCGAACTTACAAGCACCGAGATCAATATTACACCAAGAACCTGTAAGAACTGAAGCATAGAAAGTAATGCATATCCCTTGACAGCAAAGTAAACTTCAACAAGTGCCAGCGCAAACAAAGACATTATCACGCCTACGCAAAATGAGCTTAATATGTAACCACCGGCAATTGATCTTGATTTTATCGGTGAACAACGAAAATCCTTATAAATCTTTTTGGTTTTATCATTTACGATAGCACCAAAAGAACCAAGTGTTGTAGAAACAGGCGTTACAGCAAGTATACCTGCCATTATCCAACTGTCCATAAGCTTTTGTGCTCCGGCCACCTCGTCCTTGAAGCTATTGACAAGCTGATCTCCAAGAAAAAATACATAAAGTCCAAGTACTATTAACACTGCAAGCAAGGAAAAGAATACGGAAGATTTATCACGGAAATATATTTTTAAATTACGTTTTGTAAAACTTATCATTCTCTTATCTCCTTTCCGGTAATGGCAATAAAGGCGTCATCCATTGTACCGTTGATAACCTCAAGTGCCGTTATATCATTCTTATACTTTTCAATAAGCGGAAGTGCTTCAAGTGTATGAGATATATTGATCTTTATTGAATCTGCATTTTCACTGAACTTGTAATTATCATTTTTAAGACCGGATAATATTTCTTCATATTTTTCCTTTTTGGGAACAAGCTTGAGAAAATCACCTGCATATTTATCTTTAAGATATGACGGTGTGCCTTTTGCAGAAACCTCTCCGTTATCTATTACAACAACATAATCCGCTTCTGCTGCCTCCTCCATATAATGAGTAGTAAGAAATACTGTCATACCGGTTTCGCGTTGAAGCTTCTGTATTGTTTCCCATACATTTTTTCTTGTCTGAGGATCAAGTCCCGTTGTAGGCTCGTCAAGAAAAAGTATCTTGGGTGTATTTACAAGTGCCCTTGCAATATCAGCCCTTCTTCGTTGTCCGCCCGAAAGCTTACCGTATTTTCTGTCTTTAAACTCCCCTACCTCTGCAGCGGCAATAGCCTTTTCGACTGCAGTTATCAGCTTCTTACCTCTAAGACCGTAAAGTGACCCTCTCATCATTATGTTTTCTTTTACAGTCAGCATTTCATCAAGCATATTATCCTGAAAAACTGCGCCGATAATGGTTCTTATTTTATCATCATCCTTACCCGAAACCAGACCATCTATTATCACCTCTCCGCTGTCCTTCTGTAAAAATGTCGTGATAATATCTATAGTCGTTGATTTTCCCGCACCGTTAGGTCCAAGAAAGGCAAACAGCTTGCCCTGTTCAACATAAAAGCTTATTCCCCTAACAGCCTTAACCTTGCCGTAAGATTTTTTCAGATCTGTCACTTCAATTATCTTGTTTGTCATTTCTAATTCGTTCCTTTCTTTCAGATATTTTTTTATTAATCTCTCTCTCAACCTTTTTGCTATGCAAATAGAATAATATAAATATTGCTATATATACAAATGATAGTATCAGAACAGGGCTGATTATCTGCGGACTGAAAAGATCAAACCAATTAAAAACAGGCCCTCCAAGCACCAGAACAGGTACAGCAACCTCAGCAAAGCCAATCAGAAAGGTGATCTTAATATTATTATCATAATCCAAAAAAGCATCCGAAATAAGCATCAGCAATGCTATAACAAAGCATACAAAAAACAACTCTATATTTATGACCCAGATATTATAATTCATTTCGTTAATATTCAACAACGATATCAAAACCGATGCAAGTGTATATGAGGCACAGCAAGATACACTGCAAGCTACAATTGATTTTTTCAGATTTTTCATTATTTTATTTTTCATATCATTCATCTCCTTTACATACTGTTCAGCTTTTTTCTGAACATAGGCACATAGTGTCTTGTTATTATCACCTTTTCAGAATTCATAAGGGTTGCTTCCAGCTTTCCATTCAAAAGCACCCTTATGCTGTCGATATAATCAATGTTAAGAATACACGCCTTACTTATCCTGACAAAGCTTATACTACTGAAAAGCTCTTCAAATTCATACAATTTCAGTTCGGATGAATAAACTTCGCTCTCACAATAGACAAAGGTTTTTTCATCAACACTTTCAATGTAATAAATCAAGCCTGTTTTTATAATTTTTAGTGCTCCGTTATTCTGAACTGTCAGAGTTTTGGGAGTGTTTTGTAATATATCTATGGCCTTTTGAAGTCTTGAGTCTATTGTTTTACATCTTATCGTAACCTCAATTTCATCAAATTCATCTGATTGTTCAATTTTCAGTTTCATTAACTCACATCCGTTTTCTTGACTGTAGTTAAATATTATCATATATAATCAGAAAAAGAAACCACAAAACGGTAACATACATATTTTCACTCTTAACCTGCACAAAATGCTGTAAACTAGTGAAAAACCCCCTGTCAGTCTGACAGGGGATCATTGTTATATATCATCTGCATTGAAACGATATTCCTTTGGAGTAAGGTGAAATTTTTTCTTGAATATCCTGTTGAAATACGAAAGATTCGTAATTCCAATGCTTACAGCAATCTCGGTGATCTTCATACGTGTCGTAAGAAGCAGATTTGCGGCAATATTCAAGCGGTAATCATTTATATATTCAATACAAGTCATACCCATATATTTCTTAAAGAACCTCATAAAATAATGCTTACTGAGATTTACGGTTTCGGCAAGCTCTTCTATTGTTATAGGATACATATAATTTTCGCTGATATAGTCCAATATGATCTTAACGCTTTTGGTTGTACCGGTTTTTATAGATGTTTTATTGACCTCGCTCTTGAAAAAGCATTTGAAAAGAAGATAAAAAAGTTCATATAGCTTTGACTTAAGCTCAAGTTCAAAGCATATTTCCTTATTGCTATATATCTCCATCATTTTAAGCATTACACTTTTCAGCTCATTATAATGCGGCATATCCGCTGAAATCACTGCCGGTAATACAACTCTGTTTTCGGTAAAAGGAGTAAAGTATTTTATAGAACACGCATCCGTATTGTTTCCTGTCACTATACTCAAATCAAATATAATTGTTCTGAATGATGTTCTTTCTTCCTCATATTGCTTAAAAGAGTGAAGCATACATGGAGGGATTATTACAATATCACCTTTTTTTACACGATAGTTTTCAAAATCTATTGTTTCTATGTATTCTCCGCTGTCTATATAAACAAGCTCCATCTCATTATGCCAGTGCATAGGAAATGTAGTATAAAAATCAGGCAATAACGTTTTGCACACTGTAAACGGGAGTAAAAAATCACCCTTATGCCCTGTTTCCTTTAAGCTCATAAGCTCTTCATGCTGCATTATAAAAACTCCTTTGTTTATTCCTTTTGTTGATAATAAAATTCGTTAAACGTATAATAATGCTTTTTTATGTTACTACTGCACTTTATATGTGCTTTTTTTACCATTATAATATCTAACCGCAAAATTGTCAACCAAACATATGTATTTATGAGGTATTTTTACTATTTATTATATTTTATTTTCATTTTATATATTATCGAATTCCTGTAATAAATATAATACATATATATTAATTCACAGAATTACAATTATATTATTTTTTACCTTGTTTGTATTAATCATTTATGATATAATAATGTTGATATTTAGTTTTGTATTTTGCTTTAGATTGATCGCTTTTAGAAAGGACTGTATAAGCTATGTACAAGATAGTAAAAAAAAGAGCCTTGAATCCAACGGTTTCTCTTATGGAGATAGAAGCTCCTCTCATTGCAAAAAAGGCTGAGCCGGGACAGTTCATAATTTTCAGAGCAAAAGAAGACAGTGAGCGTATTCCGCTTACGATTTCTGATTTTGACAGAGAAAAGGGCACTGTTACAATAATTTATCAGGTTGTAGGCGGATCAACTATGGAGCTTGATACTCTTGAGGAGGGTGACAGTCTTCAGGATTTCGTCGGACCTTTGGGATGTCCGAGCGAAACTGACGGACTTAAAAAAGTTGCTGTTGTAGGAGGCGGTGTAGGATGTGCAATTGCCTATCCTATCGCCAAAAAACTTTCCAGGCTGGGCTGTGAAGTACACAGTATCGCAGGATTCAGAAATAAAGATCTGATCATACTTGAGAATGAATTCAAAGCCGTAAGCAGTGAATTCAGGATTATGACTGATGACGGCAGCTATGGTACAAAAGGTCTTGTAACCGATGCGCTTGAGGCTCTTATAAAAGAAGGAAATCAATATGATGAGGTTATAGCCATTGGTCCTCTTATAATGATGAAATTCGTGTGCCTGCTCACAAAAAAATACAACATAAAAACTATTGTAAGTATGAACCCCATTATGATAGACGGCACCGGAATGTGCGGCGGATGCAGACTTTCTGTAGGCGGTGAAACAAAATTTGCCTGTGTTGACGGTCCTGATTTTGACGGTCATCTTGTTGACTTTGATGAGGCTATGCACAGAGGTACAATGTATCGGGAATTTGAGACTCACGCACGGGAGTCGTCTTGTAACCTGATGAAACAGGAGGGTTAAGGATTATGCCTATAAACAGAAATAATGATCCCAAAAAATGTCCTATGCCGGTTCAGGATCCGGAAATAAGAAAAAATAATTTTGAAGAAGTTGCTCTTGGTTACACGTATGAAATGGCTGTTAATGAGGCAAGAAGATGTCTTAACTGTAAAAACAAGCCGTGTACCACTGCCTGTCCGGTATCTATAAATATACCTGCATTTATTGAAAGAATTGTTAACGAGGATATGGAAGGGGCTTATAAAATAATCTCACAATCAAGTTCTCTTCCTGCAGTTTGCGGTCGTGTTTGTCCTCAGGAAAGACAATGCGAAAGCAAATGTGTAAGAGGTCTTAAAGGAGAAAGCGTTGGAATAGGACGTCTTGAACGCTTTGCTGCAGATTATCACAGGGAACACTGTACAGAAAAACCCGAAATTCCCGAGTACAACGGACACAAGGTCGCTATAATCGGTGCCGGCCCAAGCGGGCTGACAGCCGCAGGAGATCTTGCAAAGATGGGATATAAGGTAACGATTTATGAAGCACTTCATCTCGCCGGCGGTGTACTTGTGTATGGTATACCTGAATTTCGTCTTCCGAAGATAATAGTGCAAAATGAAATTGATAATCTTAAAGCTATAGGTGTTGACATCGAAACCAATATGGTAATAGGTAAGATACTGACAATAGATGAGCTTTTTGAAATGGGATATGAAGCAGTTTACATAGGAAGCGGTGCCGGTCTTCCGCGTTTTATGAACATTCCCGGTGAGAGCCTTAAGGGTGTTTATTCCGCAAACGAATATCTTACAAGAATCAATCTTATGAAGGCATATAAAAAAGGCAGCAAAACTCCGATCAAGCACAGCAAAAAGGTTGCCGTTGTAGGCGGGGGAAATGTTGCTATGGATGCCGCACGTTCTGCAAAAAGAATGGGCGCGGATGAGGTATACATTGTATATCGCCGCGGTATGGAAGAACTTCCTGCCAGAAAAGAGGAAATTGAACATGCCGTTGAAGAGGGAATAATTTTCAAAACTCTCACTAATCCGGTTGAGGTTCTCGGCGATGAATCAGGCGAAGTATGCGGAATGAAGTGCGTCAGAATGGAGCTTGGAGAACCTGACGCAAGCGGCAGAAGACGACCAATCATAAAAGAAAACAGTGAGTTTATTCTTAATGTCGATACAATGATAATGGCGATAGGCACAAGTCCTAATCCTTTGATAAGAAAAACTACTCCCGGTCTTGAAGTAAATTCCAAGGGCTGTATTGTCACAGACAATGACAATGGTCTGACAAGCCGTGAGGGCGTTTTTGCAGGCGGTGACGCTGTTACCGGAGCTGCAACAGTGATTCTCGCTATGGGTGCAGGAAAAACAGCAGCCAAATCAATTGATGAATATATCAAGAGTAAAAAATAAATTATGTAAAATAATCTTGAATCAGAATGATATTTTACAATTCAAGAAGAAAAATCCAAAAACAGTAAAAAACAAGCGACAGATTTGCCGCTTGTTTTTTTGAAATATTGTCAAACATAAAAAAGCACTTCTGACATAGCGTTATAAGCATAAACCGGAAGTGCTTTTTATTTATGTGATTATCAACTGCACGAAGTGCAATTTGTATCGTACGGCGAATCTCAGCTCGCCCGACGAATATAGCTGAATGCGTGATCAGACTGCTCTTGTAACCTTACCTGAACGAAGGCAACGGGTGCAGACATTAACGCGTTTTGGGCTGCCGTTTACGATCGCCTTAACCTTAACGACGTTTGGCTTCCATGTTCTGTTTGAGCGTCTGTGTGAGTGAGAAACCTTGATGCCAAATGTTACTCCCTTACCGCAAATTTCACATTTTGCCATTTTTTGCACCTCCCTTTGGTGTTTGAAGTGAAAACTGTGTTTCACTATGATTTTGATGTTATGAAGCTATTCTAAAATTATTTAACCTCAACCTCAGCGCCAACCTCAGTAAGTTTAGCCATGATAGCATCTGCATCATCCTTGCTGACTGCTTCCTTGATCGGCTTCGGAGCCTCATCAACAAGAGCCTTAGCTTCCTTAAGACCAAGACCTGTGATCTCTCTTACTACCTTTATAACCTTGATCTTCTCTGCACCTGCAGACTTGAGGATAACGTCGAACTCTGTCTGAGCAGCAGCGGCAGCTGCACCGCCGTCAGCAGGAGCTGCAACTGCAACAGCAGCGGCTGCTGATACACCAAACTCCTCTTCTACAGCGTGTACGAGCTCTGAAAGCTCGAGAACTGTAAGACCCTTTAATTCTTCTACAATAGCTGTAACCTTCTCTGATGCCATTTTAAATTACCTCCAGATTTTGAGATTTTGTTTTTTAAATTATGCTTCAGCAGCTTCTGCCGGAGCTTCTTCACCGTTCTTATCAACAATAGCCTGTACAGCTCTTGCGAAAGAAGCGATAGGTGCCTGGAAAGCACCAAGTACATTTGCAAGCAAAACTTCTCTTGAAGGAAGCTTTGCAAGACTCTTGATCTTATCAAGGCTGATTACCTCATTATCGAGATAACCTGTCTTAACACTAAAGTTTTCGTGTGCATCCGCAAACTTCTGAAGAATACGAGCTGCTGCTACATAGTCCTCTTCACTGGTTGCGATTGCGGAAGTACCGTTAAGTACATCATCAATACCGTTAAGCTCTGCCTGTTCTGCTGCACGCTTGATGAGTGTATTCTTTATAACAGTGTATTTTACACCGTTCTCACGAAGCTCCTTACGAAGCTTTGTATCATCCTCAACAGTGATACCCTTATAATCAACGATAACACCTGCAACAGAATTACGGATTCTTTCAGCGAGCTCTGCAACAACCTGCTGCTTCTGCTCTAAAACCTTCTGACTTGGCAAAACGATTCACCTCCTTGAAATTTAACGCAAAAAAACGCCTTCCCGTTTCGAGGAAGGCGTAGTAATACACTTAATAAAGCTTAAAAACGCACAACCTCGGCAGGCGGGAAACCCATTATGCTTACGCACCTGCTGTCTTTGGTCAACAGCATTATCAAATATAACACACAAAAGTGTATTTGTCAAGTGTTTTTCAAAAATCAAACTGCACCGCTGATCTTTGAAGGATTGATCCTTACAGACGGTCCCATTGTTGTTGTAACCGCACAGGATTTAATATACTGTCCCTTGGCAGCTGCAGGTTTAGCCTTGATAACGGCATTGATAAGAGCGTCAAAGTTCTCTGAGATCTTATCTGTGCCAAAAGAAACCTTACCAATCGGGCAGTGGATTATATTGGTTTTGTCAAGACGATACTCGATCTTACCTGCCTTAGCTTCTTTGATAGCTCTGGCAATATCAGGTGTTACTGTACCGGCCTTGGGGTTTGGCATAAGGCCTCTCGGACCAAGGATCTTACCAAGACGACCTACAAGTCCCATCATATCGGGTGTTGTAATAAGTACGTCAAAGTCCATCCAACCTTCACCCTGGATCTTCTGTGTAAACTCTTCAGCACCAACATATTCTGCTCCCGCTTCCTGAGCCTTCTGAACATTATCGCCCTTGCATATTGCAAGAACTCTTACCTGCTTACCTGTTCCGTTAGGAAGAACAATAGCACCTCTGACCTGCTGATCAGCATGACGAGAGTCAACACCGAGCTTTACGTGAAGCTCAACTGTTTCATCAAACTTTGCTGTAGCTGTCTTAAGGCAAACATCAATTGCTTCCTTTGTGTCATAAGCCTTTGATTTGTCGATGAGTTTTACGGCATCAACATATTTTTTACCGTGTTTCATTGGTTTTCCTCCCTATTCAGTGGTAAAATCGGAGTTTATTTCCTCCCACTCGGGTCTCTGATCAATCTACTACTTCGATACCCATGCTTCTTGCTGTACCTGCTATCATACTGCAGGCTGTTTCAATGCTTCCTGCATTGAGATCAGGCATTTTCTGTTCAGCAATCTTCTGAACCTGTTCACGGGTGATCTTAGCAACCTTTTTCTTGTTAGGTTCGCCCGAAGCTGTTTCGATTCCGCAAGCCTTCTTGATAAGAACTGCAGCAGGCGGAGTCTTTGTAACAAAGGTAAATGAACGGTCTGCATATACAGTGATAACAACAGGGATAATAAGACCTGCGTCATTCTTTGTACGCTCGTTGAATTCCTTTGTGAAAGCCATAATATTGACACCGTGCTGTCCAAGTGCAGGACCAACAGGCGGTGCCGGGGTTGCCTTGCCGGCAGGTATCTGAAGCTTTATAAAGCCTGTTACCTTCTGAGCCATTTTAATTGCACCTCCAAAATTCGTGGTAAATTGCGGAGCGAATATTGATTTTCGCTTCCTCCCACGAGGGACAGATCCCTCAATAACAACGGATATGCTCCGTTATCAGCATGTTTTACTCCAGCGGCTCGACCTGACTCAGCTCAAGTTCCACAGGAGTTTCACGTCCGAACATATGTATTATAACGCGGACGCTGTTGTTCTGAAGATCAATCTCATCTACAATTCCGACAGAATCCTCAAACGGACTGTCTGTAATGCGGACTGAATCGCCCACCTCATAATTGACCTCAACAGATTTTGTTTCAACACCAAGTCTTTCAACCTCTTCATCAGAAAGCGGAACAGGCTTGGAGCTTGGTCCGACGAAACCGGTACATCCTCTGATATTACGAACAACATACCATGAATCGTCATTCATCACCATTTTTACAATGACATATCCGGGGAAAATCTTTCGCTCCACCTCTTTTGTCTTATTATCCTTGACTTCGGTCACCTTTTCCTTAGGCACACGAATTTCCTGGATAAGATCCTTGAGTCCTCTGTTTTCAACAGTCGTTTCAAGGGTGGACGCGACCTTATTTTCGTAACCGGAGTACGTGTGTACAACGTACCATTTTGCTTCATTATCCGGCATAAGTATCTCCTCCGAATGTTACTGCTTTAATTTCCGGCAAGATCCATTACAAGTCCGAACAACGCGTGAAGTCCGGTATCAAGTCCGAAAATTACAACTCCTACAACAACCATTGCAATCAGTACAACGCCTGTGCTTTTAAAGGTTGCCTTTGGGGTTGGCCATACGATCTTTTTGATCTCGCTGATGATGTCACGGAAGTAGTTGCCAATACGTTTAAAAATATTGGGCTTTTTCTTTGGCGATTTTTCTTTAGCCATATTTTACCTCCGTTCCTTACTTTGTTTCCTTATGCAGAGTGTGCTTCTTGCAGAATCTGCAGTACTTGTTCATCTCAAGCCTATCCGGATCGTTTTTTTTGTTTTTCATTGTGTTGTAGTTACGCTGTTTGCACTCTGTGCAGGCTAGTGTTATTTTTACTCTCATGACGGCACCTCCCGGTATTTCGGAATAATTTAGCCTCCCTCAAAAAAAGGCACAAAAAAATAACCTCTGATGAGGTAATAATACTATACCACACCACAGGCTATTTGTCAATACTTAAAAATTTATTTTTTTGCTGTACTGCAATCACATCCGAATTCTGTTATGATTAAATAACAGTGCTATTGCCGGAGCTCAAGATTACAGCCGCATTGCACACAAAGTGCTGCCCTTTCCAACTCATTGCTGCTATGACACTATATAGTCTGCACACATTCGTCTGTTGCTGACAGCTTTATATGCAAATAAACACATAAAGCAGTCATCCTTATCTGTTTGTATTCATTGAATTGAGCGTATCCGCCATATATTTCTTAGGCTTTTTCGGCTTTTCCGGCTTTATTTTTTTTCCCCTGAGAGCACGTGATGCCACAGCAGTTTTCTTGACCTCAGCAGAAAACTCTGCCGTCAGTTTTTCAAACTGTTCATCATCTGCAGAATTAAGAAGTATGTATGTGATTATCCCCTTGACATCAAGATCACCTGCTTCGTAAAGCTCAAAAAGGCTCTTTGAAAGCTTTGCAATGCTTTTTTCATCCTTAGTTTTAACAAACTCAGTGAATCTTGGAAGTATTTTTTCATCCGCAAAAGTTATTCCTCTGAATTCGGAATAATGTGCCTTTTCAAAAGCAACATCATCCTTTAACTCAGGAAAATAAGCTATCATTCTGTTTGCAAAGAAAAGAGGATCGTTTGCCGTTTCTCCGTTTTCTTTCTTTGACTTTTTCTTCTGCTGAACTGCTGTCTGCTTTGGTCCTCTTATTGTCTCAGCAAAATCATCACCTATATTTTCAGCTTCACGTGATGTATCCACTTCCTCATCAAAAAGCCACGTTGCTACTGTTTTCCACGCATTATCAGGCTCGTCATCTACCATAGCACACGAACGAAGAACTATTCTTTTTTTATCAAAGTAATAAACCACGCTGTACGCAACGGCTCCTGTATAAAGTGCCGTTTTTTCATTTTCCGTATCAGCTACGTTATGCTTTTCAAAGCCCTTTTCAAACAGGACTTGTTCAACCTTTCCGGTTATTATATCAAAAGCCTTATTTATTTCCATTTTAATCTCTCCGATAAAAGTAAATTTTATAAAGTATAACATTAATCCGCAGAAAATTCAACCACACTGATAAGATTTTTTCGCATCCGTTTATAATTTTCAATTCATAAAGCAAAACACGTATGCGAACAGATCAACCGAGGGATCAATTCTGCTGTCAAAAAAGCCGATGAAATCTTAAAATCCATCGGCTTTTCACTATATATTAATCCGTAAAGGAAAACACTGACCCTGATTACATTCAACCAATCAGAATATCATCTCTGTTTGTCAGTATCTCTATTACTGATACGTTTTTAGCTGAATATTTCCTGCATACCATCAAGTATACCTTCAACTGCATCTATAGCTTTTGACGCCTTCCTTTTATTTTTCTTGCTGTCTTTCATCATAACAGAACTTACAATTCCGAACATAACTCCTGCTACCAGTCCTGCTCCTACCCCTTTTATAACATTAGTTGTATTTTTTGCCATTATATAAAACCTCCGTATCATTATCAAAGCTTTTAATAATTTCATTATTTACTCATCTCCGATGATAAATAGCTCGTTATTTATTTTTTCTTGTATCAGAAATTTTATACATTTTTTTGTTAGTAATTATCTACAATAATGTTTTTTAAGAATTGTGATATTTGTATATGTAACCGTTTTTTGTTATTATAGGAAAAAAAATAAATGTTTTGTTTGACAAAAGCCCGAAATACGTTTATAATCAAGGTAAAGTACGAAACAGAGAGCTGTACTTTTTCGCATATATTAATGTTATATTTTTTGAAAGAGGTAATGTTATTATGGCAACTGCAAAGAAAACCGCTGAAAAGGAAACAAAAACAACAAAGGCAGCTAAGGCTGAAACAAAAACTGAAGCTAAAGCAGAAACAAAAGCAACAAAAATAACAAAAACTGCTAAAGCAAAGGAAGCTAAAGTAAACGTAACAATTGAGTTCCAGGGTAAGAATACAGGTGTAAACGATATAGTAGAGGCTGTAAAGGCTGCTTATAAGGCTGATGGCAACACAGACGCTGTTGAGACAATTGAGCTTTATGTACAGCCTGAGAACAACGTCGCTTACTATGTAGTTAACGGCAAAGAAAACGGCAAGTGCGTTGAGCTTTAATTCCGCTGAAAATCAATATTATTTACAAATCATCCGCTGTATTCGTTGCAGCGGATTTTTTTCATCTAATTTTCATAATATATACATCTGTGAAAATCAAAATTTCAGTCCTCTTAATGGTATATTGCATTTCCATATCCTTTACTCAATCATCTTTTAATAAAATACAAATTTAATTTTCGATTTTTTTATTAAAAATTACAATTTCTTATTGATAAAATTTCTTTCCTGTGTTAAAATCAATATAAATAAAAATAGAAAAATATGCGATATTGTGTATTTTTACAGATTTTTAAAATTTGATTTCAGGAGGAAAGTCAAATGGTCAAACATATAGTCTTTTGGAAAATCAAAGACAGCAATGACAAACAACAAAATATAGACCATATGATAGATATGCTTACAAATCTTGTCGGAAAAATTGACGGACTTGTATCTGTTGAGATGGGCTATAACTTCAATACTTCGTCCGATTACGACGTTGTATTGTATGCAGCACTAAAAAATGCCGCTGCACTTAAATACTATCAAAACCATCCTGAGCATATTAAATGCAAGGATTTCATCGAAAAAATTACCGAAGCACGCGTTGCTGCTGATTATTTTTATGAGGAAGAAATAACACAGTCAAGACCTTTTGACGAAGTTCCGGATGCGCCGGAAATAAAAGAAAACGTCAAGCCTGAGATCACAGTAGAAAAACCTGTCGCTAAAAAACCTGTAATTGAAGTTTCAAAACCAGATGCTAAAGAGACTGCTGCTAAGGTTTCAAAACCGGCTGCTAAAATGACCGCTACCGAGGTTTCAAAGTCTGTGGCTGCTCCGGTTCAGAATTCCACTGTTACAGAAAAAACCAATATATTCGGAAAGAAAAAGGTTGATGTTTCTTGAGCAGCGTTCAGATACATGGACCTGTCCGGCATGCGGTAAGATTATGCCTAATTATGTTGGTACTTGCGGTTGCGGTGAGCCTAAACCATTTGAGTTTGAACCTCCTGTTCCGGCTGATTCTGCCGATACTTCTGTCAGTGCAGGCAATGCCAGAAAGCCTTTTGCTCCTGCTAAGACAGAAGCCGCTGTTCCTGCTGCTCCGGTTCAGAATTCCACTGTTACAGAAAAGACCAATATATTCGGAAAGAAAAAGGTTGACGTTCTTGAGCAGCGTTCAGATACATGGACCTGTCCGGCATGCGGTAAGATTATGCCTAATTATGTTGGTACTTGCGGTTGCGGTGAGCCTAAACCATTTGAATTTGAACCTCCTGTTCCGGCTGATTCTGCCGATACTTCTGTCAGTGCAAGGTCTGAAAATAAACCTTCTGCAAAGCCGGGACCCAGAAGAGAAAACATAAAAGAATCTAAGTCATTCTTTAGTAAAAAGAAACCTGAAACCTCAAGTCCTGTGCCAAGCTCCGGTTCTAACACATGGACATGCCCGAACTGCGGAAAGATTATGCCTAACTATGTTGGTACTTGCGGTTGCGGTGAGCCTAAGCCATTTGAGTTTGAATCATCAGAGCCTGCTGACAGCAGTGAAGTGATATTCCCAAATGCAGCAACAGGCCGTCAAAATAAAGTGTCTCCCGAAATGGCTGCGGAGTTTGAAAATGTCCAGCCGTCAATACAGGGTTATAATCCACAGGTAAATGTCCCGGACGATAGTACCCATTCAAATATGGACTTCATTAAGAATGATAATATTCCTAAGAACGAAACATATGAAAGCTATAGCACTTTCGATATGTCGTTCAATCAGCCTAAAAGTCAGGATTCATCATTTGCGCCGTTAGATTTTGAAAATGCACCGCCTCCTGCTCCTATGCGCTTCAGCGATGAGCCTCCCGCATCTATGGGATTCGGAAACAGAGCACCTACTTCTATGAAATTTAGCGACGCACCCGGTGCTTATCAAGATAATTCCATCAATTCAGCAAACAATGCTGCACAACCTATGCGTTTCAATTCTTCACCTGCCCCTTCCCCTCAGCCTGCACCAAAGCATGTCAAGGAAGAGAGAAAGCGTCGTTTTGGTAAAAAAGCAAAAGAAGATGAAGCATTCAGACAGGCTCAGGAAATTGTCAACAACAGAAAAGACGTTCCCAATGATGGTACATGGACATGCCCTAACTGCGGTAAAGTTATGCCTAAATATGTAGGTACTTGCGGTTGCGGTGAATCCCAGCCATTCGAATTCTGATAAAATTATACCAATATCAAAAACCATCTGCTGCACAAGCTGTGATCAACACACTGTGCAGCAGATGGTTTTTATTTTTCTTAACATTTCATACTTCTTTACTACTTTTTTATATAATATGAACCGATAATAACATTTTTCCTCTCAGACTTTCAATCTTTGTTCATATCAGCTTTGCGTGATGCATCTTAGTCAATACGTAATCTTTTCTGTTTAGGTAGTGCAAAAGCTATTCGCAGACTTACCAACACACAACTCACTAATATAACAATACAAAACAGATTTCATTAACCTAACTTTCTTTATTATAATATCAACCCTATGTTTTCAATCAACTACATAGATTTAACAGTTATTTTCATATAGTAATATATTTTTAAATGAATGTTATTTCAAGTATTTGTTTTTGATATATCACATATTATATTGATATTTGTTACTATATTCGGCATTATTTATTTCAACGTATTTTATATCATCAACAAGGAAAAATGAATCAGATTATAATGTCTTTGATTCACTTATTTATCTCAATTTTTTCGATGTCAATCTAATCCTATTTCATTTTCACTCACATTAAGCAACAGCAGCAAAGTACAACTAATCTCAGACTATATATAATCAATACAGTTCGGCTGAATAATCAAAACTATATTATCACCGTCAGCATCTGTTTGATTTCTATAACTGCTGAAATATAAGAGATTGCTACTTTGTACAAGAATTTTACTTGTATTATAACATACAATATCAAAAACTTAAGAATTTATTTTTATATATTATATAGCAATTATTCACATATTTTTTTCTCAGCAAAATCAAATTATACAAAACTGAACCTGTAAATATGTTCATTACTTACAATTTATTGTAATCATAAGAAAAAACTATTATATACAATATTGAAAATAAAAAAGCAATATGTTACTATAAATTTACACTAAAATAAGGAGGAAATAACAATGTACAAACAATCAACCAAGCGTATTTTAAGTATAACTCTTGCAGCAGCTTTATCGGTTGGCATGCTCTTGCCCGGTGGAACAGCAGCGTATGCCGAAAATACAGCCAATAACAAAAAGCTTGCAAGATACTATACTACAAATGCAACAGGCAACGGATTCGAAAAAACTGTAGCATTCTATGATGACCTTTCTGACTGGGAAAGCTCAATGATCATTGCACAGGGTGCGGCAAATGATGATCCCAATGTATACAACTCAGAAACCGCAAACCGTCCTGCTCAGGATTTGTATACGCTATATGGTGCGTATGATGAAGACAATCTTTACCTGATGTGGGAAATGACAGACGTCCTGGATGCCGTATCTACAAAAACACTCACCCAAGAAACCGACAAAATGTACAACGTGGGTACATATCCGTTCATTATCGCGATAGATACAGGCAAAGACGACAAAATAGGCAACAACTGCAAAACACATTTCGGTGATACCCTTATTGATCTTGGTATCTCCTTTGAAAACGACGTCAACAGAATCATTACTGTATATTCAGACAATAAGCTTCCTGCCGCTATTTATTGCGGAAACAGCGGCGGAATTAACCCCTCTGCTATGTTTGAGGGCACTGCTTCTGGTATACGTATGAAATACGGCGATGGCATACTCAGTAAGAGTGTTTACGGAATAAATGGCATTGATAACCGCGATGTAAATGATATTTTCAGTAACGATTCCGAATGGGTGAACTTCAGCAAAAAAGGGCACGACAGCGCTTCAAGGGACTATCATTATGAAGTGTCCGTTCCGCTGGACAAGCTTGGTCTTACGGTCGATGATGTAAGGCTTAACGGTATCGGCATTTCTGTTGTTGCAACCGGTGGTAAATCAGGTATAGACAGCCTTCCCTATGATGTTTCTATGCACGATAATGTGGGATCAAAAGACCTTGAAGCTAAGGATAACGATCATCTCACCTGCAAGTTCGCAAGAATAGGCGGAACTATAGTCAAATCTGATCTTAAAAACACGTCAGCATCATCAGCAGACACTATTGTGCTCGGAAACAGCGTGACTGTCAACTGTAAATCAGCCGATGGTATAGGTGCGGTGCAGTATGCTGTCTATTACAAGCAGAATAAACAGACCACATGGTCAAAGGTCAGCGACTATTCAGCAGATACTAAAGTCAGCGTCACTCCAAAATCTGCCACATCCTATACTATAAGGGTTAAAGCAAAGGATGAAAGCGGCAAGATTGTCAACAAAGATATTCCTCTCAGCGTAACAAAAAAGCTTACAAATACATCTTCACTGTCTGCAAATTCAATAAATTTCGGCAGCAGCGTAAATGTAAACTGCTCATCAGTTGGCGGAACCGGCAAGGCTGAATATGCCGTTTATTACAAGCAGGATTCACAGTCAACGTGGACTAAGGTGAAGGATTATTCTTCATCCACAACAGCTTCAGTAAAACCAAAGGCTGTAACCTCATACACTATAAGGATAAAGGCAAAAGACTCAAGCGGCAAGATAGCCAATAAAGACCTTCCCCTTACGGTTAGAAAAAAGTCCGATCTTAAAAATCAATCTACACTTTCTGCAAGCTCCATAACCCTCGGAAAGAGTGTAAATGTTAACTGCCTGTCTTCAAACGGAACAGGTATATCAGAGTTTGCGGTATATTACAAACAAAACTCACAATCAACCTGGACCAGAGTAAAGGGATATTCCACAGTATCCTCTGCTACAGTAACACCAAAGGCAGCAACCTCTTATACAGTAAGAGTAAAGGCAAAGGACCAGAGCGGTAATATTGTAAATAAAGATCTTCCTCTCACAGTGACAAAAGCTGTTCACGATCCTCTTAATCCGCCTACAGAAGAATTTCCTGAGGCAGTTCAGGTAGACGGTATTAAAAAAACAATAAGAAATCTTGATGATTACTATACTGTTGCAAGTGAAGACGACGAAAACTATACTCCTATAGAAGTTTTGCCGAAATCTGTAGATAACAGCAAATCAGAATATTTTCCGCCAATCATAAATCAGGTTGGACCTACCTGTTCTGTACACGGAACTATATATTATACATACACATATATGTACAATAAATACCACAATATTCCAACCACCTATAATAACATATTCTCCCCAAGGTTCACTTATGATTTGATCGACGGTACATCAGTTGCGGGTATTAATTCGAATGTTATCTATAACCGCACAGCTGCTTTCGGAGCTGTAACAAGGGAATATATGCCTTTCGGTCAGGATGTTTATAACACTATTCAGAATGACTCATATCATTATGTTCTACCGTCTGACGAAGAAACTTACAGATTTGCAGTTGACCACAGGATAAAAAGCTTTTTCACTTTTCTTACATACAATGAATCACAAACCATTAAGTCTGTTGATGATCCAGGCGTTATGCCGATAAAGGCTGCACTTGCTGACGGAAACATACTTACCGCAAGCACGTATTTCACGAAATACACTAAATGCAGGCTGAAAACTTCTGACGATCCAATAATAAACAAGAACACTGTTGGTGAATCGTGCATTGTCAGAATAGATAAAAGCACAGGATCTCATTTAATCACAATTGTTGGATATGATGATAATATCTGGGCTGATATAAACAATAACGGAATAGTTGACAGCGGTGAAATGGGTGCTTTCAAAATAGCCAATTCATATGGTACAGACTGGAGCGATGGCAATGACGGTTACATATGGATGTCATATGATGCTCTAAATATGTATTCCACCGTCACCGATTCATCACAGAATAAGGAATGTCTTTATGGCTTATACAGTATAACCGGAATTAAGATGATACCGGAAGAAGACGAAAAACCATACGCATTTCTGAAATATTCTGAAAAAACAGACGACCGTAACCACAGCATCATCACTCTTACCGGTTCTTACAACGACAACGAAATCACTGAATGCATAGATTTGTACAACCGTAAAGCAGATTCAGACATTCATTCAAGTCTCCTTAACTACGAAAATCCTGATGAATACATTCATTTTATCTATAGTCTTCATCCTTTGATGGAAAAGTTAGGAGCTGATGACTACACCAAAGTAAAATGGACAGTTAAATTTTCACATAATGAAAACAACGGTAAATCACTTTCCATTTCCGATTTCTATCTTTGTGATGAGAAAAACTACAGGATATATAAACCTGTCGGCACACTGCCGCAAAATCTAAAAACAGGTTCAACGTCAATTACATTCTCTGATAAATATACACGATATGCAAATGTTTATCACAGAGGATTTGAAAACTCTGAAATAAGATATTATTTCACAGACCGTACCTCGGGATATAAATCTGCCGATATGGAAAAAACTCGGCTTACACGCGGATACACTCACAAGTATATGATAGATCTCGGAGAATATGATAATGCATATGTATTTTTCTACGATAAGCTATCAAACTACGATTCAAACAACGGACTCCACTATGTAGTTCATCCCGGAGATAATTTCTTTGATAATCAACAGCATATCGAAAATTTTAACAGTACCGTAACTATTGACACCACAAAAAAAGGACTGGGACAAAGCCTTGTATTAAACGCTGAATCAACCGGTGGTATTGCCCCCTACAAATACAAATATACCGTCACCAACCTCACTACAGGAGAAATGGTTTTTGACGGATTGTATGGTGACGACCGAAGCGAAAACGTCACTATAACCGATTCCTTATATGGCGGCAAAAACAACGCATATGTATTTGATCGTCCGGGAGATTACAAAGTAACTGTATATTCGAGCGACTATACTGACAATACAGTAACAACAGACTTTGAAGTTAATGTTGCCGATCACAAATCAAATCTGAAATCATTTGTCAGCAAAAACGGTCAAACCACATTCGGTACAGATACTGATGTAGAATCTGTATATACGGAAGAATTTGGTGACTTTAAAACAAACTATGATCTTATAATTTTTCGGGATAATAAAGAATATGACCGCAAAAAAATTTCTGCAAATACAGGAGTGATAAATCCCAAAACCGGTCTTGTTACAGGTGAATTTAAATGGACCATCGGCGAACCAGGACGGTATCAGGTTATACTTTGTAAAACCAACGGCAGCGAATACAGTTATACCGAATTTTTCGCAAATGCCACACCTGGTTTAAACATTAAAAGCTTTAACATTACCACTCCCTATTCAACAATTGCCGCAGGAGACAAGATAGATCTGAACATCCAAGCAGAAAACGGTACTGAGCCTTATGGCTATATATTCTATTATTTCCGCTACGGAAAAGAATATTACATTCAGGATTATTCAGAAAACGGCAAAGCTACATTTAAAGTACCGGATCAACCCGGTGCGTACACTATATATGTTCTTGCAGTTGATCAGGACGAAAAACTTGCCTGCGTAACACAGGAAATATGGGTAGAGCCGAAGCGTTAGTGGAATTCTAAGCAAAACCGTATTTAAAAATGACGTAAATTCAATAAAAAATCTAACACCGGAGATTTCGGGCATACGCCTGGAATTCCGGTGTTTTTACTCTATTATAAATGTTTTAGGTGACCAACAAAACCTACCGGAAAAATATATCAGGCAATGAGGACGACGAAACAAAACCCATTGACTTCAGAAAACAGCAGTTCACTAAAAAGTAGAATAAATTCTGTTTTTTTGGAAAACAAATAGCAATTATCCTATCCAATTTTTCTTAAATTCCAGTATAATTGAAAATGTAAGAAATCAAACATACATTAATGGAAGATCATCTTTCGTTAAAGCAAAGGAGAAACAAAATGGAAGGAATTTTAATCTCTGTTGGAATTGGCATTGCTATACTGGTCTTACTTATCATATTCATGTGCAGTATCTACAAGGTTGCGGATATTGATAAGGCTCTGATCATTACCGGCGGTAAAGAACCGAAAATAAAAGTAAGCGGAGGCAGCTTTGTTATCCCGGTTTTCAGAAAAGCACAGTATTTCGACCTCTGTATGTTGACCGTTACGGCAGACCGTGATGAAGTAAAAACAAAAACTGCTGTGCCGATCATCATTGACTGGACAGCTCAGATCAGACCGGACGTTAACGATATGAACAGGCTTAAGAAAGCTATTATGTCCTTCAAAGAAAGAGGACAAAACGGTATTATTAATGACGTACGTTTGACACTTACAGGTGCTGTTCGTGATATTGTTGCATCTATGACACCGGAAGCAGTATTGATGGACAAGCAAACCTTTACTGAAAAGGTAAAGGAGATTGTTTCTGACGAGATGATCAACATGGGCATGGAACTTGTTTCCTTAAACATTCAGGACATCACCGACAACAACGGTTACTACGACAATATGGCTGCACCCGATATGCAAGAAAAGAGAAAGACCGCTGAAACAACAACCGCTATGGTCGATCAGGAAGTCCGTACTCAGAAGGCTGCTGCCGAGAAAACCGCAAAGCAAAACGAGCTTGCATCTCAACTTGAAATCGCAGAAAAGGAAAGAGACAATAAGTTGAGATTAGCCGAATTCAGATCACAGACTGATAAAGCTGAAGCTGATGCTGCAATTGCCGGTGAACTACAGAAAACAGTCCGTCAGCAGGAAGTAGCCGAACAGCAAGGTAGAGTAGAAGTAGTAAGGCAGGAACAGGCTAACCTTGCTGCACAAAAGGAAAAAAATGTTATTGCTACAAAAGCTGAAGCCGAAAAACAGAGAAAGCAGATCGAAGCAGAAGCGGCTGCAAATATCAAAAAAATAGACGCAGAAGCTCAGGTACAGGTTGCCGAAAAAGAAGCTAATGCTATCAAGATCAAGGCTGAAGCCGAAGCTGAGAGAATCAAAAAAGAAGGTTCAGCAGAAGCCGAGGTTGCCAAGATGAAGGGTATTGCAGAGGCAGAAGCAGAAAAAGCAAAGTTGATGGCAAAGGCAGAAGGTGAAAGAGCACTTGCAGAGGCTCGTGCATCCAATGAAAAGGTCAATTTTGAGATTGAAAAGGTAAAAATTGAAACTCAGGCAAGAATTGAAATTGCTACCAAAACCGCAACTATTATGGCAGAACTCGGTAAGAACGCTCAGTTCGTCAATATCGGCGGCAACTCACAGGGAGATAAGACAGGCAATGCACTGCTTGATACACTCGCTGGTATTCCGGAACTAATGAAGATTCTTGACACAAAGAATCAGGCTCTTAATGGTAAAAGTTTCAATGAAGAGCTGAATGGCCTTGTCAGAGCAGCTGCTGAACCGGTCAAGGGCGTGCTTTCCAATTCCACTACGAAAAACATCACGAACAACATTACTGAACATTCCGAAAGCAAGTCGGTAGATCAGGCATAACAGAAATAAAAGAGTCAGACGATATACTCGTTTGGCTCTTTTATCTTTTATTGGGTTCTTGATACTTCTCATTATCCGGTCTGTTTAATAAAATAGATGAAAAAAATCAGTGATGCACTATTGGCTTTTCTGAAAATACTTTTATAACCAAACTCTCACCAAATTAAGTAATATTAATTTATAACCTATCCAATAACGTCTGAGCGGCATTGGCGATTTCACCGGTGTACAAGACGTTATTAATTTTTGTTTTGCGAATATGTTTCAGATAATTAAGAAAGTTTGAATCAGAACATTTTTTGTAAGATTTTTCTCGTGCAGCAGGCTGTAAATCCTGTAAACCGGCATGAGAGATAGTGGATTCAAAAAAAACCATGCCTCAATGGGATATTCGGATTAGAGACATAAGCCATATACCTTCCTTTTTGATAAGATCTTATTATCATATAATTGTTTTGCTTATATTATAACATATAGTAAAATAAGTTATTGGTTGTATACGACATATACAAGTCGGCAGAAAATTCCTATGTGAAAGAAAGGAAATTCTGCCGATTAATTTATAAGAATAATTTTAAATAATTTTATAAAATCAATAAAGATATTTACTGTTTCCTGTCTTCAGTTTCTTTTTTGTGCCGATGCAACAACATATAGTGATATATTCTCACACATTACAATAAGGAACACAGTATTATCACCTGTATTTGGAGTATTATCAGTGGTTTGAACAACAATTAATTTTCGTCTGATAATGTACTTTTCCGGATCACTGTTTGTATAAGAGGATTCCGATTTTTCCGAAACATTGATTTTTTCCGATACTTGTGTTTTTGGAAATCACTGGATTATCCGGTTCATTTGAATATTCAGATACTTCTGATGTTTCAGATACTTCAGATTCATCATCATCCTGTGAGGATTCTTCATCAGTAGTCACTTAATTCTGAGTAACTATGAAGTCTATTCTTTTTTACTGTTGCACTTGATATTATAATCTGTCCTGCACCCTTATTTTCTGTTTTTCATAATATCACCAGACGTTAAGGATAAACGTATTATATCCTCTTTTTTGAAATGAGAAACGTGAAGAAGTGAAATGGTCATCCATCTGTCAGGTTATCAATGTATTTGATCCGATTATTCATTTTATTTTATTTCTATCTGGCAAATTTATTTGTCTTATTGATCATTCCAAAAGCTCAACTGTTGAAAAGGAGTCTTCTCTTCAAAACGGTTCAGATAGGCAAATATCTCTCCATTATTGTGAAGGATACCGTTTTTTCTGCAAGCTTCATGAAACAATTTCATTAGTTCAGCATTGTGGAGACTATTTACTTCATAACAGTTACCGAATTGTTTAATGTAACGTTCCTTTAGCCCGGGAAAATGCGTATCAAGCTTACTGTAAAAATATTCACGGTTGCCTTCACGAAGGGTTAGCCCCATACCAAAGCAAATGATGCCTTTCACCCCTGCCTCAACACACATTTCAAGAATTGCCATAATGTTTTCTTTTGTATCGTTGATATAAGGCAGGATCGGACACAGCCAGACTATAGTCGGAATGTCGTTTTCACGCAGCATTTTAAGTGCTTTAAATCTTTCTGTTGTCGTGCTTACATTTGGTTCTATAATCCTGCACAAATTGTCATCAGCCGTTGTCAGCGTCATCTGTACAACAGCCTTTGTTTTTTCGTTAATTCGTCTGAGAATATCCAGATCTCTCAGCACACGGGTGGACTTCGTATGCATCACAACACCAAAGCCATATTTTTCTATCAACAAAAGCGCCTTGCGGGTAAATTCTATTTTTGTTTCAAGAGGTATGTATGGGTCGGTCATTGCGCCTGTGCTGATCATGCAGGGCTTTCTTTTGCGGCGGATGACATCCTCCAGCAATTCAAGCGCGTTTTCCTTGACCTCAATATCCTCAAATGCGTGGTTCATCTGATAGCAGGTGCTTCTTGAGTCACAATAGATACACCCATGCGTGCAGCCGCGATAAAGATTCATTCCGTTGTATTGTGACAGTATTCCTTTAGCTTTTATATAGTGCATAAATAATCTTTCTTTCCTATGCTGTTATTGCTGAACCAACTTTCCTAAATCCACTAATAGATGCTGCTTTATCATTAAAGTTATAACTTGCTCTTCTGTAGAAATTAAATGTGATAATGCTTTTCAAGCCGATAAATAACATCAATACAGTTACTCAAACATACCTACCCTGAACGACTCGTCAAAATAAACCATCAGTTTTGATTTGCTCAATACAATGCGGATTCCGGTCCTCTGACGTATAAAGCTGCAAAAATAATCCGACAAATAATCCGTTAGTTTTTTCGTCATGTTAGCATTCTTCATTAAACTTTTTCCACGGACTTTTTTATCTGTCCACCCCTTTTGCATCCAATAACGCATATTCGCTTCATTCCAGCCATTACGCTGCACAAGGTGTATCAATAATAAGAAACCTTTGACTTTAAAGCCAGATTTTATGCAGCATTGTCCTTTTCGTATTTTTGCAGTGATTTAGCCTGTTGCCCTATACATTGAGTTTTTCTTCTTAGTCAATTCACTTACTGCCGATTCAAAATCATTCATTGTAACAAAATCGGGCAGTCTGAATTTCTATAATCGTAAATCTAATCTGCGAATTCCCTATTCACAAGTTATTCCGTTTTTCATATGAATATTTGCAGTCAATGTGAATTCCAGTTGATTCAGCTGTTCTGACAGAAGCACCGAGGATATCGACAATATCCGTAACAACTATGAAAAAGATTAAAACAACAAACACAAGAATTATCAAGAATCAACCGAATTTAAGACCGCTTTTTGAATTTGCAAACAGCTTTATAAGATATACCGCCAAAAGTATTGCGCCAACAGAGCCTCCCGATAGATAAGCCACGGTCTGTTCCATACCGAAACCTTCCTTTGCCATAAGTATGTAAGTAATGCTTACAGCTGTCATAAAAGAAGCAGGCAGCGACGTCAAAAGAGAGCCAAAACGATACTTCCCCTTTTTCAGCAGATATGCCGTTGCCACCCAGAGAGCTATCATTGCCAGTGTCTGGTTACTCCATGAAAAATACCGCCACACAATCTGAAACCCGTTGTCGTTTACTATTGCAAACCATGTAAGCAAACCGCCAATGACAAGCAGAGGTATGGTAATAACAAGCCTGTTTCTTATATTCTTCTGGTCAAGCTTAAATGTTTCAGCAAGAATAAGCCTTGCACTTCTGAATGCCGTATCACCCGAAGTGATAGGACAAATAATTACACCAGCAACAGCAAGTGCACCGCCAAAGCCACCCAGTACACCTGTTGAAATATCATATACCACGTTGGAAGCGCCGCTTTTAAGAGCTTCATTCAAAAGCTCAGTCGTACCATAGAAAGCTACACCTGCAGCAGCCCAGACAAGAGCTATTACCGATTCACTGATCATCGCTCCATAAAAAATACTTCTGCCCTCTTTTTCGGATCTGATGCACTTTGCTATCATAGGAGACTGGGTTGCATGAAAACCCGATACTGCTCCGCAAGCAACGGTTATGAACATATACGGCCATATAGGCGTACCCACAGGATGAAGATTTGAAAGGGAAAGTTCAGGAATCGTATATTTTCCGCCAGAAAAAATAATTCCTCCGATCACCGCAACAGCCATAATAATCAAAAGAACACCAAAGGCAGGGTATAACTTGCCTATAAGCTTATCAATAGGCAGCAATGTTGCCGCAAGATAATAGATCAATACCACCACAGCCCAGAAAGTACCATTCATCCAGCCAGGCGTGAGATTACTCAGTAATTCGGCAGGACTTGTAACAAATACAGTACCGCATAATACAAGTAGAATGACTGAAAAAATACGCATGATCCACTTAGCGACCTTTCCGAGATATAGACCCGAAAGTTCAGCAATCGAAGCACCATTATGTCGGGAACTTATCATACCCGACATATAATCGTGAACAGCACCGCCCAGTATTGATCCAAAAACAATCCACAAAAACACCACCGGTCCAAAAACTGCTCCCATCAAAGCTCCGAAAATCGGACCTGTTCCCGCAATATTAAGAAGTTGTATCAGAAATGCCTTCCACCTCTTCATTGGTACACAATCCACACCATCATTGATGGCAATCGCAGGCGTTTTTCTGTCGTCAGGCGCAAATATTTTTTCCGTAATTTTTCCGTAAACAAAGTATCCTATCACCAGTACACAAAATGAAATCAATAAAGAAATCATACAATCACCACATTTATTAATCTACTAAATAGTATAACAATCCAATAAAGATATGTCAATAATATAACTTTATCATCAACTTTGGAATTACAAAAATGTAAATATGTAATAAAAAAGTATGTACTTGTAAGCTTTGTATCCAATCAGTATAATTAAATGTAAACATATGATGCTGCAAAAAATTTAAAGGAGGACAACACAATGGCATTATTACCTCACCATTCCCGAAAGAGACAGATAGGGCGTGGTTAAAATCGTAACAGTCCGATTTCAGAGAAAAACGATATTTGCATTTAAGGGTCTTTACAGTTTGCCGATTTTCTGTTCGGAGCAATCCATACCTAAAACACTGACCTTATAATGCTGACAATCGTGGCAGCAAAATAATAATTAAACTTATTGGGTAAAAAAATCCGAACGGTTTGCATTTAAATCGTTCGGACACATATTATATTTCATCATCGCATACAAGGTCTTTATATTATATATAAGTACTTGTAATTATCAACAAAAAAGATTATAATGTGTAGTACATTAACTAAAACCATTATAGGAGGTTCATTACCATGAAACAACAAATCAAAACAACCGAAGCCATTTTTCCTATGCCTGTGCTGCTGATCTCGACATTTAACGAAGACGAAACCGTAGATGTGATGAATGCCGCATGGGGCACAATGCTGGAGCGTAATGTGGTAGCACTCAATCTTACCGAGACACATAAGACCGTTCAAAATATCAAAGCAAGAAAGGGATTTGTTATCCATATAGCAGATGCAAAACATGTTACAGAAGCGGATTACTTCGGTGTAGTCAGTGGAAACAAAGAACCGGATAAGTTTGCAAAGAGCGGTCTGACATTTACAAAATCAGATGTTGTTGACGCTCCTATCATCAATGAATTTCCTATAGCTATGGAATGTGAATTCATCGAATATCAGGGTGATGAAACCGGCCTTGGAGTTATTGCAAAGGTCGTCAGAACTTCCGCAGAAGAAACAGTAATGAAAGACGGCAAGGTGGACATCGATTTACTACAGGCAATCGCTTTTGACCCTTACACACACGGATATTATAAAGTCAGCGGCAGAGTTGGAGAGGCTTTTAAAGATGGTCTCAAGTTGAAGTAATTTTTATAACAGATGGTTCTTCAAAGCCATAAAGAAAAAGTTCCACCGTTAACTGTTGTTTTTATGTTATTGCACCATAATCCATAATACAAAACAACATTGCAGTGATTTGGTCTATATTAACCCCTTCTATAGGTAGAGCAAACCACCACTGAAGTGGTGGTTTGTATTAGAACCCCTTCAATTCTTAAAATGTTTTAAAATCCGTTGAGAAAATACATTGAATCAGTTATAATATGTTCGATTATAGTATATACAGGCAGGTGGATAAACAGATATGAATGAAAACAAAAACCTTCACAACGGGCATCGTGACCGTGTAAAAAAACGTTTTGAATCTGAAGGACTTGAAAAATTTTTTGATCATCAAATCATAGAACTGCTGCTGTTCTATGGCATTCCACGTAAGGATACCAATGAGATTGCACATCGCCTTATGAATCGCTTTGGATCGTTATCCGCAATATTTGATGCTCCTGTTAAATCGTTGCAGGAATGTGGTATAAGTTATAATACAGCTATTTTTCTAAAGCTTATTCCTGATGTATGTTCAAGATATTATAAGGATAAATATGTAAGCCCAAATAAAAACAAAAAATTCAATTCCGGCAAAAACATCAAAGATTTTGTTCTTACATATTTTATTGGAAAGAATGAGGAACATTTACTGCTTTTGCTGTTAAACTCAAAAGGAGAACAGCTTTACTGCAATTTTATATGTAAAGGAACAAATAGCACATCAGATGTAAATATCACAAAGATCTTACAGTCATGTGTTCAGCACAAAGCTTCCGGTGCGATAATCGCGTATAATCATCCAAGAGGAATAGCGATACCATCAAACCGTGACATTGAAATGGCATTTAAGCTAAAAAAAGCACTTAGTGCCATCGGAGTTGTATTGCTGGAACAATTTATAGTTTCCGGGATGGAAGCTTGTGCTATGTCAGAAGTGGATGGCTGTGAAGAAATTTTCTTCTGAAGTATTATAAACAACGTTTAATCTGTGTTTTACATATGTTTAAAACCGACCACCTAAAGCGAGAAGGTCGAATAAATAATCATCCAATGAATTGCTGTAGCCAAATAATTTATTGTATTTTGCTTGGCATTTTTTGTTTTACTTAACAAGCGGCAACACCTATTACTTCCAGGCAGATTGCTGTCAGTGTCGGAACAAATGCCAGTTATATTTGCAAGCTTACAAGGCTTTTAAGAATTTGGAAATTATTTGTTGGAAATCCTTTAGATTCTCAGACTGTGGAAGTTTTTCGTACCCGATTTTAAGCATTCGAAGTTTATTGGCAAGATTTTCTTTTATTTCCGTACTCATCGTTTATTGACATACAAATACAATTGCAGTAATACTAACTATCGTTGCAATAAATCCCATATAGAACTTGCTGAGTATAAGCTTACGCTTCATACCAGAGAACCGTTTTCAGTAAGTCATTCCCAAGAAAGTGTTGTCCATAGAGCTGACACTCATTATCACATATGTCTTATTCTTTTTTCGTTTTTTCTCAATCTTTAACAGTTGGAAACATTGTACCCGGTAAGGATAAATAAACCTTACCCGGAAGGGAGGCACTTCGTAAAGAAGTTGCCTCCCTTTGGCTTTTGTTTTGCGGCTTTACTGTATGTAGACGACCGCTGTCTTGCGGAATGCCGAGAAGATGCGAATAAAGGCAGAATAGATCAGGCATACACTGAAACAGCAAACAAGAAAATAGGAGTTATTGACAAAAATGCCTGCTATGATCAGTGCGCCAGAAAATACGATATAAATGCAGCCGTTAACAAACTTAACCTTCCAATGACCACCGTGACGTTTTGATTCCATTGAACGCAAAATATCTATGACACCGGTGAAGGCAAAAATACTCAGCAGATATAGAAGAATAGTTGTGTTTGAAATGGAGACCATCTGAAGCGTCAGCAGACCGAGATCCAGCGTGATAATAGAGCTTATCAAGACTCTTTTTCCGCCGACCATGTGACGAGCCATCCTCAGGTAGTATATAAGCAGACGAATGCCTTCAAAAAAGAAAAATAGACAAATAATGCTGACGACAATCAGCTGGCCGTTTTCACCGTCAAAGATGAGCACGATACCAAAAACCACTGTCACAAGCGCTATGATCAGCTCTCTGAGCCGTTTCAATAAACTCATTTTCTATCGTCACCTCCCTGATATTGCACCAGTTGTTTGTAATCCCTGATGCCTTTGAACCCCTTTTTATTATAATCGGCAGAATATCCGGCAAGCTTGCTGCCGGATGTGAATATCCTGTTTGTTACCATGCTTTTCTGTGCAAGAGCCGCAAGAATGAACCTGCCGATAAATGTCTCGTTCTTTTTTTCAGGAGGGGCAAAGCGGTATTCCTCATGATAAAGGCGGATGTCGAAGGGTGCGATCTCTTTGCCGGACAGATTTTCACCGAAGGCCTTCCAGTCCGACGATGCATCGAGCTGACGCTTGGTGATGATCTGTCTGATCGTGTCCTCGTGAGGTCTGACACTTTCTTCGTCATACTGTCCGCAGATGAATTTCTCTGCATTATTACGCAGGCATTTCAAAGCATAAACCATCTGACAGAAGGCGTGCCAATAATCAGACGGGTTATCCTTAACAAGCTCCTCATACTGTCCCCATGCAGGAAGGTATTTGTAGCGGATAAAGCTATAATCCGGCAGGTGTCCGGCACGACCATGTCCAAGATTCATTATGGAGTTTTCGTCGTTGGAGTAAAGACTGCTGGTGTATATACTTTCGGCAAGATCATCGGGCGTTGATACGCTGTGACGGAAGGTCAGCTTCTTTTCCCTGTAACCGTCTCCCTCAGGAAACAGCTCATAGAAATAAGAATTAGTGTTGTTAATGACAAGAGAAGGCGTGCCGGCAAAGTGCTGATGAGCCCATGTGTCGGCTAAAATATGCATAGCCATACCGACCGACTGAAGATCCCCGTGTCCGGCAAGTCTGACAGTATCCCTGAGAAGCTCACTGTTCGGACCGCAGATGAGACGATATTTGTTCCGGTACCCCTTGGAACATTTGAACTTTGGGTCTGCGTTCAGATCCCTGGGCAGGAAATGGAAAGATGACCATATCCTGGTGATATCCTGCAAACCGATGATGTCAGTTCTTGTATCCATCAGCTCAAGCTGAAGCTGGGTGGTGGCAGCAGAGAGAGGTGCATTCAGACTCGAAAGGAAAGTCTTGCTGCACAAATCGACAAGCTGGTCGCTGTATGCGATGTCCTGACATTCCTTATGAGTATATCCCGCTAAAAAAGCGGCGCAATAAGTCGCATAGTAATGAAAATCGGCATTCATATAGCGGCTCCCTCCTTCTCTGCTTTTTGTTTTTTCAGCTTTCTCAGGCGAACGGATGCAACAAACATATCTATGATCAAACCTGTCGAGGTAACGTCAATCACCATTGATACTGCAAATGTGAGTGAAATTGCCTTAAAAAAAAACAGCAACGATAATTCAAGCAGGATCGCAGCCAGATATAAAACAATAATGAATCCAGTCACGATCAGATACACCGGACGCTTTCTTTTTCCTCTTCCTTCGCCTATAGCGGACAGACCTACAAAGCAGTGCAGCACCAATTCAATAACAACGGCTGCTGCTATCAGAACGATGACAAAGGCTGCTTCTGTGTGCGGAAGCGTGCCTAACATGTTCTTTATTTCTCCCAGGTAAACGATCATGTAAAGTATGATCTTGAAAAGTGTCCACAAACTGAGGATAACAACACCTGTTCCGATGGTAACAAGGCTGTTTTCAAGCTTACGAATATTTGATTCCACAAGAATTCCTCCTTCCGAGAGTCCGGATCAGATCTTTTGAAGTCTGTTTGATAACGACATCCGGAAAATATCCGGTGTTGAGATTAAAAACATTACCGTTTTGAAAGGCTGTTTTCCAGCTTTAGGGCTTTTGAGATCAGAAGAGCAGAAACACCGCACAATGCGCCTATCAGTAGCCCACACAGGACATCTGTTGGATAATGCACATAAAGATAAAGACGCATGAATGCTATGCATACGGTCAACCCCAGCGCAATAAACCCGAATACTCTTTTTTTGGAAAGCAGTACGGTTGTCGCTGCAGCCGCCAAAACGCTATGGGTTGACGGAAAGCTTGCACCCGACGGCTGTTTGATCAGCAGAACAATATCCGTATTTACGGTAAACGGTCTGGGGCGGTTAACAAGGTGCTTGAGTAATACATCGCCGGTCAAAAAGCCAAGTGCCAGTGCTGCCAGCAGAATGATTCCCACCGCACGAGTTTTCTTAAAAAACAGCATGATAACACCCGCAGCAACCCAGATGATACCGGAGGTTGTCAGATAGTTGATAAACAAAGTGAAATAATCCAAAAATCCGCATCGAAGCGTATTTTGTATAGTGTTCAGAACAAATAAGTCAAAAGACTGTATTGCTTCCATGATAATACTTCCTTTTATTTTTAGAGTATATTTCTGAGTGATTCGGCATTTGGGTGTAATGCCGGACGAATAAGATTATTTACGATCAGCGGCGCACGCTTGGCTGCATCAGAAACACAAGGCATCAGCATGGCAACATTAAAAGAAATATAATGTTCAAACTGAACCGGGTATGTAATACCGGAATACATGGCAAGAAACTTACGTCCTGTTTTGACTTATAACATACTCCGTCTACAACTATCATTTCACCGTATGCATTCCCGAATTTACCGAGTCCTGTATCGCCATACTCAAGTGATTCCCGTACTGCGCCGACGGGTTTTGTGTATCCAAGCGTTAAAGCCTGTAACGTGGAAGCCTGATATATTTTATTTGATCTCATCAGTTTTTCCCTCTACTTTTGTGGTTTGCGTTTTATTACACAAAGCAAAATAAACAACCCGTTTTTTCTCTTCCTTGGATCAATTATATTCTTAATGATTAACGGGAGTCTTTGTCAGAATTCCTGTTATTCCTCGTTGGTTTCAACTTTCCTGATCGCAGCGGTGACATCCTTTGCAAGATCCATCTTCTGGAAACCATCATTATCAGTCAGACACATCTCAAATTCAGGCGTAGCATCATACTCTGCTGTTGCTTTATCGAATTTAAGGTCAAGAATATGACCGCCCTTAGTTCTGTCATCGGATACAAAATGGAAATGCCAGCCAGGGGTGTTCAGTCCGTCCATATAGTCGGGGCAGTACAGAGCAACAACGGTGCCGCTGATATTCTCATATTTGAACTCTCTCTGGTCGGTTGCGAGCGCCTTGTCAAGCGATCTGTAGGGCTTCTCCTGCTTTAATTCGCTGCGGACATTCATCTCATTGAACGTACCGCTTACTTTTACAAAGTAGAATAGATTTTTGCCGTTTGTCTCGACTATAGAAGTAAGTTTCTCCTTTAAAGCGTTAACATCACCTATATCGGAAAGTTCCTCACTTCCGTCTATATCAAAGAAGGTTACATTGGAAAACGGGACTGTTTCGCTTTCATCCGCTTCCTGAACCGTACCGTCGCCGAGTGCCTGATAGACCTTTCCATCCAGTACAATCATTTCACCGTTGACTCCCTCAATCAAAGGTTCCTATACCAATGTCGCCGTGTTTTTTCAGTTCACTCACTTTTATGATGCCGTCATAGTAACCCTGAGTCAAGGATTGTAACAATGCAACCTGATATACCGTTTCTCTGTCATTATCATGCTGTTCCTTGCTTTTCTCAGACTCTTGCACAGAGCACGATGCCAATGACACCATCATAGCCGCAGCCAAAAGAATTGCTTTTACTTTTTTTATAATCAAACTTTACTTTCTTAAATAATATTTATCGACAAAGCTGCCGTATATTACCGGTCCGGCGTCGGAATCGTTACCCTTACCACTGTTCCACCGCCATCTCGATGCGCAATTTCCAATTTGCCTTTGCACATCAGTTCAAGCCTTTCACGTATATTTTCCAGCGCAATATGCGGTTCTTTATCGTTTGAACTGCTAAAGCCCGGACCGTCGTCCTCTACAATGATCTCGCTTGCCGTATCATTTTGACGTGTGACAACAGAGATATTGAGCGGGTTACCGTCCGGGTTCATACCGTGCTTGACCGAGTTCTCCACAAGGGGCTGCAGCGTCAGCGGAGGCAATCGGAACATAGTGTGAGGCGTATCAAATTTTACGAATAGCCTGTCCTCGTGCTGAGCCTGCTCTACGGCAAGATATGCTTGTGTGTGCTTCAATTCTTCGGTAAAAGGAATGACATTATCGTTTGCGATAGCAGCAAAGTTATCGCGCAGGTAAGTTGTGAAGTCCAGCGTGACCTGCTGTGCCTTATCGGGATTTTGCTTGCATAGGTAGTAAATGCTCATCATTGTGTTGTAGACGAAATGTGGCCGCATCTGCAAGACCATGACATCGGCACGCTGATTGGCAATTTCCCGCTGCTGATGCATATAATGTTCTATGTTATCCGTAAGGATAATGGCGAACATTGTCAGCGCACAGAGGAACATCCAGAATGAAACCAGCGTATCGACAAAAGCAAACATATCCATAATAATGAAAATCGCTGTAGGCAGCAAATAAATAAGAAGGGCTGTAAAAAACTTTTTTGAGAGCTTTTTCCGTCTTCTGAACAGACCCACTATGTTAAGGATCATAATCACAGCGAGCGGAGCCATCATCAGCGGAAACAGAGGACCACGGAAGTACTGATTATCTGTATTATAGTAGAAGATGCCCGTAAACTGAGCAGCAAACAGCAATAAACAAAATATTGCCCACAGCGCTACTACAGTGCGTAACAATACGCTGCTTTTTGCGTTTTCTCCGCAGCGATGCAACAGTAGGAGTATTGGCATAGGCATCAGCACAGAGAAAAACAGATATTCAAAAATAACGACAATTCTTTCCGCAGCCACCATATTGAGATTGCTGTAGATGATCATATCTATAGTGAGAACAACGGCATATAGAAATAGAAGAGAAAAGAACGTAACGAAATAGTACCTGCTCCACCGGTCGAGGGCAGGCATAAAAGCCGAGAACGTTATACCGATTACCATCATTATCAGTATAGCACAGCATATAGAATAACTTAGTAAATTGATCCACTCCATATCAGCCAAACCCTATTACAGGATACCGCAGGCGGCTCAGTTGTCCTCTGACGCTCTGGGCGGTCAGGGGCTTGAGTAAAAAGCCGCACGCTCCGGTGCTCCATGCATCAAATGAATACTCACGATATGCGGTCAGAAACACTACGTTGATACGTGGATTTATCTCCAGAAGCTTGCTGCACACGTCCAGTCCGCTTATCGTTCCCATCTCAATATCAAGAAAAGCGAGGGCAATTCGGTTTGCCTTTGTGTATTCGATAGCTTCCGCCGGTTTTGTGAAGCCTGTGACCGAGGCATGCGGCATAACCTCCTCCAAGATAGGCAGCCCTCCGCTGAGGATAATTTTGTTGTCGTCCACTAAGATAACATTGGGGCACTCGTCACTCTGCGCAGCAGCGGAGATCAGAATATTAATGTCAGCGCCCAAGACCTCGGAAAGCCTGGATATCATCACAGCGTCCGGCAAACGGCTGCCGATCTCCCACCGGGCTACTGTGGATCTGGTAACATACATTTTATCCGCTAATTCCAGCCGTGAAAGCCCTTTTTCAGCTCTTAGCTTTCTTAAGGTCTCTGAAAAAAACTGATTCATTGTATCATACTCCATAGTTTATATCAGTTGCTATTCTGCTTCTTTTATAGTTACATATAATATCATAATACACAAAAAATATACAAAAATCAATATTTTTTGTTAAATTAGCTATTCAATTCTGGAACACCTGATTGAAGAATGTAAAAATTAAGTAAAATAATAATATCAGATTTATGGTTCAGAAAGGAGAAACTATGACAGATCAAGATATTATCAACGGATTGTACCGGGAACTGCTTTTTGTAGCTATGATTGCTCGTCATCCTTCTCATTAACAATCTCTTGTTATACAAGCAAAAGCTCAAATACCGTATCTCGCTTATGTTGCTGTTTTCTGTCATTATGTGCAGCTTTGAGATCCTCTGGCCCTTCTGCGATGGCAATTCTCTGCTAAAGGCTTTTACTTATCTCGGAGACGGTGGTTATTTGGTATCTTTTGTTGCGTTTGCTATTACATTAATTCGTTACATACTGAACAGGTTGGACCGTCTGCCACAAAGTAAGTTGCTGACAACGCTGTTTTATCTCATACCGTTTGGTATAAATTTCCTGATGTAAGTTACTACGCCGTGGACTCATTGGATAGTAAGCGTGGATAAAGCAGACGTGCTGCAAGAGGAGATCCTTTTCGACTTGCTGTGTACTATGATGATGGTGCTATACCTTCTGGCAGAGCACCAGGTTCGCAATCTGGAGGTCAGGGGTTCGATCCCCCTATGGTCCACCACAAATTTTGGGAGTATCATAACGATACTCCCTCTTTTCTTATAGCGAGTTTTGTGTTATACTTTTGGAAAGATAAATCGGGATTTAAAACAGACATTTTTAATTTATTTGCAGTATAAAAAGAAAGAATGAAATTATGAAAAGGAAACTTAAAAAAATTATGCTTATTGTGTTAATTATAATTACCGCAGTTATTGTGCTTACGGTACTGTCAGTTTTTGTTTCACGCTTGATAAACAGCGATAAAAACAAAATTGATACCAAAACCGGTATTCAGGAATCTACTTACATAGACATAGACGGAATGAAACAGTACGTTCAGATTCGTGGAAAAAATACCAAAAATCCCGTTATGATTTTTATACACGGGGGTCCTGCAAGTCCTATGGGATTTGTATCCGCTTATTATCAGAGGGAACTTGAATCTGAGCTTACTATTATCAACTATGACCAGCGTGGATGCGGCAGAGCTTATTATGCAAATAACTGCGATGCAAATTCTAACATAGACCTGCTTGTTGATGACCTGAATAAAATCGTTGAGTATGCAAAAGAACGCTTTGGCAAGGAAAAAGTAATAATTGCAGGACATTCCTGGGGAACTGTAATAGGCAGTATCTATATACAGAAACATCCTGAAAATGCAATCTGTTATATCGGTATAAGTCAGATTACAAATCTCTATGAAAACAAGCTGAACGCCGCCCGAACGGCTCTTGAAAAAGATGCAATCAAAGGAACAGAGGATGAGCAAAAACTTACAAACCTTATCAACAAAATGAGCAAGGTTAAAGAATATAATGATATGTCCCTTGATGACCTTGGTCAGCTTGTTTCAATAACCTCAAAGTACATTGCCTGTGAAGGCGAAATGTCGGGACTTTCTCAAATGATTACAGGCATTACTTCTCCGGATATGAATTTTGATGATATGAAATGGTTTATGTCACAAATGAATACAGAAAAATTCTTTGCTCAGAACAAGGAAATTATGGAGTATGCTTTCTTTGGATTTGATATTGGTACGCTTTCAAAAACCTATAATGTGCCTGTATATTATCTTGCCGGCAAGGGTGATTATTCTGTTTGTCAGAAAGATGCAGAGGCTTATTATGAAAGTATAGAAGCACCTGACAAAGCCTTTTATTGGATTGAAAATGCAGGTCACAGTATGTTTATGGATAACCCAAAGGTTTATTGCGATACTATAAAAGATATTATGTCAAAAAATAGTGATTGATTTTAATAAATCTTTTTAGATTCCATTATCAAATTCTGATTTTGTTTATTCTTAAGTAAATAATAAGAAAGGGAAAATCAATATGAAAAAAGTAATTGCATTATTAACCATTATGATCTTCATTTTTGCTTTGGCAGGCTGCGGAGCAAAGCAAACGAACAGCCAAAATGATACAACAAAATCTGCCAAGGTATCATCAAATACATCCGACTCATCCAAAGCAACAGATAAAAATACAGAAGAACAAAATAATGATACCGATAACAGCGGCAAAACGCTGGTTGTATACTTCTCGGCAACAGGCACCACAAAGGGTGTAGCGGAACAGATCGCAAGCTACACCAATGCAGACATCTAAGAAATTTTGGCGGCACAGCCCTATACATCCGACGATTTGAATTATAATGACAACAATAGTCGCACCACAAAGGAGCAAAATGAAAAAACTGTCCGTCCTGAGATCGGAAGTGAAAAGATCAGCCTCAACGGTTATGACACCATCTTCATCGGTTTTCCGATTTGGTGGGGTGAAGAACCAAGAATAATGGATACCTTTGTTGAGAGCTATGATTTCAGCGAAAAGACAATGATTCCATTTTGCACATCGGGCAGTTCTGATATCGGTGCAAGCGGCGATAACCTCAAAGCGAACGCCGGCAGTGGTAACTGGCTCAAAGGCGAGCGTCTTAGTTTATCCTCGGATATCGAAGGCTGGATCAACGGTTTAGAACTATTTAATTAAACAAAAATTTAAGATAAAGGAGTTAAAACTATGTTAGGTAATTTCAGTTACAAGAATGCGACAAAACTTTATTTTGGGGACGATTCTCTCAAATTTTTGAACGACGAACTGCCAAAGTACGGCAAGACCGTACAGCTCATTTACGGTGGCGGCTCAGTCAAGCGCAACGGTATTTATGACGCGGTCGTTAAGATACTAAGGGCAAACGGCAAGACGATCGTCGAGGACGCGGGCGTTATGCCAAATCCGACTGCCGACAAGCTGCGCGAGGGCGTACAGATCGCGCGTGAAAATAATGTTGATTTT
>CADACB010000030.1 GCA_902786345.1 uncultured Ruminococcus sp. | reverse complement strand
CTGATTATCCAAACCAAGCATACGCCGACCGCGCCGGCAAGCTGCCGGTCCCAATTCGCGACTGCGTTCGCTAACGCTCACTCTGATTATCCAAACCAAACATACGCTGACCGCGGTTTACCTTACCCACACGCCTAACGGCGCGATTGCGGAAGGTTTTTACTTAAACAGGCAGAAGATTAAATAATTAATAATTAACAATTATAATTGAATTTACGCTGTTTTTTGACATTCGGAATTACTGCCGCATTTTATATTATTATGCATTATGGATTATACGTTGCTTAAATTGTAATAACATTTTTTTGTTCCAGTTATTGAATACACAGGCAGCCATAAGTCAATAATCCATACACAATCCAGAAAAGGCAGGTAAACCAAAATGAGAACAGATCTTGCGATAGAAGCATACGGTCTTGACAATGCAGCAAAGTCAGCCGCAGTAAAAACAAGACAGGCAGGTCAGCTGACAATCACCTCCATCAACATCACAACCGATGATCTGAGCCGTCTTTTACAAAAGCCAAAGGGTGAATACATCACGATAGAAGGACTTAGTCTTACCGATAATTTTCGTGACGTAAGAGAGCACATTGAAGAAACCGCAAAAGAGCTGAGTCGGCTTATCCCTGATGAAGGGTTGGTTATGGTTGCAGGATTGGGCAACTGTGCAATTACGCCCGACGCACTCGGCCCGGAAAGCACAGAACATATCCTTGCAACAAGGCATATCAAGGGTGAGCTTGCAAAGGCGTCCGGACTTGATAAGCTTAGAGCTGTTTCCGTAATTTCACCCGGTGTTCTGGGTCAGACAGGTATTGAAACCGGAGAAATAATATCAAGCCTTGTAAAAAGCACAAAGCCCTGTGCCGTAATTGCAATTGACGCGCTTGCCGCAAGAAGTCTTTCACGTCTTGGCTGCACAATACAAATAAGCAATACCGGAATTTCTCCCGGTTCGGGTGTAGGCAATCACCGTATGAGACTTGATGAAGAAAGCATAGGTGTTCCGGTAATAGCCGTGGGCATTCCCACTGTTGTAGACGCCGCAACTCTTGTTTATGATCTTGTTTCGGAAAACGACAGAGCTTCCGGCTTAAAGCTTCCCGAAAACAGTGATAAAATGATGGTTACACCGCGTGAGACAGACATTATGATAGAACGTGCCGCAAAGCTTACAGGAATGGCAATAAACTGTGCCCTGCAAAAGGACTACAGCTTCGATACACTTGCTGAGCTTGTATCATAACCATCCCTCCGTTCGCATAAAATTATATAACAGGATAAATATACAAAAGCATTTCAGCCGGACGGGAGTGGAAAGAATTATGAAGAAAAACACCAAGGCACATTTCAGAAAAATCTTTTCCGGTTCTTTAGCGATAGTGCTTGCAGCTTCGGGTGTATTCTGTGCTGCAATACGTATCGCCGGATCAGGAATATCGCCCTCCTTTGACATCCTTGCAGCAGAAACAGCAATGCCTACAGGCGCAGCGGTATATACCGACGCCGGCTCTCTGCCATTACCCGAAGCATTATCCGAAAACACAGACAACTCCTCAGATGAAGCCGAAAGCTCACAGTTATCTTCCGACGCGGAAAATACAGCAGAAAAATTGCCGTCAGACAATTCTGACATAACACCAGAGTCATCTCAAAAGAAAACCTCATCCAATGAATTTGAAGCATCACAGCCTACAAAAGAAGAGCTTGAAAAATACAAACAAGACCACAATAACGAAGAACAATTTCCCGTTTATGAATTCAATACAACTCTCGGAAATGAAAGCTATAAAAATATACAAATTAAAAACACGTCTTCAACAGACATAGACATAGAAGCCGAGCTTAAAGGGAAGCTTGGCTTCAGACTTGAAGATACATCCGAACCGCAGGTACTTATTTATCACACTCATACATCCGAAAGCTTTTTGAAATATGACACAGGATATTTTTATGAAAGCTACTATCCCCGTTCCTCAGACAGATCGGAAAACGTCTGTGCCGTTGGCGAAGAGATCGCAAAACAGCTTAATAATGCAGGCATAGTTACCATACACGATATGACAGTACACGACGATCCCAGCTACAGCGGCGCTTATTACAGAAGCCTTGATACTATCAACAATTATCTTGAAAAATATCCCACTATAAAAGTTGTTCTTGACATTCACCGTGACGGGATCGGAAACGATGAGTCAAAGTCAAAGCCTGTATTTACAGCAAACGGCAGGCAGGCGGCTCAGGTTATGATACTTGCAGGCTATAATTACGATAACGATGAAGAATTTAAGGATTGGGAATATAATCTGCGTTTTGCTCTCAGAATTCAGGACGCTGCGTCAAAGAAATATCCGGAGATGATGCGTCCTCTTTACTTTTCGGATTTTATGTATAATATGAATGTGAATACCGGCTCGCTGCTGATTGAGATAGGCTCGGAGTCTAACTCTGTAGAAGAGGTACGTTATTCGGGTTATCTTCTTGGTCAGATACTTTCAGATGTTCTGTTGGAATAACAGCTTTCCGGAATTTTATTTCCGGAATTTTGTAAATGTATCTCTTGAAAATTTCTTTAAAATAAGCTATAATACATTATGCAACGTGTGGCACAAGCTGCGTAAATCCGGTTGTCTGACACACGCTGTATTTTGATTTTATCCATAAAAATCAAATATCATTAAAACAGCAGCGTGCTGTCGAAGGTATTATTCAGCCTCGGCAACACGCTGTATTATTTTGGGAGGAATAAAAATGGAAGAAACTGCAAACAGCTTTCTTGGCAGGGAAAGCACAGGAAAGCTTATGAGAAAATATGCAATACCTTGTATAATCTCACTTCTTGTAGGTGCGCTCTATAACATCGTAGACCAGATATTCATTGCAAATGCATCATATCTCGGTTCATACGGCAATGCTGCAAACACGGTAGTGTTTCCGCTCACGGTAATAGCGCTTGCAATTGCTGTTATGATCGGTGACGGCTGCTGTGCCTTTGTAAGCCTCAAGCTGGGTATGAAGGAAACCGGAAACGCCCGAAAAAGTGTTGGCAATTCCATAATAATGGCTGTTGTAAGCAGTATTATATTATCAGTGCTGTATCTTGTTTTTAGTGATCAGATAATTGCAATGTTCGGTGCAACAGTCAACCCTGAAACCTTCAGACATTCCAAGGAATACTTTTTTTATATTACGCTCGGAATACCCTTCTATATGTTCGGTCAGGCAATGAACCCTGTTATACGAGCTGACGGAAGTCCGAAATTCGCTATGGCGTCCACCCTTGCAGGTGCTGTAATAAACATAATACTTGATCCGATATTTATATTCACCTTCAGATGGGGGATGATGGGAGCTGCCGTTGCAACAGTAATGGGTCAGATAGTGACAGCGGCTCTTGCAGTGTGGTATATATTCAATATGAAGCTTGTAAAGCCGTCAAAAAACGACTTTAAGCCAAACCTGAAAATCTCAGGACGTACACTCACCCTGGGAATAACAAGCTTCCTATCTCAAATATCGCTGGTGGCTGCTATGGCTGCAATAAACAATATGATATGCAAATACAGTATGCTGGATCCCATATTCGGTCAGCAGCAGTATGCACAGATCCCGATGGCAGTTGTTGGAATTGTAATGAAGTTTTTCCAGATAGTAATCTCAATTGTCGTGGGAATGGCTGCCGGCTGCATACCAATTGTAGGCTTCAATATTGGTGCATGCCTTAAAAGCAGAGTAAAGGAGCTGTTCACAAAGCTTCTTACAGCCGAAGCCATTGTAGGCGCAATTGCACTTATAATCGTTGAAATTTTTCCCGGACAGGTGATCGACATATTCGGAGCTGCCAACGAAAGCTCATATTATACAGATTTTGCCCTGCTTGCCTTCAGAGTTTATTTATGTATGATAATATTTGCCTGTGTAAACAAAGCGTGCTTCATATTTCTTCAGGCAATGGGAAAAGCGGTTGAATCAACAATACTTTCTATGACAAGAGAAATTGTTTTCGGAGTAGGCTTTGCGCTGATTCTTCCTTTATTTTTCGGTCTGAACGGAGTTCTTTACTCTATGCCCCTTTCAGACCTTCTGACCTTTGTCATAACATTAATTCTCATCATAAAAACACGTAAACAATTAAGCAGCGAGCCGCTGACACACGCATAACAGCGAAAAAAATTAACTTATAAAAAACCTCTGCTGTGGTATTTAATGCTATGCAGGAAATAACGGAGAATAGTTGGTGATTAGAAGAAAATGCAATAAATGCGATAAATGCTGAGAAAAGCCCTGACGTAAATTATTAATTATTAATCGGTAATAATCGGTTTACTTTTGCACTTTTATATGTTAAAATGTTATTATGATGAAATACGTTATGGGAGGGAAAATGATGATTTCCAAAATTAAAAATGAGAATACAGACTCACTTTTTGAAGCAATACTTACCCTGAAAACACTGGACGATTGCTATGCATTTTTTGATGACCTGTGCACTGTTCCCGAGATCAAAGCAATGGCTCAGCGTTTTGCAGTGGCAAAAATGCTCGATAATGGAGAAATATATACCGAAATTGTTGCTCATACCGGAGCAAGTACAGCAACAATAAGCCGTGTTAACAGGGCTTTGAATTACGGCAGCGACGGCTATACCCTGGCAATAAACAGACTTAAAAGCAATCAGTCAGAAGAGGATGAAAAGCCATGAGCAGCTATTCCTGTTTTGCCGATTTTTACGATGCCCTTACACAGAATGCTGAATATGAAAAAAGAGCAGATCACCTTATCAGCCTGCTTGAAAAACACCGTCATAATCCGGGGGTAACTCTCGATCTGGCGTGTGGTACCGGAACACTCACCCTTATGCTGTGTAAAAGGGGAATTGATATTTTCGGTGTTGATTCGTCAACCGATATGCTTACAATAGCTCAGCAGAAAGCATATGAGGCTGATAAGACTATTATGTATCTTCATCAGAAAATGGAAAAGCTGGAGCTTTATGGTACTGTTGATACCTGTATATGCTCACTTGACAGTATAAATCACCTGCCTTCAAAAAAGGCTGTTGTTGATACCTTTAAGGGTATTGAAAAATATCTTGCACCTGACGGATTATTCGTTTTTGATGCAAATACCATATATAAGCATAAATTTATATTGGGTGATAATTGCTATATATATGACACCGAAAAGGTTTTTTGTGCATGGCAGAATAATTATTATGAAAAGGATAACCGTGTTGTTATAACACTCGATTTCTTTGTGCCGCATGAAAAACGTTACCGCCGCTTCACCGAACAGTTTTCCGAATATGCTTATACAAGACATCAGATGAAAGAAATGCTTGAACAGGCAGGTCTGAGAATTGAAGCGGTATATGATGATCTGAGTTTTTCTGAACCTGCAGAGACCTCACAGCGCGAAATTTATGTAATAAGGAAGGCAGACTATGAGTAAGGATAGAATTATAAGATGTATAACCTCAGACGGTGCAGTTATGGCTTGTGCCGCAGATACCACAGATATTGTATATACAGGTGCAAAAATACACCTCACATCACCTGTTGCAACCGCTGCCCTTGGAAGACTGCTCACAGCTGCTTCAATAATGGGCGCTCAGCTTAAGCAGGAGGATGCAAGTATAACCCTTAGAATAAAGGGTGACGAAAGTGAAACCGGCGCAGTAATAGCTGTTTCGGACAGTCAGGGAAATGTCAGGGGCTATGTGCAGAACCCCGATTGTCCTACAGAATATTATCAGAACGGCAAGCTTAATGTTGCAAAGGCTGTAGGCAGAACAGGAATACTGAATGTTATGCGTGACTATGGTACTGGTGAGCCTTATCTTGGACAGGTTCAGCTTGTATCCGGCGAGATTGCAGAAGATATTACAAACTACTATGCAACAAGCGAACAGATACCAACAGTATGTGCGCTGGGTGTTCTGCTTGATAAAGAAGATCATCAGGTACTTCTTTCAGGCGGTCTGCTCATTCAGCTTCTTCCCGGTGCTGATGACAGCACGATTGACAGAATAGAAAAAAACGTAAGTGAGCTTGAACCTATGACAACTATGCTTGCCAAGGGTATGAGCATAAAGGAAATATGTGAAACAGCACTCAAGGGCTTTGAGGTTGAAGTGCTTGACGAAATGCCCATAAGATATGCCTGCTCGTGCAGCAGAGAAAAGGTAATTAATGCCTTTATAACACTGAGTGATGATGAGATACGTTCACTGGCTGATGAAAAGGGCTATGCAGAGGCTGTGTGCCATTTCTGCAAAAAAAGGCACAGATTCTCAAAGCTTCAGCTTGAACAGATAATCAAACAGAAATCTCAGAAATAAATCTTACATTAATACCGTCATATACAGATAAACAGTAATAATAAATTACGGCTGACCTGAAAAATCAGCCTGCTGAAAAAAAATTATAGCTTCATACAATTTTCTGTATGTTTTGCGGTGATGAGGATATATATTAGTATGTACAGCAGACGAGGTCTGGTCCTGTATAAATTGGGATTCGCCTGCAATATTTTCCTCTTCAACCCATTGACACAATACCCCCTGTAAAGCTAAAATAAATATATAAAATTTATTGATGAAGGAGAATTCCAATGGCAGAGATCAGACCTTTTAAAGCGCTGAGATTTAATACGGAAAAAGCAGGTGAAATTTCAGAGCTTGTGTGTCCCCCATATGACATTATAAGCGATGAACAAAGAAAGCAATACATTCAAAAAAATCCGCACAATATCATAAGACTGGAGCTTCCTAAGGGCGATGATCCATATAATCAGGCAGGCAGCGTTCTTGACAACTGGCTGAACAGCGGTATTCTTAAACAAGATGACAAAGACTCAATATATATCTATGAGGAAGAATTTACCGTAAACAATATAACAAGAAAATTCAAGGGCTGCATTGTAAGAGTAAAGCTTGAAGAATTCTCAAAGGGTATTGTTCTTCCTCACGAGGAAACGCTTTCAAAAGCAAAAGAAGACCGCTTTAACCTTATGAAGGCTACAAACTGTAATTTCAGCCAGATATATTCACTTTATATGGATCCTCAGCACATCATTACCTCAAAGCTTGACAAGCTTTCTGATTCAGCTCCCGAAAACGAGCTTACAGATTCAGATAATGTTACACACAGACTCTGGGCTGTTACCGATGAAAATGAGATCAAGACAATATGTAATGAATTCAAAGATAAGAAGCTCTATATTGCAGACGGTCATCACCGCTATGAAACCGCACTCAACTACCGCAATTATTGCCGTGAAAACGGAACAGCCGGAGCTTCATCTGACTATGTTATGATGATGCTTGTTGATATGGAGCACCCCGGACTTCTTGTTCTGCCCACTCACAGACTTGTACGCGACCTGCCGTCATTTGATAAGGAGCGTTTGCTTGAGGGCTGCGGTGAATATTTTGACATAACGGAAAAAGCCGACATTTCAACAGCAGAGGTTGAACTCAAAAAGCTTTATGATGAAGGGAAAAAAGCTTTTGCCTTCTACTGCGGTGACGGCGGTTATTCAATTATGGTATTAAAGGATCTGAAAGTCATCTCAAAGCTTCTTCCTGAAAAAAGCAAAGCCCTTCAGGAACTTGACGTTACAGTTCTTCACACTCTCGTTCTTGAAAAGGTATTCGGTATAGATGCAGAAAATATGGCAAAACAGATCAACCTTACCTATGTCAAGCAGTTTGACGACGCAATCTCAGCTGTTGACTCAGGCAAGGCACAGTGTGCGTTTATACTTAATCCCACAAGGGTAACGGAGATTCGTGACGTTGCTGCTGCAGGCGAAAAAATGCCTCAGAAATCCACATATTTTTATCCCAAGCTCATCACAGGTCTTGTAATGAATCGTTTCTGAACACCTGTTTTAACCCAATATACTCCGGTGCTGTTCTGCTGAAATTGATTATCGGAGGATATTAAATGCTTTGCAAAAACTGTGAGAATGAAATACCCGAAAACAAAACGGTATGTGCCAATTGCGGTACAGCGGTATCCTTTAAATCATCTGACAGAAAAAGAAAAAACTTTCCCGGCAGCCGTAAAAACAAAAATAAGCAGCAGAACAACATAACCTATGTTGCACTGTCAGACAACAAAGCCACCGACGAAAGCATTGATGTCAGCATCGTAAAAAACAACACGCTTATTGAAAACATCAAGACAGATGAAACAACCCATACAGACAGCAATTTTCTTACTGACAAAGCAACCTCTGCGGACAAAAGCTCCGCTCCGGCTGATACGGCAGCCGAAACCGAAAAAAAGGATGACAATTATACCACTGTCTACTCCTGCAATGATTATCAAAGTCAAAGAAACAGCTATGTGCCCATTGGCGCGGAATATGTAAAAACCGACAGAGAGCTTCCAAAGGCGGCTAACATTCACACTATGTCCTCATCAGGCATTATATATGAAATTGCCGAAGAGCTTTACCGAAAGGAAAAAACTGCCTCAGAAATTGAAGCCCTCTGTCAGCCCCCTTTCAAACGGGTATTTGACAAAGAGCAGATCGAAAAGCTTGATATGGAGGCAAAAGAAAAAACGCGAACACTAATTGCCAACATATCTGACCCTGAGCCGTCGTCTTCTTTAAAACAGGAAATTCCAAAGGATAAAGCTCCTATTTCTACTGCCTCTGCATTTCTTATCCAGCTATTATTTTTCATTCCGGTCATCAATTTAGTCACTGCCTTTTACTATTCCTTCAGCAAAAACTCAAATTACAACAAAAAAGCTTATAGTCGGGCGTTTCTGATATTCAGTCTTATTTTTATGGCCGGAGCTCTTGTCTTTTTTGCTGTGTATTTTTTCAAAACCCCATCAAATCACGCAAAAGTTATTCAATCAATTCCTTTTCTCACATAAGATTATTATGCCGGCAAGTTAAATGGCACCCCAAAAAGCGTTTGTATAACAGTTACGCTTTTTGGGGTGCCACTCAATATAATAATATTTTTCAGATTATCTGTTTAAAAGCCACACACCTAAGTTCAGATAGGCTGCAAACGTCAGCCAGAGAAGGTAGAAAATTTGCAGAAGTCCTGCAAGTTTGTTTATTTTTGTGAATATAATAATCATAACAAGAACGGCTATCCATAAAAGTATAAGCCATATAAATGCCGCAAGATACAGTTTGAAACCGAAGAATAAAACACACCACCAGAAATTCATAGTGAGCTGTACGGTATAAACAAACATTGCCTTTGGAGCATTTTTGTTTTCTGAATCATATACTACTGCCGCACCAAATGCCATTATCGCAAAAAGTAATGTCCATACAATAGGGAACAGAAAAGCAGGTGGACTGAGCGGCGGCTGTTGTGCAGCCTCAAAGCCCGGCATACCTACATACGTAACAATGCCGCCTGCAATTGCAAATAAAAATGTAAGTATTAGCGAAATAATGAAGGTTTTTAATTTTAAGGTCACTGTTATCACCGCCTTTAACTTATTTATATGTAATGCAGCGGTGATTTATACAGTTTTATTTTGCTATTTTAAATTGGAGCCTGCAACAGATTGAAGGCTGTGCAGGGGAGAATAAGCTGCACTTAAGTTATATTTTCAAAATTTTGTAGTAGCTGTTGTTACAACACTTTTTCCTGCATACATATTACAGTTTGTTCCTGTTTTCAGGATAAGCGTTGCGTTTTCTGCCCCTACAATAACAGGCTTATTAAGTGCCAGACCGACTATTGCGGCGTGTGAGTTCAGACCGTCTACTTCTGTAATGATACCTGCACTCTTTTTCATTATGGGCAGCAGTGAATTATTTGTTTCGTGAATTACAAGTATCTCGCCTTCTGTAAAGTTTTCAAGGGCTTCTTCATCACTTTGGCATACCATTAAATGTCCGTGAGCCGAAAGATCATTGACTATTGTCTGTCCGCTTACAAGTATGTTGCCCACAAGATGAACCTTCATAAGATTTGTTGTTCCTGAAATTCCCAGCGGTACACCTGCTGTAAGAACAACAAGATCTCCGTTTTTCAGAAGACCCTCGCTTTGTGCAGCACTTATAACGTGATCTATAAGATCGTCTGTGTTGTGTTTCTCCTCTATCATTATCGGTATAACACCCCACGACATATTTGTTTGCCGCCATACCTTTTCGCTTGGAGTTCCGCTGATTATCGGACAGCTTGGACGATACTTTGAAAGCATACGTGATGTCATTCCCGATTTGGATACGGTTATTATTGCCGATGCACCAAGGTCGTGAGCTGTTGTGCAGGCGGCATGTGATATTGCCGAGGTAACATCAGGACGCTCGTGTATATCAAGCTTATTGAAACGATCTATGTAATTGATGTTGCACTCTGTAATTTCAGCAATTTCTGCCATTGTTTTGACAGATTCAACAGGAAATGCACCCGCAGCCGTTTCTCCCGAAAGCATAATAACGCTTGTACCGTCATATATAGCATTCGCAACGTCCGTTGTTTCTGCTCTTGTGGGACGGGGATTTTTTATCATTGAATCAAGCATTTGTGTTGCTGTGATTACCGGCTTGTCAGAATTCCTTGTTTTCTTGATTATCTTCTTTTGTATGATAGGAACCTCTGCTATAGGTATTTCTACACCAAGATCGCCTCTTGCAACCATTACTCCGTCTGCAACCCTGAGTATTTCATCAATATTGTCAACACCATCCTTGTTCTCTATCTTTGCAATTATACGAATATCTTCTCCGCCAAAGGAAGAAATAACAGATTTCATTTCATTTATATCATTAGCATTTCTTGTAAAAGACGCGGCTACGAAATCCACATCCTGTTCAACGCCGAACTTCAGATCTTCCTTATCACGCTCGCTCATAAACGGAAGCGACAAAAATACTCCGGGAACATTTATACCCTTATGTGATGATACCGGTCCGCCGTTTATAACAACGCAGTTTATATCTGTGGGAGTTTTGTTTACCACCTTAAGTTCTATAAGACCGTCATCAATGAGTATCTTTGTGCCTATTTCAACATCATTAGGCAGATTTTTGAAGGTTATCGAGCACCTTTCTTCACTTCCTTCACATTCCTCTGTTGTAAGAGTAAAGCTTTGTCCTGTTTTCAATGTTACCTTTTCCGGAAAATTTCCCGTTCTTATTTCCGGTCCTTTTGTATCAAGGAGTATAGCAACCGGTTTATTCAGTTCCTTTCTCAGCTTCTTGATCTTATCCATTTTTTTCTTATGTTCTTCATGTGTTCCGTGTGACATATTTATTCTTGCAACATCCATACCGTTAAGTATAAGCTCACGCAGTATATTTTCATCTTCTGTTGACGGTCCTAACGTACATATTATTTTTGTTTTTCTCATTATATATTCTCCTTCATCATCTTATTGTTTCTTGTACTATAATACATTAATTTATCTGTTTTTACAAGTCTCAAATACAGTTGGGCGCGTAACCGCTCCGACAAGCTGCCATTGTGTTCACTTACGCTTACTCTGTTTATTTTAATATACTCCCATAATTATTTTACACGTAACATACAAACAGGCAGAGAGTATCCTCGCTCGTATTTGTACTATCATTTTGTTATGCCTGTAATCATTTCTTTTGTATATATAAACTATATAGTCAAAATGCACTAATTATATATTTTTATATTCGTATTCTTTGTAATAGTTCATAATTGAAATATTAATGATGGTTTGATATAATATTAATGTTATTTCCGGGTGTAGCGCAGATTGGTAGCGCGCTTGAATGGGGTTCAAGAGGCCGCAGGTTCAACTCCTGTCACTCGGACGCTAAAAAAGCGCTTGCATTTTGCAGGCGCTTTTTTTATAAAAATTTAGTTATATGTTTTCGGGAATGATAATTACTAATGAGAATGTATTTATAATAAAATTCTTTCAGTGTAATAAAACAACTGATTATATACTGACAAAACTAAGGAAACACAGAGTAAATCTATATATTCTAAGTCAAAATTTATATTGTGCTGATTTACTCACAAGTATAACATAAAACATCTTATATATGGCATTTTAGTGACTATTACCCTCAAAATGGTACACTTATCCTACAGCTCGTACAGATTTTTTTGTGATTGTGTGTGCTACAATTAAATCGTCGTTAGTGCGATAAATCAGAATTTAACTGCAAGATTGTGTAGAAATCAAAATAAATATTTAGGATTAGGGTGATTTTATGCCAAAGATCGTTTGGGAAGGAAACAAAAAGCAGTTTGGAACATCGCATCAAAGTCCAACAATTCCGGAAAGGGCTGTTAAACTACGCAGTGCTGATGGTTTTATTGGAAAAGCTACACTTTATGGTATAATTCCAATGATGATTTGTATGCTTACAGTTTTTCTAAAGGCTTTTATGAACAGAAAGCCTCCAATTGAACCATTGTTTCTTATTCCTGCATTTGTGATTGGTGTGTTTGTAGCCCTTCCATTCCATGAGGTTATGCACGCATTGTGCTACCCGAAAACTGCAACGGTGTGGATAGGATTATGTATACGCAAAATGGCAGCGTATGCAATCTCTTACTATCCGCTCACCAAAAAGCGATTCATATTTATGTCGCTTGCACCTTCTATTCTTGGAATTGTTCCGCTTATAATTTTTATCTTCACTCCAATAACAATGAAGCCGCTTCTTACGTTATGTATTGTTTCTGCTTTTATGGGACTGATTTCGCCTGCACCGGATTATATGGACATTATATCAGTGCTTCAAAAAGCACCGAAGAATGCATTAATACAGGATACGCAAGACGGGCTGTATTATTATGAAAAAGAATAACAATCGGAATTTCACACACAAGATTCTGATTTATCTTAATAACCATACTTTTCAGGATTGTCACACGGCAGTCCTTTTTTGTTAAAACCACCTTTGCCTGAATTATGATTTTCTTATAATGCCGCACTGAATTATTTATCCTTGCTTCTGCACCTCCTGCTTGATGTTACACCATATTTGTTACTATCCTGATGATTATAAAATTATGACAGATCCAAACCGACATTACACAGATATTGACAATAAAAATATACATTATAATAAAACAGCAGTTGCAAAACGTTTGTTTTATAAAGGATTTTTGCCTTCAAAAGCAAAATTTACTAAGGAAGAAATTATCAATGCAGATTTAAAAATTCTACGGGAGCGTGACATATCTGCAGTTGCCGCACGGGGAATCGGTATTTATTTTGGCTGCTTCGTGAGACCTATATTCACCGTATTTGAAAATAGGGGCGAGGTACTTGACGATTTATCCCACTAACGATACCTTGAATATACTACAGCAAAACCAAAAATCTTTATTTTATTACCTGAAGTTAGATCTGAGTTGCTGTTGTTTCAGATGTTTGCCCACTCAAAAGTATGTTAAAAATAAGAAAGAAAAATCCTCTCCAAATTTCAAAGGAGAGGATTTTATAAATATCGGCTGCCGATTATATTTTTCCTTTCTAAAAAATTATTGATATTACAGCCGGAAAAATATAAATCATCATAACCGCACAAACTGATACAAAGCCTGTCAGCAGTTCTATAATACATTCTATTTTTTTCGGGATATGCAGCTTCCTGCGGAAGATAAGATATATGATCAGCAAAGCAATCCCCGTAATAGTTAGGATGACACCCGGTATAAAGCCTTTTGGTATCAGGTATATTTCTATAACACTTTCTCCGCCCGGCAGTTCAAATGCTGTAAGACAGGAAAGAACTTTTTTGGCAGAAACAATATTGCCGTTTACCTTTATAGTCAGACCTTCATTATAGGGAACAGACAGCAGGCAGGTCTTCTTGTTTTCACTATTGACCGTACCGATAATCCTGCCGCCGTCATAACGAAGCTCCGCAGATTTTGCTTTGCCAACAGCGTCAGACAGCATATCAAGATCAAGACCAAATACACCAAAACTGTAACAGCTTATGCTTTTGTTTGAATTTATCTCAACCGTTACTTTCTCGTTTTTGAATTCACCCAGTTTCAACAAACCATTATCGTTATCCCCGGGATATTTGCTTTTAATTTTTTTGCCGTTTACCATTACGGATAAGCTCTCAAAATAATCCTCTGACAAAGAATTGGAGAATCTGTCATAACAATCCATATAAAGACTTTGTCTGTCGGATATATAAATATCATATTTCACCCTTGCAGCCTTTGAAATACTGTATTTGCCGCCGGTGAAGATAATACCGCTGCTTTTTACCTTATCGTATTTGTATTCCGTGATAAGCTTCTTGTCGGTATTGAATACCTTTTCAAAAAGATATTGCTGAACTTCTGCCCTTGTCAGATTGTCAGGAAATACTGTACAGTCAGAAAAATCATTATCACACAAAACCCCCATACCAAGGTACGGCGACAGAGTATTGATGGAATACTTACCGTTTGTATAAACAGTGTTATCGTTAGATTTTCCTTCGGTGATATTGTATTTTACAGAGTAAAGTGCGTCTGTAAGCTCTGTGCCGCCGATGCTGCCTGACTTCATCCATACGGTGCTGTAGCCCAGAAGCCGCTGCATTACCATAAAGTCGTGGTCTGTCAGTGATGTATAGTGGCTTATGGACGGATACCCCAATGCCCCTGTCATATTATAATCAGCTGATTTGAAATTCGTTTTGACCCTGAAAAAATCCTCGTCCTGAATCTTGTCACTCAGCTCTGAAAGTGAAGCAAAATTCCTTGTACGTTCCGGATTATTTACAGCCGGACTTACCATATATAACCGGATACTGTTCATACCCTCAATACAGCACAAAACTGACAGCATAATTGCAAAAACCTGCTTCATTATCATACGCCTGCGATAAAGCAGTATTATGATCATATAACACACTGTTGCTAAAATAAACAGCCTTGCCAGTCCGTCAAGGGACTTCTTATTTCCCCACAAAGTGTCGGTATATTCAGTCAGTGTTTTAAAATCTCTGTCTATAAGCTTTCCGGAAAAATAGTAATATCCGAATATAACTGCCGAGATCAGCGGTATAATTATGTATTGAAGCTTATGTTTTTTTACATAAGCCTTTTTATCCCCACTGTTCAGAAAATCTCCGCAGCAGATAAGCCCGATAAATATTGTAATAAAGCCATAGCGTGCAGGAAAAGACATATAGCTGCCTGTATGCCAGAGAATATTGACAGGCTCAATGAAGAACGGTATAAGTGTAAGAATAAACAATAACAGATTTCTTCTATGCTCCCTTGATACTTTCTCTCTGCTTAACAGTCGTAATACGAGCACAGCAAAAATAAATCCTGTGCAGAACAAAAGAGGCAGTACAGTTTCATATTTTGTCAGAAAAGCGGAGCCTTTTATCGTATCTGAAACAGACTTCACCCTGCCTGACGACATTACCTGTATCAGACTGGGCAGCCATATTACAGCTGTTATCAATGCGGCAAGAGCCGAACCCGAAACGAATTTTATACATACCTCACGCCTGTGTTCCGAATGTCTCTGATCAATGAAATACACAGCCATATACAGCAGAATGAATATAACCACCATATAGCACAGATAGAAATTCATTACAGTGATAGCCGATAAGGATATTATGTATAGTAAGTTTTTTCGCTGTTTTGTGAGCTTTTCCAGCCCAAGCATAAGAATGGGAAACATATACATAACGTCAAGCCACATAATATTCTGATAGAACAGCATTCCATATCCGCACAAGGCATACATAATACTCAGCACAACAGCAATGCCGTCTGAATTTTCCCTTTGCTGCCTGAAATATACTGCAGCTGTGAAGGAAGACAGTGCCAGCTTAAGAATAACAAGGATATTGACAAAATATATCATATTTTCCTTTGACACAAACGCTGCTGCAAGTGAAAACGGACTTGAAAGAAAAAAGCAGAACACTCCCCAGAAGTTCATACCGCCTGCATTATGCATATTAAAAAGTAAGTTATCCCTGCCGCTTAAAACGTCCTTAAAGTCCATCAGCATGGGAATACACTGTTGGTTCATATCACACCAGCCAACGCTGCCAAAGCCAAAGGGATACATACCAAAGATATTGAATACAAAAAGCATAATTGCAAGGATAAAAACAGGCGGCAGCAATAATGCGTAATATTTTTTTATAAAATTAGATAATGTTTTCATTCCAGTATTTCTCCATTTTCGTTATATCTAATCTCGTCAGGATTTATCCGGTTGTTTTCGGATTCCTCCGGCAGAGTGCCGTCATCCTCATCAACCAATACAAGCTCATAGTCATCAGGCGGTATATCACTCATTCCTGTCATAGTTTTTCTGAGAGCTTCAAAAAGAAGACCGCTGTCTGAGGCGTCACAGTAATTTTCGATATTTTTCGTAACCTTAAGCGTATAGACTGTAGTTCCGCTTGTCTGATGTGCCGCAACTTTAACTCCACTGTATTCATATACCGAGGTTCCGGAATCACTGTATGATAAATCGGCACTTATGAGCTTAACCTCTTTTCCGATATGATTTTCGCTTTTCCATAGTTCAAAAACCTTTGCGGTCACCGCAGCAGTTTTTGTTGTTTTATGCTCAAGCCTTTTGTTTGCAGTATAGTATATTTCAAGTTCTGTTTCCTCGGGTGCGGTTTCTATAGAAGCTTCCGTATGGGGCGATTCTCCTGAGGTAACAACACCTGATTCTTCTCCTGAACCCGAAAAAACTGACGATAAATTTTCCGATTTGACTGCTCCCCCTGTTTCATAGACTGATGAGGATGTTATCGCGGGTTCTGTGTTATTCTGTCGGCTTCTCCATAAAAACAGTCCCATACATAAAATTACAGAACAAGCCGCAAGTGAACCTATGATTAAAAAAAGTCTTTTATGCGGCTTTTTGGGCTGCTTTGCCCTTTCTATCAGCTCATCATCTATGCTGCCAATGCTGTCAAACAAATCAAATACAGTCATAACAAGCCCTCCTTAACGAGCCGTTCATGCAGCTTTTTGCGTGTTCTCATCAGCATTGATTTCACCTTGCTTTCGGAAAAGCAAAATCGGTTTGCTATTTCCTTTACTGATTCTGCATACCAGTAACGGCTCAGAAACACTCTTTGCTCCGTGTCACCAAGACCTTTTACAAACGCACCGACCGTTTCATCCAGAAGTTTTTTTTCGGTTTCTCCCACAGGATCTCCATCTTTTGAAATACATTCAGACAACTCTTCAAGCACCTGTGGCAATTCACCGCCGCCTCTTTTTCCGGCGGTTTTTTTCCTCCATCTGTCAACTGAGATCCACCTTGTCAGCCTTCCCAGAAAGTTTTTAAGTACAGCAGGTCTGTCGGGCGGCATTCTGTTCCACGCATTCATATAAGTATCGTTTACACTTTCCTTTGAATCTTCTTCATTATGAAGTATACCGAATGCTATCGCATAACAGTAGCTTCCGTATTTGTCAGCTGTTGATCTTATTGCCTGTTCATCTCTGTTCCAATACATTTCTATAATCTGTTGATCGTTCACATACAGCTCCTCCTCTTTAAAAGTCCTCATATATATTATATCGCATTTTATTCATATCGGTTGCATTTAGCAAGTCGAAATATGTAATTTTATGTCTGCAACAAGAATTTTTGAACATCAGCGTGAAACAATAGTAATAATGCCTAAAGAGTTTTTCAAAAGTATTTTTTTTATTTAAAAATATGTAATGAATTTCTTAGGTTTAAAACAATTATAAAAAAATGCTTGACGTTTTAAATAACAAAAACTATAATATCTAAGGAGCAAAATAAGCGGAGAGCTCCGGTATTAAACCGTTAAAGAAAATTGTAAATGATCCGGTTCAGAATCTGAAAGCGAAAAAATAGAATAACTGCCGCCGGGTAGTTGAATGCAATGCATTCGCAGTACATCATCAGGCCTTTGAAGATGTACTTGCGGGTGCATTTTGTTTTATGGGGGTAATTATGAAAAAATTAAAGGCTGTAACAGAATATTTTACAAAAAATGAACTTATACTGCTTATAAGCTCTGTTGTTCTGATTATTTTGTCATTTATAGTTTTTGACAGGGTGAACTATCTGACTCTTATTGCTTCGCTGATTGGTGCGGTATCACTTTTACTGAACGCAAAAGGAAATCCGGCAGGACAGCTTTTGACGGTAGTATTCAGTATAATATACAGTATTATATCATATTCGTTTTGTTATTACGGAGAGATGGTAACCTATCTGGGAATGACAGCGCCTATGGCTGTATTTTCTTTTATCTCGTGGATCAGAAATCCCTACAACGGAAACAGATCGCAGGTTAAAATCAACCGACTAAGCCGGAAGGAAATAATTTTTATGTTATTCCTCACCTCAGGTGTAACGGTACTATTTTACTTTATTCTGAGTTTTTTTCATACAGCGAACATATTTTTTAGTACTATTTCGGTCACAACAAGCTTTATTGCGGCATATCTCACCTTCAGGAGAAGTCCGTTTTTTGCGCTTGCTTATGCATCAAACGACATCATACTTATCATTCTATGGACACTTGCGGCAATCTCCGACATCTCATATTTATCCGTAATAATCTGTTTCATAATGTTTCTTGCTAACGACATCTATGGTTTTATCAACTGGAAAAAACTCCAACAGCGGCAAGCTGCCGGCAATAAAGCCGATTGACACGAAAAGCTATCGCCGCGAAAAAGCGCACGTTGTATAGGGGATTTCGCACTCTGCGGAGTGCGCCAAGGGCTCTGCCCCTTGACCCCGCAAGCCTTTGTAAAGGCTTGAGCGAAACTTTAT
>CADACB010000029.1 GCA_902786345.1 uncultured Ruminococcus sp. | reverse complement strand
TCCCACTCTATAGTAGCAGAAGGCTTTGGTGTCAGGTCATAAAGAACCCTGTTTACATTTGCAACCTCAGACGTAATACGAGATGTTATATGCTGCAGAAGTTCAAACGGAACATTTTCAACAGTAGCAGTCATAGCATCTGTCGTGTTAACAGCACGAATAATTACAGGATAGGCAAATGTACGCTTGCCGGCAACAACACCTACCGATTTAAAATCCGGAACAGCTGTAAAATACTGCCATACCTTTCCTTCAAGTCCGTTCTTTGCAAATTCTTCTCTTAGTATCGCATCTGATTCACGAACAGCCTCAAGTCTTTCACGCGTAATTGCTCCAAGACATCTTACTCCTAGTCCGGGACCTGGGAACGGCTGACGGAATATCATATTATCGGGCAGTCCAAGTGCTTTGCCTACAACTCTTACTTCGTCTTTGAAAAGAAGCTTTACAGGCTCAACAAGTTCAAATTTCATATCCTCAGGCAGTCCGCCGACATTATGATGTGCTTTTACGCCATCACTCTCGAGTATATCCGGATATATTGTTCCCTGAGCAAGAAACTCTATCCCCTCAAGCTTACGTGCCTCTTCTTCAAATACACGGATAAACTCTGCTCCGATAATCTTTCTCTTTTTCTCAGGCTCAGCAACACCTGCAAGCTTGTCGAGAAAACGGTCAACTGCATCAACATAAACAAGGTTAGCATCCATCTGATTTCTGAATACCTCAATAACCTGTTCAGGCTCACCCTTACGCAGCAGTCCGTGATTAACGTGAACACAAACCAGTTGTTTGCCTACTGCCTTTATAAGCAAAGCAGCAACAACCGAGCTGTCAACACCGCCCGAAAGAGCAAGCAAAACTTTTTTATTGCCAATCTGTTCTCTAAGTTCCTTTACCTGTTCATCAATAAAAGCCTCCGCAAGACTTTGTGTGGTAATTCTTGTCATTGTTTCCGGTCTAACATTTCCTTTCATAGTAACCTCCGCATTTTTTATTTTATGAAAACATTATAACAGACAAAATAAACAAAAGTCAATAAATAACCAAAAAGCACTACCGAATTGCCGCTTTCATCTTTTTTATGTACTCACCCACATATGAGGGTGCATCCTTACCATACTTTTCTAAAAGCTTTATGATAGCTGAACCGACAATAGCACCATCAGAAAGTTCAGACATTTCCTTTGCCTGCTCAGGAGTTGAAATACCAAAACCTATTGCACATGGAATATTGGTATTCTCCCTGATAATTTTCATAATAGAAGCAAGATCGGTTGTTATCTCACTTCTTGTACCCGTAACTCCAAGACTTGAAACTACATATAAAAAGCCCTCTGCTTCTTTTGCAATTTTTGCAATACGATTTTCCGAAGTAGGCGCTATAAACGAGATCAGGTCAACACCAAATTTTCTGCATATGGGCAGAAATTCCTCTTTTTCTTCATAAGGAATATCCGGTATTACCAAGCCGTCAATGCCAATATCGTGACAAACAGATATAAAGCTTTCTGCTCCATAGGAAAAAACAACATTTGCATATGTCATAAACACGATCGGCACTGTTATATCCTTTCTCAGCTTACGGACAAGATCAAATATTTTTTTAGTATTAACACCGCCCCTCAGAGCACGAATATTAGCCTCCTGAATCACAGGTCCTTCAGCTGTCGGATCGGAAAACGGTATTCCAAGCTCTATAAGATCAGCACCATTCTCTATGGCAGCACGAACAACTGCCTCGGTTGTTTCAAGATCTGGATCTCCACAGGTTATAAAAGGAATAAACGCTTTACCGTTTGAAAATGCATTTTTTATTTTACTCATATATATCCACTCCTCTGTAACGTGCAATTGCAGCGCAATCTTTATCTCCTCTTCCGGATATGGTTATAACAATTATCTTATCCTTATCCAGAGTAGGTGCAAGCTTCATTGCATAAGCAACGGCGTGGGCTGATTCTATTGCCGGAATTATTCCCTCAGTTTTTGAAAGATATTCAAAAGCATTAACAGCTTCATCATCGGTTATCGCAGTATACTCTGCTCTTCCAATATCATAAAGATATGCGTGTTCAGGACCGACACCGGGATAATCAAGACCGGCTGAAATAGAATATACAGGTGCTATCTGGCCAAATTCATCCTGACAAAAATATGACTTCATTCCGTGGAAAATACCAAGCTTACCCGTTGATATGGTTGCCGCTGTTTCAAATGTATCTATACCTCTTCCGGCTGCTTCACATCCGATAAGACGTACATCCTTATCATCAATAAAATGATAGAAGCTGCCAATGGCATTAGAGCCTCCGCCAACACATGCAATAACGGCATCAGGCAGTCTTCCCTCTTTTTCAATCATCTGTTCCTTGATCTCTTTGGATATGACCGACTGAAAATCACGGACAATAGTAGGAAAGGGATGTGGTCCCATAACAGAGCCAAGACAATAATGTGTATCTTCAATACGGCCTACCCATTCCCTCATTGCCTCTGACACGGCATCCTTAAGAGTAGCCGTACCGCTTGTAACAGGGACGACCTCCGAGCCAAGAAGCTTCATACGATATACATTCAACGCCTGTCGTTTTGTATCCTCTTCACCCATAAATACTACACATTCCATACCCATAAGAGCCGCTGCGGTTGCTGTTGCAACACCGTGCTGACCTGCTCCTGTTTCCGCTATCAGTCTGGTTTTACCCATACGCTTGGCAAGAAGAGCCTGTCCAAGAACATTATTAATTTTGTGTGCACCGGTATGATTAAGATCCTCACGCTTAAGATAAATTTTCGCACCGCCAAGGTTCTTTGTCATTTTTTCAGCATAATAAAGCCTTGACGGTCTGCCGGCATATTCATTGAAAAGCCTGCTCAGCTCTTCGTTGAATACCTTGTCGTTTTTATAGTGATTATAAGCTTTTTCAAGCTCAGTCACAGCATTCATCAGTGTTTCGGAAATATACTGTCCTCCATGAATTCCAAAACGACCATTCGGGTTTGTCATATTCCATCTTCCTTTCGTACCTCTGCTGCAAAAGCAGCCATTTTTATTTTATCTTTAATACCGTCTGTTTCAATTCCTGAGCTTACATCCACAGCAAAAGGATGAAGCCTTTTAACTGCCGAGAATACATTTTTTTGATCAAGTCCGCCTGCAAGAAAATACGGTCTTTTTATATTGTCAAGCAGCCCCCAGTCAAAGGTCTTTCCGCTGCCGGTGCCCGAATCTAATAATATCATATCTGCAATACTTTGTTCTGCCCTTAATATAGTCTGATAATTCTCTATTTTAAATGCCTGAATCAGCGGCTTGTCTGTCAACTCTCTAAGCCTGCGGATATATTCATCCGACTCATTTCCGTGAAGCTGTGCTATATCTATTATATCGTCTTTAAGAAGTCCGGCAACAGTTTCAACATTTTCATTGACGAATACACCTATTGCTGTAATATCCGGAGAAAGTTTTTTTCTTAGCCTTGATGCCATTCCCGGCGAAACATATCTTTTGCTTTTCTGTGCAAAAACAAAGCCTATATATTCAGGCATAATACTGTTTGCTGCTTCTATGTCTCCACATCCTGACAATCCGCACATTTTTATTCTTGTCATCCTGCACCTCTCAACGAGGCAAGCTTTGCTTTTTTATCGGCAGCCCTCATCAATGCTTCACCGATCAATACAGCATCTACACCTATCTCACGAAGCTGCTGTACGTCCTCTGTGTTTCTTACACCGCTTTCAGAAACAAAAATTATATCCGGCGGCACTAAAGCCCTGAGTCTTCGGCTGTTTTCCGTATTGACTGAAAAATCCTTAAGGTTACGATTGTTTACTCCAATAATTCTTGCTCCAGCGATAACCGCCGCCTCAATCTCTTTTTCATCGTGTGCCTCAACAAGAGCCGAAATTCCAAGTTCATCACAAATGTTGATATATTCCCTTATCTGCCCCTTATCAAGTATTGAACATATAAGCAAAACAGCTGACGCACCAAGAAGTCTTGACTGATACAGCATATATTCATCAACGGTAAAATCCTTTCTTAAACATGGTATAGAAACCCTTGAAGATATTTCCTCCAGATATTTATCACTTCCCAAAAATCTGCTTGGCTCTGTCAGAACAGAAATACAGTCTGCACCTGCCTTCTCATAATCCGCTGCTATCTGTAAATAAGGGAATTCAGGATCGATCAATCCCTTAGAGGGTGACGCTTTCTTGCACTCACAGATAAATGACATCCCGGGTTTTTTTAAGGCATTTTCAAAGGAAAAACTCCCTTTTCCGGCAGACACAGCCGATTGTCTCAGTCCGGCAAGACTGATTGTTTTTTTTGCCTCGGCAACGCGTATTCTTGCATAAGCAGCAAGCTCATCTAATATTGTCATAATCACACCTCGGGACGATTGCTTACAGCTATCATTTTTTCAAGTGTTTCTGATGCTTTTCCCGAATCAATAATCTCGGCAGCAAGCTCTATTCCTTTCTTTATACTATCTGACTTACCGCCGATATATAACGCAGCTCCGGCATTCATAAGTACGGCATTCCGCTTGTGGCATTTAACACCATTAAGTATATCACGGGTAATCTGAGCATTTTCGGCAGGTGTGCCGCCCTTCAGATCTTCCTTTGTGCACCTTTCAAATCCGAATGCTTCAGGTTTGATCGTATAAGACTTAAACCAACCATCCTTGATCTCACAAACCTTTGTAGGTGCACTGAGTGAAATCTCATCCAGCTTGTCCATACCGTAAACAACCATACCTCTTTTAATTCCAAGGTTGATAAGCACCTGTGCCAATGGCTCTACGAGATAATCGTCATAAACTCCCAACAACTGCATAGACGGTGATGAAGGATTTGTCAAAGGACCAAGTATATTGAATACTGTACGGAAACCAAGTTCTCTGCGGATTCCACCAACATATTTCATTGAGGTATGATATTTCTGTGCAAAGAAAAAGCACATTCCTACTTCATTCAGAAGCTCAATGCATTTTTTAGGACTTTGATTGATATTAACACCAAGCGCTTCTAAACAATCTGCTGTACCGCTGTTAGAGGATGCCGCACGATTACCGTGTTTTGCCACCTTCATTCCTCCTGCCGCGGCAATCAATGCTGATGTTGTTGAAATATTGAAGCTTCCTGCATTGTCTCCGCCCGTTCCGACAATTTCAAAAACCTCCATACCGGTATCAACCTTAGTTGCGTGATCTCTCATTGCCGCTGCACAGCCTGCAATTTCATCTGTAGTTTCTGCCTTAGCGCTCTTTGTTGAAAGTGCCGCCAAAAATGCCGCATTCTGTGTTGCAGTAGTCTGACCGCTCATAATTTCATTCATAACACTATAAGCTTCATCATAGCTGAGATCTTCTTTGTTAACAATTTTGATAATAGCTTCTTTGATCACTTTTTATTTTCCCCCATGATAAAATTTCTAAGTATAATTTTTCCATTTGGAGTCATAATAGACTCAGGATGGAACTGCACTCCATATATCGGATATTGCCTATGCTGTATTGCCATTATTTCACCATCCTCAGTTGTTGAGGTTATTTTCAGGCAATCCGGAATAGTAGCCGAATCAGCTGCAAGTGAGTGATAGCGTGCAACAGGCTCTTTGTCTGACAGGCCATAGAATATCGGGCACTGCCTGTCAAATGTTACAACTGACTGCTTACCATGCATAAGCTTGTTTGCATATGTAATTTTTGCACCAAAGGCGGCGCATATTGCCTGATGTCCCAGACAAACCCCAAGTATGGGAATGTAATTTCCAAGTTCCTTTACTGCATCAATGATAATACCGGCATCCTCAGGTCTTCCGGGACCGGGTGACAAAATTATCCGTTCAGGTTCAAGACTGCTTATCTCAGCTGTTGTCATCTCATCATTGCGGATAACCCTGATGTCGGAATCTGTTTCTCCAAGCATCTGATAAAGATTATAAGAAAAGCTGTCATAATTATCAATAAGTAAGATCATTCCTCTGCCTCCTGTGCAAGTTCCAATGCTTTAAGACAGGATTTTGCTTTATTAATACATTCTTCAAATTCCTTTTCAGCCTCAGAATCGGCAACTATTCCTGCACCGCTTCTTACAAATACCCTGCCGTTTTTCTTATATGCAATACGTATTGCAATACAGGTATCCATATTTCCCGTAAAATCAATATAGCCTATTGCTCCCCCATATATTCCGCGCTTATTATTTTCAAGCTCTCCAATAAGCTGACAAGCTCTTATTTTGGGTGCGCCCGAAAGTGTTCCTGCCGGCAATACAGCTGCAACGGCATCCAAGGCGTCTTTATCATTTCTTATTGTTCCTCTTACAGTTGAGCCTATATGCATAACGTGTGAATACCGCTCGATCGAATGCAGCCTTTCAACCTCCACACTACCAAACTGACTTATTCTTCCTAAATCATTTCTGCCAAGATCCACAAGCATATTATGTTCAGCCAGCTCTTTTTCATCAGAGAGCAGCTCTTCTTCAAGAGCCTTGTCTTCACTGTCTGTTTTACCCCTTGGCCGTGTTCCTGCAAGCGGAAATGTATGCAGCACACCGTTTTCAAGCTTGACTAAGGTTTCCGGCGAAGCACCTGCCACCTCAACATCAGTTCCGGAAAAATAAAACATATAAGGTGATGGATTCAAGGTTCTTAGAACACGGTATGTATCAAACAGGCTTCCTTCAAAATCTGCACTCAGCCTGTTTGAAAGCACAATCTGAAAAATATCACCCTCATAAATATGGTGCTTTGCCTTCTCAACCATACTGCAATACTGTTCCTTGCTGAACAACGGTGTTACGTCACTCAAAAGCTTTCCGGGCTTTTCTTTCTGCTTTTCTCCGTAATGAAGCAGGTCAGAAAGCTGCTTTAATTCCATAACTGCTTTATGATAACCTGTCTGAATATCATCCAATTTCATATTAACAATAAGAATTATTTTCTGCTTTACATTGTCAAAGGCAATAACCTTATCAAACAGCATCAGATCTACATCCTTAAATTTCTCGCTGTCCTCTGTTCTGCATCTCACAGCAGGTTCACTGTAACCGATATAGTCATACGAAAAATATCCTACCAGACCGCCCGTAAACGGGGGCAGATAATCAAACCGGGGACTTTTATATTCAGAAAGTATCTGACGAAGATATTTTGAGGGATCATCCGTTTTTAATGTAAGATTATCAGCCTTCAGACAGCCGTCGATACACGTAATCTCCATTTTGGGATCAAACCCAAGAAATGTATATCTTCCCCATTGTTCATTTGCCTGTGCTGATTCCAACATATAGCAGTGTGTAGAAACATTTTTTAATATCCTCATAACTTCTATCGGCGTTGTAAAATCCGACAAAAGCTCACAGCTTACCGGAAGAACCCTGTATTCACCGCTTTCTGCAATTTTTTTTACATCCTCATAAACCGGAAATATGTTCATACAAATACCTCCCATATTTTATCATTTATTCCTTTAAAAACAAAACATCCTTAACAGAATAAGAAAAACTTAATCTGTTAAGGACGAATAAAAAACATTATCCGCGGTGCCACCTTAATTTACGGTCTGCCGTACTCTTAGCAGGATACCATCATATCCCCGGCAAATAACGTCTGCCTACAACGTCACAGAATACTCCGAATCACATCGTTTGACTGTGCCCTCAGCGGTCCATTTGACAACCTGTTTCCTGTCTGTCTCTCAGCACAACAGACTCTCTGTAAAGGCATAATTGCCGTTATCTCCGCCTCAACGGTTTAACTTATTTTTACAGTGAGAATTATATCACGTATTTTTTTTCTTGTCAATACTTATATTTATCAATAAACATCCGGCAAACCATACAAACTGCTGTCATTTTAAAGAATTTATGAATTAATTGCAGCCGCCTTACTTCTGGTGTAATGAAAAATATACTGCTGTGCAATGCCTGCATATCTTCCCAGAGACTGAACACTGATTCCGCTGAATTGATCGGCAAGTGCCTTTTTCATCCACACATCAACCGGAAATGCTTCAAGCCTGTGCAGACCATATAACAGTGTACATTCCGCCACCTTAGCACCTACTCCCACAATAGTCATAAGCTCTTTTCTGCAGTCGGCAATAGGAGCATAATACATTTTTTCCAAATCAACACTCCCGTCTGATACCTTTCTTGCCGCATCAATTATATATCTTGCCCGGAAACCCGCCCTCAGCGGTGCAAGATCATCAGCTTCAAGCCTGCCGATAACCTGTGCCGAAGGAAATGTATAACCGATGCCGCATTTATCTCCGAAGCCCTCACACAATCTTGATACTATTCCTTTAATTCTCGGTATATTATTATTCTGTGAAATTATAAAAGAGCACAACGCTTCCCAAGGCTCCTGATTAAGTATTCTTATTCCGTTGATACTGTCAACTGCACATTTCAATGACGGGCAAAGCTGAGTTATCTCCATACGTATATTGTCATAGCTTGTATCAAGATCAAAATATTTTTTCCAGATACCATCAAAATCCTCATTTGTGCAGTTCTCAATGACTACGCAATTTCCGTCACGAAAAATTCTTACATCCCTGTTTTTTACAATTCCACTGTATGAACCGTCAGGATTTTCATTCCAGCGAAAGCATTGTCCGCAGTCAAAGGTATTTTTCAAATCAAAGCAGCTGCCAATTTCAATTTCTGCCCCACGCTGTGTAATGTTGTATTTCATTTTTTACACATTCCTTTTCTGTAATCCTTTTTTATTAAACCAAATGCGGCAGACGCCGCACCAGGCTCAAAACGCAATAAGCTCTGTTTTAATATAAACTTCTGTACACGTCCTCAGTGCTTTGAATTACAAATTCCGGATACTCCCGTCACACATATAAAAAAGTCGGTGAAAACAAGACCTTCACCAACTTTTTCATTCTCAGAAGTATTCATCCCACCGTCTTAAAACGGAAGATTTCCTGCCAATTCAGATTAAAAACTTATTTAACCAATGCCATTGTGTCTCTTGCGATGACAAGCTCCTCGTTAGTAGGAATAACAAATACGTCAACAGAAGACTCATCAGTTGAGATCTTGCTTTCAACTCCCCTGACTGCTTTCTTGTTTACCTCGTCATCTATCTTAACACCCATAAATTCAAGATTATGGCATACATTCTCACGATGTGTATACTGATTCTCTCCTATACCTGCTGTGAATACAATCGCGTCAACTCCTCCAAGAACAGCAGTATAGCTGCCAATATACTTAAGAATATCATACTCAAGAATTTCGATTGCAAGCTTTGCCCTCTCGTTGCCGGACTCAGCCGCTGCACAAACATCTCTGTCGTCAGAAGAAATTCCGGATATTCCAAGAAAACCTGACTTCTTATTAAGAAGAGTATCCATTTCAGCAGGTGAAATATGCTCCTGCTCTGCAATAAAGGTAACAACAGATGGATCAAGTGATCCTGTTCTTGTACCCATCATAATACCATCAAGGGGAGTAAGTCCCATACTTGTGTCAACAACCTTGCCTCCCTTGATAGCGGTTATTGATGAACCGTTTCCAAGATGACAGGTTATAATTTTAAGATCCTTTATATCCTTACCCATAAGCTCCGCACATCTGTGTGAAACATATCTGTGTGATGTACCGTGAAAACCATAACGGCGAACAGCATACTTTTCATAATATTCATAAGGTACAGGATATATAAATGCTTTTTCAGGCATTGTGGAATGGAAAGCCGTATCAAATACAACAACCTCGGGAACATCCTTTCCAAAAACCTCAAGACACGCTCTGATTCCCTGAACGTGTGCCGCATTGTGAAGAGGTGCAAGAGGTATAAGACTTTCAATACCCTTGATAACATCTTCGGTTACAATACAGGATTCACTAAACAGTGCACCGCCCTGCACAATTCTGTGACCGATGGCAGAAACTTCATCAAGCTGCTTTATAACACCATATTCATCACTTAGAAGCGCATTTTTTATCTGAACAAACGCCTCTGTATGATTGTTCATTACAACGTCTGTTTCATACACCCTGCCGTCACCTGTTGAATGCTTAAAATGACCACCGGCACCTATTCTTTCGCAGTTTCCCTTTGCAAGTACGCTTTCATCCTTCATATCAATAAGCTGATATTTCATTGATGAGCTGCCTGCATTAATTACAAGAATTTTCATTTAATTGTCCTCCTGTTACTGTTTGCAAATTTAAAATTATATACTATAATAATAATACAAAGGTCGGATAAATTCAACATCTTTTTGGCAATTATAAACATATTTTTTATAAAAATAAAAGCACCGGAGCTGATCAAAATGAATGCAGCAGGATTGATCTGCGAATATAACCCCTTTCATAACGGGCATAAATATATGCTTGAAAAAATCAGAGAAGAAGGCAGCAAATGTATAATAGCGTGTATGAGCGGAAATTTCACTCAAAGAGGTGACCCGGCAATAATAAATAAGCATCTGCGAACAAAAGCCGCACTTGAAAACGGAGTGGATCTTGTAATTGAATTGCCTGTAATATATGCGTGTTCAGGTGCAGAGAGCTTTGCACGAGGCGGCGTGCATATCCTTAACTCGCTCGGAATATGCAGCAGACTTTATTTTGGCAGTGAATGCGGAAACGTGGAAAAGCTTTCATATGCCGCAGAAGCTGTAAAGAATAATTCTGTGAAAGAACCCCTTCACCATTACCTTTCAGAAGGACTTACATTCGCAGCCGCCAGAGAAAACGCCGTAAAGGACGTTTATGGCAGAGAAATTTCTGATATATTAAAAGAACCGAACAATATTCTTGCAATCGAATACATTAATTCACTTTTAAGATCACACAGCAATATTGCTCCCCACACCATACAGCGTGTTGGCACGTCCCACGACAGCACCCAAACAGAAGACTGCTTTGCCTCTGCGTCCAGACTCAGACAGCTTTTATACGCCGGAGAAAGCATAAATAAATATATTCCTGAAAACACATCTGAGCTTTACAATAATTCAACGTTTCCTCACGGCGGCAGACTTTCGGTTCTTGAAAGAACTATTCTCTATCGAATGAGATCAATGTCAACAGAAGACTTTTCAAAACTTCCCGATATGAGCGAAGGCCTTGAAAACAGACTTATCAAAGCCGTAAGAAGCTGCAATACTGTTGAAGAAATATTACAAATGACAAAATGCAAGCGATACACTATGTCAAGAATAAGAAGAAGCATAATACATTCACTGCTGGGACTTAGTTCTGACGATTTTAATACAGAACCTCAATATATAAAAATTCTCGGCTTTAATGACAACGGCAGAAAAGCTCTTAAAGAAATGAAAAAACATTCACTTCTCCCTGTTATTATAAAATATTCGGATACTTCGGGTTTATCTAAAGCCGCAAAAAGAATGTATGAAACAGAATGCAGGTGTGATGATATATATGCCTTGTCCGGAAGTACAGTCACACCTTGCGGCAGCAATATGCGGGACAATCCGGTAATTGTAAATTGCAGAAAGATTTGAATATACAACATACTATGTTTAATATTTTTATCGTTATTATGCATAAAAAGTGTTTTATATTTTTTTAAATTAAGTATATCTTTTTTCATTGACTTTTTATTTTCTTTAGAGTAATATAATAATTGCACAATATAGAGATGGGAACGGGCCTTTCTGATATTGCTTGCAAAAAATTACAGCCACAGCTTTGTTACAGATCAAAGAAGGGTGATCTGAAAACAGCTGTGGCTGTTTTATTTATTGTTTTCCTGCCGGAAACTGAAAATATTTACAAAAGAAAACACGGGTACTTCTGTTTATTGTGGAAACTTTTTTTCTTTTTTTTCTTTGTTTTTCCAACCGGGCTGTAAAAGCTTATAAGGCAGCTCAGGAATCCCTCCGGTTGCTTCATATTCCTCAGATATAATATACCTGTAAATATCGCGGTTTATGTTAAAGTTATGTTTCATTTTTCTGAAATCCAAATGTATAAGGTGCTGACGTACAATGGAATACATATTCAGTAAATGAGCCTTTCTCGCAAAACTGTTTACTGAAACCTTATATTTTTCATACTCACCTACATACTGTATGTAATTTCTGACAATAAGAACAGAAAGCCAGTAATCGTTCAGCTTTTCGGCATTCATCGTACTCATAATGCTGCCGAATCTTTTTGCGTAATAATAAAGATATTTATTGCTGATGGCAATTTTGTTAGAATTATAAAGCAGTCTGCCGCTTGTAGCTATATCCTCAAAATACATATCAGGATAGCTTATTTTATTTTCACTGAAAAGCTTTGCCTTATAAAGCTTGTTCCACGCATAGCTGTGAAGATAATTATCTTTAATAAGTATATTCAATGCGTCTTCTTTTTTCATAACCTCTTTTTTTGCCGAAAAAGGCATTGCAAGAGTTATACCTGTATTGAAATATGAATATTTGAATCTGCAATATGACATATCTGCATCATTATCAACACACTCATTATACATTATCTTAAGAAAATCCTTATGTATATAATCATCGCTGTCAATAAAAGATATATATTCTCCCCTTGCACGCTCAAGTCCATAGTTTCTTGCATCAGACAGTCCGCCGTTTTCCTTATGAAAATATTTGAAACGTTCATCCTTCATACAAAATTCTTCGGCAATTTTTGCACTGCCGTCGGGTGAATCATCATCAATCAGCAAAGCCTCAAAGTCTGTAAAGGTCTGAGCCTGAATAGTTTCAAGACAACGTCTGATATATTTTTCAACATTATATATCGGTACAATCACCGAAATCTTAGGTGTATCGTTCAAAAAATCACCTCATTGTTATTCTATGACAGGCTTGTCAAGATCGTAAGCTCTGAGCTTATCAAAGCTCACCTTACAGCACAGTCTGATCTTTGCTCTTGCTGCCCTGATATTTTCACGGTTTGGTTTCTTATTTTCAGGGGAGCTTTGTCTTACAACAAACGGAACTGCAAAATAAACATGAAAAATATGCGTTCTGAAGCTGCCCTTGAATTTTTCATAACAACCCTGTTCTTCAAGGAAAAGTCTTATCATTGGAATCGTATTGACATAATCATTTGCACGCTGTGCAGTCATTTTCACTTCAGTATATTTTGAAAATGACCTTGTATAGTAATATCCGCAGTAGTTCAGAGAAACAATGCGTTCTGCATAATAAAACAGCCTTGGCGTTACAACGGCGTCTTCATAATACATATCCGGAATTTTTATATTGTTCTGTGTAAAGAGCGTTCTTTTCCACAGCTTATTCCAGAGAAAGAATCTCATATATTTGTCCTTCAACAGGCACGAAAGAGCCTCGTCACGGTCAAACACTTTTTCAGGCGGCGGAGCATCGCGTTCTGTTTTTTTTGTATTCAGAAAGTAGTAGTAAAAGCCGCACACTGCAATATCCGCATCGTTTTGCTTTGCTGCCTTATAGAGCTTTTCAAGAAAGCTTTCATCAATGCGGTCGTCTCCGTCAATAAACGAGATATATTCTCCTTTTGCAAGCTCCACACCCATATTCCTGTTACTGCCTGCACCGCCCGTACCGGTATTTTCCACCAGTTTGAATCTGTTATCAATTTCAGAAAATTCCCTTGCTATCTCAGGCGAATTATCTGTTGAAGAATGATTTACAATTATAACCTCAAAATTCTCAAGGCTTTGATTTTTTATTGAATCAAGGCACTGTCTGAGCATATCCCCACAATTATAAACAGGAATTACAACACTGACTGCCGGTGATGATTTACACATAACTGTTCCTCCGGAACCCATAATCATTCAGCAAAAGTTTTACTGTCAGCTGAAGGTTGATCTGTATTCTTCTTTTTTCTTACTGCTGCAAACGGCAGAGAGATCATAATAGTCGCATAATAGGTGATCGTTCTCCAGAGCAGGATAGCAGATTTTATCATCTGAGGACTGAAGAATGAACCAAAGAACTGGCTGAAGCAGTATTCTGCCGCACCTGATCCGCCCGGAAGAGGAACAAGCCCGGAAACCATACTTACATATGACTGTGCACAGATCATATCAAACATATTTACGCCCTCATTACCGAATGACATAGCAATACAATACGGTATCAGGAACAATACCGTAAGCTGTACAAATGTCAACACATATACCTTTACAACAAGTGCTTTGTTTTTATTAAGAGCTTTGTTGCAATCGTGAAAGGTAGTGAGTGTTTCATCAAGATTTTTGATTTTCTTATCAACATTTTTCATAAGGTGGAACTTTCCGAGAAGCTTGAATATACCGCCTATAACCTTTGATGTGACCGCCTTATTAAAAGATGCCAGAAGAAGCACTACAATAGTAATGACCTGTCCGGTAAAGCCTATAGCAGTAAGCACCCACATTGCAAAATCAAGGCTTCCTACAAACATTGAGAACTTTGCGATCATCGCCACAATACTGTATGTTGTCAGTGTAAACTGCCATACAAGGAATTTCTGTATAAGTGCTGCTGTACCGTTTGCCCCCTTAACTCCCATTCGCGTCATAGAAAGAACCTGCATTGGCTGACCTCCGGAAGCACCCGGAGTTACTGCACAATAAAACTGTCCGACCATTGACACAACTATTGCATTCCCGACTGTGAAATGAGGCGTACTTTCTTTTACAAACAGATATAGTATGGTAGCATCAATCGCTATATTGAGCAGGTGCATCCCCACTGCCAATATCAGCCACAGAACATTTATCTTCATACCACTGTTGAGCAAGTCAATGAAGCCATCCTTGGAAAAGATAAAATAAACTACAAGAAATATAGTAAGTCCGATAATAAACAGGTTAAAAATCAGTCCCCATGGAATTCTCGCTTTGATCTTCTTTAAAGCTCCCATTTTTTTCACCTCAAGAAATTTCTTTTATCAGGCAAACACTCTGTTCAATTTCAAATATAATACGACATCATAACCTTTATAATATCATTTTTTTTTTTCAAGGTCAACACCATATTTATACATAAAATACACTTTTTTATGCAAATCGGAATTTTGAACGAATTTTTTTTGTGTAAACATCTTATTTATCAACATCTGTTACACAATATTATTTTACCATTATATTTGATCACAATTCAGACGCCTTGCTCTTTTATATATAATAAATTATTGTGTTTGTATATTTATTTTTTCCTGTCATTATGGTATTATTAATAGCGTAAATTTTATCAAATAAAAAGGAAGGGATGACCGCATAATGCTAAAGCTCAAAAAATATTTCAAACCATATATTTTTGCACTGCTTGTAGCTGTAGCACTTCTTTTTGCTCAGGGTATGTCTGACCTTTATCTGCCTAACCTGATGTCTGATATTGTCAATATAGGCATACAGCGAAACGGCATAGAACATATTTCACCTGATGCAATCAGTATCAAAGGAATGGATATGATGACAGCTTCTATGACTGAGGACGAACGCAAACAATTTATAGAAAGCTATAAGATCATAAACCTGAGTGATAAAGCTTCAGCGGCTTACAAGGAAAAATACACCGAGTTTTCAAACGGTAACAATCAGTCAATATATGTCATTAAGGATAATATAAATAACAGAGAACAGCTTGACGAGATTTTCTCAACCGCTTCCCTTGCGCTTATGCTTAATCTTCAGTCGCTTGCCGGTCAGTTATCCGGCGGACAAAACACTCAAAGCTCAGATTTCAATACGGATAACATTAATATTCAACAGCTGTATACTGTTACAAATTTTCCTTTTTTTACTGCGAACACAGAGAAATTCATAACACAGGCTAAAGACGCCGACAAAAGTATTGGTGAGCAGGTTGGCGCAGCCCTCACAAAGCTATTCTACAAAGAACTTGGCGCTTCTTTAGGCAATATTCAGGAATCATACCTTTTCAAAATCGGAACATATATGATACTTGTCACACTTTTAGGTGTTGTATCCTCAATATTTGTAAGTCTTATTGCAGCCAAGGTCAGTGCCGGAACAGCACAAAAACTGCGGCGTGATCTTTTTGCAAAGGTTGAAAGCTTCTCTAACAGCGAATTTGATAAATTTTCAACTGCTTCGCTCATAACAAGAACAACAAATGACGTAACTCAGGTACAAAACCTTATTATAATGAGTATACGTCTTGTATTGTATGCGCCAATAATCGGCATAGGCGGAATTATACTTGCAACCTCAACCACAATGGCTCTCAGTTGGGTAATTATCGGTGCAATAGGAGCATTACTGGGAACTATGCTTATAATTTTAATTATTGCCCTGCCTAAGTTCAAATCTATTCAAAAGCTTATAGACAAGCTTAACCTTGTTACAAGAGAAAGTCTCAGCGGTATTCTTGTTATAAGAGCCTTTGGCACAGAGCAATATGAGGAAAACCGCTTTGACAAAGCAAATAAAGATCTTACCTCTGTCAATCTTTTTGTAAACAGAACAATGACATTTCTTATGCCCATTATGATGCTTGTGATGAATGCTGTGTCGGTATTGATAGTATGGGTTGGTTCTCATCTTATTTCAAGCGGAGAAATTCAGATTGGCGATATGATGGCATTCATACAGTATTCAATGATGATAATTATTTCTTTTCTTATGATAGGCGTTATGTTTATAATTATTCCAAGAGCTTCTGTATCAGCTAAACGTATCTCTGAAGTTCTTGAAAGCGAAATATCCGTAAAGGATTGTGAAGCGCCTGAAACACTTCCGGAAAATGTACGCGGAGAGATCACCTTCAACAATGTTTCATTCAGATATGATAATGCAGAAAATGATGTCATCTCAGACATAAACTTCACGGCTATGCCCGGACAGACAACTGCCTTCATAGGCTCTACAGGCTCAGGCAAATCCACACTGATAAGCCTTATCCCCCGTTTTTATGACGTAACAAAGGGCAGTATTACAATTGACGGTATAGATATTCGTAAGATTACCCAACACGACCTGAGAGAACAGATCGGACTTGTTCCTCAAAAAGGTGTACTTTTCTCAGGCGATATAGCCTCTAACCTTCGCTACGGCAAACGTAATGCAAAGGACGAAGAGGTCAAAACAGCCTCACACGTTGCTCAGGCTGATGAATTTATAGCCTCTAAAAAGGAAAAATATAAAGCTCCGATTTCTCAGGGAGGAACAAATGTATCCGGCGGTCAGAAGCAGCGTCTTGCAATTGCAAGGGCACTGGTCAAAAAAACACCTGTATATATATTTGACGACAGCTTTTCAGCACTCGATTTCAAGACGGATGCGGCACTCAGAAAGGCTCTGAAAAGTTATACAGGCAGCTCAACCGTAATTATTGTTGCACAGAGAATCAATACTATAATGCACGCAGAACAGATAATTGTTCTTGATGAAGGCAGAATTGTCGGAAAAGGCACTCACAATGAACTGCTTAAGGACTGTGACACCTATCGTGAAATTGCCGTATCACAAAATTGTGCAATGGAAATATAGCGGAAGGAGGATCAGCAATGAATAATCAGTCAAGAGAAAATACCAGACCCGTAAAGGGTGTAAGGGGGCCGGGTGCAAAAATGATGCCCGGTGAAAAAGCAAAAGACTTCAGGGGCACCTTCAAACAGTTTATGAAATATATGGGCGGTTTTAAGATCAGCGTCATTATAGTAATGCTGTTTGCCGTTTTATCCACAGTATTTATGATATTGGGTCCTAAGATACTCGGAAATGCCACAACCTTGCTTGCACAGGGATTATTCGGCAGCTATACCGGAAGCACCAGCGGCATTGATTTTGCAGGCATAGGTCAGATACTTTTATGGATAATGGGAATATATGTAATAAGCTCATTTTTTTCTTTCATACAGGGTTATATAATGACAGGCGTTTCAATGAAGCTGACATATCGTCTGAGAAGGGATATTTCTCAGAAAATAAACAGACTTCCCCTTAAGTTCTACGACAAAACCACTAACGGAGAAATATTATCAAGAATAACAAATGATGTTGATACACTCAGCCAGACGCTGAATCAGAGCGTAACACAGATAATCACATCTGTAACACAGCTTATCGGTATTCTTATTATGATGCTTTCAATAAGCTGGCAGATGACTATCATCGCACTATGCATACTTCCCGTTTCGTTTATATTTGTTATACTTATCGTTAAACGCTCACAAAAGCAGTTCATTCAGCAGCAGGAATATCTTGGACACGTCAACGGTCATATTGAGGAAATGTATGGCGGTCATCAGGTGATGAAAGCCTTCAACGGCGAACAACAGTCAATAGAAGAATTTGATAAATATAATGAAAAGCTTTATTCGTCAGCATGGAAATCCCAGTTTTTTGCAGGAACAATGATGCCCGTTATGAATTTTGTAGCCAACCTCGGCTATGTTGCAATATGTATACTCGGCGGTTATCTCGCACTTAACAATGGGCTTGCAATCGGAGATATACAAGCTTTTATACAATACGTCCGTCAGTTCACACAGCCCATAACTCAGGTTGCTAACATAACAAATATTTTACAGCAGACTGCTGCTGCGGCAGAACGTGTATTTGAGTTTCTTAACGAGGAAGAGCAGATTCCCGAAAGTAAAAATGCGGTAACCGTAAACACTTCTGATAAGCCCGATACAGAGCTTAATGTCCACATAGAAGGCAGCGTTCAGTTTGCACATATAAAATTCGGATACACTGAGGATAAAATCGTAATAAACGACTTTTCTGCTGATATAAAAGCCGGCAGCAAAATCGCAATTGTAGGACCTACAGGAGCAGGCAAAACAACAATCATAAAACTGCTTATGAGGTTTTACGATGTAAACGAAGGTGCAATTCTCGTTGACGGCTATGACATACGTGACTTCAGGCGTAAAGACCTGCGTTCTCTCTTCGGTATGGTGCTTCAGGACACGTGGCTTTACAGCGGCACTATAAGAGATAATATACGCTATGGAAAGCTTGACGCCGATGACGAAAGTGTTATAAAGGCTGCAAAAGCTGCTCAGGCAGATCATTTTATAAGAACTCTGCCCGGCGGCTATGATATGATACTGAATGAAGAAGCCAATAATGTTTCTCAGGGTCAAAAGCAGCTTCTCACGATTGCACGTGCCATTCTGGCAGATCCTAAAATACTGATTCTTGACGAAGCAACAAGCTCTGTTGATACACGCACAGAGATCCATATACAAAAAGCTATGGACAATCTTATGAAAAACCGGACAAGCTTTATAATTGCACATCGCCTCAGTACCATTCGCAACGCTGACTGTATCCTGGTACTGAACAATGGTGACGTTGTTGAAAAAGGCAGTCACGATGAGCTCATGGCTAAAAACGGATTCTATGCAAATCTTTACAACAGTCAGTTCTGACGCTATCATTTTTAAAGCAAATAAATCAGGGCTTTGTCCTGAAACTCACCAATTGGCTGCAGCTTCACTACATTTCACATAACTTCCGACATCCAATCGGCGTTCGCTTTCAGCTCTGTTTCTTGGGTTGTCATGTATCGCCCCCACTGCCGAAATCACTCGACAGTTTTTTGATATAATAGTTAAGTTAACGTAATTTAAATGAAACTATTTTCTCTTTTTTGGTTGAGGGAGCTCTTTATACATGGCGTTCAATAATGCTTTCAAAAAGGATGGATCTTCGACGTTTTCTACCAGAAGCATTTCTTTTGCACCCTCATACGGCAACTCCCTGGCCGCTGCTGGCATCATAGATATTGCCGACATTGTCGGCTTAACAAGAAAACGATCATCGTAAATTCCACCAACAATTTTCCCCTTAAAATAAATGATATATTCGTTCATCATTGTCCGCCAGGAAATACCGTCCAATCCGGAAAGCTGATCCATGATAAAATTCAGGTAGGACTTAGTCGATGGCATTTTACTCCTCCTTGTTTCCTTAAAAACGAAAACTTAAAAATAAATTATTACGAAGTCAAAATCCCGACACATTCGTGTCAGGATTTTCTCTTTGGTGGACCTATCGGAAACCTATTCAAACAATTACAAAATAATCGTGATTTCGTCAAGAGCCACGCTACTACCCCTGTAAACTCTGATATAGAGCAATGTATCAACAACACGCCCTATGACCCCAATTGTATAGTAAAAACAATCAAACAGCAACAGAAAAACTTATCTGAGCTAGAAATTCAAACTATTTGTAAGAAGTACCAGAGCGGATCATCGAGCTATGAACTTGCGAAAGAATTCAACTGCCACCGCAGTACCATTACAGCGGCACTTAGGCGAAATGATATAGAAGTCTCACACAGAGCCACCACGAAACCGGAACTCGTCAAAAAGGTAATAGAGCTATACGCAGAAATGAAAACGCCAAAAGAAGTCGGGGCTATAGTTGGAATTACCGGGGATACGGTCAGAGCAATACTCAAGGAGAACGGAACTCATATCAGAAGGAGTTGGGAATATCCGAAGAAATAAGATAAGCGGTATAATAAATATATGGCAATCAACCCCGCCGAAAAAATGATCATCATTGACGGGCATGTTATTACGTCCGAATTAGCTTAGCAGTTTCAATAAAACGGATTTCATTGAAAACCAAAAAGATATACCGGACCTATCAAAATATTCGACTCTAGATAAAAACCAACTCGAATCTCGCATCGAAGAGCTAGAGACCGCTATCCATGAAGTCTATGAAAATGAACGGGGGCTATCCGAATGCAACCGCCAACTCCAAGAATTGATCATAGAGCACAGCCATTTCGAGGACTATCTGAAGACGGAACACGTAAAGCCAGCTCAATTAAGGCGCAGGGGCAACCCGTATAAAGTATGGCTCGATTTACAAAACAAGGACAACATTTCGTTTTGGCAAAAGCTCAAATACGTTCTATTTTATGGGGTTGGGAACTTCTCTTTTTATTCAAAGACTAAGAAAGAAATAATTACATCCCTGCAATCTGCTGCCTATAACGATAAAATCTCCGAATTGAAAGGTCAGCATTCGATACTCGCCGAAAAAGTTAAAGGCGGCGAGAACATCAAAGAGGACTTTATCGAATGCTCAATGGCATATTTCCGCAGATGGCTATCGGATAGATATGGCTCACATGAGCGTGAATACTACGAACTCAACCAGATTCACCGCTCATTCTATGCATTCATCCAAGATTATCCCGTCATTTTGAGTACCACTTACTCAGCGCGTAGCAGCTTCAGTCTTCGAGCAAAGTTTGATTATGTCATCATGGATGAAGCGAGCCAAATCGATACCGTCACCGGTGCGCTCGCGCTTTCTTCTGGCAAAAATGCTGTCATTGTGGGTGACGAAAGACAACTGCCGAATGTAGTAACTGAAAAAGAAAAGCGGGTCGTAGATAACATCTTTAAGAACTACCGCATTTCAGATGGCTACTCTTTCTCGGAAAATAGTTTCCTGTCTTCAATAAAAACAATCATTCCAGAAGCGCCAGTCTGCCTATTGCGCGAGCATTAAAGCAGCCATTATCTTACTCGAAAAGTCAGATGATCCAGTCAATGTCATCACTACGCCAAACAAAACCATTCCAATATAAATGATACCCACGACAGTCGTAGCAATATCATCTGCACTCCAGTTGGACCCTCTACCTTTCATCTTCTTCATTATAGCATCATGAATCTAGTGCTAAAAAGCTCGCACAAAGGCGAGCTTTTTACCGTTTTAGGGTTTTCGATTTAACTTATAACGTCCCCACAAAGCATCAATCCACCATACTATTTTCTCGATCATGATAGGTCTCCTGTTTAGTTTACTCACAAAAGATAACGCGAATCGAAAAACAAAGAAAGCATGAGTTCAATATTTTTGTTATTAGGCTGACACACCTAGATACTGCTCTGCGACAGAATTAAGCTGGGCGGATATCTCAGAGAAATCGCAATTAAGATCCAACGTTCCAACGCTTATCGTGTTGCCAGTCATCTTATAGGTCCCGCTAGGCTGCGTCATCTCATCCGTCTTAGCATACAGAAGCATACCGGAAACAGTCTTCTCGGGATTATTCAATTCTGCCGTTTTATTCTTCACGTAAGTAAAAATCTGATATAGGTTCCCGGAGTGAACCGAATATGCATCGTACTGCACCTGCATGTTATGGGCGTAATACTTTGCATCAATAATCAGAACTTTATTGCCGTACTCAAGCATGACATCACTTTGCATGATAGGGAGCATTTCGAGTACGCCATCATCTACAATCCATGGAATCTGCGATGCGCTAGCCTTTATCTGTGGATACTCTTTTTTGAAGTACTCCAATATGAACTTCTCGTATAGACGACACATCCGCTGCTCATCAATAAAATCCATCAGCTTCACGGAGCCATCAGAATTCGTCTGGAGCAACCCCTTGATTACCAAGTAACAGATGGAGATCAGCATCCTGTATGTCTGGTTATTCCGGTTATACTGCTGGTTCCAGTTGATCAGATGAGGATTGAGCGTATCTACCTCACTGAAGAAAACCAACAGCTTCTTAAGTTCCTTCTTTCTAACTTTCGAGATATCAGAACGAATCAAGAGCTCCATTGTGGTCTTGATTATTCGGTTCATATAGGAATTCGTAGAAAACTCGTCATATGTACAGACCATCTGACGTTTAAGCATAGTACGAGCCTTGACGGACTCCGTAATCTCAATCCGCCCACGCAAAGCAGACAGCTGCTCAGAATGCTCTATGTATTCTCGCCCCAGACCTTGTTTCAACTGCTTCGATACACCCTTGGCAAGAATGGCCGCACAGAGATCCGCTACATTTTCGAATTTTTCGGTTTCTATACTCTTGAAGCCTTGCTCATTTAACACCTGAAAGGCATACGAGAGCATATAGAAAATGTTCTTAATCGGTATCAATTAATAGCACTCCTTAGGTGATTGACCCAGCTCTTTACCTTTGTCGGCTCATCAAACCAGTACTCTTTAAGTAGAGGAATAAGCTCAAACTCTACGATTTCAGACAGAGCCTGATCGGTTACTTCCTTTAGATTGCAGAAATAACTGTGTCCAATGCAGAAGCCCTCACCAAGAGATTCGTCAGCAGCAATAGCTTCATTAAGCGTCTGGACAGTGGCAATCAATCGATCGAATTTCAAGTTTGATAGACCTTCCTGATAATCTCTAAATCCCTTGGTCTCGAATCCGGGCTTCATCTCATAAAACGCAAAACGACGACGAAGCGCATAGTCCAGCATTGCAAGACTACGGTCAGCAGTATTCATCATGCCAATGATATACACGTTTTCAGGAACTGAGAACTTCTCATTGGAGTATAAAAGCTGAAGACCGATGCCGCGCTTGTCGTTTTCGATCAACATAAACAGCTCACCAAAGATTTTGCTCAAATTGCCACGGTTTATTTCGTCAATGATAAAGAAGTAATCATTATCGCTATCTACTTCCGCTTTCTTACAGAAGTTATAGAACGCGCCTGCTTTACGCTCGAAACCGTTTTCCGTCGGACGATAGCCCATGATGAAATCTTCATAGGAATAGCTCTGATGGAACTGCACCATCATCACACGTTCTTTATCCTTCACTCCCATGATAGAATAAGCAAGCCGCTGAGCCGCATATGTTTTGCCGACACCCGGCGCTCCTTGCAATATCACGTTCTTTTTGTGTATAACAAGCGAAACGAGCGTATCGTAATCCGCCTTACTCATATAAACGTCTTCGAGGAACTGATCAGCATCGTATGCCGGATAACTTACTTCCTTTTCTTCAACGTCATCATCTACTTCGCTCTCGAACAGGGAATTGAGCTTTTCCACGTACTCACTGTATTGGGTAATATCTGTCAGCGTCTTCATGACAGCCTGGCCAGGGTGTTGCCATTCGCCTTTATGCGTCCATTTCACCTTGCGGACATTCCTGAAATCCGACTGGCTCTCGTCATAATAATAGTCAGAGTCAACGACGCCGCGACCTACAACGAGATGCATGCCTTTCTTGACGAACACAATATCTCCCGGCTTCATCTCATTTGCGAATTGCCAAGTAGCATGGGCAGCATTCTTGTAAGACAGGCTCGGATCAAAACGATCCTTCATGGTCTGCTTCATCTGTTCTTTGCTAGAATAATCCTTCAGGTTCCCGATATCCCAACCAATCGCCATGATACCGGCCTCGTAAAACTCATTCCAATAGGCTGCTCCATCGCCAGGCGAATAAATCCAGTAGTGGGTAGTTTCTACATCTTCATCCGCAACTGCCGCACCTTTTTCGCTTTCTGCCTTAGCTTCAGCTCGCTGCTCCTCATTCACCTCTTCAGAGTAGCGCCATGCCTCAAAACTCAAGTCCTTGAAGTCTTTAAGGCTGGAGGCTTCACTCTGTAAGTAATTGCGAAGTTTTTCTACGATATCGAAGTACTTACTTGCGGCGATCTTAGCTTCAATTGCCGGGAGCCCCTGTACGACATCTGCTGGTATCTTACCGGATCGATAGATATACCATTCATTCCGGCTATCCAGATTCAGGAAGGAGTTTGGAGCAATCCAGTACAACCCCATCGTGATCTTACTATTACCATTGCCTTTCTTGTTAATGGCAAGATCAAAGAAGCGAGACACATTCTCTCTATTTTCCGGAGTCGGATTACCAGAATAAACTAATGCAGCCTCAAACAAGCCCCATAGATCAGGAATGTCATTCTCTCCACGATCCGGGAGAAAATAATAAAATGTTGCATTCTGCGGATTAAGAACAGGAATACTGTCAAAAGCTGTTGGAACGGGCTCCTTAACATCAAACAGGGAAGCAATCGCTTGCAAAATGGCAAGACGGTTAGCGTCTGTAAGTTTCTTATTAAAGAGACCAAAGAAAGTGAACGGATCAATATCTACTATTTGATTATCTTTTTCGAGAGTAGGAAGATTAATCCCTGTCATCTCATAGATCTTCCGAACCTGTTCAATTAACGCAGCGCGGTTGTCCTTGTATTGCAACAGCTTTCCGGCCAGCTCCTTATAGAAGTCAACCCAATCGAATCGTATAACATTATCCATTTGATTATCTCCAATTATATTATTATCTAGAATGGAAGCGTACTCATGCATGAGCTCGATGTTTTTCTTTCTAATAAACTAAAGAACGGCTTTATAGTAGTGTTAATGTCTAGCAATCACTATCATCTCCACCGATGTATGAAGGACAGCTTGTCGCTGTCAATCGTATCATCAATAAACGCAACACTATGCATCGCACGGGTAATTGCTACATATAGCTTAGCACGACTTTTTGGCTCCAGCTTCGAATTGCAATCCTTTAACCACGCAAGTATAGGTTTAGTTTGGTATATAAGAACCCTTTCAAAAGTCAACCCTTTCGCATCGCCAAAGTTAATAGCTGGTGCATTTTCGCTTACCTTAACGGTCCTCTTATCCCGAAGCTGCATCGGGCGAAATTCGGAAATGTAATCTTCTACACTTTTTGGCGAAACTAGAAATATGCCATCATGCCCCGTGCTTGGTCTCTCGCTACCCTTGACTTGTGGATGCTGGGGATACACCGTATTGGCAAGATTACAGATGAGAGAATTATTTCGATGGGAAATGTTAAGCGTCGTCTCATCTATGGTCACAGATTTACATTTATCTCTGAGGTATCCGGCGATATTTCCATCAACATAGGTTTTATTCATTGCCTCGTCATGGGTGTGATATGTCACTTGACGAGGATCGCCAACCATTAGAAGGTTGACGTTTGCCTCGTGTAGGAGCCGAATAAGCTCCAAATCATACCCCGCCATATCTTGGACTTCATCAATGAAGAAATTGGGATAAATCCGACAAATCCTATCAAGTACAAGTCCATTCGTTTTCTCATTGGCTCTAAAGACAAATTTGGCGATTTTATCAGAATATATCTTCTTTGACTTGCTCAAATAAAACATTTCCGTGTCCTTCTCGCCATAGTATACCGGGAATCCTCTTGTTTTGGCTTTCAGCCCAGATCGTGTATTTACTAGTAGTAACCCTTTAATATCGTCCTCATAAATAACACTCTGGTATGGCCGCACTCCATGTCTGAGCAAAAATGCAAACCATGTCATCAAGGTTACATTAGCCGGAATACATCCATGGAGCTCAAAGAACTTATCCCGAATCCCTTGCTCATTCGCATCGGTGAAGGTAGTAATCAGTACCCGGCCATCCTTGATCTTTAGAGCTTCTTTGACAAGCCAGGTGGTTTTTCCCGAGCCAGCGCCCGCAACTATTAGTTTGCTACTCATCTTTCACGGCCCTTGTTATGTAATCTGGGTAATTGATTTTTTGCTTGGAATTAAAGATTGATAAAGCACATTCAGTTTTGTGCTCCTTCATATACTTCCGCAGATCGTCTTCAGTAGCGTACTTCTTCCCAAAGATTGTATTAAACAATTGAAGGCTGTTCGCTTTTAATAGCTTTGGCTCAAGGGTGTTGTAGTTAAAATCTGATACGTCAGCATCGTTCTTATCTACCGTCTCATCAAAGCAAATGCTTATATTCGGTTTCGCCTTATCACCAAGGTAATCCGCGTACTTTTTCTGAAGTGCATCAATTTTGCCGTCATTATCTGTAACAACACAAGTCGGAATATTTAGCTTAACTGAGATTTCAAGAAATCTCAGAAACGACAATCCGACCGAAATCACGTCAACGCCATCGGCTATCGGTAAACGCCCATCGTGCAGATCCATATACGCGCGTTGAACGACTAATTCATCGGAATCCCCCTCAACAAGAATCGCTCTACGACAGAGTATAAGGCGAAGAGTGTCATATCCAGCTATTTTTTGGAAGAATTCGGCAGATGAAAGCTCATTGATACGCGTCGTCTTTCCATTTTTTTAAGAGAATGAGATTTGATAGCCCGAGCTTATTGGCGACAAAGCTGCTATGGGTTGATACTAATATCTGCTTATCTCCATATTTATCGGAGATCATGGAGATCAGCTCATTTAGTCTCGAGTAGGAAAGATGACTTTCCGGCTCCTCAAGTAGAATAATTTCGGCACTATTTGCTTTTTTGTGACTCAGCGCCAACTCTGTCTTGATTGTGCATTGAGCCCCTTTCCCAATATGGGTGAAGGGAATTCCCGAAACCTGTGTAATTAAGCTCGATTCCCAGGCGTTTTTGTTGCCCTGATCGGCGCTCAACGACACGTCTCCATGAACGATGGTAGACTCTGCACTAATTTTGGTATTGATATTAGTGATGGCTGGATCGTTTGCAAAGCCCTCTATCATTCGTCTATGAGCTTGAGATATAGCGATAACATCCTCTTCGCCTAATAAATCTTTGACGATTCTTGAGATATATACATCTGAGCCATTCTGGTACCGATAATTTGATGAGTCAATCAACACAGACTTTATCGGTATCATGCGCGTAGTTGTTGCATTGCGGTCAAACTTTGTCCATGATGCAAGATAATACTCTGTGGGCAAGCTATGAATCTCTTTGTTCAGAACCAGCTTTTCATATTCTGGTTTATGCTGTTCGGCAAAAGAAATTTCAAAACGAAATCCTTCTATTTTGTTTTGTTTATCCGTATTATCGTTGCCTTCGAACTCAGGATCAATGGAGCCATCAAAATAAATTTCAATCATCAGGCCAGGAGGCGGAAGCGGTTTATCTGAACTGAGGGAATTTAAATATTCTTTAACAGTTTCATCATTGATAAGATATGGGGATATCTCATTTCGAATTCCACGTCCACAATACATTCCCGTAAGTACGAGATGAACCGCTTCTAATATTGTAGATTTGCCCGCCTCATTATCGCCTACTAGTATATTCAGTCCGGGATTCAGTTCCGTTTCAAATTCTCGTAGTCCCTTGAAATTATAGATTTTGATTTTTCTAATAGCCACGCTGATAGCTCCTTACTCAACACACATTCAATCTGAGCGGTGATCGACAATGACACTTTGTGAATAATTTATAAGCTATTGTCAATATCGCTCATGCCATTGGCTTAATACTGCTTTCAATGAGATCAATTTCCTCTTGGGTTAATCCGTATTTTTCATAAAGCTTTTCATCGGTCCACTCTTCAGAGAAATCAACCACGGGGACAAAGCGGTATGTTTTACTGGTTCCATGCTGACTAATCTTGGCGAGACTGAGCAAAAACCTTGCAAATTTCGTCCTTAGGTAATTCGATAAATTGATACATTGTGCCTCATTGAGGTTATCTTCGAGCCCAACAGCTAAAAAGGTTTCCGTGCAAACAGAATTAGGCTCACCTATGAATGTGTTCTGGTTATCATCATTAAGTTCTGTTCCAACATTATTGGCATATGGCATAAAGACTTTCCAACAGTCAATCCATTCTGGATGGCTCGGAATATCCGCCTTTTCAACAAATCCAATCGCTCTAGCTTTCCCGTAACACTTAACTGGATTAACCATGTCAGTTCCAGCGACATGGTACTTAGTTGTTTTTATAAAATTACCATCCAAACCATATGGACGACGAGGTGAGATATGATTCGCCATCACATCGGTGCTTCCATTCGGTACCACTTTATCTAGAATACTCAGAGCAGCACTGTTGCGGATAAAAATATCTAAATCCCTTGTTCTCATCGGGCGAATTGATTCGGTTACCTCACCATTTCCATTATGGGTTACCACTTTTACACTCAGAACAGATTCATTATCATACTGACTATCCCAAAGGAAATAGCAAATACCTCCACGATTATTGGTATTAGGAAATATCTCTTCTGGATGCAAACAATCATGAAGCTCTTTAATGTGCCTATCATCTAGCATCGACTTCCTAAAGTCGTCAAGACCTTTTCCACCAGCAAACCATCTCGTAGGCATAATTATTGAAATGTATTCAGGGGTTAGTTCTCTTGAGATATCTACAAAATACGGATATATAGGTCTTGAGCTCGCACTGGCTCCGCCATCCGCCTCTTGATAGGGCGGGTTACCTACAACTGCACTAAATCTCACTTTATCTACCTCCTCTATTCCGTCCATATCATCGGAGAGGGAAATGTTCGACATTCTTTCCTTCCGATTTAGGATCTTTCTTATTTTTGCATAATCAAGCTCGTCACTTAGTGTGCCATCCTCATTCGTCCTCTTTACCTTGAGCAGGTCATAGCTGTTAAAACTCTCTGCAATGGAATCAACACTGAGCCCGAGCACCTCGTACACCTTACGCGTAAATTCGTAGGCGATTGAGGAAGTCGGAATCGAGATAATTTTATCTTTAATGTTCTCAATAGGAATACCAAGATCTCCACACCTCCTGACTATGGCAACAGCAAATTCGCCCATCTTGCTGGCAATATCCAAAATCCTCGCATCAGTGTCGCCAACCAGCCCCACAAAGCATTCATCTGGGATCAAATCAATCATAGCAGATGCCGTCACCTCAGGCGTAGTGATTTCCGAATCGGATATTCTACCAAATTTTCTAATTGCTACAGCAGCTCTCCTCATCGGATCAACGGATTCATCGCGAGACAATGTGTTTATGTTCTGAATCTTATAATCCAATTGACGCAGGACGAAAATGTTTATATGGTCCCTAATCAGGGAAAGGATGCTCTTCTCAAGAAACAGATTCCTAGCGATCCTAGCATTCTCGACATTATCCATGTATTGAATTACGTCGTCCAATGAAGAAACTGGCGACTTTGTAAGGAAGGCAAAGAATAGGATTCTAGAATAATATGTTCGGAACTTGTTTTCGAGGGATTTGATGTCTTCCTCCGGAGGCGTTGTGACGTCTTCGGCGCCATCAGTCCCATTAGGTTCATCACCCGATTGACCACGATCACCTTGATCGTCATTATTATCTTCAGAATTGTCCAAATCACCTTCTTCGCCTTTATGGGCATCCATAGACAAGCCTTGACGGGAACCGAGCTCAGCCTGCTTTTCAATTTCCTCCTTTATGGCATCTAAACCAAGCAGCGACATGTCTACAGGAATCTCTTTAGTTTCATCTAGCACGCCGCGATTGCTTGAATATGCGCTGATTTCGGCAAGAATATCTGTTGCTTGAACTTGCTCTATTCTATTCTTGTTTAGCGTAATAATAGGCGAAATGCGGAGTTCTTCGACCAACCTTTCACGAAGATGTTCATTGCCAGAAGCGTCGGTATTGGCATTATATATCTGCGACTTCTGTTCTTGCATAACGAACATTCGATGCGGATCAAAATCCACCAGAAGCGTCTGAGGCTTCATATTAAATTTGATGATATCACCATCCGAGCCTATATACTCTCGGATATACTGGTTTTGCAAACGGAATATTGCCTGATCGTACTCTTGCGGGGAAGCGGTATCTTTCAGGAAAATCATAGTATCCCACTCTTCAACAGTACTCCCCGTGAGCATACGGTTAACCGTAAGGGTGATGGTCTTCTTGCCCTCTGCGGCGCACTGTTTGATTTTTGCCTTCACCGCCTGAACGGTACGATACTCATTGGGAGAATCGACTCCTGAAATATTAATTATTTCGTAGTCCTTCAGGTTTTTGAACTCATCACGATTGTTTTCAATTAAAGCCTCTAATGCATCACAGGATGCACAGTAGGGCAAAACACAGACAATATGCTGACACATTTTGCCGTCTTTAATCTTATCGTAATCAAGGAAAGATAAGAGCCCCTCATCGTCTTTACTACCATCGATGGCTTCAAAGAGCTCAAGGACTTCCTGTTCATAAACAAATTTCTTATGCAACGAATTTACGGGATCTTTACTAATTGATTGCGGTTTTAATAGAGCGGAAAAGGCATAGGTCGTACCACCGCTCTTTAAGCTCTCGAGAATCGCCAAAGCTGACTTGCTCGGGACAAAAGCGAATCTTACCATCTGCGGAAAACCAAAATACGGATTGTCCCACTCTTTGACATCTTCTGCATCTTTCAGAAGATGCTCTTCATCCCACTCTTCTTGATCTTTAACAATATCTGAAAATTGGTAGAAAGCAATGATATCTTCTTTCGAAAACTCACTGCCCATTAAGATTCGATACGGCGTTCCGGAAAGGTGCAAAGTAATTTTCACGGAGAGTGATTTCAGCTGTTCTTCAGCGTCTTTGATTTCGACAAAATCATCGTTTGCGTGCTTTTCTTTGATATCCTTTTCATAATTGACGGAACGTAATACTTTTCCATAGCTTTCCGCTCTTGCACCGTAGTGCGTCTCATCAACGATAAGAAGATCTATCTGCTGGCCGAAGATATCCTGATGCTTGTCCTTGATATGCTCGCCCTGCAAATCCTGCAACGTCAAAAAAACGACTGCGCCTTTACCATCAGCAAGCACGGAAGAAACTGTTGATTGGTCACGAACCAAATCATCGCTGGTTATGAAAACATAGTCCTGATTGAAATTGTCGGCGCTCTGGACCGTTTTCTTCCACTCCTCACGCACATCGGCCTTGGCTGATACAATAAGCACAGTTTTTGCATCTATTGCTTTCGCACAACAAAGCGAGGTAAAGGACTTACCGAATCGCATAACGGCATACATTAGAAGATTAGTGCGACCGGCATTTACGGCAGTAACAAATTTATCAATTGTATCCTGTTGATTGGGGCGAGGAGTCCATACGCCGGTAGACGCATAAGTATAGGTTTCCGGAAGACGACTGTTCGCATCATAATATTTATATTTTCCGGTGTTATGCTCAAAGTTTTTGCGAATATCACTTATTGCTTCCTGGACATGCTCAACCTGAACGTCTCGGAAAAACTCATTTGAATAGTACGCATCGGGGTATTCTTGTGGTTCGAGACGATGTTTAGATAAATCGCTTTCTAAATACTGATGTACAGAATAATCACGGAAAAAGATATCGTCATTGATAGCTGCAGAATCCTCAAATTCTTTCCGAAGGTTAGGGAAAAACTGCATCCATTCGCGAAGGCGCACGAAAACAGGGCGATATGTGTCACCAACTTTCAGGTAATTTGGAATTGTATTAGGGAAACACTGATTAAATCAAAAATATAATTCTATATTAGAATAATGAATTATAATAGACAATGACTATGCTATAATAAAGATATAAATAAAAA
>CADACB010000028.1 GCA_902786345.1 uncultured Ruminococcus sp. | reverse complement strand
GTCGCTTTCAAGGTAGAAAAAACACTCGGCAGACAAACTGCACTAATTCGTGTGGCAGGTGCGACACGATTTGAACTGACGACAACTTTTATGAAAAGCTCCACCGCAATAATTGATAAGTTATGAGTAGCGCTCATATTCTGCAGAATTTAGGCAGTCTTATCTATGCAATAAAAAAAGCAGGCAGCCAATTTTAAAACCGGCTGCTTGCTTTTCTGTTTATCTGACTGCCTTATAGCAATGACGTTTTTCTTCTCGTTTATCGGTCTCACACATTAATTAACCGTGCTCACACAGCGGCTTCAACAGGTAGTCACGACAGAAACCTGAGCCGAGATTACGAAAGTATCGAGAAATCCCTTGAAAAGCTATGGAAGCTATGGTATAATATGCTTATCATCGGAAATGAGGTCGAGACCTATGGATAATGAAATTATGAGAACTGAGAACAGTTCGGAAGAGATTTATTCTTCCATACGTTCTTTTGTTATAACAGCACAGAATAGAGTGTATACTGCTATAAACTCTGCAATGGTAATAGCATATTGGGAGATCGGTGAGCAAATCTACAAGGCTTGCGGTGAGAATGACAGGGCTGAGTACGGCAAGAGTCTTTTGAAGTACCTTTCTGACAAACTGACCACTGAGTTTGGGAAAGGCTTTACAGAACGAAATCTGCGTGCAATGCGACAGTTTTATAGCTGTTTTCCGAATCGGCACACACTGTGTGCCGAATTGAGTTGGTCACATTATCGCATACTTATGAAAATCGCAGACAAGACCGCCCGTGATTTTTATACTGAAGAATGTGCAAAATCAGCGTGGAGCGTCCGGCAGCTTGAAAGACAGATACATACGATGTATTATCAAAGACTGCTTGCAAGCCGTGATAAAGAAAGCGTTGCCGCAGAAATCCAGACAACCGAGCCTAAACCGGAATATGAAAAAGCCGTCAAAGATCCTTATGTGATGGAATTCTTGCAGATCAAACCCGACACGCACGTTTATGAAAGCGACATTGAGCAGGCTTTGCTTGACCATTTGCAGGAATTTTTGCTTGAACTCGGACGAGGCTTTTCGTTTGTAGCAAGGCAGAAGCGCTTTACCGTTGACGGGCAGGACTTCTTCATTGACCTTGTATTCTATAACTATATTCTGAAATGCTTTGTCCTTTTCGACCTTAAAACAGGTACCCTCACACATCAGGACTTAGGGCAAATGCAGATGTACGTCAATTACTACACAAGAGAATTGATGAACGAAGGAGATAAACCACCTATTGGCATAGTCCTTTGTGCAGAAAAGAATGATGCCATTGTAAAATACACTCTGCCGGAGGATAACGACCAGATTTTTGCGTCAAAATATTATACCTATCTGCCGACAGAAGAAGAATTAAAGAGAGAGCTTCGGCTTGATGAGTTCCGGAAGCTTAATGAATGATGGGACTTGAAGTCCTGCTTTTTAAAATTGTTTTAGCATTTTTATAGTGTATTGATAAAAACTTAAGGAGAATAAAATGGGAATATCATTTAGACATTCAGCAGGCTTCGGTAAACGAATGGAATATAATTTGATTGGTAAAATGCTAATGGAAGGTTTAGATGTTTATGTTCCACTTGTTGATGATCACGGTGTTGATTGTGTAATCAAAAAGAATGACGGCTCATTCATTGAAGTACAGATAAAAGCAAGATCTAATGAGGTGACTGATGGAGATGCCGCTTTGTTTGCTGCAATCACTCACAAACTGACACCAAATTTCTTCTTTGTTTTCTATTCTGAACGTCTTGATACCATGTGGATATTGTCTTCAGAAGAGTTTCTTAATGAGTGCGTCACAAATAAGAACGGAAAAAATAAAGGAAAACATAGTATTTGGTTTAATGGAAATCGAGTTGATAAAGAAACCGGAATAAAAAAGGAATATTGTAAAACACAGTTTGAAAAATACATTTGCAAAGACTTTTCAAGACTTCATTAAACATAAAAAATTTAGCGGCTGCTCTCCATTGACAGAGGCAGCCGTTTTGCATTATGATTCTTTTTTCAATAGGTTACGGACGGTGTCGCCTGCTTTGCGGATGCTTTCTTCATTTGCATGGGTGTACATTCTGAGCGTGATCGCTGTGTCTGAGTGACCAAGGCGAGCAGAAACACTTGCTACATCTGCACCGTTGGTAATGGCAATACTGGCACTTGTATGACGGAGCAGATGCGGATGGAAATTCTCTATACCGTATTTATTCCCGAACTTCTTGAAGAACCCTGTAGGGCTTTGTGGGTGCATTGGTTCGGGACTTTCGTCCTGAGTGAATACCCATTGTGTCAATATAGAATTGCTTGACTGATGTCGCTGTAGCCGCCTTAATAAAGCAATAGTGTCTGAGCCTATATCAATACTTCTTATCTCTCCGTTTTTAGGCAGTCCGGTATAAACGCCTGCATCGACGGTATAGTTTAGCGTCCTGTTTATAGTCACGGATTCTTTGTCAAAGTCAATATCCTGCCATTGAAGCCCGCACAGCTCGCCTCTGCGGCAGCCTGTATCCGCACAAAGCACAATGTATGTCTGCCATTGCAGACTCTCCTTGCTGACGCAATCAAGGCAATAACGAAGCTGCTCAATAGTTAATGCCTTGTCAGATTCGGCAACCTGCTTTTCATCTTTTGGCTGCTTAGGACGTTGTACCCTTTGCATAGGATTTATCTGAATGCTGTAATCCATAAATGCCATATCAAATATACCATTCAGAAGATTATACAGCTTGATAGTGCTGGAGTGCTTGTATCCCTTTTTCTGAAAGTCAAGCAGCATTTTGTTAAGCATTGCAGGAGTTATTTCTGTAATCAGATAGTCGCCTAATATCGGCAATATATGTTTATCAAGGTATGTCTGATAGCTTGACCGTCCGTTTTCGGAAAGTGTTTGCTCTTTTGTAGCCATGTACACGCCAAGTGCATAATCCCTGAAAGTCTTTAACTTTGCCCTTTCAAGTTCTTCTTGACGGGCTTTTTCTTTTCGCTCGGCTCTGGTCTGGACTTCTCCGTTTTTGCACCTGTTTTCAAAATCAGCAGCATACTTTGCAAGCTGCCTTTGCGTTGTTTTTTCGCTCCACTGCGGCTCAGGGTAAAATCTTGTGCTGTATTGCTTGCCTCGCTCCGGAGAAACAACAATCTTGTAAAAAGGTCTGCCGTCTTTTGTGTGCATTAGCTTAGTGCTTGCCATTATGTGTCACTGTCCTTTTTATCAGCATAGTTCTTTATCAAGTCTTCACTCATTTTTTTATATAAATTTTTTATTTCTTCGGATTCAACTTTCAAATCATGTGCACCACCAAGAAATGTTTCAGTAATTTTAAAATCATGTTCGAGTTCCTCAAACGGTGAAATTTCAGCAGCAAAATCTCTTAGTAGAAATCCAAACTCTCTTTCACACTCCTGCAATAATAATTGCCTGTATTGTATTCCAGTAATAATTGCTCCTGTTGAGTAAATCAAATCAGCTATTTCAGGAGATTGTTCATAAATCAATTCTATAAGTTCATCAGCCCCAGCATGGGATGTATTGCCCTTTAGATGCTTTACATTGACCATATGAGTAATATGATACAATCCAGGATAAAATCGATCCATTTTTCTTAAACACCAATCAATAAAGTCTATACCATATATTGCTTTATTTGCTGATAGTTCATATGTATTCGTACCATCAGAAAACTGTTTCGATTTTTCTTTTATACTTTCATATTTTTCTTTATCTTTTTTTATCTCATTCAATAATCTTAAAACAGTTATTGCTTTATCGCTTAGTCCAGTATATTCAGCAACTGCCTGCAAGGTAGTATCTACAGTTTTGTTATCAGTTACTCCAAGAATATAGTCTGTTGTAGTTCCGTAATGCTGTGCAATCTTAATGATAGTTTCTACATCAGGCGTTCTTTTACCAGTTTCATAGTTTGCAAGGCTACCTCTGTTACATCCTAATACTTCAGCCAAGTCCTCTTGCTTTTCCCCTGCTGATTTTCTTAATTCAGCAATTCTTGTACCTATTGTCGTGTTATTCATATTTGTGATCTCCTTAATTGAAATTGTGTCTATTTGAAGCGATAAAATATTTTGCGTCAGACACTTGACTAATAAACCGACGCATGATATAATAAATGTGTCATTAACTTAATGATAACATATTGACTATTGATATGTCAATAAGCTACTGGCAAATATTTTTCATAGGGGGTGATCATATATGGCAAACATTGAAATCAGAGTTAAACTTGCTGAAACGGGAGTAAAGCAGTATGAGGTAGCAGAATATCTGAAAATAGCGGAGACTTCATTCAGCCGCAAACTGCGAAATGAACTACCGACAGAAGAAAAAAGCCTTATCCTGCAAATCATCGACGAACTCAGCACAAAAAAAGAAACCGTCTGACCTGCGGCAACAGATCAGACGGCAAACAAAGCACAGACACAAGCAACCCTAATCAAAGCCGCTGCATAAATGCTTTATTATATAATAGCAGATCGGCGGCAAAAAGTAAACAAAAAACGAAAGGAAGATTTTTCTATGAATATCAAAGAATCAAAAACAATGTTCGTAACAATCAATGAAGCCGCCGCTCTGACAGGACTGGCAAGATCATACATCCGTCAGGGATGCAAAGACGGCACTATTCCCTGCATCCGTGTGGGCGGCAGCAATAATGCCACATACAAGATTCATTATGAACAGTTTTGTCAGCAGCTTTGCAAAATGGCTGCCCAAACACCGTAAATGACGGGGCTGATAAACTATGAGACCGAAATATATAGAGTTTATCGGCAATCATCCGGCAGAAAAAGACAGACACTACTTTGATAGTCCTCAACAGAATTGGAGCAGCTACGGTGCGGTATACGGCAAGGAATACCTGAAAGTTGAGATAACCGATTATGACAAAACAACAGGAGAACTGATAGAGCCTATTCGTGGCAAGGCACAAAGTGATGTAGTTATTGCTATTCTGGATTTAATAAAAATCAAGTATAACGGAATAAAGACAGAAAACGGAAAGCAACTGTTTTTCCGTAAACCGGGAAAACTCGCACAAACAAATAAGCTGAATTGGTACTCTACGTTAAGAATCAGAGCTGATTGGAGATTTCCTGAAAACGGAGATACTATCCCTTTGATGATAAACGGTATTCAAAGAACCTTTTTCAAAGGAAGTATCATAAATACAGAAATTGACGAGTTGCCGCCGTTTCTTTATCCGTTGCAGAAGTCAAAAACAAAACCGCTTGATCTGGAATTTCGTAACGGTAATATCAGTAATAGGTTGCTGAGCTATTTATTCGCACTGGTCAAAAAGGGCTTTATTCCAGAACAGGCATTTCTGATAGTCCGACTGTTGAACAACTACATTTTCGATACACCAATATCAGAGAAATTGCTTGAAGGAAGAATACTGAATGACGAAACATTCAAGAAGCTGCAGGATATGAATTCGGCAACAACAAAGAAGGAAGTCAGTCCCGAAACTTTCATGAACTTTATTCTGGAAACGGGTATGTTCATCACCTACAACGAACTACTCAATATCATTGAGTTTCATAATCTGCCGGATGAGCCATCGTTCCAAAACATCAAAGATTATCAGAATCAGATGCCGACAATGCTGCAATACGCTTTCCGCAGATACACCGGAACAAAAAATATCAGCAAACAGCAAACAATAGACCTGATCTCTCTTGAAGCAGACAGAAATTCTTATCACCCGATAAGAGATTATCTTCGCAGAACGACATGGGACGGTATTGACCGCTTTCCGGAATTATTCAAAGTCTTGGGTGTGCAGGATGAGTTGGAACAGACACTTATCCGAAAATGGTTTTATCAATCTGCTGCACTGCCTTTTAACACACTTAAAAGTCCGATTCAGCCGGAAGGAGTTCTCATACTGCAAGGCAACGAGGGTATCGGCAAAACTCGTTTTTTCCGCCGGATGAGCGTTGAACCTACTTGGTTCACAAGTCTGGACAAGCCAATGACAACCAAAAACAAAGATACCTTGATTGAAGCATTGTCCTCGTGGATAACGGAGATCGGAGAGATAGACCAGACATTTACAGAACGCCGATCTGATCTTAAATCCTTTATGACATCAGAAAAGGATACTATCAGAAAGCCGTATGCCAGAGAGCCAACGACAAGAGCGAGAACAACTTCGATCTGCGGAACAACGAATAAAACAGAATTTCTGAATGACGAAACAGGTTATCGACGTTGGTGGGTAATACATATTTCCGGTAAGATTGACCTTGATAGCTTTGCTACGGAAAAGACATTAAGCCAATTCTGGGCACAGTGCTATGCGGCGAATATTCGTGATCCGTGTTGTTTTCGTTTGACTGACGGTGAGAGAAAACAGTTAGAAGCTCTTAATCAGTCTGTAACTGAAATGCTTCCGGCTGAGGATGAGCTGAGGATGCACTTTGACTTTAACGCACCGGAAACAGAATGGCATTGGATGCAGACTGCCGCATTGAAAAACTCAGTGGAATATGATGTGTTTCAGTATTCAGCTATTACAATTGGCAAAGCGCTGAAAAAAATCTCGGCAGAATATCCCCAAATGCAGCATAAAAAAACCGGAGGATGCTTTACTTGGTTTGTTCCACCATTTAAAAGATAAAAAACAGGGAGTGTAGGGAGGTTGAAGGGAGGATAAAATTGCTTCATTCTCCCCACTTGAAATAAGCATAAAAACTGACTTTTTTACAATTTAGGGAGGATGGGGAGGTTGTTATAACAAAAAGTCTGGTGATTAAAAAAATATTTATTTATTATTTTTATAAATTGTATATGTTTGAAAAAATGAATTTTATCCTCCCCACCCTCCCTGTCTGAGTTTGTCAAAAAGCATTTTCTTTTCTGATAGTATTTTCAAGAAACTGCTTAAAAACACAAAAGTCTGAAATTTGAGATTCTGAACTTTTTGAAAAATCCGTTTCTGCCCTACTTTGTAAAAATCGGAAAACATCAGAAGCAGTTAAACGAGCTTTTCGGAATTTTTTATTTATGGTGAGCGTAGCGATTTCTGGATTTTGCGGATAAGCAAAATATAAAGGGGTGTGGGGATTTCACCACCAAGCGATTATGATATACGATGTATATCATTAATCTATGCTTGCTAATCCCCTGATACTTCAAGTCGTATACTCGTAAAAAATCGGCTTTTTTCAGGAAGTTTGAAGATAGTAACAATCAGAAAAATCGAAAGGAGTGAAAAGTTATATGGACCGGGAAAAGAAAACAGTAGAAATCTGCGTAAGAGTTACACCGACAGAAAAGAAAGAACTACAGGAAAAAGCGGATGCCGCACACCTGAGCCTTTCAAGGTATCTGGTGAAATCTGCGTCAGACCGTAAAATGCTCCAGACCGAAAACATAGCAAAGCTGATCTATGAGATCAGGAAGATCGGGATTAACGTCAATCAGATCGCTCATGTTGCTAACGGACAGAGATTTATTCTTCAAAGCGATCTTGTTTCTCTTAATCGTCACATGGATGCAGTTATTGAAATTACAAAGAAGATACTCAAAGCAACTTACGACGAAAAGGAAGCAAGCATAAAAACGCTTGAAAGGAAAATCGACAAGCTCATGGAGAGGGTGGATGTTTATGGCGACGGTTAAATCAGTAAAGTCCGCAATTAAATCTTCTGACTATGTTGCAAAGTCGATATCCTACATTCTCTCGCCTGAAACAAAAAGCGGAAATGAAAAATGCGTGCAGTCAAGTTTTATCAACTGCTGCTATGACAGTGTAAACGGTCTTGTAACTGAGTTCGATATTACAAGATTTGCATATCACAAGAATGATAAAATCTTAGCGCACCACTATGTTCAGAGCTTCTCTCCGAATGAGAATATCACACCGGAGCTTGCTCATAAGATCGGTGAGGAATTAGCGGAATGTGTTGCGCCGGAATTTCAGATAATCGTTGCTACTCATATTGACCGCGACCACATTCACAACCATTTTTTGATAAACTCGGTCAGTCTGGAAACCGGAAGTAAGTGGCTTGGCAATCAGGCGACGCTTAAAAATTTGCGTGAACAAAGTGACAGGCTTTGCAGGCAGTACGGACTTTCGGTAATTGATGAAACAACAGGACTGCGCGGCATAGATCAGGCAACACAGAAATTAGCAGAACAAGGAAAATCGTGGAAAGTTGAATTATGCCATGCTCTTGATGAAGCAAAAATACTATGTCATAGTAAAGATGCGTTTATTGAATTTATGCGGAATAAAGGATTTATCATTACCCGATATACCGACAGACATATAACCTTTCAGAAAGTCGGAGAGCAAAAGAAGATCAGAGCCGACACTCTGGCAAAGCAATTCGGTGATTACTACAAAAAAGAAAACCTGGAAAGGATAATGGGTTTCTATTCACTTCCGAAACCTTTGCCGCCAAGAGAAGCCCCGAAACCGCAGAAGCCTTTTGTCAGTGAATTTGAAAAATACGAAAAAGTGTATTTTCAGAGAAATCCGCCGCTTGCAAAACCTGATGAAGCGGAAACTCTGCGCCAGAAGATAAAGCAATCAAAAAATCCGCTTTTCTTTTTTCTGAGGGTGATCCTTATGTTGAAGATACGCCGTTATAAGAGGTTGTTTTTTGATAAAAGATATTTCAGGCTGACTATGCACACACATCAGAAAAAGTTCAGAACAAAAAAGCTGTCCGTAAGTGAACAGCTTGAAAAGTACAAAAGCAATCCGATATATGAGGGTAACATTCCGTATAGCAGGCTTATTCATTCGCAAGGAGAAAACTGTGTTATAAAATTTGCATTTTCGGGGATACCAAAGCTTTATGCTTGTCCGATCTTCTTCTCCGCTAAACTGTACGATGATTATGCGCTGGTAACGATCAAGGAAAAAGACAAAAAGCTTTTGATCGAAGCATTTAACCTAAAGGATGAAGCAATTATCGACAGAAGTACAAAAAGGTACTTGCCCGATGCGAAATATGATGAAATGAAAAAGCGGGCAGAGTTTCTTGGTGTGAAGGTTGAGTTTCTGATAATAGATGAGAAAGATATTGATAAGCTTACGAAAGAAAAAGACCGCTATGTTGCGTTTGCACCGGATAATGGAAAGATCAAACTTGCATTTCTTCCGCAGAACAAGGACTATGTACTGCACTGCCTTTATCCGGACAAGTATCAGGCTGATAGCGATGATCTGTTTTCTGTGACAAGAAATTCAAAGGTCAATACAAGGCTGAAATCAGAAGCAGCATTGGGCGGTAAGCAGATGCGTTACAGGACACTTACAAGAACAGAAGTCGAGGAACTGCATAAACAAACCGGCGGTCAGGAAATGTTTGCAGTATTCAGCAAAAGCGAAAACGGACAGGAAGAACAGTACAACGTTGCATACAAAGAAGATGATGAGAAGAAGATCGAGAACATAATAGGCACACAAAACAAGCCGGGATTCAGAAGATAGAATATATTTGCGGATGTGGGACTTCAAGTCCCGGATAATAATGCTGACCTATCGGCTACGGGGAGAAAGGGATAATACTATGAAAAATTGGTATCTTGCAGATTACAAGGACGAAAATGGTAATTACCATACTGCTCTTGCTTTGTGCGACAGAGAAGAACAGGCAGAGGAACACTTCAAGAAGTATGATATGTCAACCGTCCGCATCGCTGCGGAGGACGAAATATACTATTATCGCAGCAAGGGCTGTCCGGTTGTGGATCTTTGAAGGACAACAGAATAAACAAACAAAAGCAGGAGTATCAGACCTTGGATTTTGGGCTGATGCTCCTGCTATTTTATTTCCTGTTCAAGATTGTTAAATTCATCGGTGTCGAAAAATTCAGAAAGTGTTATACCCAGACCATCGCATATAATTTTGATTGTCAGTAGTTTTGGGTTCTTGCTTCTGCCGTAAAGAATAGCTTTGACTGATGAGGGCGGTAAAGCGGATATGTTGGCAAGTTTGTTTATCGTAATATTTCTTTCACCGCATAGCTGCAATATCCTGTTCTTAACTGCTGTTACAGTATCCAACATCGTCACCTCCATAATAGTTTCTACTATTATAGGATATGAGATTTTCATTGAAAATATAGGCAATGTGTGATACCATAATAGGCAATACATCGCCTGTTATGGAGGAGACATTATGGATATAACAAAGAAGACCTGCTGTTTCTTTGGTCATCGTGAGGTTACGCACAACATTAGACCAAAACTAACGGCAGTAATCGAAAAGCTGATAACAGAGGACGGTGTTACAGAGTTCTATGTAGGTCATCAGGGACAGTTTGACAATATGGTTTATTCCGTGCTGAAAGAACTGAAAGGGAAATATCCGCAGATCAGATACACCGTCGTCCTCGCTTATATGCCTAATGAACATATCAAGGAGCTTTATGGAGAAGATACTCTCTTTCCTGATGGTATGGAGAGTGTTCCGAAGAAATTTGCTATCAGCAAAAGAAATGATTGGATGATAAGTCATTCGGATGTTGCAGTCTGTTATGTGCATAAGATCACGGGTGGTGCGGCGAAGTGCAGGGAGAAGGCGAAAAAGAAGGGTTTACGGATAGTAGACGTACTGAATTGAAAGAAAGTACACTTTATTATACAAGTTTGACACAAATATAATTATATAACTTGTAAAAATATGTGGAATGTGATAAGATTATTATGTATATATTTTTGCTATACTTTTATTAATAGTACTGTGTCAATTATTTTTATTCGATCAAATACAAAAAGTCAGGAGGTGGATCAGATATGATTTTGCCAAAGAAGCAAATGACAGAGGAAGATATTAAGCTGAATTATATTACTCCTGCGATTCTTACACATTGGCAAAACAAAGTAACGATGGAAACTCAGATAACCGATGGACGTGTTAATATCAGAGGAAACATTATCACCAGAGATCGCCCGAAAAAGGCTGACTATGTGTTGTGGCTTAATCGTGGAAAGCCTATTGCAGTTGTGGAAGCGAAGGATAATAATCATCCTGTATCATACGGTTTACAGCAGGCTATTACCTATGCTCAGATGATGGATGTTCCATTTGCATACAGCTCTAACGGAGATGGTTTCAGAGAACATGATTTTCTGACGGGACTGGAGCGTGATCTTGATCTGGATGAATTTCCCTCTCCTGATGAGCTGATCTCACGATGGGAAACAAACGCAAATCAGGGTAAAGGTGTTTCCGAAAATGAGAAAAGAATAATTTCACAGCCGTATTATTCAAGTCAGAATACCTATGATCCTCGCTATTATCAGCGAAATGCAGTTAACAGAACTGTTGAAGCAATAGCCAAAGGACAAACCCGACTGCTGCTTGTAATGGCAACAGGAACAGGCAAAACATACACCGCCTTTCAGATCGTCTATCGTCTGCTCAAAAGCGGACTGATACGAAAGGTGTTATATCTTGCAGACAGGAATATTCTTGTTGACCAGTCGATCCAACAGGATTTTTCTCCGCTCGAAAAGACTATACACAAAATCAATTTTGCAAAAGATGATCCGGTTACTGTAACTTCTCATGAAGTATATTTTTCTCTTTATCAGCAGCTTACCGGCAATGAAGATAAAGAGGAAGAAAACAGCGAAGATACAGTTGCCCGCTTTGCTCAGCTTTTCAAAAAGGATTTTTTTGACCTGATAATCGTTGACGAATGTCATCGTGGCTCAGCAAAGAAAGACAGTAACTGGAGAAAAATCCTTGACTATTTTTCTTCTGCAACCCAAATCGGAATGACAGCTACACCAAAAGAAACAAGGTACATCTCAAATATTGATTATTTTGGCGAGCCTGTCTATACATACAGCCTTCGTGAGGGTATTGATGACGGTTTCCTTGCTCCGTTCAAGGTATATAATATCCATACCAATATCGGCGAGGGATGGAGACCGTATAAAGGACAGGTCGATAAAAACGGTAATCCAATAGAGGACAGAATATATACAAACAGCGATTATGATTATAATATCATAATTGAAGACAGGATATACGAGGTGGCAAACGAGATAACAGAGTATCTCAAGGCAACTGATCGTATGCAGAAAACTATAGTATTCTGTGCGAATGAGCTTCATGCGCAGAATATGCGTGACGCACTCGCAGAGCTTAACAGTGATATGTGCAAGATCAATCCGGATTATGTTGTGCGTATAACAGGCTCAGATGCTTACGGTAAAAGCAAGCTCAGTTATTTTATTTCTGTCGGTGAGAAATATCCGGTCATTGCAACTACTTCCAAATTACTTTCGACCGGTGCAGACTGCAAAATGACAAGGCTTATCGTTCTTGATGAAATGATAACCTCAATGACGGAATTCAAGCAGATCATCGGACGTGGTACAAGACTGCGTGAAAAGGACGGAAAAAGCCATTTTGCAGTTATGGATTTCCGTAATGTAAGCAGACTGTTCGCTGATCCGGATTGGGATGGACCGATAGAGATGGTGGATGATTATGATCCCAACAGAGAAAAAAAGCCCAAAGATCCAAAAGATCCTCCGGATATTATTGATGAGCCGCCGGAACCGGTCGATGTCAGAGTTGTACCGATAGTAGATGAAAGCGGCTGCCGTGTGGAAATTATCGGAAAGAGTGTTTCTGTATATGACACTGACGGAAAGCTGCTGCGGCATGAGAGCATTGTTGATTATACAAAATCAAATATTGTCGGAAAATATGCGTCGCTTGATAATTTCATTATGCAGTGGTCGGCAGAGGATAAAAAGCGTGTCATAACAGAGCTTCTCAGAGAACAGGGAATTGACCTTGAAGCTATGAAAACAGAACAGAACATGACGGATGTTGATGACTTTGATTTTATCTGTCATGTTGCGTTTGACAAGAAGCCGCTTACCCGCCGTGAACGAGCAAACAATGTCAAAAAACGTGATTTTCTCAGCAAATACAGCGGTGCCGCACGGGAAATACTCGAAGCGCTGCTTGACAGATACATGAACACAGGTATATATGAGATCGAACGAACGGAAATATTACAGCTTGATCCGTTCCGTAAATATGGGAAACCTTCAAAAATTGCTTCTTACTTCGGTGGTAAAGAGGGTTACAGGAAAGCTATAAAAGAACTGGAAGAAGAACTCTATAAGGCAGGTTGATTTATATGGATAGTAGTAATCAAATAATTGATTTTTACGATTTAACACCTATAGATTTTGAAAAGTATTGTTATAAGATTCTCAAAGGTTATGCGGAAGAAGAACGACTTAAAGACTTTTCAATAGAACATAACAAAAAGATCAGGGTATCTGATGGTAAATATCAAATTGATATATATGCTTCTTTCATAGCTTTAGGGTGTGAAATCAAAATTCTATGTGAGTGTAAAAGATATAAAAATCCAGTTAATCGTGATAAGGTTGTTATCCTACATAAAAAGCTGGATAGTTTAGGCGCTCACAAAGGAATATTGATGACAAATAACAGATTTCAAAGCGGAGCAATACAATACGCTAAAGAGCATGGGATTGCGCTAATTAAAGTCAGCACCATAGGTCCAGAGTATTTTTCACATTCAAACGGACTCGATAATTATAGTGAAGATGATCCGTTTCTGTACGGTGAAAAAATGCTCCCACCATACAGGGCTGTTCTTGTGACAAAAGACAGTGACGCAGATTTTGTGGTATATCCCACGTCATCTGAAATTGAGATTATATATAAAAAGATGATTCAATTAATCAATGAGCAGTATGGTGAAAATATTGATTTTCAATCCATAAAGAAAGAGCAGGATTAATCACATGAGCAATTTATCAGGATTTGTCAAAAGGCTGCGCGATATCATGCGCAACGATGCAGGTATCAACGGTGATGCGCAGCGTATTGAGCAGATCGCATGGATGCTGTTCCTGAAAGTATATGATGAAAAGGAAAAAGACTGGGAGATGGATGAGAATGATTATGTATCCATTATTCCTGAAGAATGCCGGTGGATAAACTGGGCGCATGATGATAAATCAGGCAAGGCTGTTACAGGCGACAGACTGCTCGATTTTGTCAATAATACTTTGTTTCCAACGCTGAAAAATCTCCCTGTCAACAAGAATACGCCCATCAAAAAGGCTATTGTTCAGACTACATTTGAAGACGCCAACAACTATATGAAGGACGGTGTTTTGCTCCGTCAGGTCATCAATATAATTGACGACCTTGATCTGAGTGATTATGAGGAAAGCCATGCCTTCGGAGAAATATATGAATCCATTCTCAAAGAGCTGCAAAGCGCCGGTTCTGCCGGTGAATTCTATACGCCCCGTGCCGTAACTGATTTTATGGCGAAGATGATACAGCCAAGGATCGGTGAAAAAATGGCGGACTTTGCCTGCGGTACGGGAGGATTCCTGACAAGCTGGCTCAAGGAATTGGACAGCCGAATCAATGATACCTCCGACAGGCAGGAATACAACAATTCCATTTACGGCATGGAGAAAAAGCAGTTCCCCTATATGCTCTGCATTACAAATATGCTGCTGCATGATATTGATGTGCCGAAGGTTTATCACGACAATTCTCTGACGAATGATCTGCTCGACTATACCGAAAAAGACCGCTTTGATGTTATCCTGATGAACCCTCCCTACGGCGGCAGTGAAAAAGCCGATGTTAAGGGACACTTCCCTGATGATCTTGCAAGCAGCGAGACCGCCGATCTGTTTATGGCAGTCATTATGTACCGTTTGAAAACGAACGGTCGTGCTGCGGTCATCCTGCCTGACGGTTTTCTGTTCGGTACGGATAATGCGAAGATCAATATCAAGAAAAAGCTGCTCAATGATTTCAATTTACATACAGTCGTCCGTATGCCGTCGAGCGTGTTTGCACCCTATACTTCCATTACTACCAATATCCTGTTTTTTGACCGCACCCATCCCACAGAAGAAACATGGTTCTATCGTCTGGATATGCCCGGGGAATACAAGCATTTTTCAAAGACAAAGCCCATGCGACTTGACCACTTTGACCCCGTTATCGAGTGGTGGAACGACCGCAAGCCGATCACCGTTGACGGCTTTGACAAGGCGAAGAAATACACCGCCGATCAGCTCAGAGACGAATTCGGCTATAACCTTGACCTGTGCGGTTATCCGCATATAGAAGAGGAGATACTTGACCCGATGGATCTGATACAGCGTTATCAGGAGGAACGGGCGTCTCTCAATGCAGAGATCGACCGTGTACTTAATAAGATTACAGATATTTTGGGCATAGAGAACATATAACATCTTGTAGGGAGGAACTAAGACAATGATACGTAGTGGATTACTTGTATGTAGTTTCTTTATTAAAAAACGCTATGAACGTGGTGATTTAAAAGCTATTGAATTAAACAAAGCAATAGAAGTGGACTTTGGAGATCATATTGAAGCTTTTTCATCTGCATGGGAATTACTCACACGTTTCTTGAATGAAAATATCAATCCTAAAGATGACGAAAACAGTATGAAACTTTTTTCAATCAATCCGGATTCCATAAAAGAACATGATACCCAGCAATATCACGCAGTTACTTTTATAGTAAGTTCTGGCTCATATGGGATAGAAAGTAAGATTACAGACAGAAGAACCAAGGAAATTAAATATAACAAAACACGTGACGATGCTGACATTAAGCAATTTTATGGAATGATATTTATACCTAAAGATTTAGATTACATAAACGTTCAGAAGGGTATCTTCATTTTTCAATCCGTTGGAACATATGGAATAAAAACAATTACAACCAAACAAATGAAAGAATTCTTTGCGGCTCTTAATTTGACTCTCGAAATCCGCTCTGTATCAGTAGGAATTTTTTTGAAAAAAATTATTGAAGAAGGTAAACTAAGCAAAATAACTTTACTTAGAAATGATATTTCGCCTGATCCGGCTGACAGTATGCTTATATCGACTGGTCGTGAAGAAAAAGTCTATGTAAAGCCGAGGTTAAAGGAATCATGGGTTCAAAAATTATTAAGTTACGTTGATGGAAATACAGATGAAAAAATCTTTGAAGTGAATGATGATATTTATGAAGATATTTATATCTCTTTCAATTTGTCTGGTAGAACCAGAACTGCGAAATTAAAAGATATAGATAGATTTAGTTTAACTGAAGATATACCAAATACAATATTTAATAATGGTATTGTAAATGACGAGCAACTTGTAAACTATTTAATTGAAACTGCCAAACTGTATAAGGAAAAGATGGTTTTTCGTATAAAAGAATGAGGTGAAAATATGATTAACAATATTGGCATTGTCTTTATTGTATTGGCTATTTTACCGATAATTATTTCGATATTTGATGAGCAAAGAAGTTTTTTTAATATTAAATCAGTTATCAAAGAACATTTAAAAATGTTCGAGAATTGTAAAAGTCAGTATCTTGTTTTTTATGGTTCTCCTTTGATTCTATCAATTGGATTAGCAATTATTTACGATGCTCAAGATGATTTCTATAACAATCTTTCTGTAATTATAAGCATTATTTTATCCATGCTCTTTGCTGTTTTGGCAATACTAACAAGTTTCGATTATTCTGACCAATCGAACAATAATGAAAACGATACTTCAAATTCTTCAAATATGATTAAAGTGGTTAATGAAACGACTAATTCTATTATATTTGAAACGATTGTATGTGTGTTTTTATTGATTTATGGGATGGTTGTCGTTATTGTTCGAGGTGTAATGCCACTAAATCCTATAGTTAATAAGGTCCTCACAGGTATATCCTGTTTCTTATTTACCGTATTGTTATTAGATTTGCTTGTTGTCATAAAAAGAATGGGAAAAATTATTAAAATCAAAATGAATGAAAGGAATCTAGGTTAATGACCGCAGATCAGCTGAAAAACTCCATACTTCAAATGGCGGTACAAGGAAAGCTTGTGCCGCAAGACCCGAGCGACGAGCCTGCGAGTGTGCTTTTGGAGCGGATAAAAGCCGAGAAGCAGGAACTTATAAAAGCTGGCAAGCTCAAAAAAGAAAACCCTCTGCCGGAGATAACAGAGGATGAAATACCGTTTGATATTCCCGAGAGTTGGAAGTGGGTGAGGCTGGGAAATGCATTCTGTACGGAAATGGGACAATCTCCAAATGGATCTTCTGTTTCTGAAATTGGAAACGGCATGGAATTTCATCAGGGAAAAGTTCATTTTGGAGAAAAGTATTTGTTATTATCTCCACAGAAAACATCTATGCCAACAAAAATTGCTGAACCAAATTCAGTGTTACTTTGTGTTAGAGCACCAGTTGGTAAAGTTAATATCACTTCCAGAAAAATCTGTATAGGACGAGGTCTATGTTCAATAAAACCTGTTGCCGAAATGAATGTAGATTTTGTATATTATCTTCTTACTACATTTGAAAAAATCTTCATACGCCAAGCAACTGGAACAACTTTTATTGCAATCACCGGCGAAATAGTAAAAAAACAGCCTATTCCCCTCCCACCCCTTGCCGAACAAAAACGCATTGTAGCCAAGATTGAAGAATTACTGCCCTATATCGACCGCTACGAAAAGGCGTGGGTCAAATTAGAGGACTTCAACAAGCGTTTCCCCGGCGATATGCAAAAATCCGTCCTGCAAATGGCGATCCAAGGTAAACTGGTCGAGCAGCGTCCCGAAGAAGGCACAGGCGAGGAACTCTATCATCAGATACAAGAGGAAAAACAGCGTCTAATCAAAGAGGGCAAGATAAAAAAAGAAAAGCCACTGCCTGAGATTTCAGAGGACGAAATACCGTTTGATATTCCGAATAACTGGACTTGGGTGAAGTTTGGTAATCTTGGTAGTTATAAAAAAGGCCCGTTTGGTAGTGCGCTTACCAAGAGTATGTTTGTTCCTAAAGGTAATGGTGCAATCAAAGTTTACGAACAAAAAAACGCAATTCAAAAAGACATTTCTTTAGGCAATTATTATATTACAAGAGAGTATTTTGAAAGCAAAATGAGAGGTTTTGAGATATCTGCTGGTGATATTATCGTTAGTTGTGCAGGGACGATTGGTGAAACCTATGTGGTACCCGATGATTTTGAACAGGGAATTATTAATCAAGCCTTGATGAGAATGAAAATATTTCAGCCTATGTATATTCCTTATTTTTTGCTTTATTTTGATTCTGTATTAAAAAGAAATGCGCAAAGCGGAAGTAAAGGTTCAGCTATTAAGAACATACCTCCATTTGATAAACTAAAAAATTATCTTGTGCCCCTTCCACCTCTCGCCGAGCAAAAACGCATTGTTGAGAAGCTGGAGGAAATACTGCCGCTGTGTGAGAAGTTGAAGTGAAAGGAGGATTACTTTTATGAAACAGTTTATTTATCTTGATACAGATATTGTTACTTCTATTATAGCACAAGCCGAAAAAGGATATATAACGCAACAAACAAGTGAAAACGGAACTGAAACGCAAAAATCCAATGATTTAACAATCTCAGCGGAGACGGAAGCAGGCAGTAAAGGTGGATTTCTTAAAATCCTTGAAGCAGAGGCAAAAGCTTCTATAAATGGAGAATTTCAACACGGCAAAACAGTCCAATCGTCAACCAAAGAAATTGTAGAGAAAACACTACATGATGCAGCCTTTGATATAGCATACAGCTATATTAAGCCTTCGTATGTTACCATAGGCAATCAGGATAATGACGAGGAAGGGAACTATTTAGAAATCAGACGTGTATTTGATTTTGTCGATTTTGATTATTTAGAGAGATTGTTCGAAGAAGATGGGATAATTGACTTGCTAAAGAAGTCCTCAGCTGAAGAAATAGAGAAAAGTGCGAATGAAAAAACAGCCGAATGTAACAGAGAACAATTACGTAAAGCAAGTACGAATATAAAAAAAGAATTGAAAAAAGCAATTTCAATTAATAACAAGCAGTACGACGATTTATCTGTAATCATAAAAGCGTTTCGCGGCCTTATTCCTTATACAAGAATGCTTATATCTTCTGATGGATATCTTATTCCTCTGGATGATAAATATTTCAGAGTAGATCCATCCAGCTTGGGATTTAAATACGGCGGAGAAATGACCTGCGTTGGAATGGTAACAAACATTATCGGAGAAAGTACTGACCCCGCAGATAAAAAAAACATTTTTGCAACTATGCAGTTTACTGTAAATGAAATTCTCAGAAAAATACTACCTACTTCAGAAGGAGATCTCTGTGTAATCCACCCAATTGCAGTGTTCTACGGGGATTAGTTGAATGCAAATTATTCGAAGTACTTTAGGAGGAATAAGGTGAATAAATACCAGATTAAACCGCCAAAGAAATGCCAAAGCTGTGGGAAAGCGTCGGAATGTGAATATCTCAAAAACTTGTATCAAAAGCCTTTTGATTCCAGTGCTGTTTTGCTGGATTGCAAGGCGTTTTACAAAGTTTTCAGTGAGCTGGAAGAACTTTGTTGTGTACCGTTTGGCAATCCTGAAAAGATGAAAAAGTATCGTGACGAAAACTTTGCTGAAAAATATGCTTATCTTACACCCGCCTTAGTGACAAACGGTATACTTGCCGCAGAATTAGCACTAAAAGCACTTACTTTGAAAGAAACAGGAACGTTTAACTGTATTCACAATATTAATAAGTTGTTTTATGCCCTCCCTGATGTTCATAATTCTGCATTATCAAAATTAATTATAGAGAAAACAAATCAAAATGAAGCAACATTGAAATCAAATCTGAAAACCATAAGCAACTTCTTTGTAGAATGGCGATATTTTTTTCAGAAGGAAGTAATCGGTTATACCGATTTTCTTTTGAAATTTATACATATCGTAAGTGACTATGCTATTGTGGAAATCGAAAACGATACAATGGATGAAAAGTAGCCACGAGTATGTTGAAGTGAGGTGGAAACTTTGAATGATTTTATTAATTTAAAAAACAGTTATGTGGCTACAATTCAAATGGGATTGATGATGAATGCCGGATATGAAGAAGCAAAACGAGGAAATGATATTATACATAAGTTCTGCGAAAACTATATCGATAATAGCAATTACAGTGACTTCGATAAACAGAAGATGAAACATGAATTGGAACTCGTTAAAGAAGCTCTTTCGCAGGAAATAGATCGTTATTTCCACCGTGTCGGATAATCGGTAAATAACGAATGTCACAAGATTGACATTTTGGTTGACTTTTGGGCTTGTCCCGCATATAATATAATTGTAGCATAAAAACGATAAGTTTTTAGTGGGCTGGTGTACGCACTGGTCCTATTTTTTTCTTATGGATCATGTAGAGCAAATGTTCTGGATTTATTCGTGATGGTATTGACTTGCTATAATTCAATGGTGTATAATAAACTCAGTCGAATAAATCCGGCAAAAAATCAGCCTTAAAAGTACAGACAGAAGTACAGACGCACAGGCTGAAAGAACAGAAAAAACGCCTCGAAAAGTTATCACAAGCTAATGCAATAGTTTGTGTCAAGTCCGGTATTCATGCGGGTTTCGAGTCACCAGTTCGAATCTGGTTATCAGCTCTCAAAAGCACTCGGGAAACCGGGTGCTTTTTTGTTGTGTAAAATCGGCTGAAACGCTGATGATTACTGGGTTTTTACAGACATAATTGATCTTGATATCATAGTCAAATATTATTCAAACACATTCTAAATCAGAGACGTTTTATCACAAGCGCTTTGGGTTACCCCAAAAATAGCACGCTGATAGCACGAGCAGCCAAAGCGCTTGTATTAAGCTTATAAAATCTGTTCTGCTACACCGTTTTTTCAGTGATAAACATATCAAAAGGCACGGATCGCCTCTCAAAAGGGCTCTCCGTGCCTTTCCAGACTAATTATTATCGTCTTCATTGTTTTCTTGTGTTTCTTCTTTAGTTCCTATAATATTGTTGATTTGATCTACATATTCACGGTTAATGGATTCTGTTGATCTAACATAGCTTTCAATTGTGGTTTGCAGAGACTTGTGTCCTAAAAGATGCTGCGCAGATTCGTAATCATTCATTTCAATGGCAACGTAAGTTCCTGCCGTTCTGCGAAAGCTGTGCATTGTGTGCTTAGGCAGTTCATAACGTTTAAGAAGCTTTTCGAGTTTCTTATTGGGAGTGCTTCGATCAAATGGCATCCCTATAGCACTATTTCCTTCCTTATGACACTATGTATTAATAAATACCCAATCACCTTTTTCTTTGATCAATTTATCATGCTTTTTAATAAAGCTATCATTTTCTTTTTTCAGCTTCTGTAATAAAGATGCTGTGTAACGACTCATTGCTTTATCTTGTATAATTTCTGTTTTTGTGGTCTTTTTCTTATATGAACCATTACTTTGCCGTTCTATTCCTTTTCGTATTTTTACAATAAGATTATCAAGATCAATATCAGCCCAAAAAAGGGATCTCAACTCGATTGCTCGGCAACCTGTTTCAATCACAAGGTGAAAAACGCTCTCCAACCAGTTGTAACCAATGGATCTTTATCTAACTTCTGAAAAAACACTTATAATTCATCTTTTGTAAAAGTATCGACGGTCTTTTCTTCGTGGTTGCCTGGAAAATCTGTATCCTTTTTGTTCAGGCAATATGGAAGAATATCTCGCCTTACGGCATAACTACGAAATGAGTTAAGGCAACACCGCATATATCGAAAAAATATCGGATTCAAAAGAAAAACACCCGACAAATAAGCCGAGTGTGATAGAGATATCCTGTTTTTAGTT
>CADACB010000027.1 GCA_902786345.1 uncultured Ruminococcus sp. | reverse complement strand
ATGCAGTATATTACAAGCAGACTTCACAGACAAGCTGGACCTGTGCACAGAGCTATGGCACAAATACAACACTGACAATAACTCCAAAAGCAGCAACAATCTATACCGTTCGTGTAAAGGTAAAGGACGCGGCAGATACTATTGTCAACAAAGACTTTAAGGTTACTGTATCAAAAGCAGCAGAGCTTGCAAATACCTCAAAGCTCTCTGCAACATCAATCGCACTGGGCAGTAATGTAAAGGTAACAGCCTCTGCAAAAGGCGGAAAAACACCTTATCAGTATGCAGTATATTACAAGCAGACCTCACAGACAAGCTGGACCTGTGCACAAAGCTATGGTACAAATACAACAGTTACAATAACTCCAAAAGCAGCAACAACCTATACCGTTCGTGTAAAGGTTAAAGATGCAGCAGGTACTATTGTTAACAAGGATCATAAAATTACAGTAACTAAGGAATAATTCCATAACCGCACACTTTGACAGCAGAGTGTGCGGTTTTTAACATTATACAGACATAGCACCGATTTTTTCCGGAATTTTATCGGATAAATCATATTATTTGTAAAAAAGCAGCCTGATAATTCAACATCGTATCTGTATATGCAATGATATAATAATAATGTTGGCTGAAAATTAACCTGAGAAATTATTATACAAGCCTCAGATATTCCCGGGAATATCACGTTCATTCTGAATGTGATTTTTTACTAAAAATGTTATTTCTGTGAAAAAATTATTGACGTGATAAATATTTAATGATAGAATATATTTGAGAAAGTGTGTATAAAACGGTTGATTTTATTGTGCCATAATATTGATTTTCAAAATAGGAGGTGACAAATTTTACTTAAAATCAATTGTTTGATTAACACTTAAATTTTATTAAAAAGGAGATTAGCAAGAGAATGGAAACTACCAGGCGTATAGCAAAAAAAGCACTTGCTGTTGTTTCTGCTGCAGCTCTTATGATGACCTGCGGTGCAACAGGAGTTGTTTCAGGCTTTGCTTCAACAGGTATCACAGCGTATGCAGCTTCAGCATCAGTTGCAACACAGCTTAAGATATTTGATGACAAAGGTAATGAAATGGGAGATAACCCTATAATTTACCTTGATAATTCCGAAGCAGCCGGTGCTGACAGCGAATACCACAACATTACAAAATCTATTACTGTAGTAGCAAGCAATGATAATGGAGTAACAGTTGATGATGAAATACGCTACTTTGTTGACACCGGAGCAACTGACTTTGTAGATGTTCATACACAGCGTGAATCCAAAAAGATTATAACAACACTTTCAGGCGGAAAGTACGTTGAAAAACAGGATGGTTCACTTGAATGGCAAGGCAAAAAATCCGGAACAACCCATCTTTATTTCACAACCTCAAGCGGTGAAGTTTACCGTTCGGTAACTGTTGTTGTATATAAACCTGCAACAGATATGAAGGTCTTTCTTGGAGCAAATAAGTCACAGCTTTCGCTTAATGAAAACAATACATCAAATTCAGCAAGCGTAATGACAATTGCCAACCATAAGTATCAGTTCTTGGCTGAGAAAATACCAGCTGATTCAACCGATGAGGTTGAATGGGCTGTTTATGAGGGTGACTATGAGGGACAGAGCGGTCAGACACCAAAAGCAACAAATAAGGCTGAAATTACCGCAAACGGTCTTTTCACACCTAAATCAAACGGCAGTGTTACCATTGCAGCAAAATATAAGGCAACCGAAACAACACCAAGAAATTATGCTCTTGGCGATAAGGTTGTTTCATATGTAGACTCAGAAGGCAAAACCGTAAATGAAACACTTCACGATTATCCGAATGTGCCTAAATATATACACGTTCTGATCGTAAAGGAAAACCCTGCAAAAAGTCTTAAAATAACAAATGCACCTGATGCACTTGAGGTGGGTGAAACAGCACAGCTTCAGTTTGAGGCTACTCCTACGTATACCGGAACAGGTTATGAAACAGGTGCAACAGACGAATTTAAATGGACTTCAAGCAATACAAATGTTGCAAAGGTAGATGAAAAAGGTCTTGTAACAGCTGTAGGCAAGGGCGACGCAAAGATCATAATCTCAGGTGAAAACGAAAATGTAACGGCTGAAATAGATCTTAAGGTTCTCACCAAGGCTACATCCATCTCGTTCCCGGTAAAAACAATCTCAACCAGAGTAGGTGTTTCAACATCTATAAAAGCTATAATGTCACCTGTAACAGCCGATGATGAGATTGAATGGACATCTTCAAATCCTGCAATAGCAACTGTAAAGTCAACTGTTGACGGTGCATTCACAAATGAGCAGACAGCTGTTATCACAGGCGTTAAGAAGGGTACAGTTACAATTACCGCAAGAGCTAAAAACTCAGGCGTTGAAGCAAGAATTACCTGTAACGTAGAAAATAAGATATTGTCTTCAGACATCAATCTCTCAAGAGAAAAGGATAATAATATCCTTGAGATAGTTGACGGAAGTGTTGTACAGGTTTATGACCAGCACCAGATAACAATAAACGGTTCTCTTGTATCATCAGACGGATCATCTCCTGATGATACGATCGAATGGAAGGTTATCGGCAACGGTGAAAACAACGGAGATTATGTAACAATCGACTCCACAACTGCAAATTCAATAAAACTTACAGGCTTTGCAAGAGGTACTGTTACTGTTAAGGCAAGCTCAAAGGCTGATCCTTCAATAACCAAGTCCTTCGAACTTAAGGTGCTCAAAAAAGCAACAAAGGGCACTATTGTTGAAGCTGAAACTAATAATGCAGCATTCAGCAAAACCGTAAACGTTGGTACAACAATGGCTCTCAAGGGCAACATTATGATTGATACAAACCAGCCGTATGATCACGATGACCGTGTTGTTCGTTGGGAATCCAGCAATGAGAGTGCTTTTGTAGTTGATAATACAGGCTTCCTCAAAGCTGTAGGAAACGGTACTTCAACAATCAAGATGATTACAGATTCAGGTTATTCTTTGACAACATCTCTTACTGCGTTCACAACCTCAAGTATCGTTATCAAGAATGTAACCACATATACAGACGGCTCACTTCCTACAGCTGAAATCTTACTGAACAATCAGATGACGGGATCAAAAGCACTTACCGCACAGGTTAAAAATGAAAGAGATACGCTGGTAAGCAATGTTGCTCTTCAGTGGACATCAGACAATGAAGCTGTTGCTACTGTAAACAGCAACGGTCTTGTAACAGGACACAGCATAGGTGAAGCAAAAATCACTGTAAAGTCAGGCAATAAGACTGATACCTGTATTATAAAGGTTTGTTATCCGCTTTCAAGCAGCACTGTAACTGTAGGTAATGTTTATTATTCGCCTTATGTTACATCTTATGAGCCTGAGGTAAAGGTTGTTGCGGGTGCTGCAAACAGTGAAAATGTTATAGAGCTTGTCAAGGATGTTGATTATACTGTTACATATACAAATAATACAACGGTCAATCAGACTGCTACTATTACAGTAACAGGTATTGGCAACTATACAGGTTCGGTTTCAAGAACCTTTAGAATCAATGCAAGACCTCTGAACGATGCAGAGATAACTATTGATCCTATAGATGATCAGGAGCTTACAGCAGATAATAAAACTACAGGTGTTATGCCTGAAATAAGAATCTCACAGCTTGGTTATCCTCTTGTAAAGGATACAGATTATACTGCAAACTTTGTGAATAACCGTATAACAGGTGTAGCAACAATTAATATAACCGGTAAGGGTAATTACAACGGTAATAACTCAATAAAGTTCAATATCTATTGTAAACACACCAGCGTTACAGAAAGAGTAAAAACAGCTGCAACCTGTATCAACACCGGTGTAGCAAATGTAGTTTGCAATCTTTGCAACCATACAACCGAAAAGGTGCTTCCGCTTGTTGATCATAAATTTGTAAAAACTTCTGTGGTAGCACCAACATATGATTCAGACGGATATACACTCTATACCTGCTCTGTATGCAAAGAAACAGAAAAACGTGAGCCGGTTCCTGCTCTTAAGAGAGTGCCTGTTGACTATCTTACAATAACAGCAGACAAGACTACCTTTACATCAACCGGACAAATCCAGATTCCAAGAATAAAGGTAACATACAAAAAGACAGTACTCAGAGAAAATACAGACTATACACTTTCCTATTCTAACAAAAACAGCAAGGATGCCGGCAGTTATACTGTAAAGGTTATTTGCAGAGAGGGCTATACCGGTACATACACAATCAATTACAAAATACTTCCTGTTGCAACTGTTATCAATCTTAATAAAACTGATGTGACAATAACAGCAGGCGAAATAGTTTTGCTTACTCCTTCAACAGTTCCGGCTGATGCAGTACCAACTGTTAAGTGGACAACCTCAAATCAGAATGTTGCCAAGGTATCTGAAAACGGTAAGGTAACAGCAGTCGGCAAAGGTGTAGCTGTGATCACAGCAATATCAGGTACAGCAAGGGCAACTTGCAATGTTACTGTAGAACAGGCTCCGTTCAATAACTATTCTGTAATCTCTTCCGAGAGCATCAAGTTAGGACAGAGCACAGTTATAACAGCACTTGCAGACGGAGCAAAAGAACCTTATGAGTATGCTGCCTTCTATAAGAAAACAGGTACAACAAAGTGGACTTGCGTTAAGAGCTACAGCTCAGAGTCAACAATAGAGATAACACCAAAGAATGTTGCTTCCTATGATGTAAGAGTAAAGATTAAGGATGCAGACGGCAATGTTGCTAACAAAGACTTTGACCTCACTGTAAATAAAGCTCTTGCAAACACATCAAAAATTTCTGATACAACAGTAACACTCGGCGATTCTGTATTTGCTCTTGGTTCTGCAGAGGGCGGCGATACAGCTTATGAGTATGCGGTATTCTATAAGAAGGTTGGAACATCTAAATGGACCTGTGTACAGTCTTATGACGAGAACAGAGTTGTAGAGATCACACCCAAGAATATTGCTTCCTATAACGTAAGAGTTAAGGTTAAGGATGCAAACGGCACTGTATCAGACAAGAACTTTACAATCAAGTGCATCAAACCTCTTGAAAGCAAAACAAAGATCTCGTCCAATATAGTAACACTCGGTGAAAGTGCTACTATAAACTGTTCAGCTGCAGGCGGTGAAGGTCCTTATAAGTATGAGGTACTTTACAAGAAGTCGATCAGCTCAACATGGACAAAGGTTCAGAGCTACAGTGAAAATGCTGATGTGACTATCACTCCGAAGAATGTAGCTCCTTATGATGTTCAGGTTAAGATAATGGATTCAAAGGGCAGAGAGGTTGTTGATAACTTCACAATCAAATCTCTCAAGAAACTTGAAAACAAATCAACTGTTTCATCAGAAAAAGTAGTATTAGGCAACAGCATTACAGTAAAATGTGCAGCAAGCGGCGGTGAAGCTCCTTATCAGTTTGCAGTATTCTATAAGAAGACAAGCGACAGCAGCTGGACTCGTGTTCAGAACTACAGTGACAACACAACTGTAACTGTAACACCTAAGGCAGCAACGACCTATACTGTAAGAGTAAAAATGAAGGATGCAAACGGAACAGTTGTTAACAAAGACTTCACAGTTAAATCTGTAAAAGAGCTTATCAATAATTCAAAGCTTTCGTCAGATAAGATCATCGTTGGCAGCACTGTTACAGTAACAGGTGCAGCAAGCGGCGGTGAAGGCAGCTATCAGTACGCAGTGTTCTATAAGAAGGCAAGCGACAGCAAATGGACCTGTGCTCAGAGCTATAAGACAACAAAGAGCGTAAAGATAACTCCGAAATCAGCAGTTCCTTATGATGTAAGAATCAAGGTAAAGGATGCAGGCGGTAATGTTACAAACAAGGACCTTACACTTACAGTAGTAACTGCACTTAAAAACACATCAAAGCTTTCGTCAACAAACATTACATTTGGTTCACAGATAATTGCTAAGTGTTCAGCAAGCGGCGGTGAAGGAACATATCAGTATGCCGTATTCTACAGAAAGAGCGGTACATCAAACTGGACCTGTGCCCAGAGCTATAAGAGCACTGCTAATGTAATTATTACACCAAAAGCAGCAACAGAATATGAAGTAAGAGTTAAGGTTAAGGACGGCTATGATAATGTCGTAAATAAAGATTTTACAGTAACTGTTACTAAATAATTAATTTTTTATCAGGGCTGATGTATTCAATGTGATGCATCAGCCCTGATATTTTATAATTTAAAATAACTTCCGCATATAAAAACACCTGTTGACATTTTTCAGTCAACAGGTGTTTTCCGGCGAGCCGCCGGTCCCAATTTCGCGATTAATTTTTGTTATAAACCATAATATATCGCCGCGTTATAAGTCTCAGAATTATTTTAAACAATCCTTCATTCGGCGAGCCGCCGGTTTCAATAGTGCTTATCTTACAAAATGAGTAGGAGTCCACGGTTCCTGAGCCGGCAGTCCGAATTTTTCCTTACCGAGTGCAATACTCTTCATTAAGAATGACATATTTCTGGCAAGTACACGCATTGTTTGCATACCTTCTTCGTCCATCTTAGCTTCGCCAGGTTCTCTTCCGTGTATACTGTTCCAATATTGGCTTGAAGCAACGGGCATACCGCAGATCGTAAAATACTTATTAAGTTCATCAAAGGTCGCAGAAAGTCCTCCGCGTCTTGCGGCAACAACAGAAGCACCAACCTTCATACGTTTATCAAAATGAGTTGAATAGAAAAGTCTGTCAAGAAAAGCAATAAGTGTAGCATTTGCTGAGGCATAATATACCGGTGAAGCTATAACAAGACCATCAGCCTCTTCAAACTTAGGAGCAGTCTTATTTATCTCATCGTCAAAAACGCATTTGCCTTTTTCATAACAATTGTTGCAGGCAATACATCCGCGTATTGCTTTGTTTCCGATATGTATTGTTTCAACATCAATACCTTCGGTTTTAAAAATGTTCTCCATTTCGTTCAGAGCAATTGCAGTGTTTCCGTTTTTGTGGGGTGAACCGTTAATCATCAGCACCTTCATAATATTACCTCCTTAGATAATAAGGATCTATTCAGAAAAAATTTTTCAACTGAATTTTATATGAAATTTCAATAACATTGAAAATCGAAAATAATCATATCATTGACATAAGCTTAACATCGTTTGAAATAAAGCTTTCAAGTTCTGATGCGTTAAGCTTACGCTGGCTTATAAGTGCAAGCTCAAATATATGTTTGCATATAAGCTCACATTTTACACTGTCAAAGGTATCAAGCTTTTTGATAATGTCGTTATTGGTATTTATAATAAGAGTTTCGCTCGCTTTGCCTGCCTCACCAAACATATTTCCATAAATCCGGTTTATATCGTTCATACGTCTTTCATATTCGTTGATGGTGAGGATAGCAGGTGTATCGGTCGATTTGAGCGACTCAACTTTTATTGTAAGCTTATCATTTTTGAGTGCATTCTTAAAAATGTCAATTAGCTTATCCGAGTCTTTATCATTTTCATTTTCTTCGCCGGATCTGAGTGCATCCCCGATTTCAGAGTCAATTCTTACAAATTTGGTATCGCTTTCTTTGAATTCAAGGAAGCTTACAAAGTGGGTGTCTATATTGTGTTCAAGTATAACAGCATCAAGTCCGTTATCCTTGAACATTTTAATGTATTGTGCCTGTTCGTCAGTACTTGAAGCATAATAAACCTTGTTATCCTGCTTTGGAAGTTCGGAGAAGGTTTTATATTCTCCGTTTAAATTTTTATAAAGGATTATATTCTTAACCTTATCATAAAACTTTTCGTCCTTAATGCAGCCGAACTTGATAAATGGAGATATATCATCCCAATAGCTTTCATAGCTTTTGCGTTCGTTATTGAATACAGATGTAAGCTTGTCTGCAACCTTTTTAGTTATGTGTCTTGAAATCTTGGCTACCTCACTGTCGTTCTGAAGGAAAGAACGTGAAACATTAAGTGGAAGGTCAGGACAGTCTATAACACCCTTAAGCAGCATAAGAAATTCAGGAACTACCTCTTTTATATTATCGGCAATATACACCTGATTTGCATAAAGCTTTATTTCTCCCGGCATAACCTGAAGTTTGTCTGTCTGCTTAGGAAAATAAAGAATGCCCTTAAGTCTGAAAGGATAATCTACATTTAAGTGAATCCAAAAAAGAGGAAGGTTCATATCCGTAAAGGTTTCTCTGTAGAAATCCTCATATTCCTCGGTTGTACAATCCTTAGGTGCTTTAAGCCAAAGGGGAGAGGTATTGTTAACAGGCTTTTCCTTTTTATCATCCTTGTCTGATTTATTTTCGTTACCTTCAACTGTAAAATAAATTTCATATGGCATAAAGTGACAGTATTTTCTGAGAATACCTCTGAGCTTATATTCATCAAGAAACTCTTTGCCATCCTCAGAGATATGCATTATTATACTTGTACCCTTCTGAGTTTTGCTGCCGTCAGAAATTTCATAGGTCTGACTGCCGTTGCTTTCCCAGTGTACAGGTGATGAATCCTTTTTATATGACAGAGTTTCTATTTCAACGTTGTCAGAAACCATATATGCTGAATAGAAGCCAAGTCCGAAGTGTCCGATAATACCTGCTTCTGCGTCTGTCTGATCCTTATATTTGTCAAGAAATTCCTGTGCACCTGAAAATGCTATTTGAGCAATATATTTTTCAACCTCTTCATCAGTCATACCAATACCGTTATCAGTTACGGTAATAGTTTTTTCATTTTTATCAAGTCTAATATCTATTCTTGGTTTTATTCCATCGTCCTCAGCTTCACCAATTTGACAAAGACTCTGATACTTTTTAATAGCATCACATCCGTTTGCAATTATTTCTCTGAGGAAAATATCCTTGTCTGAATAGAGCCATTTTTTGATTATCGGAAACAGATTTTCCGAATCAACCTTGATTTGTCCTTCTTTTTTCATTTTTATTTGCCTCCTGTTTTTATTAAGAATTTTCTGAAATTGTCATATTTCGTTCAAGCCATTGCTGGTATGTGATAAGAACCTGTCTTGGCTTAGAGCCTTCGTGAGGTCCTACAATGCCCATCTGTTCCATCTCGTCTATAAGACGTCCTGCTCTTGCATAACCAAGTCTTAAACGTCTTTGCAGAAGTGATGTTGATGCTTGTCCTGCTTCAACAACACATTTGATTGCCTGTTCCATCATCGGATCTGTATCACCGCTGTCACTTTCTGTTGCTGAATTATTGTTTTCAGGCAATGAATTTCGTTCAATTTCATCAATAACATTTTTGTCATATTCAACAACCTTGTTTTTCTTTATGAAATTAATTATATTTTCAATTTCATTATCATCAACAAAACATCCCTGAACACGCACCGGCTTTGTAGTTCCAATAGGGGAGAACAGCATGTCGCCGCGTCCTAAAAGTTTTTCCGCTCCGCCAAAATCAAGTATTGTTCTTGAATCAATTTGCGATTTCACAGCGAATGCAATACGGCTCGGAACATTTGCCTTTATAAGACCTGTGATAACATCAACTGAAGGACGCTGTGTTGCAATTACAAGATGCATACCTGCGGCACGTGCCATTTGAGCCAGACGGCAGATTGATTCTTCAACTTCCTTAGGGGCAGCCATCATCAGGTCTGCAAGCTCATCTATAACAATGACTATCTGACACATTTTTTCAAGCTTGCGGGTCTTCTTACTTTCAGTATCCTCACTGTTCAACTCTGATTGTGCCTGAGCAAGCATTTCATCCTCTTCAAATGTACGTTCATTTTCTTCAGCTTCGTGCTGTTCATCATATTCAGCATTCTGTTTATCGACTAACCTGTTATAGCCCTGCATATCTCTTACGTTATATTCAGCAAAGGTTTTATAACGTTCAAGCATTTCATTTACTGCCCAGTTAAGTGCACCTGCCGCTTTTCTCGGGTCTGTTACAACGGGTACAAGAAGATGGGGTATTCCGTTATATACTCCCAGCTCAACAACCTTAGGGTCTATGAGCATAAATTTTACTTCATCGGGGTCTGACTTATAAAGCAGGCTTACAAGCATAGAGTTAATACATACAGACTTACCTGAACCTGTAGAGCCTGCAATCAGCAGATGGGGCATTCTTGCAAGATCAGCAAGTGTTATTTTACCTGTAATATCCATACCAAGAGCAACCGTTAGTTTGCTTTTTGCATTCTGAAATTCCCTTGATTCAACAAGTCCTCTCATTTTTACAACGCTGATATTCCTGTTCGGAACCTCAATTCCTACTGCATTTTTTCCCGGTATAGGAGCTTCTATTCTTACTCCTGTTGCGGCAAGGTTCATTGCAATATCATCAGCAAGATTGGTGATCTTACTGATTTTGACGCCGGAAGCAGGCTGAAGCTCATAACGTGTAACAGACGGACCACGGCTTATGTTTGTTATTGTAGTCTGTACACCGAAGCTTTTAAGAGTTTCTACAAGCTTTGCAGCACTTTGATGAAGCTCCTGAGATATATCGTCTTCAATATCCTCCGGCTGAGGCTCAAGAAGTGTAAAAGGCGGTTTGAGATAATTTCCTTCAACAGCACTCGTATCTATCTTATCAAATTCTGTAAGCTCACTTGGTGATATAAGATATTTTTCTTCCTGTTTTTTCTCAGGCTTAGACGGCTTTTTTTCTACACTCTTATCAGGAGCAGGAGATGAAGGAGTATTGAAAACAGGGGGGATCATATCATTTACAGGATCAAAACCTCCCTGTTCTGTTGATTCACTTCCTTTTTTCAACAATGCAGATATGTCAATTGTATCAGCGAAAATATTTGTTTCTCCGCTGATATATTCCATATCGGGAGTTTCTGTTTTTTTCTGTTCCTTCTTTTTTCTTTTGGGCTTGATCTCAGGAACAATATTTTCGATCCCTTTGGAATTGATAGTGTTTTCAGCTTTTGATGCATTTGAAGTTCGGCTGACTTTTGTTTCCTTGTTTTCACCAATATCAGGTTCGTAGATCGGGGGCTTTTTAATCCTGCGGTATTCAGAATCAACTGCCCTGCGTTTTTCAGCCTCCATATGCTTTTGGACTTTTCTCTCTACATATTCCTCACGGGCTTTTTTTCTTTGTTCCGATCTTATTATATTTTCCTGTTCACGGATACGGCTTTTAATTTCTTTTCTGTCAGTTATTCTTTCATTTACAGGTTTTCTGATCCTGTCAATAAGATTCATAAAAATAGCCTCGAAAGACATATAAAGGAAAAGTGCAAATATAAGCAGCAGAACAAGACCGCCGCCCACAGCACCCAGTATTTTTGCAAACGGTATGCCGAGAAACCCTCCGATAAAGCCTGTTCCCTTATATTGTGACGCTTCACGGAAGCAGTTTATAAGTTCAGTTCCGTAATCCTCAAGTTCCATTCCGGAAGAGCCAAACGCAAAAATTGTTGATGACAGCAATATGACAGTTCCGCAGAAGAAGAACACCTTAAGCGGAAATCTGTATGTACTTTTTTCCTTCATCATCTGAAAGGCACAGTATATATTTATAATAGGTACCATAAAACCAAAATAACCGAAAATACCCCTATAGCATTCGTGAAGTGCCAACCATACCTTCTCGCCCCTGAAAAAGAACAACAGCGTACATAAAATTGCAAAGCAGAATATTACAATGCCTTTGATAAACCTATTTCGTCGAAGCTCATATTCTGCTTCGGCACGAGCTTTTTTCTGATTGCCTGACGATTTTGGAGCAGTTGATTTTCTGCGTGACGTACTGCTTTTTTTAGCAGTTCCTGTATTTGTTTTTTTCTTTTTTGTTCCTTCTTTTGTCAATTTATCTCCCTCTTCCGACAAGGAATTCAATTTTGGTGAGGCAGTTACATTTGGAAAAAGGGTTATTTCAAAATACCCTTTTCCTAAAACCGCTGAACATTTTTGAGATTTTGTTTTAAACTCATAAAACAATTTCCAAAATGATAAGTTTACAAAATTCAAACTGTCAGATTTAAAAAATTAATTTCAGTAATCTTCCGATTCACACAAAGCATATCTGTGTTTATAAGACTGAAATTTCTTATATTTCTGATGCTTAATATTATTCTTTTATATTTTTATCAGAAATGAAGCGGCTGACCGGTAAACAGATTAGAACCGGTGATAAGCTCAATTACGCTTGTTATAATAACAAGAACACCGGCAACGGCAGTATATAAAATAAAGATATACATTTTATCTGTGGTAAGCATCCATTTAAAAATCTTTATTGCAAAGAAGCCTACAACGGCTGATATTATCATACCCGATATAACATAGAAAAAGTTTACTCCTGAAGCACCGCCGTTCGCTGCGAACAAAGCGTCCTTTGTTTCAAGAAGTGCAGCAGCAACAATTGCAGGAGTACCAAGCAAAAATGAATAATCCAGAGCTACCTGTCTGTTTATACCTCTGAGCTGACTTGCTGCAAGTGTAGATCCCGAACGTGACAAGCCGGGAAATATTGCGGCAAGGCACTGTGCACCGCCAACTGCTAGTGCATCTGCAACATTGTATCTTCGTCTTGGTTTTTTCTTGTATTTTTTTCCGTCGATTATCTTTATTTTAGGTTTTGCTCTGTTTCCAAGGAAAAGCAGTGTGCTTGTTCCGATAAGAGCTATTCCTACAACAATAAAATATCCGTCAAGCGAAAGCTTTTCGGCAAGATCCTTAATTTTCATTCCCGTTCCCGGAATCGGAATGAAAAGTGCGAAAAGGGGAAGAAGACCTATCAGTATCATCATAGCAAGATTTTCTTCTCCGTTCATTTCACTCCACTTAAACTGTTTTTTAAAAATTTTTTTAACTATATTTACCAGCGAAGAGAAAAGCTTTATTACAAGCTTAAAATAAATTGCAATTACAGCTGTCAGAGTTCCTATATGCAGCATAACAGAGAAGAATAAATTGTTTTCCTGCATTCCTGTTATATGCTGACAGATGGCAAGATGACCGCTGCTTGACACAGGAAGAAACTCAGTCAGTCCCTGAACAAAGCCTTGGAATATGGCGTCAAAAAAGTTCATAAGCTATGTACCTCCACACTTTTTAGGGCAGAATATATTCTGCCTGTTATATATGTTTTATTTTGTTTTTTTATTCTTCTTTTCGGATTTATGGTTATTCTTGAATTTTTTCTCACGGGCTTTATCTATCATTTTATATAAGGTGTTTACAGCGGTATTCAGATCTCCAATGCTGTCTATCAGACCCTCTTTTACTGCGTCCTCTCCGTCAAGTATAGTTCCAATATCCATTACAAGCTCATCCGTGTTCATTGCAAGCTCATTATAGCGTTCTGCTGAAATGCCGGAATGAGCTGTTACAAAGCCTGTTATACGCTGCTGCATACGCTGAAAATATTCAAACGCCTGCGGAACTCCAAGCATAAGTCCGTTCATTCTCACAGGATGTATCGTCATTGTTGCAGACCGGGCAATGAATGATTTTTTTGCAGCAACGGCAATAGGTACTCCAATGGAATGTCCTCCACCAAGCACAAGAGAAACTACAGGCTTTTTCATACCTGCCATAAGCTCTGCAATTGCCAGACCTGCTTCAACATCTCCGCCTACAGTATTAAGGATGATCAACAGACCTTCAATTTCGATATCCTGCTCAACGGCTACAAGCTGAGGAATAATATGCTCATATTTAGTTGTTTTGTTCTGAGGAGAGAGGATATAATGTCCTTCAATCTGACCTATTATAGTCATACACTGAACGATATATGCTCCATTGTCAGAAATTATTGAGCCGCTTTCTATAACTCTGCCAAGTGCCGCATTCTCGCTGATGTTATCTTGTTCAATAATTTTTTCAGGATTTACCAAAGGAATATCTGTGCAGTTTAAGCTGTGTTTTTTTGTATCCATATTTATCGTGCCTCCTGGAATTATTATTTACCCCAGGTGCGGCAACATACATATAAGTATAACATTTTTTTATAAATTCTTCAATCTTGCTTGCATAATAATTTTCAATAAATAAAAGCACTGAGCATTTCTTTTTAAAAGTTTTCTTAAGCTTCAGCTCCCATTCCTTATACAAATAATATGCTAAAGATCAAATCTTTTATTTATAAATTTGCACAGAGCAATGACAGGAAGTGTCAAAAGCCCCCATAAGAAACTGTAAAGCAGGCATATCTGTCCGCAAAAATTCAGCTTGCAGCCGGAATAATCCCACACCTTAAGCTTCATACAGAAATTGAATATAAAGCCCGAGAAAAACTCAATGAAGGTTATTACAACGCTGCCTACAAAACATTTAAGGCAGACAGAGCACTGTGCGATTTTTTTGAAGATATGATAAAGCACTGTAAAGCATAATCCGCCCGTCAATATCATTGACCAATGAGTATGCCTTCTCCAAAGAATTTCAATCAGTCCATAAAGTATTCCGCCTATTAAAAAAAGGCAGCAGTTGCAGTTTATTTTTTTCTTCATTACGAATTCACCCCGAAGGTATTATTTGTAATGAAATGAAAAAATATTATTGCTGATATTATTTACCTGACTTTTTTGCTCTTATCCTTTTGATAATAAAGTCAGCAATCACCAAAGCACAGCACATCAATGCAGCTGCAAAGAGTATATATGTTACTGTCGGAGAAAAGCTACTGTTTTTATCTTTTGAATCATCATTTTTATTAGATGATGTTATTTGATGATTATCCGATACAGAAGTATTGCTGTTTTGTTCAGTAATTTCAGGACTGATAGTTTCCTCTGCGATTTTATCTGAAAGCTCGGCAATTATAAGCTCTGAGATAAGCTTATGTCCTTTTGATGAGGGATGAATATCAAAGGAAGTAATATTTGTAAGCTCTGCATATCTGTTATCAAATTCTGACAGCAGATTTATAACGTGAAGATTTTCATTATATGTTTTGTTATTTTCAAGCTCAACCGCATTGCTGCACATACGGCTGATAACAGAACTTATGGAATCAAAAATCTTGTTATTTATCGGGAGCATCTTCATAGGGTTATATGGTGTGATAAGAACAATGTCAGCCGCTGAGCCTGTGCTGCGGATATAAGATATGGTTTCTTTGATATTTTCCGTGTATTTTTCGGGTATTCCGTTATACCTTTTCATTGCATTTTCATCTGTACAGACATCAATAAATTTATTTACAAAAGAAAGCTTTGCGGGATCAAGAACAGTTGATATTACCGAATTTTCAAGAGAACGAAGATCGTGAAAATCAAATGTTACACCGTTTTCAGCCAGCAGCTCCTTTTCATTTTCAGCAGCGTCAGACATAACCTGTCCATAAGTATCTATAACATCGTTGCCGCCTGTTGATATTATAATGACATCAGAGTCTCTGATCAGCTCTTTATCTGTGTTTTTTACGGATTTAAGCGTTGATTTGCTGTCTTTGCCTACAACAGAAAAATTATAAATATCCTTGTTGTATTCCAGTCCGTTTTCCTTTGCAATGATATTTACAAAACAGTCATTTGCAACACTGAGGTCCGAAGGATCATAATCTTCAAGAGCATAACCTGTTGATATAGAATCACCAAAAACAATAATTCGTTTTTCAGGCTTTACGGTTTCTGCTTCTGCATTAAGAGTCACCATACTTATAATAGTGATCAGCATAATTGTAAAGCATATTATTTTTTTCATAGCAATACGCACTCCTTTGATCTGTAAAATCAAAGGACGAACCCATAAGCTAAGCCTTATAAGCCTGCGTGTTCGTCCGGATATAGCTCTGTAAATATTGTATTTATCAGAGCAGGAGTTTTTTAATGTTGTCAGCTTAAAAAGCCGTCAATGATTGTAGCTTCTGCTTCTTCTTCTGTCATACCGAGAGTGCGAAGCTTAAGTATCTGTTCGCCTGCAATTTTTCCGATGGCAGCCTCGTGAATAAGTGCAGCGTCATTATCTCTTGCGTGAAGTTCCGGAGCAGCGTCCACCTTGCCGTTTTCGGATATGATGGCATCACATTCAGAATGTCCTGTACATGGGGCATTGCCTATTATGACTGAATGATATTCCTGATGAGAATCATCTCTTGCAACCGAACGTGAGATAAGATCAACACCTGAATCCTTGCCGTTAAGTTCAACTTTAAAATCAGTTTTTGCAGTTTGTTCTTTTTCAGTAAGTATTCTTTCTCTTATAAATAATTTTGCACCCTCGCCAAGCTTTGCGGCTGTTATTCTTGTTGTACGATCAACTCCGCCTATCTGAGCGGTGTCCATTTCAAGTACAGCGTTTTCCTCAAGCTCCGCCTCAGTGACAGGGTCGATTGAACGCAGACCCGTTCCGTGCCCTTTACCTATATGTTTTTCAAGATATTTTACCCTCGAGCCTTTTTTTAAAAAGAATCTGTGTATACCATTGTGACGTGCAGGTTCGCCTGTTTCGGTGTGTATGCCGCAGCCTGCAACAATAATAACATCTGCGTCTTCACCAACGTAAAAATCATTATAAACCAGATCATCAATATCTCCGTGAGTAACACACGCCGGTATGGATACGGTTTCTCCCTTTGTACCCGGGGCTATGAATATTTCAAGACCGGGCTGATCCTTCTTTGACTCAATCTTTATATTCTTGCTTGAAACACGTCCGACACAGGCACCATCCTCACGTATGTTGTAGGCACCCTTGAATTCTCCGTTCCATTCAGAGATCTCACGCAAAAGATCTTTTGTTATTTCTTTCATCAGAACATTGCCTCCTGTTTTGAACATCTGCCAAATACACTTTTGTTTTCAGCAAGTATGTCCATCATTTTATCGGCTTCCCCCGAAGCCTTTATACGTCCGTTAGCCACTACCACAATCTCATCAGCTATATTCAGGATTCTTTCCTGATGAGAAATAATAATGATAGAACCGTTAAGATTATTTCGTATTTCTTCAAAGGTTTTGATTAGGCTTGTAAAACTCCACAGATCAATGCCTGCCTCAGGTTCATCGAACAATGTAAATACAGAGTGACGTGCAAGTACAGTTGCAATCTCAATACGTTTTATTTCACCGCCGGAAAGGGTGGTATTGACTTCACGATCAATATATTCCTCTGCACAAAGTCCTACCTTGCTCATAATATCGCAAAGCTCGTTTTTATCAAGCTCTTTTCCTGCGGCAAGTTCAATAAGCTTTCTGACTGTTATTCCCTTAAATCTGACAGGCTGCTGAAATGCAAAGCTGATTCCCATTTTTGCTCTTTCAGTTATGTCAAGTCCGGTAATATCCTGATCATTGAGAAATATTTTACCGCTGTCTTGTTTATAAATACCTGCAATAATTTTGGCAAGTGTAGTTTTACCGCCTCCGTTAGGTCCTGTTATTACAATAAGCTTGCCGTCCGGAACAGTAAGGTCAAGATTCTTAAGAACCTCAATGCCGTTCGGCGTACTCCAAGATATGTTTTCGAGCCTGAGCAATTTTATCATCCTTTTCATAATTATTTAATTATTGAACACAATCAAATTCAAAGCTTATTATAACACATTTTAAATATATATTACAATTATTTTTTATCATTTTTATAAAGAAACGGAAAATAATGTAACTATATATTGGATTATATACACATTATAATACGATAATGACATAAATCTTTGTCATATCATAAAAAATTTGCTTTGTTGTTGTATAAAATATTTTTTTATGGTAAAATATAGCTGTACATATCCGGACAAAATAAAGATAAGGAGAGATTGAATATGCTTTCTGATATTGAAATTGCTCAGCAGGCACAGCCTGAGCATATTGCAAAAATTGCCGCAAAGCTTGATATACCTGAGGATATGCTTGAGTTTTATGGCAAATATAAAGCAAAGCTTTCTGAGGAACTTATAAGAAAAACTGAGGGGTCTCCTGACGGAAAGCTCATACTTGTAACGGCAATAAATCCTACACCGGCTGGTGAGGGAAAAACAACTACCTCTGTGGGACTTGGAGACGCACTTACAAAAATCGGTAAAAAAACCGTAATTGCCCTGAGAGAGCCTTCTCTCGGCCCTGTATTCGGTGTTAAGGGCGGAGCAGCAGGCGGCGGTTATGCACAGGTTATTCCTATGGAGGACATAAACCTTCATTTCACAGGTGATATGCACGCTATAACAGCAGCAAACAATCTTCTTTGTGCAATGCTTGACAACCATATACATCAGGGTAATTCACTGAAAATTGATATAAGAAGAATACTGATCAAGCGTTGTCTTGATATGAATGACCGTGAGCTGAGAAACATTGTTGCAGGTCTTGGCGGCAGAGTAAACGGCGTTCCAAGAGAAGACGGCTTTATTATAACTGTTGCAAGTGAAGTTATGGCAATATTGTGTCTTGCATCCGATATTGACGATCTCAAGAAACGACTTGGCAAAATACTTGTGGCATATAATACTGAAGGAGCACCTGTATATGCTGCCGATCTTAAGGCGGACGGTGCAATGACAGCCCTGCTCAAGGATGCTGTAAAGCCTAATCTTGTACAGACGCTTGAGGGTACTCCGGCACTTATGCACGGCGGACCGTTTGCAAATATAGCTCACGGCTGCAATTCTGTAAGAGCAACCAAGCTTGGTCTGAAGCTTGCGGATTATGTTGTAACTGAGGCAGGCTTCGGCTCTGATCTCGGAGCTGAAAAATTCTTTGACATAAAATGTCGTAAGGCAGGATTAAAGCCCTCGGCAGTTGTAGTTGTTGCAACCGTTCGTGCACTGAAATATAACGGCGGAATACCTAAGTCAGAGCTTGGAAATGAAAATCTTGAGGCGCTTAAAAAGGGAATAGTAAACCTTGGTGTACACATAAGCAATATGCATAAATACGGAGTGCCCGTTGTTGTAGCAATAAACCGTTTCGGAGCTGACACAGACGCCGAGCTTGAATTTGTCAAGAATTACTGTACAGAGCTTGGTGCAGATTTTGCTCTCTCAGAAGTATTCGCCAAGGGTGGAGAAGGCGGCACAGAGCTTGCAGAAAAGGTCGCTGCAGCAACAGAAAAACCTTCGGATTTCAAAGTGCTTTATAATGATGATCTGACTATAAAAGAAAAAATAAATGAAATTGCAGAAAAAATATATGGTGCGGATGGTGTAATCTATACAACTGCGGCTCAGAAGGCAATTGCTGAGATAGAAAAGCTTGATGTTAAAGGACTGCCAGTTTGTATTGCAAAAACACAATATTCGTTGTCTGATGATCCTTCACTTTTAGGAAAGCCTCAGAATTTCAGCATAACCGTTCGTGACGCAAGGCTTTCAAACGGTGCCGGCTTTGTGGTTATATATACCGGGGACATTATGACAATGCCCGGCCTTCCGAAGATACCGGCAGCTGAAAAGATAGATGTGGATTCCGAAGGAAAAATAACAGGACTTTTCTGATGGGAGATGCTTTGATTTGCAGAAAATTATAAGCTCCTCAGAGCAGCATACAGAGCAGATTGCCTGTGCTTTTGCAGAGAGCCTCAGGGGTGATGAAATAATCGCCCTTTACGGAGATCTCGGAGCAGGGAAAACTGCTTTTACAAGAGGACTTGCAAGAGGGCTTGGAATAAATGACGGTGTATCAAGCCCTACCTTTGCGTTGGTGCACGAATATGAAGGAAAATATAAGCTTTATCATTTTGATATGTATCGTATAAACAGCTTTGATGACCTTTATTCCACGGGATTCTTTGATTACAGCGGCAATGGTGTGCTGATAATTGAATGGAGCGAGAATATCGAAGAATTTCTGCCCGATGAAAGGATAAATATTATGCTCAGACATTTGTCAGAGAATGAAAGAGAAATAACGATAGAGGGGGCAGAGCAATATGAAAATTCTTGCAGTTGATACAAGCGCTTCACCGGTTTCGGCGGCGCTGCTTAATGACGGATTTCTTGCAGGAGAGTTTTATCTTAACACCAAAACTACACATAGTCAGACGCTTATGCCGCTTATAGAACAGCTTCTTAAAATGACAGATACTTCACTCGATCAGATAGATATTTTTGCAGTTAATTCAGGACCGGGGTCGTTCACAGGAGTAAGGATAGGTGTTTCGTCAATAAAGGGTATGACAATGCCGCTTAACAAAAGATGTGCGTCTGTATCTACTCTTGAGGCTATGGCATATTCTATGCCGTATACTGACGGAATCGTATGTGCAGTGATGGACGCAAGATGTTCACAAGTATATAATGCAATTTTCAGGCTTGATAACGGCAGCGTTGAAAGGGTAACCGAAGACAAAGCAATGAGTATAGCTGAGCTTGAAAATGAACTTAGCTACTATGAAGAATGCAATATATATCTTGTCGGTGATGGTGCTGATATATGCTATAAGGCTTTTGGCGAAAATCTGCCAACCGTATATCTCACTCCTCAGAATATCCGATACCAGCACGCATACGGAACAGCAAAGGCGGCTGAAAAAATGGCTGAGCAGAACAAGCTTGTCAGTTCGGATGAGCTTATGCCGTTTTACCTAAGACTTCCTCAGGCAGAGCGTGAGCTGAGGGCAAAACAGCAAAAAGAAAATAAATAAAACAGGGGGAATTAACAATGAAACTGGCTCTTTCAGCTGATCACGGTGCATTTGAGCTTAAGGAATCAATAAAGAAGCATCTGGATGAAAAGGGGATAGAATATAAGGATTTCGGATGTTATTCAAAGGAATCGGTTGACTATCCTAAATATGCATATCTGGCTGCATCAGCTGTAGCAGATAAACAATTTGATTACGGTATAATCTGCTGCACAACAGGACTTGGTGTATCAATGGCAGCAAATAAGGTAAAGGGTATACGTGCGGCTGTATGCACAAATGAAATGCTCGCAGAGATGACAAGACGTCATAATAACGCCAATGTAATATGTATGGGACAAAATGTTGTTTCTGCTGAACTTGCAAATAAAATGATAGATATTTTCATTTCAACCGAATTTGAAGGCGGCAGACACGAACGCAGAGTAGCTCTTCTCACCGATATTGAAAACGGCAAGAAACTTTAAATAAAGGCTCTTTGTCAATAGTTGGGGCAAACCCGAATAAAAGAGAATAAGAGATAAAGACAGGCGATGGCTAAAAAGCTGTCGCTTGTTTTATGTTAGAA
>CADACB010000026.1 GCA_902786345.1 uncultured Ruminococcus sp. | reverse complement strand
GCTGGGGCGCTTATGAAGCTGATTATGACAGAACTGAGAACAGCCAGACAAACTGCAAAATTACAGTAGATGGTCCTGCCAGTCTGTTCGTTATGATGGCAGAAACAGGTGAAGATGATGTTCTTTGGCCTGTATCTTATATTGCATATGACGATAGTGGTGTTATTGCTGCAGTAAATACAGGTAAGCCTGTAGAAGATGAGTCTGAAGAGTCCAAGGAGGAGTCTAAGGAAGAATCAAAAGAAGAGTCCAAAGAGGAATCCAAGGAAGAGTCTAAGGAAGAGTCTAAGGAAGAGTCTAAAGAGGAATCCAAGGAAGAGTCCAAAGAGGAGTCTAAGGAAGAGTCAAAGGCTGAGCCTGAGTATTATGTATCACAGAAGAGCGACTATGTATACTTTGACAACTCACAGACAAAGTGGGATAAAGTATATGCTTACTGGTGGAATTCAGACTACTCACTCGTAGTTGACAAGCTTACAGGTAAAGATTATCCTGAGTTCTATACAGAGCCCAATGCAGATGGTAAGGCTGGTCAGGATTTTGCTAATTGGTATCCTGGTCAGGAAATGACACAGATCCCGAACACAGACATCTGGCAGGTTAGAGTTCCTTACGGTGCTACAATGATCATCTTCAACAGCGGTGTATCTGATGCTCAGGTAAGAGAAGGCGTAGAAGCTTATCAGACAATTGATCTTCCGTTCAGCGATACAGAAAACGCTGGTCAGATTTATACAATCGACACAACAGGCGAGCTTAAGCCCGGCAGAGGTGTTGAGAAGACAAAGTTCAAGTATCAGGTTGGTGCATGGGGCGCTTATGACGGTGAATTCGCAGCTGAAGAGTTTGGCGAGAAGCCTGTAGATCCTACTGAGATCCTTCCTTCTAAGTCAGAAGATGACAAGAAAAATGAAGAATCAAATGAAACCAGCAATGGTACAACAAACGGTACAACAGATGGTACAACAGATGGTACAAAGGGTGGTACAACAGGCGGTACAACAGGTGGCACAACAGGTGGCACAGCTGTATACGATGGCAAGGGTAACTCTATTGCAACAGGTGATAACGGTGTAATGCCTATCGCTATTGCAACAGTTGCTGTAGCAGCTCTTGGTGTAGCTTTTGTTGCAACAAAGAAAAAGTCTTCTGAGGAGTAATTCCAAGAATTAATCCGGACTAAACAAAATTCAAAACTCCTGTAGGGAAACCTACAGGAGTTTTTTCTTATATATAAAATTATTAATAATACTCAATTAAATAGCTGAATTCCTTTGGTGTTGAAATTCACAGCTTATTAGTTTTTTGTTTGAGCTGGCTGTGGAATAATTCAGGTGTTTTGAGGTTTTATTATTATATATTTTCGGCTGTGTTTCGTGTTTATGTATTGATAATTCAACTATTTTTATAAGGAAATCACAAAAAGCTTACTTTTTGAAATGATAAAACATTGACGTTTTTTTACTTATTTGTTATACTATAGTCTAACAGAATACTTAGATTTGCATAAGTTCTGCCGGTTGGTTGTGCTATATTTTTGTTTGCTTTTTTGGACATCACTTAAATATCTTTGGAGCTGAATTCCGTATCATACCGTTGTTGTATTTGTCTGGTGTCAGTCAATAGTAACATTCAAGGATATTTTTCAGAAGTCATTCGTATTATTCGGCGATATTTTTGCTTAAATCTATTTAAATCTTCATATCAGATTTTAGTATTTTGGTATTATATAAAAGAGAGGTCTCTAACTATGAAATTGAAAAAAACACTATGCTGTTTGTTGGCATCTGCGATAATATGTGTTCCGTTGGCTTCAGGATGCAGTAATGAAAAAAATAACAAAACGGAAAGCTCACTGACAAATAGTAATGTAACAAGTGATCAAGACTCTGTACAGCCCGGAGCAGATAATAGTACTCCACAGAAGACACTGTCACAAAGTAAAATAACGCCTGCGATGTGGAAAGTAGAAAACAAGAACGGAAATTACATCTATATGTTTGGGACGATACATGCAGCCGATGGTGATGCGAGCGTTATGCCGGACTATTTTGAATCTGCATATAATGATAGTCAGGCAATAGCTGTAGAGGCGGATGTTTCGGATATGATAAATGATCCGACACTAACGGCAGGTTTAATGAAATATATTATGTATACAGATGGAACAACAATACGTGATCATATATCAGCGGAAATATATGACGGAGTATCAACAGTTCTGAAAAATAATTCATCTATGTATATTGAGCAGGCATATGATGTTATGACGCCTATGGCGTGGTCATCTGCGCTGGAATCAGCTGTTGTGGAAAAATGCGGACTTGATGTGAAAAATGGCATTGATCTTGTTACTACAAATCGTGCTAAAAACGATGCAAAAGAGGTTCTTGAGGTTGAATCCGTAGAATCTCAGATGGAAATGTTTGAAAGACTTTCTGATAATGTCGGCGAACTGATGTTAATGTCATATACATCTCAGGAGGATTTTGATAAACAGGTTGAGCAGATGAAGAAGCTTTATGGTGACTGGAAAGCAGGAAGTGCTATTGCAGAAGAAGAAATCAATCCGGAAATATTAGAAGATGTTGATGAAGAAACAAAAAAAGCACTTGAATATTATAATGACGAAATGCTGTTAAAAAGAAATCCCAAGATGGCTGACAAAGCCGAACAATATCTTAGTGAAGGTAAAAAGGTTTTGTTTATGGTTGGTGCAGCACATTTCTACGGAGATAACGGCTTGATTAACCTTATGCAGACAAGAGGATATACAGTTACAAGAATAAGCCCTGAGATTACTGAACAAGCCTCGTTGCCTGCGGCAGCATAATAATTTTATATACCTTGAGGATCGGATGTGAATTTGCATTCGATCCTTTTTATTTATTTTCAAGAAGATATACCCTTATATGAAGAAAGAATGCAGTTACTGTAGTAATGCATAAGTATTTCTTTGTGATCAGATCCTTCCTGAGCCATACATTGTGCTCCGTTTTGGCTTAAGCCTACCCCATGCCCATAACCTCTTACGGTAAATGTCACCTTATCATTATTTATGCTAAGGTCAAAATCTGAACTGCGAAGATCGAATGCGGTTCTCATTTTTTGACCATCAAAGCTTTCATGACCTATAGTAATTTTTTTTACAGAACCTGAAGCGGTTCTCTCGATTTTTCCCAGTTTATCATTTTTGTTTAGTGACAGTTCTGGATCGTCGGATATGGAAAAAAGGGTTTTATAAAAATCCGAAATGCTGACTTCTTTGGTTGACATATAATCTGCCGAGGATTTGTCCCATGGGCTTGCAACGGCTGTCAGATGATCGTCTTGTTTTCCAAAAATATCAGATGCGTTTTCGGTTATGCCCGATGATATTGCGTGATATGCAGCGTCAATAAGCTTTCCGTCTTTATCGATCAGGACTGTTCCGCCGCAGTTTTCTACGGCGGCTTCAATATTTTTGCGGCTCTGCTCGTAAAGTTTCCCCCATTTTTTTTTCATAGAAGCATCGCTGATGTAAAATTGGTCAGCAGATAAGTCCGCAGCAAAATCGGCTCCTTTGAGTTTACTGTCCGGATCTTCTCTTTGCTGTTCACGCAGGCGGCAAAAATGTGTATAACATGCGATACATTGTGCAGTTAAAGCTTCTTTTTCAAAACCGGGAAGCATTTCATATGCAAGTGCACCGCAGCAAAATTCCCTGTCATCTACTGTTATGATCTCGCCGCTGCTTGTATCTAATATTTTGAAGGACAGATTTTTTATAAATCCGTTACCTGTATCAGAACCTGACGCTTCTGATATTTCATTGGTTGAGATTTCTCCTTGTGATGATATATCGTCAGTTTTTTGTGTTTCCTCAGAAGTAGTGGTTGATTCATTTTGGTGCGGCGAATCGACGGATGGTGATTCGATTTTTTTTTCGTATGAGGTGGGTTCAGAAATAATGGCTGCTGTTTCGGTTATGATATTATTTCCGTTTGATGATAAAAGCGGCAGCAACGCCATTGCTGTAATTGAGAAAATAATAGCTGTAATTGTTTTTTTCATACTTCCTCCAAATAAGCTCAATGATGCAAAATTAAAGAATATCAGTGGACATCACGGTTGAAGTTACAATAGACTGCACTATAGCTTCGTCTTTAAATAGCTATTCATTTACTTTGCTCTATATTACATATCATTATTATCCTCAAAAAGTAACATATTTAACTGAATAGGATCGGGATTGTAGGGGTTATTATTGTATAAAGGAATTATAACTTCGTTGTGCTTGACATCAGGGAAAAAAAAGAATACAATTAGGATGTATGTTTATACCCATCTATAAGGAATTTTCTGAAACGAGGAATAATAAATGATAACAGATACTGAAATAATAAATAAGCATCTGAAGGAGCTTTGCGATGAATACCGCCGCTATAATGGCTTCAATGACCGTGATTATCAGACCTACGGGGTAAAGAGAGGTCTGAGAAATCCTGACGGTTCGGGAGTTATGGCAGGACTTACCAATATATGTAATGTTCACGGATTTGTAATGGATGATGGTGTTCTGGTTCCTGACGAAGGCAAGCTGACATATAGGGGAATTAATGTTAATGATATTGTTTCCGCGTGTCTTGAAGAAAATCGTTTTGGTTATGAGGAGACAGCGTGGCTGCTGCTGTTTGGATCGCTTCCGACAGCCGGACAGCTTGAAAGATTTAAGGAAACACTGGGAAGCCTTCGTGAACTGCCGGATAATTTTGTTGAGGATATGATTATGAAATCACCCTCAAAGGATATTATGAATAAACTTGCACGCTCTGTGCTGGTACTTTATTCTTATGATGACAATCCGGATGATACCTCGCTGGAGAATATTATGCGTCAGTCAATTCGTCTTATGGCGTCACTGCCTACGATTATGACGTATGCATATCAGGTCAAGAAAAGGGCTTTTGATAAGGAGAGTATGTTTTTTCACCCCGTTGATCTCAGGCTCTCTACGAGTGAATCAATACTTCGTGCCTTAAGACCGGATATGAAGTTTACCGATTCAGAGGCAAAGCTGCTTGATCTTTGTATGATACTTCACGCTGAACATGGAGGTGGTAATAATTCCACCTTCTCGGCAAGAGTTCTTTCATCGTCCGGCACTGATACATATGCAACTGTGTCTGCCGCAATAGGTTCGCTCAAAGGTCCTCGTCACGGAGGTGCTAACCTGAGAGTGAGAAATATGATGGAAGAACTTAAAGAAGGTGTTAAAAACTGGACAGATGAGGATGAAATATTTGAATATCTCTCGGCCATCATAAGGAAGGAAAAGGGTGACGGTTCAGGTCTGATCTATGGATTTGGACACGCGATATATACAGTTTCGGATCCTCGTGCAGTTATTCTTAAGAAAACAGCAGGAAAGCTTGCTGAGGAGAAAAATATGACAGCGGAGTATGAGCTTTATAAAACAGTAGAAAAGCTTACACCTCGCGTGCTTTCTGATGTAAAGGGCAGTTCAAAGGTAATATGTGCAAATGTTGATTTTTATTCGGGCTTTGTTTATGATATGCTTGGAATTCCAAGCGACCTTTTTACACCACTTTTTGCTGTTTCAAGAATAGCGGGCTGGTGTGCACACAGAATTGAAGAGGTGACATATGGCGGAAGAATAATACGTCCGGCATATCGTGCAATGGTCAGTGCAAAAAAATATATACCGATAAACCAACGTTCAGACTGACAAGTTAACAAACAATTTTGAAAAGAGGTATTGATTATGAAATTAAAAAAGCTATGGATACCTGCATTGCTGCTGACACTTGTGGGGGGTGCTGCAAAAATATGCGATACGCTTTTTAATATAAACGGCAATGGATTTTTTATAGATTCTTTTACATGCAGCTGCATATTCACCGTGGCGTTTTTGTTGTTGTATGTTATTGGTTATGCATTGAGTTTTGCAGACAGAAAAAAACGTTTTGATGCTCAGATAAATAAAAATATTTTATGCGGAGCTTTCGGATTTCTTGCATCTGTTATGATTATAGGAACTGGTGTTGTTTCACTGATCGTGCTTGATAACTCAAAAATAGTTGAAAGTCTGTTTGCAGTAGCAGCAGGCGGTATACTTTTGTATGAATCCTGCATATCATTTACCGGACAAAACGGAATGAAAAAAGTGCCGGTTGCAGGACTGATACTTCCTGTTTGGTGCTGTCTGAGATTTATTTCCCTGTTCTCACAGTATACTCAAAAGTCCCTGCACGCAACGGAAATATTTGATATAATAGCTCTGGCGTTTCTTGTTATGTTCCTGTTCTATCAGGCTATGTTCTTTGCAGGAATAAACAACTCTAATGCTGTGAGAAAGTCTGTTGTTTATGGTACTGTTTATATTATGCTCGGACTTGTTGTTAGTGCCGATTTGCTTATAAAAATGATAAGCGGCGGGGAAATACCCACAAATATTGACACCTTTACCGTTTCGCCTACATTGATAAACATAATGACTATAACAGGCGATATTACTCTGTGCATATATGCGATATTCTTTACAAGAGATGTGCTTAAGGCAGCCCAGACCACCCTCAGACCTGATGAGGATGATGACGATGAAGAGGTTCTTATCTCCGGAGAAAACGAGGTCGGAATTGAAAATCAAGAAATAAATGATAAGCCGGATGAAGATGGTGAAAAATCTTTCTCAGACATAAATGAGGACAGAAGCGAACCTGAAAAAAATGAATCAAGTGATGATTCAAATGAGGAACAGGAGCTTGTTGACATCAATACAGCTATAACGGTTGAACAAGAGCAGGAAGAAACAGTTTCAGCGTATGATTCTGACAGTATGAGGTACCCTGAAAATGTTCATCCGGTAAGTGCTCAGCCGTATGAAGAAATGAGCTACGATAAAAAGGCAAGCTCATTTTCAGAGAATGAAAATGAAACAGCCTCAGAATCCGGCAATGAGACTGAGACTGCGGCACCTGAGAAGTCGGTTAATGAATATTCTTCTGTGACGAACGAAACAGCTGCTCCGGTAAGCTCCGATTCTGAGCTTAAGATACCTGGAGTTTCTTCACCGGCATCTGCTCCTGATAATTCAGGCAGCGATGCATATGAGGAACTTATGCAAATGCTTGACGATCTCAGCTCGGGGTCATAATATTTGACTAAAAGTAATAAGAAAATATAATATTATAAGAAGCAGGTACAAAACTCATTATGAGCTATTGCACCTGCTTTTTCTATGAAGACTTGCGGCTGCCGCTATATATTTTAATTAAAAATAATTCGTAATGTCCGTCCTTACTGTTATGTAGAATCTTTGCTGTGTTCAGTGATAATTCATAACTGAAATTGTATAAAAAGACCAAACAGGTTTAATTGATCAAATACTGATTGAATCCGGCAGGTTACGCAAATTTGCATAAAGGTCTTGTAATTTTGAAAGTAATGTTGTATAATGAGGACATAAATTATTAGGAGGTAATTCCAATGTCAGTAAAAGTTGCTATTAACGGCTTCGGTCGTATCGGTCGTCTTGCATTCAGACAGATGTTTGATGCAGAGGGTTATGAGATTGTTGCAATTAACGATCTTACAAAGCCTTCAATGCTTGCTAATCTTCTTAAGTATGATACCGCTCAGGGCGGATATTGCGGTAAGATCGGTGAAGGTCTTCACACTGTAAGTGCTGATGATGAGAAGGGCACACTCACAGTAGACGGCAAAACACTTACAATTTATGCAAAGGCTAATGCAGCAGAGCTTCCTTGGGGTGAGCTTGGTGTTGACGTTGTTCTCGAGTGCACAGGTTTTTATTGCTCAAAAGATAAGTCACAGGCTCATATTGATGCCGGCGCTAAGAAGGTAGTAATTTCTGCTCCTGCAGGCAATGACCTCAAAACAATCGTTTACAGCGTAAATGAGAATACTCTTACAGCTGATGATAAAATCATTTCTGCTGCTTCCTGCACAACAAACTGCCTCGCTCCTATGGCAAAGGCTCTTAACGACTATGCTCCTATTCAGAGCGGTATTATGTCAACAATCCACGCTTATACAGGTGATCAGATGATTCTTGACGGTCCTCACAGAAAGGGCGATTTCAGAAGAGCAAGAGCGGGTGCTGCTAATATAGTTCCTAACTCAACAGGTGCTGCTAAGGCTATCGGTCTTGTTATTCCTGAACTTAACGGCAAGCTTATTGGTTCTGCTCAGCGTGTTCCTGTTCCTACAGGTTCAACAACAATTCTTACAGCTGTTGTTAAGAAGGCAGATGTTACTAAGGAAGGCATCAATGCTGCAATGCAGAATGCTGCTTCTGAGTCTTTTGGTTACAATGAGGATCCTATCGTTTCTTCTGACGTTATCGGTATGAAGTATGGTTCACTCTTTGATGCAACTCAGACAATGGTAAGCAAGATCGCTGATGATCTCTATGAGGTTCAGGTTGTATCATGGTATGATAACGAGAACAGCTATACAAGCCAGATGGTAAGAACAATTAAATACTTTGCTGAGCTTGGCTGATTTCTTTTCAGACAAACATAAATTATTCCTGTCGGTGCTCCGGCAGGAATTTTTTTGGGCTTTTTGTCGAATTTAGTTGTTTACATTTGTTCAGTAAAATGATAATATTATTAAAAGATGTGTTCGTGAAGCAGTATGAATGCAGCATAGGAGTATATTCCGGTTGAATTAAAAGCCTGATTATACAGGGAGGTTGAACACTGTGTTAAAAAAGCTTGTGTTGGGTATGGTTTTGTGTGCTGTTTTTGGTTGTACTGTTATGATCTGCGGATGCTCGAAAAAAACGGATAGAATAACCAAAGATGTTTCGGAAAGCAGTAGAAAATCTGATGTTTCTGAAAATGCTTCATCAGAAGAAATTCGGTATCAGACAACTGAAAGCGGTGTAGATAACTCTGATAACGAAACCCTCTTATATGAAAGTAGTTTGAAGTTTGAGTCAAGCAATAAAAAAATATCTGAAAAGGTGTCTGAGCTTGATAGCTCAAAGGCACTTAAAGAGCTTGAGGTAAAGGTGCCATGGGATGATGAGCCTGTTACAATGGCACAGAAGGTGCTGAAAGAGTTTTCGTATAATGTCAGTAAAGAGTTCGGCAAGAATGAGATTTCTGATCGTGAAAAATATATGACTAAAAATGAAAATAAGGCAGAAGAAAGACTTATTGATAAAATCGTATTTGATAAGCTTGATAAGGATGAGGCACATTTTGAAATAACGATGCTTACGAATGAACCGCAGGAAACAGAACCGGATGAGCTTTACTATGATATTATGGTCAACTGTGCAAGCTTGCAGTGGTCAGGAAACAATGTGTATTATCTTGCGAGTATTGTGTATGGTGAGGAAAATGCTTCGAGCGGTTATATATCGTCTGACGGTAGGAACTATGACCTTGACGGTATAAAGATGACAGCGGTTAAAAGTGTTGATGGTGGTATGAATGTTGAATATCTGGTTGACGATGCAAAGAAAATGATTAACTCTGAGGTTGTTGAAACAGGTACAATAAAAGCAGAAGACAAGGAAATGGATTATGAGAGATATAAGCTTGTGGGTATGGAGGCTTTGGCACTGTTTTATAATGACAGTTTGTATAGGATAGAGTTATATTCGGAAAAGGATTCAAAGCTGAGCGGTTATATTTATATGAATGCAGACGTTCCGATTGATGAAGAATTGTATAAGCTGCCGGAGGGTTATAAAATAACCGATACTGCAAGCAGTGATGACGATGGAGATATGTATCTGAGGTGAAATACTGTGATAAACATCATTGACGGATGCTGTGTGCCATATCCTGAGAGGCTGGAGGAAGAGTATGAGGTCAGAAACAATTTTATAGCTGCTAATGTAAGTGCCGAGCATATAAGACCCATGTTCCTGGATTTTGTTAAAATGCATTCAGATGAGCCTATATTTTTTATTCTTGAAGTTCCTACAAATTTTAATGATGAACCTAAAACAGAAGACGGTTATATTGAGAAACGGCATAAGGATGTATATTATATCGATGGGATCAATTCGGCAGCAGCTGAATATATACTGAAAAGATATGGCGAAATGTTGGTACACGACGGAATGTCATCATTCGGATTTGGCTGTCACGAGTCAGGAAGTGAGATAATGCTTACTCAGTATAACGTTGTAACAATATTCACTGCGTATAAGGGCATATTCTCAGACTTTCTTGAAGTGCACGGTATAAGCAAGACAGATAAACTTGTTACAGCATGGGATACTTTTAATATAAATGCTCCGGGAGAGTGCAGACTTTACACGATCAACGGTAAATGTATTTATGATCTTATTGAGGAGCTTAAGATTTTTGGAATATATTTTGCCGAACGCCGTGATGATTGATATTAAACCGGATTAAGATGGTACTGACAGTGTTTTATGTAACAGGATTTTGCATGAGTTGATAAAGAATTTATTTGTATGTTGATTAATATTAATGAACATCAGTGATCGTGATGTGAAACAGTCAGAAGCTTGTTGCTGTGGGGGAGATGATGTATTGGATAAGGAAAAAACCACAAAACAAAAGGGTAATAAAATAAAGAGCTTTTTAAACAGCACTTCTAATTTCAGATTTGTTTTTATGGCAGTAATGATGTTTGATGTCAGGTATCTGTGGGGTATGGCTTATTATATTGTTCTGGCAATAATGTTTGTATGGGCATTGTGTCTTATGGTGGACCGCCTGATAATAAATAAAGGTATATTCCGCTTGAGATACCGTACGATTATATATATTTTTCTTGCGTTCGGATTGATCACTATAATTCTTCACGGAGAAAGAAATTTTATAGCAAATGCATTTACGCTATATTGGATCTCGGTTTGCCTTTTTATGTTCTATGGAATGCATTCTGAGTTCAGCAACATAAGGATCAAAAAGGAAATGAAACGTCTGTTTGACTTTATAAATGCAATTACAACATTTATTATGTTGGTGAGTCTTGTGTTGTTTGCAATATTTCCTAATGGTTTCAAGCTTATGGGATTTGAATTCTGTATAATTGAAAAACGTTTTGTAGGTGTTATACCTAATGCAAATGTGACAGCATTCTATTCCGTTATTGCTATTGTTTTATGTACGTTTCTGCTCAGAATGAGAAAGGCAGACAGAACTCTTTCATTAAAGTTGAGAATTTGGTATATATTCTGTATTATTGTTAACAGTCTGACGCTTATACTGACAGATTCCAACGCATCATTGCTGTTTATGATGGTTTATATTTCATTTATGTTTTTCTACGAACTGTTCAAGGAGTTTACACTGAAAAAGCTCCATACAATCCTTTTCAGAATAACGGCGACTGTGTTATCCTGCGTTATGGTTGTGTCTTCAATGTTTTTTATGCGTGTGGGAGTTCAGAATGGTGTGGCATTTATGATGAATAAGCGTTCGGTTGATATTGCTGTATCAACAACACTCGATGCTAACAACGGCGATATAGATCTTGAGGATGAAAGCACACGGTCTTCATCAGAAGCAAGGCCTGCATTTGGTCATCAGAATAAAAATATAGACAGCGGCAGATACGTTCTCTGGCGTCAGGCACTGGGGCTTATAGAGATATATCCGTTTTTTGGCATAGGAAAGGATAATATAAAGGATTATGGAAATGAATATCTTGGTGGTCTGAGATATACAAGTCTTGCCGGATATAAATATGTAGATTTCCATAATGGCTTGCTTACGCTGACAGTAAGCTTTGGCATAGTTGGACTCAGCCTGTTCCTTGTGTTTGCTGTAACGATTGCAAAAGCTGTGTTGAAGTCTATATTCCGTTTTAAGGAAAGAAGCCGCCGTGATGGAAATGTGCTGGTGCTAATTGCAGCGTTTAGTGCAGCATACTGTGTATATTCAATGTTTGAGGTTGCACTTTTCGTAGATTATACATACAGGGTATTTATCTTCTGGCTGATAATAGGCCTTGCAATGAGCTATGTATTTAAATATCGCAGACAGGCGTCACATTCGTCAGAAGACGAAACGCCTATACATGATGATACATCAGAGCTCAATTATCTCAGAAAAAAGCTCGGTTTTTTCAAAAAAAGAAAGTATGCAGCTGACGGTAAATAAACCGGACTGCTAAAATATTTGGGAGGAAAACAATGTCTAATGTTTATTATATGAAGCATCCGCTTATCAGACACAAAATAACCATGCTTCGGGACGAAAGGACAGGTACGAACGAGTTCCGAAAGCTGGTTGAAGAGGTCGCAATGCTTATGGGTTATGAAGCACTTGCGGATATGCCTACAAGGGACGCAGAGATAAAAACACCTATAGAGGATACAGTACAGCCTGTATTAGACGGAAAGAAACCGGCTGTTGTGCCAATACTTCGAGCCGGACTTGGTATGGTGGGAGGAATACTGGCACTGGTGCCTAATGCAAAAGTGGGTCATATAGGTATGTATCGTGACGAAGATACTCACAAACCTCATCCGTATTACTGTAAGCTTCCGCCGTTTATAGAAGAGCGACTTATAATAGTAGTTGATCCTATGCTTGCAACGGGAGGTTCGCTTATAGATGCAGTCAATGAAATAAAGACTCAGGGCGGAAAAAAGATTAAATGTATGTGTATTATTGCCGCTCCCGAGGGTGTAAAAGCGTTTACAGAAGCACATCCTGATGTGCAGTTGTATGTTGGTGCACTCGATCGCTGCCTTAATGAAAACGCATATATATGTCCCGGTCTTGGTGATGCAGGTGATCGTATTTTCGGAACAAAATAAAGCCTGCCGGATATGAATTTTTCTGTTTATTCTGTTATCGCATAAAAAAACAGCAGGTACGGTACTCTGTTTGAGTTTACCGTACCTGCTGTTTTTAGCCGATATGATTATTTTATTTAATACTGTTTTCCCCAATATACCATATGCTTTGCAGGCTTGCCGCAGCATACGCAGACATCACTCAGATGATCCTCAACAAAGGGAATGCAGCGTGATTTAACGCCTCCTGTTTCGTCTTTAAGCTGATCCTCACAAGCGGAGTCTCCGCACCACATAGCTTTGATAAAGCCAGGCTTGTTAGCGGCAATATCAAGGAATTCCTCGTGAGTGAGTGCTTTATAGGTTTTTTCCTTAAGATTTTTGAGAGCAGCCTCATACATACCATCGTGAACATCCTTGAGGGCTTGTTCAACAGCGGCTTCAAGACCGTCAAGTGAAACGATTGTTTTTTCACGATTATCACGGCGGACAAGAACGCACTGGTTGTTTTCTATGTCTTTAGGACCGATCTCAATTCTCACCGGTACACCAAGCATCTCATACTGGCTGAATTTCCAGCCCGGAGCTTTGTCACTGTCGTCAAGCTTTACTCGTATATCTTTGTCAAGCAGACGATTTTTAAGCTCATTTGCTTTTTCAAGGACACCTTCTTTTTTCTGTGCTATCGGAATAACAGCAACCTGAATAGGAGCTATTTTAGGAGGAAGTATAAGACCGTCATCATCACCGTGTACCATAATTATAGCACCTATCATTCTTGTGGATGTTCCCCATGATGTCTGGAAAGGATACTGAAGTGTGTTGTCACGTCCGGTAAAGGTTATGTTAAAGCAGCGTGCAAAGCCGTCGCCAAAATAGTGTGAGGTGCCGCCCTGTAAGGCTACACCATTATGCATCATTGGTTCGATCGTATAGGTTTCTTCCGCACCTGCAAATCTTTCTTTTTCTGTTTTTCTTCCGGTAACAGCAGGGATGGCAAGTGTTTCCTTATAAAAATCTGTATATACCTGAAGCATTTTCTGGGTTTCCTCACGTGCTTCTTCTTCTGTTTCGTGCATAGTATGTCCTTCTTGCCAGAGAAATTCTGAGGTTCTCAGGAACGGACGAGTAGTTTTTTCCCAGCGAACTACCGAGCACCATTGATTATAGAGCTTTGGGAGATCACGGTATGAATTTATGACCTTTGCATAATGCTCACAGAAAAGTGTTTCGGATGTAGGACGTACACAAAGGCGTTCGTTTAGTTTTTCACTGCCGCCTACTGTTACCCACGCACACTCAGGGGCAAAGCCCTCAACGTGATCCTTTTCCTTTTGAAGAAGACTTTCGGGGATAAACATTGGCATATATACATTTTCGTGTCCGGTTTTTTTGAAGCGTCTGTCCATATCCTGCTGCATATTTTCCCAGATTGCATATCCGTACGGACGGATCACCATACAGCCCTTAACGCCCGAATAATCGGCAAGCTCGGCTTTTTTTACAATATCGGTATACCATTTTGCAAAATCAACATCTCTTGATGTAATGGCTTCTACCATTTTTTTCTGCTGTGCCATTAATATCTTTCCTTCCTTTGCATATCGAGCAGTGCTGCTTCGATATTGATTCTATAAACACTGGTATTTATTATATTATTTAAATAGGAATTTTTCAATAGTCAGAGGCAAAAAAAAAGCGGCTGCCGAAAAAAGCAGCCGCACTTTTAAAAATTACTGATGGTTTTCAATATACTTAACGAGATCATCAACTGTCTTGATGTTTTCAATTTCCTCATCGGGAACTTCAACCTCGAATTCATCCTCGATAGACATAAGCAGATCTACAACGTCGAGAGAATCTGCACCGAGATCGTTGATGATAGATGTTTCGGGAGTGATTTTGTTTTCATCCACATCAAACTGATCGCTAAGAATTGCTTTTACCTTTTCAAGTACCATTGGTAATTCCTCCTAAAAAATATAATCCATAAAAACCGTGCGGCTTCATTTGTAGACAAAGCTGTATCTTTATGCTACAATATGGAACAGAGAAAAGCTGTTCACGCGAGCACAATTTTCTATACTCAAATCTTATTAGTTATTCGGTGCTTTGTCAATACGAAATTTGCATTTTTCTCTAAGGTTTAATAAATTTTTTTTATTTATTAATTTTTTGTCGTATTTGCATAAACCAAAGGAGGATATTTTATGCCTGAAAGAATGTTTGCGGTAATAGGACACCCTATAGGACACACTATGTCTCCGTTTATTCATAAAAGATTGTTTCAGCTTGCAGGTAAACAGGGAGATTACAAAATTATAGATGTTGCTCACGAGGAGCTTGAGGTGAAAATAAAAATGCTTGATGAGCTTGACGGATATAATATTACTATTCCGAACAAGCAGGCAATTATACCCTTTCTTGACAAGCTTGATAAAAAAGCTGAAATGTATGGTTCTGTCAATACTGTAAAAAACGGAAAGATGCGAGAAGGATTCACAACAGATCCGGATGGTTTTCTGAAGGCTCTTGAAAGCGAGAATATGCCGTTAAAGGGAAATGTAGTGATTGTCGGGTGCGGAGGAGTAGCAAGGACGTTTGCATATGAAGCAGCTCTTGCAGAAAGCTGTATAACTCTGGCGGTAAGAAAAGAGGATGAGTTAATGGCGGCATCGCTTGCAAAAGAGGTTTGCGGCAGGGTGAAAAATACAAAAATAAAGACCTGCCTTATATCAGATCTTGAACGCAATAATACGGTCAATGATCTTCTTGTAAACGCTACACCTGTAGGAATGTATCCGAGGGTTGGTGCTTTGCCTGTATCAGACAGTGTTATCTCAAGAAGTGCCTGTGTGTTTGATGCTGTTTATAATCCGCTGAAGACAAAACTCATAGAAAAAGCACTTGCGAACGGGTCAAAAGCAGCAGGCGGTATGTCAATGCTTGTATGGCAGGCGGCTGTTGCACATCAGATATGGGATGGTACACTTTACTCCAAGGACGATATAAATCAGCTTATAGAAGACAGTGCAAAGGAAATGACGAGAATGTTCTGATGACTGGCAGATCATATTTGTAAGAAGCTTAAATGATGGGATTTAAGCTTCTTGGGTACACAAATGAGTTATAGTCGGGAAGAATGTTTTTGGCTGAAGGAACCGGAGGTTTAAAAATGAGAAGAAAAAGTATAGTGCTATGTGGATTTATGGGCTGCGGAAAGAGTACAATAGGCAGTCTGCTCGCAAAAAAAATGGGAATGTCCTTTGTGGATCTTGATAGATATATAGAAAAAAAAGAAAAGAAAACCGTTTCGGAAATATTCAGGGATTGCGGAGAAGATTATTTCAGAATTAAGGAAAGAGAGGCTGTCAGAGATCTTTCTGGAAAAAATGGTTTGATAATTGCAGCCGGAGGGGGTACGATGACCTTTAAGGAGAACGCAGATATGTTCAAAAAGGGCTGTAAGATTGTGCTGCTTGATATTTCTATAGAGGCGGTTGCCGAAAGACTTAAGTATGATACTACAAGACCGCTGCTCGCCCGACCTGATAAGGATAAGGCTATGAAGGAGCTTTACGAAAAAAGGCTGCCGCTTTATAAGGCAGCGGCGGACATTATTGTAGATGCTTCTGATTCACCTATGCAGGTTTGTATGGATATTATGTCTCAGTTGCAGTAATTTGCGGTGTGTGACCGAACTGGATAATTCGCGGTGCGTGACCGCACGGGACGATTCACGTTCGCTTAAGCTCACTCTGACCTTGTGATAATAGGGTTCAGTGTACGCGAGTTTCCACCCAACACACCCCCTACGGTGTGTTTATGGGCGGTTATGGAGGTAAGTTGCGGTAATTGTATACGGTAACTGCATTGGTTATTTCCTCAAATTTTATATCAATGTCAAATAATGAAAACAAATAAATAATGCAAAACAAATAGAAAATGTTCTTGACAAACCGGTAATCAGGGTATATTATTGTTACATACTTTATGAAAGGACTGCCGGTATGAAGGTATTGGACGCACGTTTTTTTGAATACTTTTATTCATTTTCATGCTTTTATTTTGCATGGGAAAATCATTTGTCCTGCCGGAATTCCGAAACAGTCAGATCATAACGGTATACGCGTATTATAGATCTATAAGCTTATTGACTTAACGGAATCCGCAGGGATTCCGTTTTTTTGTTGTCAGAATTAATTTATTGGAGGGAATAATTATGATTATTGTTATCAGACAGGATGCTTCAAAGGAACAGCTTACACTTTTTAAGGCAAGCCTTGAAGAAAAGTACGGAGTTACTGTTAACATATGGCAGGGAGTAGAATCAACTGTATTGGGACTTATAGGAGATACAGTTCAGATAGACGAGGATTGGGTGAATGCACAGGATGTCGTCGAGAGTGTTAAGCGTGTGCAGGAACCTTATAAAAAAGCTAACAGAAAGTTTCATCCCGACAATACGGTTATAGAACTGCCTACGGGACAGAAGATTGGTGACGGTAGTCTGTGTATTATGGCAGGTCCGTGTTCGGTTGAAACGGAGGAGCAGATAAATTATGTTGCTGAACGTGTAAAAGCGGCAGGTGCATCATTTTTGAGAGGCGGAGCATTCAAACCGAGAACTTCACCGTATTCTTTCCAAGGATTGAAAGCAGAAGGACTCGACCTTCTCAAGGGTGCAAGAAAAGTGACCGGGTTGCCGATAGTTACTGAGATTATGAGGGCGTCCCACATAGATATGTTTGAGAGCGTTGACATTATTCAGGTTGGTGCAAGAAATATGCAGAACTTTGAACTTCTTAAGGAGCTTGGTAAGATAGATAAGCCAATACTTCTTAAAAGAGGATTTGCAAGTACGATTGAAGAATGGATAATGAGTGCTGAATATATTATGGCAGGCGGCAACAACAAGGTAATACTTTGCGAAAGAGGAATAAGGACTTATGAAACTGCTACCCGGAATACGCTTGATCTTTCGGCTGTTCCGGTTGTGAAAAAGCTTTCTCATCTTCCGGTTATAGTAGATCCCAGTCATGCAACAGGCAAATCGTCACTTGTTGAGCAGATGGCATTGGCTGCGGTTGCGGCAGGTGCAGACGGCTTGATGATTGAGGTACACAATGATCCTAAGCACGCACTTTCAGACGGTGCACAGTCGCTTACACCTGATCAGTTTGACACTGTTGCAAGAAAAGTGTTTGCACTCAAAAAAGCTTATGATGAAATCGTAAATGCGTGACATATATTTAGCTTTTGTTAGCTTAAAACAATTCTGTTTGTTTTTTAATTTGTTATTAAACTTCCGTTTTAAAAAGCAACCCTTCCTAAAGCACGACGCAAGGAGTGTGGGGAAGGGAAAACAGCGATCGGCGTATGTTCGGTTTGGATAAACAGAGTGAGCATTAGCGAGCGTGGTAGCGTATTGTCCTGTGCGGTAACGCACAGGCAGCTTACCGCCGAACGCAGTCTGCAGAGGTTGACATGTCAGGAATCGGGTTTTATAATAGTGGAAGATAAATGCCGGAAAATAAAAATGTGAAAAGGATGAAGCATTGTGAATATTGTAATTGCGGGTCTTGGAATTATAGGTGGTTCTTTGGCAAAGGCTATAAAAAAATATACAGATAATTATGTTTATGGTATCAACAGAAGTCCTGAACCGCTGAAAAAAGCAATGGAATGTGGTGCGATAGATGAGATCGGCAATTGTGAATCACTTAAAACCGCAGACATTCTTGTTCTTGGAATATATCCTGAGGCTGCTGTTGAGTTTGTGCGTAAAAATGGTGAATATATCAATAAAAATTGTATAGTTATTGATACCTCAGGAATAAAGTCTGAAATATGTCCTAAAATGAATGAGCTTGCAAAAAAGTATGGATTTACATTTGTCGGATTTCATCCCATGGCAGGAAAGGAAAAAAACGGTTTCGATGTGTCTGAAGCTGATCTTTTCAATAACGCAAGTGCTATTTTAATACCGGGTGATGCTCCTCACGATGCCGTAGAAAAAATTGCAATGTTTTGTAAAAAACTCAGGTTCGGTATGGTGGTATATACAACACCTGAGGAACACGACAGGATGATAGCATTTACATCACAGTTGCCTCATGTTATAGCGTGTGCATATGTTTTTAGTCCGAATTGTTTAAAGCATAATGGTTTTTCGGCAGGAAGCTACCGTGATGTGTCAAGGGTTGCAAATATAAATGCTAATCTGTGGTCTGAATTGTTTATAGAAAACAAGCAGACACTTGTTAACGAGATTGATACGCTTATAGAGAACCTCACAAAGATTCGCAGCGGAATTGAAAAAGGAGATCGCGATGAACTTGCTGCGTTGCTGCATAAGGGAAAGCTTATCAAGGAGGCACTGGGTGAATGAAAAGAGTAGAAGTAAAAACAGGAAAAAGTTATGAAATATTGATCAGACACAATATTCTTGATAAGTCAGGAGAATATATACGTCCGCTTACAAAAGCAATAAGAGCGGTTATTGTGAGTGACAGTAATGTAGCTCCTATATATGCTGACAAGGTAAAGGCTTCTCTTGAAGACAACGGATTTGATGTATCTGTTTTTGTATTTAATGCAGGTGAACAGTCAAAGCGATTGTTCACCATAGAAAAAATGTATATGCATTTTTTTGAAAATAATATTACCAGAACGGATATTGTTGTTGCACTCGGCGGAGGAGTTACGGGCGATATGGCAGGCTTTGCAGCAGCAAGCTATCTCAGGGGAATAGATTTTGTTCAGATACCAACCAGCTTGCTTGCACAGGTGGATTCGTCTGTTGGAGGTAAAACAGGAGTTGATCTGCCGACGGGGAAAAATCTTGTCGGCGCATTTCATCAGCCTCGTATTGTACTTATAGACCCCGAAACATTGAATACACTTCCTGAAAAGTTTTTTCGTGACGGTCTTGGCGAGGTTGTAAAATACGGATGCATAAAAAGCGTAGACCTGTTTGAACGTCTTGAAAATCAAAATGCGGCGGACGTAATTGATGATATTATATATGAATGTGTATCAATAAAGCGTGATGTTGTTCAAAGAGATGAACTTGACACAGGAGAGAGAGCAATATTGAATTTCGGACATACGTTCGGGCATGCAATAGAAAAGCTTGGAAGCTATTCAGGTCTTACACACGGTGAAGCGGTTGCGGCAGGTTCGGCAATACTTACACGTATTACGGAAGCAAAAGGATTTACCCGAAAGGGTACAAGTGCAAGGCTTGATAATCTCTTAAGAAAATATGATCTGCCTTTGAACTCAGACTTTACCTTGGCTGAGATTTTAGCAGCAACAAGAGGAGATAAGAAGAGTACAGGTAAAAGTGTTAAATTTATTTTTCTTAGAGCAATAGGCGAGTGCTATATAAATAAAATAGATTTTGAAGATATTGAAGACTTTTTTGTTGTATAGGTTGTGGACAGCAATTTACAATTTCATGATTTGAGTTAGGTGGGTGCTATGATAGATGAAAGCACTTTGAAAAAAACGGATTTTGAGATAATAGGCGAGGAAATATATGCCTGTAAAAATGGAAATATAAATGTGATTATTTGGGATCAGGAAGATATTCTTAAAGCAATTGTGCCTTGTGCATCCCCTATAGTTGATAATGAGAATGAGATTGAGAAATATCTTAAAAGTAGCAAAGCTTATGAAAAGTGTATCAGTAAAATTTACAGAGATCGTAATCTTGAGATTGAATATAAGTGTTGTACGGATAACGAAAAGGAGAATGCAATAAAAAACATTTCAGAAATTATAGAAGCTTTGAAAAATAAATTTGATATTCTGCCTGTTTGTACATGCTGTAAAAGATCAGCTCCGTGTGAGATTATGGAAATGGATGGCGGATTCAGAACCGTGTGCGGTATTTGTGCAGATGAGAATAAATTGATAACAAGTCAGGCTGAGCTTAACGCCAAGAATATAGAGAAAGGTAAAAATGATGAGAAATCGGCCAATGGATTTATAAAGTATATGCGTTTCGGTTTTAATGCCGGAATAAAAGCCTGTATTGCAGGTTTTATAGTAGTTGTTTTGGGACTTTTTATTCCTACAGTCAGTTTTTATGTTTGGATACCCGGTATAATAGGAGGGTACTGTACTATAAAAATTATGAAAAAAACAAATTTTAATCTGCCTTTTTCGGCTTTTATAGCAGTAAATATATTTACTTTGCTGACAATATTGATATTTTCTTTGGTCAATATTTATATTGTTGATATTATTCTTATGTGTCTTTCTTATGGAGCGCGTATTATAGATCGTCTTTCAAATCTGTATATAATTAATGTTGTATTCGGACTGCTTGGTTATATTCTTGCGGAGTTTGTGACAGGATTCTGGCTCTCGAACAGCTGATGTTTAGATAAGGGACGGTATAGAGATGGATAATGATATATTATCAAAAATGGGTTTTGAACGTTTAAGCAATAAGGATTATTCAGGTAGTTGTGGTGATATAAATATACTGCTTGAGGTTGAGGACGGAATCTTTAAGTTTACAGTACCCTGCGCGTCTTCTATGGTTGATAACGAACGTATACTTGATGGATTTGTAAAGGAAAGAGCAGCAGGGCACAGCTTTATTCTTGCCGAATACAAGGAACGCGTTCTGAAAATTATGGAAACACTGATTAAATCAAAAATATAATTCTATATTAGAATAATGAATTATAATAGACAATGACTATGCTATAATAAAGATATAAATAAAAAGCATAG
>CADACB010000025.1 GCA_902786345.1 uncultured Ruminococcus sp. | reverse complement strand
GTCATATTCTATCTGCTCCTTAACATCAGCTTCAAACTCATCTTGTTCTTCATCCGTCCATCCATCATTTTCAGACTTCGGTTTCGATTCGCCGCACTGATAGATAGATTGAGTCTGACTAATATTAGTCTGGTTCATATAATAGGAAGATAGACCTCGGTTTTCACGAGGTGCAGACATCGGATTTTCAGATGTCAAGACTTCGATATTATTGCTTTCGCAGACATCAGATTTTTCAGACATCGGATTTTCAGAAGTCTTGACTTCGATTTCGGATTCTATAGCCGAAGTCTGAGCTTCAGTGTCGTCTATGAAGCTTGAAAAATCACACACATAGATTTTGGTTGGCTTTCCCTGACCTTGCTTTTTTCGTAAAATCAAGCCAATTTTTTCAAGCTCATTAAATGTTTTGATAGCTTTGTCTTTTCCTATTCTCAGTTTTTCGCAAGCTTCATCTTGCCTGAGAAAGACGTAGATTTTTCCGTCATTATCAAACCATTTGTTTTTCCTTAGTTGAGGAACTTTGTAGAATTGATATTTATCCGCTTCTTTTCCAGTAAGATAAGGAAACATTACAAGCCCTCACTTTCCAAAGTCTTTTGGATTTCAGACTCGACAATCTTATGCATTGAGCTTATACTTCTGGAACCGATTTCATTAATCAATCGTGCAGTTTCCATAACGCCCTTGGCTGTTTCCATATTAGTAAGCAACATTCCAAAAAGCATTTTTGATTCATTTGGAAAATCTTTGTATTTGTCTGTGAAAAGTTCGGGCGGCAGATAAAAATATGCCTGTTTTTTGTTCATTAAGCACCACTACTAAAAATAAATTTCAATCATTTGCCTGTTTGTTCGACTTGATTATTTTTGAAAAAAAAGAGAACCAACCCTAATTTTTTAGGATTGGTTCTCTAATGTGTTGCTATTAAGTTTTTATACGCTTCGCTAATTCAATAAACAGTATACATAATTCATTAATACAATTGACTTTTTGAAAATAATATGTTAATATTTAAATGTGTATTTCTTTTTAAATTTATTAGTAACAACTGTAAAATGAATTGTATTTTTCATTAAGATATGTGAAGCATTATCTTATTGTTTTCTGCAAATTATGATTCTTTTTGGGAAGAAGGTGAAAATCAGCGCTTACACAGAGTTCTTTCTGAAGCAAATGCTCAGGATGAACGCGTAAAAATCCAGACTGAGTGGTCAAAAAAATTAACTGGAGGGAGGTAGGATGCTCCTATATGCATCCGTAATGAGTATGAAAAGTAAAATAAAAAAAATCTTAACCGCCGTTCTTGCGTTTGCCGCAACTGCAAGCTTTACAATTATGCCTGTTTTTGCACAGAATGATGTAATAATAAACGGAACTTGGGTCGGCTCTGATGCGGATGGGGCAAATTCAGCTATTGGTACTGTCAAACAAATCAAAGTCACAAATGTAAAAGACGCATCAGATAATCTGAAAGTCACTGCGTATCAACTCGCTAAAGGTGTTTATAAAGACAGCAAGCTTACAGGTTATGTTCTCTGTGACCCTGAAAATGCAGATATTAAAGATTTGGAAAAACCTACAGTAGCAGAGATTACAAAAATTGCTGACGCTGTCCGTGCCGATACAACAAAATTAAAGGGCATAAAGATGACCAGAGGCACTGCGCCTGCGACCTTGAATGAATATACAGCTAATGTTGAAGCAGGATTATATATTGTACTTGCTACAAGTCAGACAGCATATGTTTATAACCCGGCAGTAGTTGCTGTTAATGTAACTGATGCAAACAATATTGCTGATACTGCTGTAGGTTCAGAAGTTGACCTGTCTGCTTACTGGAATTTTCCCCGAAATGCGTATCTTAAATCAAGCATAACGTCATTTAACAAGGATATCGTCAGATCAAATACGCATACATTTAAAGACCCTGAAGACTCAGAGGGTGATATCGTAGCAATAGGTGATCTTGTTTATTTCCAACTTGACAGTATGACTGTTCCTACATATACCGACGAATATGCAAAGCCGAACGAACAGGGTGTGGGAGGTGTTATATATAGGATTGATGATAAGCTTGATGTAAATTCATTTGCGGGAATAAACAACCTGACAGTAAAGATGGTTGTCGGTGATACAAAGACTGTTGTTGATCCAACATATATTGATAATAAAGGTACTCCCGAAGATACTTCCGATGATAAAACCGTTACAAACTATACCGTAGTATATATGGATAAAGACGGAACAAAAGTTACAGATGAGAATATCGGAAAAACAGCAGTTTCATATACTATCACATTTTCTGACGCTTGGATTCGTGCAAATGCTGAAAAGGGCGTTGTGGTAACATACGATTCCGTGCTTACAGAAGCTGCGAAGCTTAACTATGAGGCTAACAAAACAACTGCAACTCTTAGCTATACTGTTGATCCCAGCGACAACACAGGAGTTGCTGTACTTAGAGACAGCACATATCATTATACATTTGCTCTCGGTTCAAAGATCGATGGTGGCGGATCGAAGGTCAAAGTCGGCAATGATGGTGATGAAATTGATCCGTTTGATGCATTTGAAATAAACAAGGTAACAGAGGCTCTTGAGCAAGGCGCGAATTATACTTACGATTCGACAAAGAAGGAATACTCCAGCTCCCATGCTCTTGATGGAGCAGAGTTTACCCTTTATGATGATGCAGCGTTTACAGTTCCGCATAAGATGTGGAGTAGAAATCCCCGTACAGGTGAGTGGGAATCAACCAATGCGGTATATATCACAACCGAAAACGGTCATATCGTATTCAAGGGCCTTGATGTAGGAGTGTACTATCTCAAGGAAACAGCTGCCCCTGACGGATACACCCTTAATGCAAACGAATATCAGGTAACAATTATAGGAACTATCTCGGACGGAACAACTGCAGAAGAAGGCACACTTTTAAGTTATAGAGTGACTACAAAGGTGAAGGGTACAGATGGCAATTATACAGATGTTGTCGGTGATTCGTTATTTACAGCAGTTCCCACTGTTACTGTAGGAGAACAGACAAATCATGATGTTGTAACAAATGTTGTAACCCTTAATGCAGTTCCGGCAGAGGTAGTAGATACAGAACTTGCAGCTCTTCCGTCAACAGGCGGTGCGGGTATTATAGTAATAACAATAATTGCTGCAACAGGTATGGTATTCTTCCTGACGCTGTTTCTTTTTACATTAAGAAAAAAAAGAACAGAAAAAAATAAAAATGACTGAAATGCAGCAAAAATGAGCATAAAAGATTAAAGTGATCAGCGTGTTATATAAGCTGATTTGTCAGAATAATACTTTAAAATCAGGATTTTGTAATGGCAAAGAAAAAAAATAAAGAAATTGTGCGAAAGATCATATCGGTTGTTTCAGTAATAGGATTCCTTTTATGTACTGCGGTTTTGTTATATCCTGTTATTAGCGACAGGTGGAATCGTTACCGTGATATGAAGCTTATTACTGAATACAACCGTACTATTGAAAACACATCGGAAGATGATAAAGCTGATATACTAAAAAGAGCAAAAGATTATAATGACTATCTCAGGTCTCAGAACAGAAATATCGTAACAGATGCCGAGTATGAACCTGACGATTATTATGAAACCCTTCTCAGTCTGAAGAAAAACGGAATGATAGGATATGTAGAGATTCCCAAAATAGATATTACCGAACCGGTATATCATTATTCTACCGATATTTCTCTCGGAAAAGGAGTCGGTCATATTCACGGTTCATCACTTCCTACAGGAGGAATCAATACGCATTCCGTTTTGACCGGACACCGGGGACTTCCGAATCAGAAATTTTTTTCTGATCTTGACAAGATGGAAATAGGCGACAAGTTCTATATCCATGTTCTCGGAACTGTACTTGCATATCGGGTGTGCAACATACAGACAATAAGTCCATATGATGTTGGTTCTCTGATGATAGAGGAAGGAAAGGATCTTGTTACACTGGTGACGTGTACTCCATACGGAGTCAATACGCATAGACTGCTTGTAACAGGAACACGTATAGAATTTAGCCAGAAAGACGTAAAGGATGGTCTTGTTACAACTGAACATCACCAGATTCGTATAGACCCGGCTATATGGGTTCTGGCTGGATTTTTATTGTTTATAATAATATTTGCATTAGTATCAATAATCCGAAAGAAAATATACAGAAAAAGGCATTTGAAAGGTGGTAAAAATGAAACGACTTAAATCTGTTATATTGAGTATTCTCAGCGTAGTAACTTCAATAATAATCACTATCTTATTGCCATCTGATGCTGCTGCAGAAAAAGGAAATCAGGTTCCTGATCTTGATGAATTGCCCAAAAGTCTTACTGTTTATTTTTACGTTCAGAATAATGGCGTTGATATTGCGATAGAAGGTGCTTCTATTGGTATCACGAGGGTAGCCGGACTTGAAGTCAGGAACAAATCAGCAGAATATACTTTGCTTGATACTTATAAGGATGCGGACATAGATTTTACGGGAATGGATGTGGAAAAATCCATAAAAGCAGCAAAAACGCTTTCTTCGATGATAAAAGAGCACAGCCTCGTTACAATCACGGATTATCATGGAAAAAGCGTGTTTAGCGGACTGAAACCGGGTATGTATCTTGTTGAAGAACTTGACGCACACGGAGATGCAGAAAAATACGAGTTCTTTGATCCGTATATTATATCGGTTCCGTTTGCTGATGCAACAGAAACCGTCTGCAAATGGAAAAACGATGTACTCTCTGAACCCAAAACTATAGTAAAGAAAAAACAAATTTCTGAACCTTCTGAATCTTCAGAGCCTTCGGAATTATCACATTTTTTTGAATCTTCCGAACCCTCCGAACCGTATGAATCATCTGATGACAGAAAAATAATAACGGGCGAAAACAGTGTGTGGTTTGTCATTATAAGAATATGGCTCTTTTCATTGATATTGGCACTGGTAACAGTAGTTAAGCGAAAGAGTCGTGAAAAGAATGATTAAGATGAACGGAAAAATTTATTCTTCTAAGTGGCAGTACTAATCTTTTTATAACTTTAAGCGGTTCTGAAAAAACCAAATTCTTTAAAAATTAGGATGACAATCAGGTTTACGCACCAATGAAAAGTAATCGGAAAGGGCTTTTAAAGATTGATTATTAATATTATTTTTTAAATTCAATTCTTGTAAACTGAGGCTCTTGATACTTATGTAAAACGGTATCAGTGTTGTATGGTGTGGATTTGTTGTTCGTGATCTGATAAAAGCTTTGCCGGAGATAGAACTGTTCTTAGAATATAGGAATATTATAAGGAAAAATATTTTTATAGACAATGACCTTCATTTAGGAATTGTAACAATTACAATTGATTAGGAGTAAAGAATAAAATAAAAATTGTCGCTGTTTAGAAGGCAATGATACAAATAAAGAAAAATTATGATTTCAGCTGATTACATTATGCTTAAAGATGCGAACAATAAACGAGCCAAGGCACAATTTGCTTTATATGAACAGGGTTTTGAAGTAGATGACAATATATTCGTTTTACCTGAGTATAAGATTGTTACTTTGGTAGAGGTGTGATGTGAGATATGTTATAATGATCGTTCTCATTATTATAAACCTGCTTATGAAAGCTCAGCGAAACATAAAGGGATTGAAATCGTCAATATTACTTGATTTTATTATTATACGAAAATATTAAACTTCGTATAATAATATTACATAATAGAGTTAATTATATATTTGCTAATAGCTTTCCCTTAATATTAATGAGATAATTGTTTGCTGTGATGATCGGAGTGTGAATAATATGATAGAAACAAAAAAATTCTTTTCTAAGGCGTTGGCAATTCTTATAACGGCTATGATTGTATTGACGGGTTTTGTGCCGGCATTGTCTTTTCGGACCTATGCGGAGCAAGCTGTTGTTACGGAAACAACTTCCCAGAAGATAGAGAATTTTGGCGTCTTTTTAGTATCCGGAGCCGACAATAACGGGACGCTGGCCCAGCCTGATTTCGTCTGGACACCAGGATCTACTGATGAGGGACATCAGTTTAAGTATCAGCTGGATTATACTTTCTCCGGTGAAGGCGAGCTGGTTCCCGGAACAGTGAGAATTACTCTTCCTAAGCATATTCTGAAGGACAGGAACGGAGAAATAGCGGATAATTGGGAAGTGGCAATACCAGAGGCAGACCAAGTATCTGAGAGTGATACTGAAAATCAGTTTGTTTTTATGGAGCAGGAAGACAGTATTATTATTTATAACCGTATGACGCTTTCTGCTGCGGAAAAGGGTTCTATACAGTTTGGCTATTCTACCAGCAAATCTATCTTTGAATATGAAGATATGATTTTGTCGCTGAGTGTTCCGGTGGAATTGAATATTAACAAAAGTGCGGACGAGCGCCTTTATACGACTGCTCAGATACCGCAAGTGAAGATTAATACAACTGCCACTCTGACAAAAGCAACCAAGACTTTTTCTCAGTTTTTCGATAGTTGGCAGGATGATTGGGGTGATCCTGCCTATTTCGATATTACCAATAGTGATGATTATTACTATCTTTTATGGCTTGTGACATCTGTATCGAATGCGACGCAGCCATTTGTGTTGACTTTTAATGATACAGTAACGGGAGACTATGGTGACGCTTCGCTTGTAGGTGCGAAAATGTATGGCAATGTCGGTTATTCTACAGAAATGACAAGCAATCCTATACGATCTTCCGGACATAATATGTATTCCTATGTTATTACTAAACATCTGAAGGAAACATACAATCCTTACATAACATATCAAATTCGAAACAAAATTAATGTGGTTCTTCATCCTATTGATAATATAGATGCGGATTCTTCCATTGTATCTTCTGCAGTATATACATATTCTGAGCCTAAGCCTGATTATCCGATTGGTTCATTTAACTTTTGGAAATATAATAACTATTCCTACTATTATAATTACGATAAATATAATTCCAATGTAATGAATTATCAGTTAGGGGAGTTCAGGGAAAACAATATTCCTGATATACATGAAAAAATGGTTTATAAACTGATGATGCAGGCATATTCCTACCCATGGACTATTGAAGACGGTTATGGTAAAACGGATGTTGACCATTACGGTGTGAATAAATTGACCTATACTATAACGGATGATGTATTTTTCTTTGCGGACACCGTTACCGCCTCACATAATTATGAAACGAAAGAAACGGAATATAATGTGCCGGAGGGAACGGAACAGCTTGATTTTCATGACTATGAAATCACCAAAGTTGATTATCAGTTAAGAATCACTGGCGCGAGATGGGATACAGAACAACTGCGATTTGTTACCGCTGCACCGGATTATAGTGATGATGATATTGTATATTTTTATGCAAAATTCGGGAAAGATACAGAATGGCGCGAGGCAGGCCGGTATTATCTGAAAACCGGTGTCGGTGAGAGTCTGAACAACAAGGTAACATCTGTGACAAGTACGGGCATTATATTTACGGACAATGCTCAGTGTGTCGGATATAAGATTGTTACGTCAAATTCTTATTATTATACGAATCTGGAGGCATATCCCTTTTGTAAAATCAAGCATTCCGAAAGAATAGACAGACTGGTGGAGGAGGTTTTTTCCTCAGGCGAAAGAAAGGCATGGCTGACGAACATTGCAAATGTCAGGATCACCAAGTCGGACAATGCTGATGCGGATTTACAGGAGAGTGTTCTTCTGAATAAAACAGAATTTGCCAGAAACTATATTATAGGTTATGAAAAGGAATCAGAAATCAGAAAAAAATGCACATATACACATAACGATAAGGTAAAGCATATTGTTACACTTGGTTGGCAAGTGGATGTATATGAGAATTATATGACACAGGAGGGTGTTGTATATGTACCGCAGGAATCAGGTGTATTCTATGATCTTGTTCCTGCAGGAGCCGAACCGGATCTTTCTACAGTGGAGGTTAAGTCGGACTCAGGGTATCTGAAACCATCTGAAATAGATGTTTCGACGATTACAAATTACAATGATACCGGAAGAACCTTGCTGGTTGTTAAGATAAAAAAGCGCAGTGAACGTGGTTATACGATGACTTATTCTTCTCTGCATACTTGGGAGAGTATTTACGATTATGGTGCATTGGTCCGAAATTCTGTTGCTTATGAAACCGGCAATGACAATATTACCAACGGGTATCCCGATAACGGTGGAAATATCACCGAAAGTACGCTCCTGTCCGAACTTGACAGTAAAACAGACGCTAAAAAATTCTTGTATGCTGAACACAGCAGGACTATTAATATCCTGTTGGTGGTCAGTGCTGGTCTGACCAAAAAGGTAAAGTCTGACACTGACGGCACATATCAACGTTCAACTGCTGTACGCTTGTCTCAGGACTATACCTATCGTATCCGATACCAGACAGACTTTGTGACTCGCTCTAAGAACATGGTGTTGTTTGATAATCTGGAAACATTTTCTAATCCAGATGAGAATATATACAGCAGATGGCAGGGAATGCTTAAACGCGTTGACGTGTCACAGCTAAGAGCAATAGGGGCAGATCCGGTTGTCTATTTGTCGAATCATACTGTGGATATAAATGACGGTGTATTCGATTTGACTGACACTGCTACATGGAAAAAAATGGAGGATTTCGGAGATATTTCAATGGCCCGGGCTGTAGCGGTAGATCTGTCTAAAGATAAGAATGGTAAAGACTTTGTTCTTGAAAGCAACAAATCCGTAACAGTGATGCTTCATATGACGGCACCGTCTTCCGAGCCTGATATTACGTTGCCCGAGGAAGAAAAAATAGCGTTTGCATATAATGATGTTTCGATTTCAGCCCGACTTATGAGTATCTACTCCCAAACCTTCTCTGATGACAGGTTTATCACATGGAATTATGACAGTGTCGGATTGAAAGTTATGGGAGATATTCCAATCCTGAAACTGGATGACAGCGATCATTCCAGACCGGTTGAAGGTATCTCATTCCGTCTGAGTGGCGTATCAGCGTATGGAACTGAGATAGACAGTATTCTGGAGTCGGATGTCAATGGTGAGTTGACATTCAAAGATATTGAAAAGGGAACTTATGAGCTGATCGAATATAATGGCTCGGTTGATTACCTGAAGATAAACGATACTTTTTCTGTAACAGTCAGGTCCGATGGTACAGTTGCAGTGGATGGCACTGTACTTGAAAAAGGTGTACGCTATAAGATTTATGACAAGCCAAGAGTGCATGTGGATGTTTCTTTTAACAAAAGGAATCTTAAAAACAAGAATAGACGCATTGAGGGTGTACAGTTTCACTTGTATGGTACCTCAACCTATGGCAACAATATTAATAAATATGCTTATTCAAATGAAAAAGGTATTGTGTCCTTTGAAGATGTTGAGATGGGACGATACACTTTGAAAGAGGTTTCTACCACTCAGGATTATATTCTTAATGACAACGAGTATGTGGTCAGGATCGATGAAAACGGCAATTATGAGATTGAGGGAGCACACAGAGAACTTGATGGCACCTATACCGTTTATAATGAACCGTATCATCACTTTACCATTCAGAAGGAAGGCTATATTGAAATAGGCGGAATTGTTTTGCCTGTAGCCGGAGCAAAGTTTAACCTGTCAGGCAGTTCCTATTTGGGTACTGAAGTCAATATGGACAAGACCACCGGAATTAACGGTCAGGCAACCTTCGATCACCTTGAAGCAGGCAGATATGTTTTATACGAGGTTGAAGCACCAGAGGGGTATGTTCTGAACACCGAAAAATATATTGTCACCATTTCCGAAGATGATAATATCACTATAACCGGTTCATACAAGAATGACTCAGGTTGTTTTGTTATTAAAAACAAGGAAAACAGCAGTGTTACAATTACAAAAAAATGGGTTGACAATGAAACAAATCAAACAAGAGAAGCTGAGCCGGTTATTCATCTCGGAGTTGATAGTACAGCTCCTGTTGCATATTTTTATGGAAACGGCACAGATTCCGTTCTGACTGAACTTGCGCCTTCTTATAACCTGAGAGGTTTTGCACATTACGATGGTGATGCAGATTATGTTAAATCCATGATAAGGAGCGGTAATGCCGCAAAAATAGACGACGGTTCAACAAAATGCAGTATTTATGCATGGTATGTCAGCGATAGTTCTGCTCCGGATTATGGTACAGTTTATTGGTGGTCCGATGCAAATATTGTTTATCTGACCAATGCATCTCATCGCATTTTTTCCGATATCAGCAGCATTACTACTATTGACTTATCGGGAATAGATTTTTCTTTGGTAACTGATATGTCCTATATGTTCCATAACTGCAGCAACCTGGATATGTCCTATATGTTCCATAACTGCAGCAACCTGAAGAATATTAGTTTTCTTGAAAATTTGGATCTCTCAAGAGTTACGGATATGTCCTATATGTTCTTTGGATGTAGAGTTTTGAGTGAAGTTAATATTAGTTGTTCCGGAACTTCTCAACTTACAAATACGTCATATATGTTTTCTGACTGTTATCAATTAACAGATCTTGATGTCAGCGATTTTGATACATCAAGCGTAACGAATATGTCAAATATGTTTGCAGGATGCGGATTGACAAGCCTTGATGTCAGCGGCTTTGATACAACAAACGTAACAAATATGTCAGGTATGTTTGCAGGATGCGGCGGATTGACAAGCCTTAATGTCAGCGCGTTTGATACAGCAAACGTAACGGATATGTCATATATGTTTTCAGGCTGCAACAGACTGACAAGCCTTGATGTAAGTGGTTTTGATACATCAAACGTAACGGATATGTCATATATGTTTTCAAGATGCAACAGACTGACAAGCCTTGATGTCAGCGGCTTTGATACAACAAACGTAACGAATATGTCAAATATGTTTTCAGGCTGCAGCGGATTGACAAGCCTTGATGTCAGCGACTTTGATACAACAAACGTAACGAATATGTCAGGTATGTTTTCAAGCTGCAGCGGATTGACAAGCCTTGATGTCAGCGGCTTTGATACAACAAACGTAACGAATATGTCCCGTATGTTTTATCAATGCCAAGGACAGACAAGCCTTGATGTCAGCGGCTTTGATACAACAAACGTAACAAATATGTCAGGTATGTTTTCAAACTGCAGCGGATTGACAAGCCTTGATCTGAACGGTTTAGATACATCAAGTGTAACTAATATGTCAGATATGTTTTCAAGCTGCAGCGGATTGAAAAGCCTTGATGTCAGTGGCTTTGATACAACAAACGTAACGGATATGTCTGGTATGTTTGCAGGTTGCCAAGGATTGACAAGCCTTGATGTCAGCGGCTTTGATACAACAAACGTAACGAGTATGTCAGGTATGTTTTCATACTGCAGCGGATTGACAAGCCTTGATGTTACAGGTTTTAATACATCAAAAGCAACGAATATGTCAAACATGTTCTTCTTCTGTTTGAATTTGACAAGCCTTGATGTCAGTGGTTTTGATACATCAAACGTAACGAGTATGTCAGGTATGTTTTCATACTGCAGCGGATTGACAAGCCTTGATGTTACTGGTTTTAATACATCAAACGTAACGAATATGTCAAATATGTTTTCAAGCTGCAGCGGATTAACAAACCTTGATGTCAGTGGTTTTGATACATCGAGTGTAACGGATATGTCATCTATGTTTGAACAATGTGTTAGACTTACAAGTTTGGATCTTAGTAATTTTGAAACCTCGAAAGCGACAAATATGAGACGAATGTTCTATAATTGTCGATATCTGGTAAATATCTTTGTTTCCTCCGGGTGGAATACAAATAAAGTCTCAAATTCTTATGAAATGTTCTACAATTGTACCAGTCTTAATAATGATGGAAAAGCTACTGCTTATTCCTGGAGTTATACGGATAAAACATATGCCCGGATTTACACCGGATCTACTCCCGGTTATTTAAGACAAAAGACAGATCAGGAACAACCAATACACACTGAAGAAGATGCATATTTTGTGGGAAATGGCGATAATTCGGCTCTTTGTTTAGTAACAGACAATTATAAAATTAAAGCCTTCAAGCCGTTTACCGGAGATAATGATACGGTTCAGAATGTCATCAATAACGGTACAGCCGTAAGGCTTGATGATAAGACTACCGATTATAAAATATATGCGTGGTATGTCGATCAGTCATCTGCAGAAGATTACGGCACAGTCTATTGGTGGTCAGATGCATCCAACGTATATTTAACAGATAAATCTCACCGATTATGGTGGAATTTATCCCGATGTATTGAAATTGATACATCAGGTATCAACACCTCAAAGGTTACAGATATGTCAAATATGTTTTCAAGCTGCCGCGGATTGACAAGTCTTGATCTGAACGGTTTAGATACATCAAGTGTAACTAATATGTCAGGTATGTTTTCCTCTTGTAAAAATTTGACAAGTCTTGATCTGAACGGTTTAGATACATCAAGTGTAACTAATATGTCAGGTATGTTCGAAAATTGCAGCGGATTGACAAGCCTTGATCTGAACGGTTTAGATACATCCAACGTAACTGAATAGTTTGACAAGTCTTGATCTGAACGGTTTAGATACATCAAGTGTAACTAATATGTCACGTATGTTTTCCTATTGTAACAATTTGACAAGTCTTGATATAGGTCGTTTAGATATATCAAGCGTCACTAATATGTCAGGTATGTTTTACTCTTGTTCAGGGATGACTGATTTTAGTGCGATTTCAAACTGGAATGTTTCGGGTGTTACGGATATGTCATATATGTTTTCCTCTTGTTCAGGGATGACTGATTTTAGTGCGATTTCAAACTGGAATGTTTCGGGTGTTACGGATATGTCAGGTATGTTTTCATATTGTTCAGGAATTACGGATCTGACCTGTTTCAAAGATTGGGATACCTCTAATGTAACCAACATGGAAGGTATGTTCTCTTTTCAAGAAGGGCTAACAGACATCAGTGCTATTGGTTCATGGAATATTTCGAAAGTAAGAAATATGAATAATATGTTTACTTATTGTTCTGCATTGACTGATTTGAATGGTCTTGAGCATTGGGATACAAGGAATGTAATCACAATGTACGGAATGTTCGGATTTTGTCGGTCACTTTCTGACATTCATGCTCTGGCAGATTGGGATACTTCCAGTGTTACAGATATGGGCGAGCTGTTTTCAGGGTATGTATACGGCTGGACAAATACAACAGCTAATCGCTTGGAAAATGTTGATGCCTTACGTAATTGGGATACCTCTCATGTATCTAACATGGCAAGAATGTTTGATCATAACTACTACCTGAAAAATGTTGATGGATTGAAAAACTGGGATGTCTCCGGTGTTACCAACATGGAAGGAATGTTTACGAGTTGTAAATCATTGACCAGTATTGATGGATTAAAAAACTGGGATGTCTCCGGTGTTACAAACATGAGCAGAATGTTTGAGAGTTGTAGTTCTTTAAAATCTGCCGATCTCAGTAAATGGAATCCACAAAGTCCATCTGCGAACATGTTATTTTCTTGCTGTAATTCCCTGATAACATTGGATGTGAGTAATTGGAATGTAGGAGATAATTTTAGCATGTGTATTGGCTGTACTTCACTTGTTTATGTAAATGTGTCAGGATGGACTTTTTCAGGTTATGCGCATGTTGATAGTTTGTTTTCAGACTGCAGATCTCTCAGAATAATTGACGGTATTGAAAAATGGAAACTGACTAAAGGAAATCTCAACAGATTATTCAATAATTGCTCTTCGCTGACCGAACTTGACCTTAGTTCCTGGGATACACATGGCAGTGCAATGAGCCATATGTTTTATGGCTGCAGCAATCTTAAAACGATATATGTTTCCGGTTTATGGACTAATAGATATGAGTCAACTTATGTTAATGATGACAATATGTTCACCGGGTGTTCTTCGCTTGTAGGCGGTAACGGAACAGCATACAATAGTAATAATACAAATTGGAGGTTTGCTTGCATCGATACCGAAGATACTCCGGGTTATCTGACCTTTAAGGGAACATCTATAGATTTGTTGTATTCTTCAACGGACAGTAATTGCATTGTCGAAAAGGTTAATGATAATACATGGACCTACACCTTTACAGGGTTGAATCCAAATATAAACTATTATGCATGGGAGGACGAACTGGAAAACTATACTTCTCTGAATATGGGCAAGGAGAACTTCCTGATGGTAATAGATGGTCAAGGTACCATAACAAATACCGTAAAGGAGGACCCGCCTTCCTTCGGCAATCTGATCATTAACAAGAATGTGTTGAATAAAGACGGTTCTGAATATATCAGCAGTATAGACAAGGCAAAGAGATTTCACTTTACTATTATTCTCAAAGACAGCAGTGGAGCTGCTTTGACAGACGATCTGTTGCTCAAAACAATAAAGCCTGACGGCAGCGACGGCATTTTATTGTTCACAGAAGGCAAGGCTGACTTTACTCTTGCTGACGACGAGAGTCTGATGATTATGGATATACCTGCCGGATATTTATATAAGGTTACAGAGGAAGCTGATGATAATTTTATTACCACTGTTGCCGGTGGTGCTGCGGAAGATACCATAGAGGCTGACAATATAAAATTGGTTAGCTTTATCAATAAAATGAATTATGACGAGAGCGAAGATGTTACCTTCACAATAAAAAAGGAAGTAACAGGTACCGGAATTGACCCGAACGAAAGCTACTCGTTTGCTGTTGATTTTTCAGGGCTGAGAGCAAATGGCTTGTATGCTATTAAGGTTAATGGTGTGACTCGTAAGAGCTTTTCAGCAAGTGCCGAGCGTAAGGCGTTTGTGGAATTTGACCTGAAAGCTAATGAAACGGCAAGCATAACCATACCAGAAAACGCTGCTTATTGTATAACTGAACGTGCAGGTAATTATACCTCATCTTATCGTATGACCGACAGCGCAGGTCTTGATTTGATCGTTAGAAGTGCAGATAGTAATACAAATGAAAATACAGACTTGTCTACCCAGACTGAAACAGCCGACAGGGGAGAGAAGATTTCCATTGTCTTTACCAATACTAAAAATGTAAAGCAGAAGTTAACTCTTATAAAAGAAGTAGAGAATGCGTCATCCGGAAACAGCGATAGCTTTGATTTTACGGTGATTCTGAAGGGATTGCCTGCAAAGGCTGTAATACCCACCAGCCTTGGACGAGTTACAGCAGATGATGGAGGCGTTATTACGGCAGAGTTTGTACTGACAGCAGGTGGAATTGTTGAATTCTCGGAACTTCCGGTGGGAACAAAGTATGAAATTATCGAAGGAGAATCAGACTATGTAGCTTCATATATTGTGAAGTACGGAGAAGAAGAAATAACTCAAGGCGAAAATGAGTCTCCGGGTAAAGAACTTACCACAAGAGAACACAGTATAGAGTTATACAAGAATCCGACTGTTACATTTACAAACAGGAAGGTATCCTGTGATATTACTGTAACAAAGATGGTGGATATGACCTACGGAAACCTAAAAAAAGGTGAATACAGCAGGCATGAGTTTAAGTTTGATATCATAGTAACAGGGCTGCAGGGCAGCGGAAAAAAATATAGTGAGCTTAAGGGTGAATTTAAGGAAAAAGACACCACAGGTGTTGTACAAAAGAGTTTGGCAGAGATTATGGACCTTAGCGGAGAAGCGGCTGATGAAATCGCCGACACAGCACGTTTTACTGTAACTTTGCATCACGGAGAATCCTTTAAACTCAAGGGCTTGCCCTATGGCGCAACGTATTTCGTAACAGAGCAGGCGAATGCGGCATATATTGCTTCCTATACTGTCAGCAGCAACGAAGGAGCATCGCTCCAGACTGCACCCGATGGCAATACGGTAAGAAATAAAGCACTGTCTCTTAATACAGAAGAAACGGTGGATTCAGACGATACGGATATAGTATTTGTGTTCAACAATCGGTATGAGTTCATACCCTATGAATTACCGGCAGCAGGTATGAGTGATATGAGAGTATTATTTGCCGCAGTTCTGTTCTGTATGCTGGTCTGCACAGCGGTATATGTGTTATCATCTCAAAAGAAAGAGATAAAAAGATAAAATACCAAAAAGTGTTCCACTATGAAAGACAGTGAAAAAAACAGGTGCAGTTGTGAAAATAATGTAGCCTAATAATCCACAGTGTCTTCCATCGATAAGTCTGAAATAATAAACTTTAAGCAAGTATTAGAGTGTGTTTACATTAATGTTTTCAAGTCCGGACGAAAGCAGTAAAAAACAGTATGTATAGACTTATAATACTTTTAGAAAAGTTTGTACACATTACGATAGACTTGAATCTATTATTATTTCTGTTATTAATCCTGTAGAGTAATAATTACTCTACAACCTTGAGGGTTTAAGTAACTCTTGGCTTGTGGAAAAAATGCGCTCGTCAAAAGGCTTATACTCATAAGGATGATTTGAAATCACATGAGAAACAGTCGATTAGGAGTCAAAACAAGCAAGGCATCGTACAGATTAAAGTCTGTGCGGTGTCTTTTTTTGATTTTTTGTAACCATTTTCGCAAAATAGTCACTTATTTTACTTTTCGGGAGAATGCTCACGGAAATCAATTTTCAAAATAATCAAAATAGGAATTGTCATTTTGAGTAACAAAACAATAATAATCTTTTTGATAATGTTGTTTTTGTGACAAAATCCTTTCACTTTTGCTTAGAATGCTCCGATTTTAATTTTCTGCTGAAGAAACTTGATTTTCGTGTGGAATGCTGTGTGTGGGTTGACAAAATGGCTTTTTAGTGGGATAATGTTATTTTGAGAATGGGTTGATGTATCGTGTGAAAATGAATTGGCGATATGTTAAGTGTGAATAAACAGGAGGAATAAAAATGGAAAAAGAGCTTGCTAAGGCTTATAATCCCGGCGAATTTGAAGACAGAATATATAAATTCTGGGAGAATAGCGGTTTTTTTCACGCTGAGATCGATAAAAATAAAAAACCGTATACAATAATGATGCCGCCGCCGAATATAACAGGTCAGCTTCATATGGGACACGCACTGGATAATACATTGCAGGATATTCTTATTCGCTTTAAAAGAATGCAGGGCTATAGTGCATTGTGGCTTCCCGGAACAGATCACGCTTCTATAGCAACAGAGGCTAAAATAGTTGAAGCAATGCGTAAGGAAGGTGTGACTAAGGAAGAAATCGGACGTGAAAAATTTCTTGAGCGTGCTTGGGAATGGAAAAAAGAATACGGCGGAAGGATCGTAAAGCAGCTCAGAAAAATGGGCTCGTCAGCAGATTGGGAGCGTGAACGCTTTACAATGGACGAGGGCTGCAATAAGGCAGTAAAAAATGTTTTTGTTCGTCTTTATGATAAGGGACTTATATATAGGGGCGAACGCATAATAAACTGGTGCCCGAAGTGCCTTACCTCAATTTCGGATGCAGAGGTGGAATATGAGGAGCAGGCAGGTCATTTTTGGCATTTGCGTTATCCGCTAAAGGACGGCAGCGGATATATAAACCTTGCAACCACCCGTCCGGAAACACTCCTTGGAGATACTGCCGTTGCGGTTAATCCAAAGGATGAACGCTATAAGGAAATGGTTGGAAAGACGCTTATACTGCCGATTGTTCACCGTGAGATTCCCATAGTGGCTGATGAATATGTAGAAATGGATTTTGGAACAGGCGTGGTAAAGATAACACCTGCACACGATCCTAACGACTTTGAAGTAGGTTTAAGACATAATCTTCCTGTTATAAACGTTATGACTGATGACGCAAAAATAACGGATGACTATCCAAAATATGCCGGAATGGACAGATATGAGGCTAGAAAGGCAATAGTTGCAGATCTTGATGAAGAAGGTGCTCTTGTAAAAATAGAGGACTATTCTCATAATGTAGGAACATGTTACAGATGTTCAACGACTGTTGAGCCGAGAGTGTCAAAGCAATGGTTTGTGAAGATGAAGCCGCTTGCAGGTCCGGCAATAGATGCAGTAAAAAACGGAGAAACACAGTTTATACCTTCACATTTTGAGAAAACATATTTTCATTGGCTTGAGAATATACGTGATTGGTGTATTTCCCGTCAGCTGTGGTGGGGACACCAGATCCCGGCATTTTATTGTGATGACTGCGGTGAAACAGTTGTAACAAAGGAAAATGAAGCTTTCTGTCCGAAGTGTGGGAATAAGATGCGTCAGGATCCTGATACACTTGATACTTGGTTCTCTTCAGCACTTTGGCCGTTCAGTACGCTCGGCTGGCCTGACAATACACCTGAGATGGAGTATTTTTATCCGACAAGTGTTCTTGTAACAGGATATGATATAATTCCCTTCTGGGTTATGAGAATGATGTTCAGCGGACTTGAACATACAGGCAAAGTGCCGTTTGATAAGGTGCTAATACATGGTCTTGTAAGAGATTCACAGGGCAGAAAAATGAGTAAATCACTTGGCAATGGTATTGATCCTCTTGAGGTTATTGATCAGTTTGGTGCAGATGCACTCAGGTTTACACTTGTTACAGGAAATGCACCCGGAAATGATATGCGTTATTCAGAAGAAAAAATAACAGCAAGCCGTAATTTTGCAAATAAGCTTTGGAATGCGGCACGCTTTATCCGTATGAATATTGACGGTTATGATGTTAAGGGTGAATTGCCTGAAAAGCTTGAAACAGAGGATAAATGGATAATATCAACTCTTAATACAGTTATTTCAGAGGTGACTGACAGTATTGAAAAATATGAGCTTGGAATCGCTGTTTCAAAGCTGTATGATTTTATATGGGATTGCCTTTGCGACTGGTATATAGAGCTTGCAAAAGCAAGACTTCAGTCTGAAGGTCAGACCGCTCAGAATGCAAGAGAAGTGCTTGTATATGTAATGAACGAAACACTTAAGCTTTTGCATCCGTTTATGCCGTTTATAACTGAAGAAATATGGCAGTCACTTCCCCATGAGGGAGAGACCATAATGCTGCAAAAATATCCTGTATATAATGAATCACTCAGTTTCCCAGAAGCAGCAAGACAGATGAATATGGTGATGGACGCTATAAAGGCTATACGTAACCGCAGAGCAGAAATGAATGTTCCCCCATCAAGAAAAGCCAAGGTTTATATTGCTGCAAAGGATATTGAAACCTTTAAAAACGGCGCTAAGTTCTTCTCAAGACTTGCAAGTGCAAGTGAGATAAATGTTGCACAAGACTATGAATTTGAGGGTGCTGTTACCGTTGTAACGGCGGATGCAAAAATATATATTCCTATGGACGAGCTTGTTGATAAGGATGCTGAGCTTAAACGTCTTGATAAAGAGCTTAAGACTGCCCTTAAGGATCTTGAATTCAATGAGAAAAAACTTAATAATAAGGGCTTTATGGCAAAAGCGCCTGAAAAGGTGGTTGCAGAGGTTCGTGCAAATGCCGCAAAATTTGCAGAGAAGATTGAAATGATAAAGACGGCAATGGATGCTCTTAAATAAATCACTTATAAGAAATAAATGTCAGCCTGCAATGCGACAAAAATGTTAATTTACAGGTTGACATTGTTTTTTTGATGTGTTACAATAAACTGTACTTGAATCATATATTTTGCACAAACATTTATAAACAACAGCGTTATTATTATGGCATATATGGCTTGTCAGAGGGCTGATGTGTACGGGTGTTTGGGATTTTTATGTGATTGTATATGATATTTTAAATAATAAATGCTCATAATGAAAGGGAGTTATATCAATGTCCAAGAAAGATAAGCAGAACCTTGAAGCAGAAGCACCTGAGCTTGTAGCTGAGGAAACAGCAGAGACTTTTGCTACCGAGAATACAGAGACGGCGGCTGAGGAAGTAACAGAAGTATCAACAGAGGCTTCTGCACAGACTGAGCAGGAAACAGCGGAAGAAACTGTTGAGAAAGCGGAAAATAATGTTGAAGAGAATGCAGATGCAGAAGAACCGGCTAAGAGTGACGAAGACGCTGATGTAGAGACAGCCGAATTTGAATGTGTCGGCAAAAACGGAAACCGCTTCCGTTTTGTAGCAAATATTGTAAAGAAGATAAAAGAAAAAACATCAAAAGTTGCTGATGAAAATGAAGAAGCAGATGAAAACAAGTCAGCTGAGGATGAAGTTATTCCGGATGAACTGAGCGATGAGATAATTCTTGATGATGATATAATCGCTGAACTTCAGGAGTATGAAAGAAAAGAAAAGCTCAAGAAGAAGATTGCACTGTGTGCCGCAGGAGCTGCTGCAGGTATAATTCTCACACTTATTGTAAAATCAAAGAAGAACAAAAAATAATATACTAAGAGCAGGCATATAGTTATCGTTACTGAGGTTTTCATTGCCAAGTAAGATCTGACAATTAAGAACGAAACGAAGTCGAAATGCGGAATGTTGCTGTTTTAAAAGCAGTTTGAACACAAAATTGTTAAATAATAAAAGCAGGTACGGGTACTTCTGAGAGAAGATCGTGCCTGCTTTTTGGTTATATAGACCGCAGTTTGACGCTGCGGTCGGAGTACTTTCGGTTTGGATAGACAGAGTGAGCGTAAGCGAACGTAAACGTAAATTGGGTGTGGCAGCTTGTCGTTGCCACCGAGGTTACGCTGCTGATCCGTGACGAAGGCGAAGACGGTCAGAGATCATAGCAATGAATTCGCTGTTAGTGGGCTTTCCTCGACTGTTGTGGATGGTGTAGCCAAAATAAGAGTTCAGAACATCAACATCTCCGCGGTCCCAGGCAACTTCAATGGCGTGACGTATTGCACGTTCAACCCGGGATGATGTGGTTTCGTATTTCTTTGCAACAGATGGATATAATTCCTTGGTAACGGCATTGATAATCTCGGGCTGCTTTACAGACATAATGATGGAATCCCTAAGATAATGATAACCTTTGATATGAGCAGGCACACCGATCTGGTGAAGAATGTCTGTTATAGTGAGCTCAAGATCACGGTCAAAACTGTATACTCTGCCGCTTGGCACACTGACTTCAGCACAACAGGTCATAAGCTCTGAAATCCTGTCGAGCAGGTCTGACGCCCTGAATGGCTTTATTACATAATAGGCTGCACCTGCTCTTAAGGCTTCTTTTTCAAGCATTGAACTGTCAAACCCCGAAATTATTACAAATATAGGCTTTTGTGTTTCGCTCTTTGCTTTTATTGCTCTCATAACCCCTACGGCGTCTATGCTGCTCATAAACATATCCATAAGAACAACATCAGGCTGAAAGCTTTTTATGCTTTCTATTACCTTGCTGCCGTCTTTTTCGCAGAATTGAGCAGTGAAGCCCTTTTCTTCAAATGGATCAGTCATTCCGCCTGTGAATTCGTCAGTGTCTTCTGCAATGAGTACCTTGAATGTGTTTTTCATTTTAAATCCCCCATAAGTTTATTTGTGTTGTTTATATATTACCATAAATTGGTAAATTTGGCAATAATCAATTTCAACAAAAATAAAAAAGGGAGTATTTACTAATTTCAGGCAGCTCTATTATAAATTGTTTGTGGAATGTTTTCGCTGTATTCCAACATATTTTCAGCAAAAACGGCATATCCCCTTGTGGGATCATTTACAAAAACGTGAGTTACAGCACCTACAAGCCGTCCGTTCTGAATGATAGGACTGCCGCTCATACCCTGTACAATACCACCGGCTTTTTTTAAAAGACGTTCATCGGTTACTTTGACGATCATATTTTTTGAGGTATTCAGGTCATTGTAGCTTATTTCTTCTATCTCAATATCGTAGTATAAGGGAATGTTGTTTTCAACGGAAGTGAGAAGTGATGCGCCGCCTTTTACAGTTTCCTGTTTGAAGGCAACAGGGATGGTTTTTGCGTTTTTATCGGGAAGATAATATTTTCCGTATACTCCGTGTTCACTATTAAGAAGAAGTGAACCTATTGCCGTGGTTCCGTTGAAATGACCGTTCAGAGAGCCCGGAGATCCGCATATGCTTTTCCTTACAGAGGTAATATCTGCCCGTACAATATCACCGCTGAGCAAGGGCATAAGTCTGCCGCTTTCGCTGTCACATATACCGTGTCCTAAGCCTGCATAGCTGCCGTTTGAGGGATCAATATAAGTCATTGTTCCTATGCCTGCACAGCTGTCACGCACATAAAGACCTGCACGATATTTTCCGATTGAATTGTCAAAAACAGGGGTTATCGTTGTGGAATATGGTGAGTTTTCGTGTATTGCATCAATTTTTATCGGCTGTCCGTCGCTTTCCTCGACGGCTCTAAGCAGCTGTTCGTTTGAAGTAAGTGTTTTGTCGTTTACAGAACGGATGACATCTCCGCTTTTAATACCGGCATCCTGTGCAGGATAGCTTTCGGAGATGCCGCTGCTTACCGAAGTTGTTTCCGTGACAACAAGACCGTTGGTGTATAATCTTATGCCAAAGGGTATTCCGCCGGGAATAACATATTTTCTTTCTTCAAGAGAAATATTTACTTCTTTGACGGGAAAAATATTAAACATCATAAGTTTTGCACTTACATTCTTTGATGAAGTATTATCAGCATGAACAGCGAGAGCGTTAGTGTTGCTGTAGCTGAGGGAAAGGGGAAAGCTGCCGTTCAAAAAAGTATTTGTAAGCTTGTCTGTTTTCAGTTTTGATGGAGTGAAAAACACGGAAACGGAATACATTACAAAAAGAGGAATAAGAATAATTGAAATACAAGCCGTAAAAAATTTAACCGAGCCTTTCAAAGCTTCACCTCCATAAAAATTTTTACGGGCAATATTATTTTGCCGCAGCTCTATAGTTTTAAATCATAAGTTCACATTCCAATAAAAATAATAAAACGAAAAAAATTTGTAAAATACTTACAAATATCATACTTGTGTTTTGTAAGTGTGTTGACAAGCATATGTTAAAACTGGTAAAATTAATTGTTAATAATAAATATTGCTTTATTGATAAAAACCAGTAAAAATATAAAAAGAGATGTGATAAAATAATGATAAGAAGTATGACGGGTTACGGAAGGTTTGAAGATCTGATAAACGGCAGAATGACTGTTTTTGAGATCAAGTCCGTAAACCACAGGTTTTTTGAGCTTCAGTGCAGGCTTCCAAAAGGATACGGCTTTCTTGAGGAGAAAATAAGAGGGTTGGTATCAGGATATATTTCCAGAGGTAAGGTGGATGTATATGTATCTGTTGAGGCTGATGAAAATATAGCAGCTGATGTAAGGATAAATCATTCGCTTGCGGCAGGCTATGTCAACGCACTCAGGGAGCTTCGGGACACATATGACTTGAAGGACGACATATCTGTATCTGTACTTTCAAGGTATTCTGACATATTTACTGTAAGTAAAGCACCTGAAAGTGAAGAAACTCTCACGGAAGTTGTAATGCAGGCAGGGGAAAAGGCATTAGCTGACTTTATACTTATGCGTGAGCGTGAAGGTGAAAAGCTTGCAAAGGATGTGATGGAGCACAGCAAAACCATAATAGATCTTGTATCCGAGATCGAGGTGCGTTCTCCTATAACCGTTGAAGAATACAGAAACAAGCTTTATGAGCGTTTAAGAGAGGTTCTTGACGACACCACCATAGACCCTCAGCGAATACTTACCGAGGCAGCTATCTTTGCCGACAAAACTGCTGTCAATGAAGAGACCGTAAGGTTGAGAAGTCATTTTTCACAGCTTGAAAATATGCTTTCTCAGAGTGTGCCTGTCGGCAGAAAGCTTGATTTCATCGTTCAGGAGATGAACCGTGAAGCCAATACCATTGGTTCAAAGGTATGTGATGCCGAGCTTGCCCACAAGGTTGTAGCCATAAAAGCAGAAATAGAAAAAATCCGTGAACAAATCCAAAATATTGAATAATGGTGTGCCTGCGGAGTGATAGTATGAAACTGATAAATATAGGATATGGGAATATGATATCGTCAACAAGGATAATAGCGATAGTAAGTCCGGATGCGGCACCTGTGAAGAGAATGGTTCAGACCGCACGTGATAAAGGCTTGCTTATAGATGCATCCTGCGGACGAAAAACAAAATCGGTTATCGTTACAGACAGTGACCACATTGTGCTGTCTGCTGTGCAGCCGGAAACAGTTGCACATCGTGTGAATGATAAAGAAGGAAATGAGGAGGATAATACAAATGAAGGGTAAAGGTCTTTTGGTCGTTATTTCAGGTCCTGCCGGAACAGGTAAGGGAACTGTGGTTAATGAACTTGTTAAGGATGATAATATAGTTGTGTCTGTTTCGGCAACAACACGATCTCCAAGAGAAGGTGAAAAAGACGGCGTACATTATCATTTTATTACAAGAGAACAGTTTAAGCAGATGATAGATAACGATGACCTGCTTGAGTATGCACAGTACTGCGGAAATTTCTATGGATCTCCGAAAAAAATGGCGGAGGAAAAAATGAAAGAAGGAAAAGATGTTATCCTCGAAATAGAAGTTCAGGGTTGTGAGAAAATTAAAAAGAAAAATCCTGACTGCGTAAGTATTTTTATAATGCCGCCTTCAATGGAAGAACTTGAAAGAAGACTCAGAAAAAGAGGTACGGAGACTGAGGAAGTTATCCTTAAACGTATGGAAAGGGCTAAGGAAGAGGTTGCTCTTGCAAAAAATTACGATTATATTGTTGTCAATGGCCCTCTTGAAGAATGTGTTGCTGATGTGATGTCGGTTATAAATGCAGAAAAACTCAGGGCTGAACGTTTTGAGTAAGATATTTGTCTGAAGAGTATAATAAATTTTGTTTAAATGATTTGGGTAATAAATCCTCAATACAGATGCGAATGCTGTTAATATTAAAGCAGCTGCCATATAAACATAAAATATAAGGAGATGTCAGTTATGTATGAGAAATATACAAGACCTTCGGTAGATGATATTTTTGCAGGTAAGGTAAGTAAATATGCACTTGCTATTGCCGTTGCCAAAAGAGCACGTGAGATAACTGAGGAAGGACAAACAGACAAAACCAAAAATTTTGATAAACCTGTTATTGTTGCAGTCAATGAATTTCAGAATCATAAGTATGCAATACTTGAGCCTGATATAGATGACTGAAAGCTTTCTTGCTGCAGGAGTTGCAGTTGAAAATACGGCATACCATTTCGATAAGCTTTATGATTATGTTATTCCCGAAGAATACAGGGAATATGCAAAACCGGGCTGTAGAGTGAGTGTAAGCTTTGGAAGAGGCTCTTACCGTCAGGGTATGATAATGAGACTTTTTGAAACTGAGGATATTTCAGGGCTTAAATATATAAAAGAGCTTCTTGATAAAGATCCTGTTATGAATGACGAGCTTCTTATGCTTGCAAATGAAATGAAGGACAGATGTTTTTGTACTCTGTTTGATGCCTGTGACGCTATGTTGCCAACGGGACTTTCCGTTAAAATGACATATAATTACAGTGCGAAAAAAATTTCCGATGAAAAAATATTGCAGTCATTAAGCAATACGGAAAAAAAAATATGTGAGTATCTTATATTGAGAAAAACTGCTGTAAGACAAGACAGGCTTATAAAAATAATGGGGCTTGCGGATGACTCTCTGCTTGTAAAGCTTTTCAAAAAAGGCGTTATTCACAGAACGGAACAGGTACAAAAACGTTTGAGTGATAAGACTGTAAAGATGGTGAAGCTTGAAAGGGATGAACCGGACAGAAGATATACTCCTCAGCAAAAAGAGGTTATAAGCGTACTGAGAACAGTAGGAGAGGTATCCGTAAAGGAAGTATGCTATTTTACCGGAGTGTCGGTGTCGGTTGTTGATAACCTTGTAAAGAAGGGGATTTGTTGCTATTATGATGCAGAACCGCCAAATACTGAGCAGCCGGATGATAATATAAAATCGGTTGAGGACATTCGTCTGACTCCTCAGCAGAACAGAGCATACACCTCACTGCTTGAAAAATACCGCAGTTCAGAACCTTGTGTATCGTTGCTTTACGGAATTACGGGCAGCGGTAAGACGTCGGTTTTTATGAAGCTTATTGATGAGGTGAATGCAGAAAATAAGGGCGTTATATGTATGGTTCCTGAGATTTCTCTTACACCTCAGCTTCTTCAAAAATTTACCTCACGCTATGGAAACAGAGTTGCAGTTTTTCACAGCGGCTTATCACTTTCCAAGCGTCTTGAGGAATGGAAAAGGGTAAAAAACGGACAGGCAAATATTGCTGTAGGTACACGCTCGGCAATATTTGCACCGCTTGAAAATGTCGGTATAATAGTAATGGACGAGGAGCAGGAATACAGCTATAAATCCTCGGCAACACCGAGGTTTCACGCAAGGGAACTTGCAAAGCTCAGATGCAGCTACAATAGCTGTATGCTTCTTCTTGCTTCTGCTACACCTTCTGTTGAAAGTTATTATTATGCTCAGATGGGAAGATATTCCCTTGAAACTCTCAACAGCCGATATGGAAATGCACAGCTGCCATATGTAATAAAAGCCGATATGAATGTTGAGCAGCAGCAGGGAAATACCTCCGGTTACAGCTCAGTTCTGCTTGAAGCCATAGAGGATAATCTTGATCACGGACAGCAATCTATAATTCTTCTGAACAGACGCGGGCATAATACATTTGTATCCTGCCGTTCGTGCAGTGAGGTTATTTCTTGTCCGAACTGTTCAATATCGCTTACCTTTCACAGTGCAAACAACAGACTTATGTGTCATTACTGCGGATATTCAGTTTCTGCACCGAGCGAATGCCCCTGCTGCGGCTCGTCAAAACTCAGGTATTCAGGAGCAGGCACTCAAAGAGCCGAACAGGAGCTTCACGAAATATTCCCCGGTGCACGTATATTGCGGCTTGACACTGATTCCACCATGCAGAGATATGCATATGAAAAAAAGCTTCGTGCATTTCAGGAAGGTGAGTATGACATTATGCTTGGCACACAGATGGTTGCAAAGGGACTTGATTTTCCTGATGTAACGCTTGTTGGTGTAATGTCGGCTGACAATATGATGCACAGTGATGATTTCCGCAGCTATGAAAGAACCTTTTCGCTGCTAACCCAGGTTGCAGGAAGATCCGGCAGAGGTGGTCTTGAGGGAAGGGCAATCATACAGACCTATGAACCTGAAAATCCGATAATTGAGCTTGCAGCCTCACAGGACTACAAAGCTTTTTTCAGCAGCGAGATCGAGCTGAGAAAAGCAATGCTGTATCCGCCTTTTGCGGACATATGCGTTGTTGCCTTTGTAGGCACAGACAAGAAAAAAACTAAGCTTGCTGCTGATCGTTTTTCGGAGATGCTCAAAGTTCTGGCATCTGCTGAATACGGCAGTCTGCCGATGAGAGTGATAGGTCCTTCACCTGCAATGATCTCAAAAATAAGCAATAAATACAGATTCAGGATAATTATAAAATTTAAAAACAGCAGGGCATTTCGGAATATGCTTTCAACACTGCTTTGCGAATTCGGCAGTGACCGTTCGTTTTCAGATGTTGTTGTTTATCCGGATATAGATCCTGATACGATACTATAGCCTTATACGGCAAGCCGGAAATGACAAGCGATTGCTCCGGAGTAATTTTAAGGAGGAGTTATTATGGCAATAAGAAATATAGTTAAGGAAGGAGATCCGATCCTCAATAAGGTATGCAGACCTGTTGAGAAGTTTGATGATAAACTTGTAGCACTTCTTGATGATATGTATGAAACAATGCTTGCAGGCGACGGAGTTGGTCTTGCAGGTCCGCAGGTCGGTATACTCAGAAGAATTTTTGTTATTGATATTGGCGACGGCAGGCTTGAATTTATTAATCCTAAAATTGTTAAAACAAGCGGTGTGCAAGAGGGCAGCGAGGGTTGTCTGTCTTGTCCCGGTGAGTTTGGTATAACCAAACGCCCGATGTATGTCACGGCAGTTGCTCAGAATCGTCACGGTGATCAGTTTACAATAAATGCAGAAGGACTTCTTGCTAAAGCAATATGTCACGAGAACGACCATCTTGACGGTATACTCTTCAAGGAGCACATTATAAGAAAGATTGATTCTGTTAAGGAATAAATGTACGTTGTAAGGGGATTCGCACTTTGTGGAGTGCGCCAAGGATTCTCACTCTTGACCCCACAAGTCTTCGTAAAGGCTTGCGCGAAACTTTGTTCATTATTGAGTATCAAAAGTTTATTTTTAGACTTACATCAAACTGGAACAGAAACTTGTGCAATGTATAATGAAAGTTGAAATGTGAAAATAATTATTGATTGTTAATTATCAATCAGATAAGCAGGCACGTTGACTTATGTAGAAAACAGCACTGAAATTTTCAGAAACCAGCCGGAAAGCAGCCCGGTGAACAGGCTGTGGCGGCAGAAATAGAATGATATGACGTTCCGTCTGATGTGGTCGGGGTATTTTCGATTTGGATAATCAAAGCGTAACGAAGTGAAGCGAAAACGCGAATTTGGACCGGCAACTCGCCGGCGGTAATTAATATAGTAAAGGATGTTTTCTATGAGAATAGTTTTTATGGGTACTCCTGATTTCGCCGTTCCCTGTCTTGAAGCTCTTATAAAGGATGGTAACGAAATTTCAACAGTATTCACTCAGCCTGATAAACCAAAAGGCAGAGGGTATACGCTAACTCCTCCGCCTGTAAAAGTCTGTGCTTTACAACACAATATAGAAGTTTTTCAGCCTGAAACTCTTAAGGATGGCGCTGCACTTGAGCTGCTTAAAAAAATAGCTCCTCAGATGATAGTTGTTGTTGCATACGGAAAAATACTTCCAAAGGATATACTCGATCTTCCCCCATATGGTTGTGTTAACGTACACGCATCCCTTCTCCCGGAATACAGAGGTGCAGCTCCTATTCAAAGGGCAGTTATCGACGGCAAAACAAAAACCGGTGTTACCGCAATGTATATGGATGCTGGACTTGATACAGGCGATATGCTTATGAAGGCCGAACTTGAAATAGGTGAAAATGAAACCGCCGATGAGCTTCACGACAGGCTTTCTGTTCTTGGAGCAGAACTTATTGTAAAAACAGTACACGAGGCAGAACAGGGCAGACTTACAAGAGAAAAGCAGGATGACAGTCTTTCGTGTTATGCCGCTATGCTTACAAAGGATATGTCTGCTGTAGACTTTACAGAAAGTGCACAGAAGGTCCATAATCTTGTAAGAGGGCTTAATTCGTGGCCGTCAGCAAGTGCAGTACTTTCGGGAAAGCGTATAAAAATCCACAGAACCCTTGTCACAAACGGCAGCGGAGAACCCGGACAGATATTATCACTTGATCCGTTTATTGTTGCCTGCGGCAGCGGCGCTGTAGAAATTTTGGAGCTTCAGCCTGAGGGCAAAAAGAAAATGTCTGCAAAAGCATTTGTAAACGGACTGCATAATGTGAGTGCGGCTGAACTCAGATTTTCCTGATATGGGTGGGTGTAAATGAAAATATCTGCAAGACAGGCAGCTTTTCTGGCTCTTGTTAAGGTTGAGGAGAATCAAGCTTATTCAAACCTTACGCTTGATCACATACTTTCGGAATACGGACTTTCACCTCGTGATAAAAGCTTTGCTGCTAAGCTGTTCTATGGAGTTATCGAAAAAAGGCTGCTGCTTGATTATAATATTTCTATAAATTCCTCAAGATCAATAAAGGAGATTGACACACGCGCGCTGATTATCCTCAGAATGGGTTTATATCAGCTTTACTTTATGGAAGGTGTGCCCGATTCTGCGGCTGTTAATGAATCTGTAGAGCTTTGCAGGCCTAACGGTCTTTCAAGAGTGTGCGGCTTTATAAACGGCATACTGAGAACTTCGGTAAAGAAGAAAGAGCTGTGTTTACCTGATCCCAAAAAAGGGAAAAATAAATATTACTCAATTAAATATTCGTGTCCTGAGAATATTATAAAGCTGTGGCGAAAAAGCTATGGTGATGAAAATACCCTTGGTATGCTCGAGGCGCTTGAAGGCAGACCTCCGCTGTGCATAAGGGTGAATACTCTGAAAACAACATCTCGTGAACTTAAGGAATCGTTTGAGAACTGCGGGATAAAAGTGGAATATTCTGATAAGGTGTCTGACTGTCTTCTGCTTGAGGGTACAGGAGCAATTGAACAATTGTGCCAATACAAACAGGGCTTGTTTCACGTTCAGGATGAGGCTTCACAGCTTTGCTGCAAAATACTTGCTCCCTGTGAAAACAGCATAATGACCGATGTGTGCAGTGCACCGGGCGGAAAGAGCTTTACAGCGGCACAGCTGATGAAAAACCGAGGAAGCATTACCGCGTGTGATCTTTACCGCTCACGGCTAAGGCTTGTTGAAAACGGTGCAAAAAGACTTTCGATAGATATAATAAAAACGCTTGAGGGTGATTCTTCAAAGCTTAGTCTTGATTTTTGTGCTGACAGAGTGCTTTGTGATGTACCCTGTTCAGGGCTTGGTATAATAAGAAGAAAGCCTGAGCTCAGATATAAAAAGGACTTTGGCTTTGACAGTCTGCCAGAAATACAGTACAGTATATTATGCAGGGCGGCCGAGCTTGTAAAAAGCGGTGGGTTGCTTGTATATTCAACATGTACGCTCAATCCTGATGAAAATAATCTGAATGCTTCAAGATTTCTTGAAGAACACAGCAATTTTGAGGCAGAAAAAATAATACTGCCCAAGAATATAAAAAGAGGAATAGACGAAAAAGACAACGAGCTTACATTGTTTCCTCATATAAATAATACTGACGGATTTTTCATAAGCCTGTTCAAAAGGAAGTGACAATATGCCTGCTGATATAAAATCAATGTATGAGGACGAGCTAAAAAAAGAGCTTGCGGCTTTGGGAGAACCTTCTTACAGGGCTGCACAGGTGTATCAATGGCTTCATAGGGGTGTAAAAGCCTTTGACGAAATGACTAATATTTCCAAGAAAACCCAGCGAAAACTTGTAGAAAATTACTATATATCGTCAGCAACTATTGAAAAAAAATTAATTTCGGATTATGATGATACAAGAAAATATCTGTTTTCCTTTGCTGACGGAGAAACAGTTGAGTCTGTTCTTATGCATTATCACCACGGATATACAAGTTGTATATCCACTCAGGCAGGATGTAAAATGGGCTGTACCTTCTGTGCAACAGGGCAGGGCGGCTTTTCAAGAAATCTTACTGCCTCTGAGATGCTCGCTCAGCTTCAGGCTGAACAACAGGATACGGGAATAAGAATTTCCAATGTTGTACTTATGGGGATGGGTGAGCCGCTTGATAACTTTGATAATGTGGTTCGCTTCTTAAGGCTTGTCAGCAGTGAAAACGGTATGAATATTGGAATGCGGCATATCTCACTTTCAACCTGCGGAATTGTCCCGAAGATATATGCTCTTGCGGAGCTTGACTTTCAGCTTACGCTTTCGGTATCACTGCACGCACCAAATGATGACATAAGAAGCCGCACAATGCCAATAAACAGAAAATACAACACGGTTCAGCTGCTTGAGGCTTGCCGGTATTATGCCGGTAAAACGGGCAGACGGATTTCCTTTGAATATGCTATGATAGACGGAGTTAATGACAGCGACGCCTGTGCCTCTGAGCTTGCCTTAAGGCTTAAGGGGATGTTGTGTCACGTTAATCTTATACCCGTGAATACCGTGGGCGGCACGGGTTATAAAAAGAGCAGGAAGGAAAGGATGCAGAGCTTTATCAGGATACTTGAAAAAGCGGGAATAACTGCAACGGTAAGAAGAACGCTGGGAAGCGATATAAACGCGTCGTGCGGTCAGCTTAGAAGATCGGCTTCACACGCAGGAAAAAAGGAGGCTCGGAAGGAATGATGGTATATTCCGGAAGCGATATTGGTCTTAGACGGGATTCCAATCAAGATTATTGCAAGACAGGAATTTTTCCGGACGGTACAGCATGGGCTGTTGTTTGTGACGGAATGGGCGGAGCAAACGGCGGCTGTACGGCAAGCAGTGTTGCTGCCGAAACAATAGCCTCAATACTTACTGAGGAATACAAATCTGATATGTCTCCTGAACAGATAAGGGAGCTTATTACAAGGGCTGTATGCACAGCAAACAGCGTGGTATATGAAACAGCCTGTAATGATCCGTCACTCAAGGGTATGGGTACAACGGTTGTGTGTGCTGTTGCCGGAAACGAACTGGTACATATCGTGCACGCAGGCGACAGTCGTGCTTATCTTTTTGAAAATGACAGTATTCGCCGTATAACAACAGATCATTCTATTGTTCAGCAGCTTGTTGATGCAGGACAGTTGACTGAGGCAGAGGCAATGTTCCACCCAAACCGCAACATCATCACAAGGGCTTTGGGAATAGATCCGCAGCTTATTACAGACTATAACTGTGAGCAGTTCAGACAGGGGGCTGAACTGATAATATGCACAGACGGCTTGTCGGGATATTTTGTGGATAATGCACTTTGTGAGCTTGTTAAAAACTGCAGTGGCGAGGAGCTTGTAAATAGACTGATAGAGGCGGCAAAAGAACTTGGCGGCAGTGATAATATTACTGTTGCCGTTATAGCCGGCTGATGTCTTGAAAGGAGTTTGTTTATGGATAAATATACCGGCAAAAGACTTGACGGAAGATATGAGATACAGGAGCTTATAGGTGTTGGCGGAATGGCTATGGTCTATAAGGCTTATGATAATGTTGACGACAAGACGGTTGCAATAAAGATACTCAAGGATGAATTCCTCGGAAATGATGAATTTATAAGGCGTTTCAAGAATGAATCAAAGGCGATTGCTGTTTTGTCACATCCAAATATTGTAAAGGTGTATGATGTAAGCTTTGGCGACAGGATACAATATATAGTTATGGAATATATTGACGGTATCACTCTTAAGGAGTATATCGGACAGCAGAAGATATTGCCCTGGAAGGAGGCAGTTCACTTCACAGTCCAGATATTGCAGGCTCTTCAGCACGCCCACGAAAAGGGCATTGTTCACCGTGACGTCAAACCCCAGAATATAATGCTGCTTCAGGACGGAACTATCAAGGTGACTGATTTCGGTATTGCACGCTTCTCTAATAAGGAAACACGTACAATGACTGATAAGGCTATCGGATCTGTTCACTATATAGCTCCCGAGCAGGCACGCGGCGATGTTACAGACGGTAAGGCTGATATATATTCGGTAGGTGTTATGCTTTATGAAATGCTAACCGGTACACTTCCGTTTGAGGCTGACAGTGCTGTGTCTGTTGCAATTATGCAGCTCCAGAATGAGCCTAAGCCTCTCAGAGAAATAAACGATGAGATACCGGGTGGAATTGAAGACATAACACTTAAGGCTATGCGTAAGGATCCTAAGCAGCGCTATGCTTCTGCTTCCGAAATGCTTGAGGCGATAGATGTATTCAGAAATGACCCATCAGTAAGGTTCAACTATAATTACTTTGTTGATGAAGTGCCAACAAAATATGTAGGATCTTTAAATAATGTACGTTCGGCAAATACTGCTCCTGTATATGAGAATGATTACAGCAGTGTTGATGACGAGATAGTTGCTTCGCGCTCAAAGACAATCGTAAAATGGGTGACAATCAGCATTGCACTTCTTGTTCTTGCGGCAATTGTTGTGTTTATAGTGATAATTGTGCAGAATGCAATGAGACGTAAAGAGATACCCGATGTAAACGTTCCGAACTTCGTTGGTATGTCGATAGATGACGTAAAAGCAAATAAGGATTATAAGTTCAAATTTGAAATAATACCTGATTTCGATAATACAAAGCCTGAGAATATAGTGCTTTCCCAAAATCCCGAAGCGGATTCCAAAAAGATAAAGGAAAATGCGGTTATCAAGCTTGTTATAAACAGTGAAGAAACAAAAACCGAGGTGCCAAAGGTAAAGAATTATCTTGAGCAGGAAGCAATAGATAAGATTAAGGAAAAGAATCTTGCTTGTGACGTACAGGATGTTCAGAGAGTATACAGCACAGAGGTAGCCAAGGGTTATGTAATTGACTGTTCACCTCAGGAGGGAACAGAGCAGGAGATAAGAACTCATATCACGCTTATTGTAAGTGCAGGTCCTACACCCGAGCAGGTTGATGTACCAGATGTTGTAGGATCAAGTTTTGATAGTGCAAAGGCTGATCTTGAAGCACTTGGCTTCACCACTCAGAGGGCCAACGTTGCAAGTGCGGTTGACGCAGGCAAGGTTATCGGCACTGATCCGCTTGCAGGAAACAAACTTACAAAAGGTTCACTCATAACCATACAGGTGAGCGACGGAAGCAAGAAAGTCAGTGTTATGAAGTATGATCTTGAAAAGGATCTTCCTCAGAATGAATATGCGAAGATAAATGTAAAGGTCTATATAAACGAAACAAACGGTAAGAATACTCTGCATCAGGAAGCAGATCTTGTTCCAGCTGAGGGTGGTAAGCTTACAATCGAGCTTGAACCAAAGGGTGCGACAAATAACCAGAAATTTGTTACCGTATTAATAGATAATTTCAGATATGAATCACTTACCTTCGATTTCAAAAAACAGTCTGTTGCCGTAACCTATGTCAACTCAAACTATAAAGTCAAGACAACACGTGATCCGCTTGCGGACAAGAAAAATGAGGCAGCCGAAGAAATCAATAATTATCCTGATCTGAACGATTATACTGATG